>NZ_JBFMKQ010000001.1:1837841-2230785 GCF_040786285.1 Aquimarina penaris
CAAGAGTTACTTACGTAAATACGGGGAAAATAATATTATATATATGTAAAAGGAATAATTATGAATACTACAATTGTACACTTCGATTTGGATACTTTTTTTGTGTCCTGCGAGCGTCTTTTGGATAGCAGACTAAACAATAAGCCTGTGATTGTAGGGGGAACTGGAGATCGTGGAGTAGTGAGTGCTGCAAGTTATGAAACTAGAGGGTATGGTGTTCATTCGGGAATGCCTATGAAAATGGCAAGGCAACTTTGTCCTAGTGCTATCTACATACGTGGTAATGCAGGTACATACACTAAATTTTCAAAACAAGTGACTGAAATTTTACAACGAGAAGTGCCAATTTTAGAAAAAGCCAGTGTAGATGAATTTTATGCAGATCTTACTGGGATGGATCGCTTTTTTGGGTGTTACAAGTTTGCTTCAGAATTGCGCAATAAAATTATTAATGAAGCAGGACTACCAATATCCTTTGGACTTTCAGTAAATAAAACAGTTTCTAAAGTTGCTACCAATGAGGCTAAACCCAATAATCAACTAAAAATCGATACCGGTTATGAAAAGGAATTTCTAGCTCCGTTATCCATCAAGAAAATTCCAATGGTAGGAGAGAAAACCTATCGTACCTTTTGTAATATGGGAATCAAAAATGTGCATGCGGTACAGCAAATGCCTGTAGAAATGATGACTTCTGTTTTTGGGAAAAACGGTCGTGTTATATGGCAACGTGCTAATGGTATTGATCATACACCTTTAGTAGAGTACCACGAACGTAAATCTATTTCGAGCGAGCGTACATATGGCCAAGATACAATCAATGTTACTATGCTGAAAACTACAATTATTTCAATGGCAGAGAACCTGGCTTTTCAATTACGACGAGGAGGAAAGCTTACCTCATGTGTAACTGTTAAGATTCGTTATTCAGATTTTCAAACCTATTCCAAACAACTTAAAATACCATACACATCGGCTGATCATCATTTGATACCTGTAGTGATAAGTCTTTTTGAAAATCTATTTAGCAGAAGGTTATTAATACGGCTTGTTGGGGTTCGATACAGTGGCCTAACTGCCGGTACCTATCAAATTAATTTATTTGATGACGAAAAGAAGACGGTAAACTTGTATAAAGCTATGGATGCTATACGTATTCGATATGGAGATCGAAGTATAATGCGTGCAGCCACATTGGGTGAAGGATCACGTACTGTCGGAAATTTCACAAATCCTTTCAATGGAGAGCCACCTATTGTTTTAGCGCATAGAACTCAGTAAATGGTATTACAATACAAAAGAAAAAAATGTATTTAAACAATCATTCATACTATAGTTTGCGATACGGTACGATATCAGAAATTGAGCTATTAGAAATGGCTCAACATAATGAGTGTACTCATTTTCCTCTTACAGATATAAATAATACTTCTGCGTGTTTAAATTTTATAAGAAAAGCACCTTCTTATGGGGTCAAACCAATTGTTGGAATTGACTTTCGTAATAATGCCCAGCAATGTTATGTTTGCCTGGCACAAAATAATGATGGTTTTTTAGAATTGAATCGATTTCTTTCAGAACATTTACATGCAGAAGAAACCTTTCCTGATCAGGCTCCATCTTTTAGCGATAGTATAGTTATTTATCCTTTTGAAAAATTACTAACCTTGGATAAGACTACTTTTTTAGATAATGAATTTATAGGTGTTGGACTTACCGATATTAATAAGCTACACTTTTCAAGACTGAGTGAATATACGGATAAGTTGGTAGTGCTACATTCGGTTACTTTCCGCGATAAGCGTGATTTTAATACACATCGATTATTACGTGCTATTGATACTAATATGTTGTTGAGTAAATTACCTGAATCTCAGCAAGGGGCTCCTGAACATAAAATGTATCCTATAGCAAGCATTAAAAAAGCTTTTGAAGACTACCCGCATATCATAAAGAATACACAACAATTATTAGCTCGGTGCAATATTGAGTTTAATTTTTCAAAAAACAGAGAAAATCAAAATTTAAAGACTGTTTTTGGAAATGTTGATGCAGATTATAAAAAGCTTGTTAATCTATGTGAATCAGGGCTCCCTGAGCGTTATGAAGTGGTGACCGATGCGATACGAAAACGTTTAGAAAAAGAACTTACTTTAATCAAACAGCAAAATTTTGTAAGCTTCTTTCTAATTAACTGGAAAATCATTCAGTATGCAAAATCTAAAGATTATTATCATGTAGGACGTGGAAGTGGAGCTAATAGTATTGTTGCATATTTATTAGAGATTACCGATGTAGATCCAATAGAGTTGGATTTGTATTTTGAACGTTTTATGAATCTATATCGTGCCAGCCCCCCTGATTTTGATATTGATTTTTCTAGCTGGGATAGAGAAGATGTTACTCGTTTTATTTTTGAAGCTTTTGGTAAGAATGGCCAAGCAGCTTTATTGGGAGCGTATGTTACTTTCAAACATAGCGGTGCTGTACGAGAATTAGGAAAAGTATTCGGATTGCCTAAACATGAAATTGATAAGCTTAGCGATGGTAAATATGACCCCAACAAGCTTGATGAACTCTCCAGATTAGTACTTCGGTATGCAAAGTGCCTTCATGGTCGGCCAAATTATATAAGCATTCATGCGGCAGGAATCCTTATTTCTGAAAACCCTATTCATTATTTTTCGGCTACTCATCTACCTCCCAAAGGATTCCCTACTGTTCAGTTTGATATGCATATAGCCGAAGATGTGGGATTGTATAAGTTTGATATTTTAGGACAGCGAGGACTAGGAAAAATAAAGGATGCTATTGCGATTATCAAAGAAAATCACCCTGATGTTATTTTACCCAATATCCATAATGCGAAACCTTTTTTTAAAGACCCCAATATCAATGCAATGATCGAAAGAGCAGAATGTATTGGTTGTTTTTATGTAGAATCTCCGGCAATGCGAATGTTATTAAAAAAATTGGGAGTACGTGATTATTTAACACTGGTAGCTGCCAGTTCTATTATACGTCCGGGGGTGGCAAAAAGTGGAATGATGCGCGAATACATCTTACGTCATAAAAATCCTGAACGTAGAAAACAAGCTCATCCGGTATTGTGGGATATTATGCCAGATACTTATGGGGTGATGGTATACCAAGAGGATGTGATTAAGGTAGCTCACCACTATGCTGGGCTTGATTTAGGAGAAGCTGATGTGTTACGTAGAGGGATGAGTGGTAAATACCGATCACGAGATGAGTTTCAAGTAGTAAGAGATAAATTTATTGCCAATTGTCGTAAACGAGGAGAGGCAGATGAAGTGATTTTTGAGGTATGGCGACAGATAGAGAGTTTTGCCGGATATGCCTTTGCAAAAGGGCACTCTGCTTCATATGCTGTAGAATCATACCAGAGTTTATTTTTAAAATGTTATTACCCTTTAGAGTATATGGTGGCCACTATTAATAATGGTGGTGGTTTTTATCGAGTAGAAACCTACATACACGAAGCACGAATACATGGTGCGATCATCCACGCACCTTGCATTAATACCAGTTCGATAGATACTATAATCAAAGGAAAAGAAATCTATTTAGGTTTTCAACATTTGCAAGGGTTCGAAAAACGCTCAATGCTAAAAATAATGAGTGCCAGAGTACATGGATTGTTTAGCTCTTTAGATGATTTTATGGAGCGTGTACCACTTTCTATTGAGCAGATAGATGTACTTATTCGTATTGATGCCTTCAGATCCTTGGGCAAGGATAAACGAAGCTTATTATGGGAGGCTCATTATAAATGTAATCATATTGTTGTCAATGAGTTTCAGCAGCAGCTTTTTAAGATACATACTAAAGATTTTACCTTACCTACGTTTACAATTACAGATTTAGAAAGTGCTTTTGATCAATTAGAATTATTGAATTTTACACTTTATGATCCTTTTATTTTATTAGAAACACCTCCAACTAGTAGTATATTAAGCATTGATTTAGCTTTATATATAAATAAAATTGTTGTGATTTATGGATATTTAATTACCGTTAAGAATACAGGAACCTCTAAAGGAGACCGTATGTTTTTTGGTACATTTTTAGACCAGAATGGAGAATGGATTGATACGGTACATTTTCCGCCTGTAGCTAAGAAATATCCCTTTAGAGGGAAAGGGATTTATCGTATTACCGGTAAAGTAGTCTCAGAGTTCGACTTTTTAAGTCTTGAAGTTCTTAAACAAGAACGAATGCCCTATGTATCTGACCCAAGGTTTGATGTTACATATAACCGAAAAGAGCTCCCAGAAGAGCAAGGAAAACCTTTTGGGTTACTAAGGTGATATGATCTGACAATGCAATTCTTAAGTAGGTTAATTTGGTGTTCTTGTACATAGTTAGGAATAAAAAAACGACACCTAATTAAAGATGTCGTTTCGAAAAATTTTATTTTGGGGCTACAAAATAAAATTCAATTGTTATTAGTTTCCAGTATACCCAGCAAATTGCTGCATAGCTGTTTTTGTAAGTTCTTTAGCTCTATTTACATAGAAATTTTTAGTATCATCAAGCGACTCATTTTTTAACTCATTATCACTTCTAACATAATCTCTTTGAGATTCGAATGTTGATTCTTCATTAAGTACAACACTTAATTCCTGAAGTGCAGTCTCTAATTTTTGTAGTGCTCTTTCTGCTTTTGATTTCATTAACGACTGTTCTTTTAACTCTGCCGCTCTTTTTGCTTCAAATTCTGCCTTTTTCTTGTTTTGTAAAGCTATTTGTTGCTCTAACTCCTTTTGTTCGATTGCTAATTGACGACGTTTTTCTTCTAGTTCTCTTTGCTTTTCAGAAACCTCATTTTCAACTTCAGCTATTTCGTTTTCTTCTTCAATCGAAGCTTCTTCAGAATAAGCAATGTCACCGGTATTAGCCTGGCAATGTGTTAATTGCTCTAGGAGCTGAGAACCTAATTCCTTAGCACGCTTAGCAAAAAACCTACTACGCTCATAAGTATCTTGTTCTAATGAGCTTTGCATATCTACTCTAGCTTGATATGCAGTTTCATTAGCTATTTTACAATCGCATTCACTAGCTAAGTCTTCTACTTTTTGGAATGACTCTATAGCTTTATCTGCATATTCTTGAGTATGATAAACATTATTTGCGCCATGTGCTTTTTTACTATGAGAATAAGCGTAACTAGCTGCTGTTAAAGCATCATCATAAACATTCTGGGCATTAACCTGTGAGATAAAACAAGATAATAATAAGATAAGTGCAATATTTTTCATTATAGGGGGCTTTTGATCACGAAGCAATAATACAATTTTTTTCATGTAACACCTAAAAAAAATGTCATTAATCGATAAAAAGCGCATTTTATCTTGATTTTTACGGGGAAACCTTAATTTTATGGAATAAATGTCCTACTGTTTTGTAAGAATAATTATTATTATCACATGAATTTTTATTAAAACGATAATTTTTATGTAATATTTTAATGAGGATACATAAACTTAAAATTTATTATTCGATACTTATATTATGTAAGTTAATTATGTATCTTTCGTCCTAATATTTTATGAAACGATTAATTATATCTTCAATAAATCATAATCTTAATAATGCTATAGCTTTATTAAAAGTAATAGATTCAACAACGTATCGTGATGCCTCTTTAGGACCTTATTATTCGAGTATTGGTTCTCATATAAGACATACTCTCGATTTTTTTGATTGTATTATTAGCGGATTAGATTCTAATGATATTGATTTAACAGCCCGAAAACGCGATGAAATTTTGTCTAGCGATAAAGAAGCCGCAATACTACATATCTATACATTACAAGAAACCTTACTTTCTTATGTAGACGTGAATACAGACTATTTGATTCACGTTACAGATAATATGGGGCAGGGTAAAGTAACAGTAAGTTATACATTAGAAAGTATTCTTGCTCATGCCAATAGCCATACTGTTCATCACTTTGCTACCATAGGGTATATTCTTGACTATTTGGGAAAGGAGATTAAAATTCCAGGTTTTGGTTATAATCCAACAACACCAATAAATAAAAGAGAAGGGATATAACGAATATTTCCCGATTTACAGTATTTACCCCTTTCCAAAGATTGAATCCATAATTGTTTTTATGCCTCTAAAAGCCATAAATATGGCGAATGCTGCACCAATTAATCCTAAAATTAGAATGGGTATATATAATGGATGATCTTGATTTTTAAAAGCAGAATGAATAATTACTGGGCTTATAAACATGAAAATAAGTGCAATAGCCATACGTTGTACACCTTTGCCGAGTAGTTCTTTATTGGTTCTATTGGGCTCCATAATTGTCTATTGCATTACGAACACTACCATATTGTTCTAATAGTTTAGCTGCTAGTTCTCGACTTATGTTTAGTTCGTCTATAATCATTCGTATACCTCTATCTACAAGCTTATTGTTACTAAGTTGCATATCCACCATTTTATTGCCTTTTACCCTACCAAGTTGAATCATAACCGAAGTAGAAATCATGTTTAAAACTAGTTTTTGAGCGGTACCGGCTTTCATACGAGAACTTCCGGTGACAAATTCTGGACCTACAGTAACCACAATGGGAAATTGGGCTGTTGTTGCTAAGGGGCTTCCTTGGTTACAAGTAATACAACCTGTAATAATTTTATTCTCATTACAATGCTGCAAAGCGCTAATAACATAAGGTGTTGTACCCGAGGCAGCAATACCAATTACAACATCTTTTTGAGAAATGTGATATTCTTGAAGGTCTTTCCATCCTTGATCAGTACTATCTTCGGCAAACTCTACGGCTTTTCGGATTGCTGCATCTCCGCCAGCAATTAACCCTATGACCAAGTCATGAGATACTCCAAAAGTTGGTGGGCATTCACTGGCATCAACCACTCCTAAGCGACCACTAGTGCCAGCTCCCATATAGAAAAGTCTACCGCCTTCTTTTAGTTTTTGTACGATTTGAGAAATTAAAGCTTCAATTTGCGGTATGGATTGTTCTACCGCATCAGGAACTGTTTTGTCCTCTTTATTGATATGTGTGAGTAACTCTGTGATGCTCATTTTTTCTAAATGATCATACTTCGAGGATTGTTCTGTAGTTTTTATAAATGACATGCTTCAAAAATACTCATTTTTGATTTTAGGATCACCCACTATTTTATTTTCCTAAAAAAATTATGGTTGAATAGTAAATTCGAACCTATCCGCTTCAGAAAGATTAAAGTATCCCAAGGCAATGTTATCTTGATTCGTGGTATTAATAATATTACCTCTTAATATTGCGGGTGGCGCCAGAAAAGGATTTCCACCATCTTGTTCACTTTGTTCGATAAGAAGACTGGCATAATTATAATAACGTTCATCAACTCCTAATATCTTAATGGTTACATCCTGCCCGACCACCATATTTTCGTAAAAATAAGAGAAGTTAAAAGATTCACCTTGATAAAATCGATCTTCACTAGCAAGGAACAAGCTAAAATCAAAATCGAAAAGATAGAAGTCATCACGATCTGCGGTATCGGTAAAAGAAACTATTATTTCTGTTTCATCTCCATCAAAAAGAGTAGCATCACCTTGTTCTATATTGTCGATAGGGACAGTGGGTATAAGTTGTGTTGTGGCAATATATGTTTCGTTTTCATAAATTACCGTTAGTTCATATGGCGTATCAAATTCTGGAAGGAAATCTGTTATTTCAGGAATGTAGAATCCTGCTTCTCCGGATTCAATAAAATTAATAACAGAATCATCATTTTTGTTCGTAATAAAAACATCTGCATTGCTTATCGTAGGAACATCTTGATCAAAAAATGGAGCTGATAAAGTTAGTCGCACTCCTCCTTCTACGGTAACCGGGGTTTCATTTGTATATAATTCAAATGAAGCATCGACCACCAATTGCGGTGTTCCATTGGGTACATCTACATCGACTACATCTTCGCAACTTGTAAAAACGGATATTGATAGGAGTATAAAAAATAATTTTTTCATCGTTTCTAGAATTTAAAGTTATAGGTCACAGCGGGTATAATTCCGAATATTGCAGTTCGTATAGCTTCATTTACAAAAGTATCTGGGTTTCTGGTAAACGTAATCGAAGCAGCATTTCTACGGCTATATAGGTTATAAATACTAAAAACCCATTCTCCTTGCCATTTCCTGTTTTTATTTTTTCTGGGCGTTAAAGTCGCTGTAACATCAATTCGGTGATATGCCGGTAAGCGCTCACTATTTCTTGATCCATCAAATATGGGTACAGATAAGCCCTGATATTCAAATTGTCCGCTTGGGTAATTTGTAGGTTGCCCCGTTTGGAATATAAAATTGGCTCCGAATTTCCACTTTTCATTTAACTCATAGGATCCGTTAAATGATATATCATGAGTTTTATCATATGGGGTGTTATACCATTCGTTATTACTAATTCCTGGTTCTTCGGGTGTTCTACCTGGGGTTCTTTGTTCAGATTTTGACAAGGTATAAGCGAGCCAGCCTTTAAATTTCCCTTCATTTTTACGCAATAAGAGTTCTAAACCATAAGCGCGAGCTTCTCCATTAAGAATATCTTGTTCTATTGCATTGTTTGCAATCAGATCGGCACCGTCTATATAGTCAATACGATTTTTAATATCCTTATAAAAAGCTTCTGTTTCAAGAGAATATCGGCCATCACTAATGTTTTTGAAATACCCTACCGCATATTGATTGAGTATTTGGGGTTTTATGTATTTACCACTTGGAGTCCACACATCTAATGGGGTAGGAGAGTTGGTGTTTGATAAAAGGTGAAGGTATTGCGCCATTCTATTATAACTGGCCTTTATCGAGGTATCATCATTAAAAGCATATGCTAATGATGCCCTGGGTTCTAGATTAGTAAAATTTTCTATTTGATCGCTTCTCTTAAAACTTTCTGTTTCTATAGGTTCTGCAGATTCGTAGATTTGAAGTTCCTGATTAAACAGAAGGGGATTGTCATCCTGATAAATATTCAGTTGATCTTGCCCTAATCGTATAAAATTACTTAGTCTAAGTCCATACTGAAGCGTTAATTTGTTAGAGATTTTGTGCTCGGCATCTATATAGGCCCCAAATTCATTAGCATATTTATCGATAAGTTTTTCTCTATTGATTCCAGAATCTGCGCTGTTGGGTTTTATCTCTCCTGGATTAAACTTGAAATAGATATTGTTAATTCCGTAGTTGAGTTGAAAACTATCACTTATATAATGTTTTAGATCATATTTGACGTTAAAATTTCTAATACCCGAATTCCATTTAAAGCCAACGAAGTCTAATTCTAAACCGTAAAAATAATCTGAATATATCAATGAGAGGTTAGAAAATAATTTGTCTGAAAACAAGTGATTCCATCGTAAATTTAAAACAGTATTTCCATAGGTATTCTCAAAGCTTTCTGAGATAGAAAACACATCACGCCCAAAGTATCCTGATAAGAACAGATTGTTGTTGTCATTAATTTTATAGTTTAATTTGGTATTAAGATCATAGAAATATGCTTTGCTGTCTACGTCAAATAGGGGTAAGAAAAGATGTGCGTATGATGCTCTACCACCCACTAAAAAAGCTCCTCGATCTTTTACGATGGGTCCTTCTGCAAGTAGTCTACTGGCTACAGCACCCAGACCTCCATTCATTTTAAATTCCTTACTGTTTCCTTCTTTTTGATATATATCCAGAACAGAAGATACCCTTCCTCCGTATTTTGCAGGTATTCCCCCTTTATAAAGTTTAATATCTTTTATAGCATCTGGATTGAATACAGAGAAAAACCCGAAAAGATGAGAAGAATTAAAGATAGTAGCTTCATCGAGTAGAATAAGATTTTGATCAGCAGCTCCTCCTCGAACATTAAATCCTGATGCGCCTTCTCCAGCACTTGTTACCCCAGGTAATAATAAAATAGATTTGATCACATCTGCTTCTCCTAAAACCACCGGTATTTGCTTAATAGTTGCGGCAGAGAGCTTGTTAACACTCATTTGCGGGGTTTTTATATTTAGCTTGTCGACTTTTTCAGTAATCACCACTTCATCCAACATTTCGGATGACTCAGATAATTGAAAATTTAGTTTTTTATCCTCATTAAGATCGATGTCTTGGAAGATATCGGTAAACCCTACATAACTCACCTGTAGTTTATATGTTCCTTGTGGAAGTGTAATAGAGAAGAACCCGTATTCATTGGTTACTGCTCCTTTTCCAATTTCTGGAAAAATCACGTTAACACCAATAAGAGTTTCGTTGCTTGATTGTTCGGATATAGTTCCACTAAGAGTAAATTTTTCTTGACTATACAAAGAATATTGTGTGATAAGTGTGAGTAAGAAACTAATTAAGATGTATTTTTTCAAAGGATATATGTTTTAATTATATGTTGAATAAAATAAAAGAATGTGATTACTGCTTAAAATTACAGTAAAGTTGTTTTTAATTGAAAAGTTATATACAAACTATTAATATTTACCCACCAATCTTTTCAAATAATCTATAAAAAAGAAAATCATAGAAAGTACGATTGTAAAGGAAAAAATATGAAATGAGTAAAACAACTAGACAAGAGTTAATTTTGAGTTATATTATTATATAATGAGGTTTATGACGCTTCCCACTGAAAGTTTATAGGAAGCCATTCTTCATGCTTTGCTGCTATATTATTTGATGAAAACGAAAACCTATTTTTTTTAACGTATACTTTGTTGTTTTCAGTAAACACATACATAACATGTAATTTCTCTTTGTTTTTACTTGTCATCTGATATATTTTTTTTGTAACGATTTCTACCTAAATTAAAGACACCAATTTTTATACCAAGACTTGTAGAGAACCCGTTGATACGAACAAATGCGTTTGGAGTTAGTACAGCTTTACCAGAAAATCGATATTTTATTCCTGCTTCTAATTGAACATATCTGGAAATATTATATAAAACATTTACTCCAGGTTCTACAACATATAGTGATGAGAACAGAGAATTCCTTTCTTTTGCTTCTTCTTCTTCTGTCAAATTTAATTCAAAATATCCAGCACCAGCAGCACCAGCGCCTATTAGTAAAGGAAAAGAAAGGTTTACTTTGGCTTCACTAAAAAATATAGGTTCTAAATGGAAACCTCCATAAACAGCAGCTAAGTCAGGACCTAATTCAGTGCCATCTGATAAAAAAATACTTGATAAATTTTGATTAGAATATAGACCTTTTATTACAAGTCCAATTTCAAATTTACGGTTGGCTACATATGCTAATTTGAGGCCTGTTATATATGTGCTTTTACCTTTAATTTGTCCATAGCCCCCGCTAATTCCTAAATAAACTCCATGTACAATGTTTTTTCGATCATTAAATTCTATATAATTATTATCTTTTGAATCCTGTGCATTACTTTGATATAGTATAAAAGTTAGAAAAAAGAGTAATGTTGCTTTTTGAAGTTTCATAATTGATTTGTTATTTTTTTATGATATTACTTACTAAGTATGGCTGTTAATGGTTATTCGGTTAAGACGATAATGCCTTTTTTTCCTGTAATTTGAAATTTACCCGAATATCTATTGGTTCCATAAGTAGCGCTAATATTTCTAATCCTTTTTCGTTTATCAATCATATCGGTTTTTACATTGGTGAACGATTTAGGAATTCTTAATAAGCCTTGTTCCAAAGAAGCATTAAAATCAAGAGTGGTTCCTGCAATATTTATATTAAGTTCTGAGGATTCTTGATTGATAATAACATTTGCATTCGGTTTTTGAAGTTTAGAAACCCGAAAGTCGGTTACCTCCATAGTAAGGTTAATGTCTTCAGATACCTTGTTTAGATTCATGCTACTAAACTTAAGTTCTCCTTGGATATTTCCTATTTGTTGTATAGTTATTTTATCCTTACTAGACTGTATTTCTAGAGAGGCTACATTTTCGATAGTAATAGTGGTACCGCTACTGGTTATTTTAAGTTCTTTAGATTCTTCTATGTCGATTTCTCCATTTTTGAATCGTATAGTGCCGTAGGTGATAGACTTTGTTTTTAGTTTACCGAACTTCATTTCTATATTGGCATTGTCAAGGTTTTTGTTTATCCAAATGTCACCATGTTGCTGGTTAACTTTTAATTTGCCATTCCATCCATTCATGATAATATCGCCAAACTTATTCGTAATATTTATCTCTGCATTATGAGGTAAATGGATGTCATAATTGATTTGAATATTACCTCTATCAAAATCAAAAGGATTAGCCTTGTCAAAAAGACGAGAAAACATACTATTGCTTTTTTCTTCAATTACTGAAGAGATATTAATGAAATCTTCTGTACTATTTATAACAGATTTGATACGTTTTAAAAGCTCTGTAGCGTCTTCTTTCTTCTTTTTGCTTACTTCTATGTTAACAACAATCTGGATTGTTTTTTCTTCCCAGCCATTTATGACAATATTTCCATATTTATTATCTAAATGCAGTTCTCCAGTATTGGTTAGAGGGTATGTTTTTTCTATATTTTTGGATACTTTTTCTTGTGCCCACACATTATAATTTGATAGCAGTAGTATTAGTATCAATAAAATAGGTTTATAATATATAGTCTTCATTGCGATTCATTTTTTTTGAATTATTGACCTGTTTTAATAGGTTCTCTATCAATTCTATCCTTTTCTTATAATTATTTATGATGGCTTCTAAAATGTACTCGTTATTAAGATTTTTTGTCATTTCTAATTTTAAAGCATCATATTCATTATCTAACTCATCGATAAACGACAAGAATTCTTTTTTGTCTTCGGGTTGTAATTTTTGGCTATTTTTCACCAACTGTACTTGAAGAGAGACTAAGCCTTTGTAGTACGTGTCAATATCATGCAATTCATTGTGTACGGTATTGGTTTGTTGATTTTGATTAAAATCAGAAATGTTAGAAAGCTCGTATAAGGATACCCCACTTATTAAAATCAAAATACTTGCTGCTATTTTTAATAAAGGTGATCTCCATAATCTATTTGATTTTGGAATTTCCATACGTGACTCGATATTATCCCACATTTTTGATCTGTCAGCTTTATGTTCATCAAACAGAAGTTTATTTTCTTTTATATATTTTTCTAAATCATCCATGCCATTATGGGGTGTTTATAATTTTAATTAGTTTTTTCTTTGCTCTATGGTATTGTGATTTTGAAGTAGAAACAGTAATTTCTAATATTTCCGCTATTTCTATGTGATCATATCCTTCAATTAGGTATAGGTTAATGATCTGTCGATATCCTAAGGGTAATTTCTTAATGCCTGTTTTTATTTTATTAATGTCATATGCTATCACTTGGTCATTAATTTCTTCGTTTAAATGATATTCATGATGGTCCAGAGGCACAAGAGTTATTCTTTTTAATTTTAAATGATTTATACTTTTATTAATTACTATTCTTTTTAACCAGGAACCAAAAGTGCTTTCGTATCTAAAGGATGTTAAGTTTTTAAATGCATCTACAAAACTGTCCTGTACAATATCTTCAGCATCTTCCTTTACATTAAGAATTCGCATACTTACGTTATACATGGCATCTACATAGAGTTCATATAATCGATATTGTGAATTCCTGTCACCAGACTTGCTTTGTTCTACAAGGTCTTTATGTGTGTAAAGAATATTGGTTTTCAATTGAGTTTAAGTTTCTTTAAAGATACTTTTCTTTTCTAGTTACCATTATTGACAACTTGAATTTAGAAAGGTTGCATTTGTTGAAGATTTTAGTTAATTCTTTTAATTTAGAGGAAAGTGTCTGCAATAAAAAAAGCCTGTAAAACAAATGTTTTACAGGCTTTTTTTATTGTATTTGTTATTTCTCTATGCGTTGATTATAGCATTCAATGTTTCACTAGGGCGCATTGCCTTTGCTACTTTTTCAGTATTTGGCCAATAATAACCACCCATATCTACTGCACTTCCTTGAGCATCGATCAATTCAGCAATAATTTTCGCCTCATTATCTGCTAATTGTTTAGCAATCAGAGCAAATTCTTTTTGTAATGCTACATCCTGAGTTTGTTCTGCAAGTGCCTGTGCCCAATATAGTGCTAAATAAAAATGACTTCCTCTGTTATCAAGCTCGTTTACCTTACGAGAAGGAGATTTCTTGTTGTCTAAAAACTCTATGGTTGCCTGATCTAAAGCTTCTGCAATAATCAATGCTTTAGAATTGTTGTTTACTTCTCCTAAATGTTCTAGAGATACAGCTAACGCCAAGAATTCACCTAAAGAGTCCCATCTTAAGTGTCCTTCTTTATTAAATTGTTGAACATGTTTAGGTGCAGATCCTCCGGCACCTGTTTCAAAAAGCCCACCACCGTTCATTAAAGGAACAATAGATAACATTTTTGCGCTAGTTCCTAGTTCAAGGATAGGAAATAGATCTGTATTATAGTCACGCAGTACATTTCCTGTTACAGAAATGGTGTCTTTACCATCTTTGATTCTTTCTAAAGAGAAACGTGTTGCTTCTACAGGAGACATAATTCTAATGTCTAAACCAGTAGTGTCATGCTCTGGTAAGTATTTTTCTACTTTCTTGATTAATTCTGCGTCATGAGACCTTTCTTTATCTAACCAGAAAATTGCCGGTGTATCTGTTGCTTTAGCTCTGCTTACTGCAAGTTTTACCCAGTCTTTGACTGGAGCATCTTTGGTTTGGCACATTCTCCAGATATCACCTTTTTCTACAGTATGTTCTATTAAAACATTTCCTGTAGCATCGGTAACACGAACAACACCTTCTCCCTGGATTTCAAAAGTTTTATCGTGAGATCCATATTCTTCGGCTTTTTTGGCCATAAGCCCAACATTAGGAACAGTTCCCATAGTGGTAGGGTCAAAAGCACCATGTTTTTTACAAAAATCTATAGTTTCTTGGTATATACCAGCATAACTACTGTCTGGGATTACTGCTTTTGTGTCTTGAGTATTGCCTTGGGCATCCCACATTTGTCCAGAGTTACGAATCATTGCAGGCATCGAAGCATCAATAATAATATCACTTGGTACATGTAAGTTGGTAATCCCCTGATCTGAATTAACCATCGCTAACTTTGGTCTTTTTTGATAACAAGCTTGTATGTCTGCTTTTATCTCAGCTCTTTTAGCATCAGGAACTCTTTTGAGTTTATTGATAAGATCTCCGAAACCATTGTTTACTTCTACGCCAATTTCTTCGATGATTGCCGCATGTTTTTCAAAAACATCTTTAAAGAATACCTCTACTGCATGACCAAATATAATGGGGTCAGAAACCTTCATCATGGTAGCCTTCATGTGTAATGAAAACAATACATCCTTTTCTTTTGCATCTTCTATTTGCTCTTCAAGAAAAGCTAGAAGTGCTTTTTTGCTCAATACAGTAGCATCAATTACTTCTCCTTCAAGTAAGGCGGTTTTTTCTTTTAATGTAGTCGCGTTTCCGTTTAGGTCAACAAACTCAATTTTTACATCTCCGGCTTTAGAAATAGTAACAGATTTTTCGTTAGAACGAAAATCTCCACTAGACATTGTAGCTACATGGGTTTTAGAATCTGAGCTCCAAGCTCCCATAGAATGTGGATTTTTTCTTGCGTATTGTTTTACTGGTTTAGGAGCTCTACGATCAGAGTTTCCTTCTCTAAGAACCGGGTTTACGGCACTACCTTTTATTTTGTCGTATCTAGATTTGATCTCTTTTTCTGTTTCGTTCTCCGGTTCCTCAGGATAGTTAGGTAAATCAAATCCTTGAAGTTGCAATTCTGCAATAGCAGCTTTTAATTGCGGTACAGAAGCACTTATATTAGGGAGTTTTATGATGTTGGCTTCAGGTTTTTGAGCAAGCTCACCTAGTTCGCCAAGAGCATTTGCTTGTTTTTGCTTGTCACTTAATTTTTCAGGAAAAGTAGCAAGAATTCTGGCTGCAAGTGATATATCTTTTGTTTCGATGGTAATATTTGCAGCTTTTGTATATTTTTCAACTATTGGTAGAAAAGAATAGGTTGCTAAAGCAGGTGCTTCATCAGTTTTAGTGTAAACAATCTTTGAGGTATTAACTCCCATAATTTTTAAAGTTTTTGTCTAGGTATCTTCATTCGTACTAACCTTAACTGTTTTTGATACCCTATTTATAGTTGTACTATTGTTTTAAGAAAATATTAGTCGTTTAATTTTTCTTTATCAAACAATACTAATGGTCTTTTTTTATTATACCTCTAGTGTATTGTTTTTTACAATAGTAGTATTCGGAGAATTTCCGTGCGCGAAGATACAAATCTAGTCATGCAAATGCAACCTGAGTGTTGTTAGTTTTGCGTTAAAGGAGGTGAATTGTAATTTCTTAAAAAATTAAGAAGAAAGTAGGGTGAAATATAAAATATGGGGCTCAATATTTTCTAAATACCTAAAAATTAAAAAGCCATATCAAGAATACGTATATTTTGATATGGCTTTATCGGAAATATTTTTTTTATGTTAGCTGTTTTACCCGCTATTAAATAAAAACTTTCGTTATTTATAACACTTTTTATATTTCCGGAATTTAAGTAGAATTTTAACTGTTATCAAACCATGATTAGTTAAATTGATTTCTACTTACAAGACTAATATGAGTGATTGTGTTTATAAATTACGATTGTAATTATTTTAATTTTCACTCGTATAGTCAAATGCCATTTAGGATTAAGAAGGTGTCAAAACTTAATTTTTTCTTTTGAATTTCATTTTGAAATGATTTCAAAGTAAACCCTTAAAGTTATTTCAACGATGTACTCAAAAAAATAACTTTCGTCTCATATTTATCTTAAATCGTAAGATGGTCTTTAATGTTCAAAGAACGTATTGTGTGAATTACATAGTAAGGAATCCTTGTGTCATCCTTGTGATATATAATTTCTTTTATAAAGATAAGAAAAATCGATATTGTAGTCAATTTTTGTTATAGTATTAGTTATCAAAAGGTTATGAACTGTGGTTATTAACTTTTGTTCATAAAAAAAGGCTGTCCATGGACAGCCTTTTTTTTGGTTTTTTGAAAAAGAAAGTTGATTAGTTTCTTCTTTCTTTAATACGTGCTTTCTTACCAGTAAGTCCTCTAAAGTAGAATATACGTGCTCTACGAACTTTACCTCTTTTATTTACTTCAATTTTTTGAAGTGCAGGTAGGTTTAGCGGAAAAATACGTTCTACACCAACAGTACCTGACATTTTTCTAATAGTAAAAGTCTCGGTAGCTCCAGCACCTCTTCTTTGGATTACAACTCCTCTAAAGAACTGTGTACGTGTTTTGTTTCCTTCTTTAATTTCGTAATAAACAGTGATTGTATCACCTGCAGAGAATTCAGGCATCTCTTTTTTTGCAACAAATTCGTCTTGTACGAATTTTACTAAATCTTCCATCTTTTGATATAGTTTCTTGGGTTTCATTAAAACAACATTCACGATTTTCGCCAGAGGTTGATTTAATCAGGGTGCAAAAATAAGTATAATTTACTTATCTGCAACTATTTTTAAAGGTTTTGTTATGTGAAACTTAATCATCTAATAAATCCGGCCTACGTTCTTTGGTGATTTGGTATGCTTGCTCTTCTCGCCAAGCTTCAATTTTTGGAAAATTTCCTGAAGTTAATACTTCTGGAACCTTCCATCCTTTGTATTCTGCGGGTCTTGTATATATAGGAGGAGCTAATAAATTATCTTGAAAAGAATCGGTTAGGGCAGAGGTCTCGTTACCTAATACCCCAGGGATAAGACGAATTATTGCATCACATAATATCAAGGCTCCTAATTCGCCACCAGATAATACATAATCCCCTACAGATATTTCTTTAGTTACAAAATGATCTCTAACGCGTTGATCCACTCCTTTATAATGACCACAAAGAATAATTAAGTTGCCTTTTAGGGATAATTGATTTGCGATCCCTTGGTTTAGAGTTTCGCCATCCGGAGTCATATATATGACTTCGTCATAGTCTCTTTCTGATTTTAATTTAGTAATGCATTTATCTATGGGTTCAACCATCATTACCATTCCTGCACCACCACCAAATTGATAGTCGTCTACTTGTTTGTAATTATCGGTAGTATAATCCCGTAAATTATGTAAATGGATTTCTACTATGCCTTTATCTATAGATCGCTTCATTATTGAAGCTTCGAAAGGACTTTTTAGAATGTCTGGTACTACGGTAATAATATCTATGCGCATCTTCTTAACAATTCACTAAATGTTGGGTGCAAAGATGCGAAAGAATATAGTAAAAATCTAAAAATTAAGTTTACTTCGCTCCGGCCTTACGTTGCTTATTGATTTCATCTTGTAGTTTACGCATTACTTTTTGTTCTCGCTCTAGAGCCCTGCGTCTATGATCTTCAAATTCAGCTTCAGTTTCTGCTAGTGTTTTTTTAGCTTGAAGCGTTATCGTATTACTGTTTTTAAATTTAAAAATGAAAAAACCTAGGAATAGTAATAACCCAGCAACAATTAACCACATAATAGTCATATAACTAGATTTGGTTACCGATGCACCAAAAAAGCTCATGCTATCTTTTTCATTGGTAACTGCAGTAAGATCTTCGTTTGTTTTAGCTAATGATTCTTCTAATCCCGTTATGGTAGATTTTTGTTTAGTTATTTGAAGATTGGTTTCGTTTAGTTTTGATTCAAGTGTTTTTATAGAATCTAATGTGTTTGCTTTTAGTTTATTTACCCAAACTTGTTTTATAACTTTATATTCTTGGTATCTTCCCGATTTTTTTATCACAATATCGAATTGATCTTCGATTTTATCTTGTTTTAGAGCCTGCTCAACAGTCACATTTTCCTCTTGTGCATACGTCGCTTTAGAAAAAGATAGTAATACGGTTAAAACGAATAGATAATGCGGTAATTTCATGTGGTTTTATTCTTTATTTTATGATTATATTCCAAAAATTTCACCTGTATCCAGTAGAGTTAGGTGGTAGATAAATAACTTTTTCTGTTTAAAAATCGTGTAAAGCCTTTCTCTTGCTATTAATTTCTTCTGTAACGATAATAAATGTACGATATTGTAAGTAATTAAAAAGTTTTTTTTGTAAGAATTTTAGAGAAAGTAATTGAAGTGTTAATTGATTGATATTTAACTAGCTGTAGTTGTACAATAAAATAGAGATTTATGATGACTTTTGTACTAGTCATGAATATTAAGTTTTGGAAATAAAAAAAGC
Source organism: Aquimarina penaris (assembly GCF_040786285.1). Classification (NCBI taxonomy): domain Bacteria; kingdom Pseudomonadati; phylum Bacteroidota; class Flavobacteriia; order Flavobacteriales; family Flavobacteriaceae; genus Aquimarina; species Aquimarina penaris. Next base: position 1,857,098 of record NZ_JBFMKQ010000001.1, read on the forward strand.
CGTTATTTAATAACGGCTTTTAGAATTGAGATAATGTCTTAGTAGTACGTAAATCGTCTTACTTTGGCTATATATTTTGATAGTCTTATCACTTGATGACTGTACCCATATTCGTTATCATACCATACATATAAAATGGCATTATGTCCCTTTGAGTCAACAATAGTAGCATTGCTATCGTATATTGATGGAGCAGAAGAACCAACAATATCACTTGATACTAGCTCGTTGTCCAAAGAGTATTTTATTTGCTCTACTAAATTTCCTTCTAAAGCATATTTTTTCATTATTGCATTGATACTATCTTTAGAGACTTTCTTTTCTAAGTTTAGATTTAGAATTGCCAAGGATCCGTTTGGAACTGGTACTCTAATGGCATTTGAGGTTAATTTTCCTTCAAAACTAGGTAGTGCCTTTGAGACAGCTTTCCCGGCTCCCGTTTCTGTAATTACCATATTTAAAGCAGCTGCACGACCTCTTCTGTATTTTTTGTGCATATTGTCCACTAAATTTTGATCATTAGTGTATGCGTGTATTGTTTCGAGGTGACCATTAACAACTCCAAAACTTTCGTCTACGGCTTGTAAAATCGGAGTAATGGCGTTAGTCGTACAAGATGCAGCCGAAAAAATGTCTACTTTATCTGGGTTATGTTCTTTATGATTTACCCCGTGTACAATGTTTGGAACTCCTTTTCCTGGTGCAGTGAGTAGTACTTTGTCAATACCTTTGGCAGCCAGATGCCTGCTTAATGCTTCCTTGTCTCTAAAAACACCTGTGTTGTCAATTACCAAGGCGTCTTTAATCCCATATGCTGTATAATCTATATCTTCCGGGTTGTTTGCATCAATAATTTTTACTGTAGTTCCGTTTATAATAAGAGCGTTATTGGCGATGTCGGTTTCTACAGTACCTGCAAAATCCCCATGTACAGAGTCATTTCTAAGTAAAGAAGCTCTTTTTTCTAAAATTTCTTCGGTTACACCTCCTCTGGTTACAATTGCTCTAAGCCTTAATTGATTTCCTTTTCCGGTAATGGTCATCAATTCTCGAGCGACTAAACGACCAATACGGCCGAAACCATAGAGTACTACGTTTTTTGGTGAGATAGGTTTTACCTTCTTGGCATCTTTTAATTTATCCTGAATAAAACGATTGATAGATCCGTATTCATCTCCCGATACATGATATTCATAAGTGAGTTTACCAATGTCTAACTTTGATGGAGGTAAATCCATGAGTTTAATGGCTTGTGCAATTTCTGCAGAGTCAAAAATTGAAATAGGTTTTTGCACAAATTCTCCTGCATATTCATGCAGATTGATAATTTCGCTTACGTTTTTATCAATAAGTTGATTTCTGAAAAGTACTAATTCGATCGAATTGTCGTACCATAAATCACTTATGGTTTTTATAAAAGCAACTGTAGCCCGACGTCTGTCGGCCTGAAAAGCAAGTTCTTTTTCATAAACTTCGTTAGAGCTCATAATTTTGTTGTGTTTTTATAGTCTTGAAATTTCGTGCAAAAGTATATATTTCAAACGTTTTCGTAAAGCTTTTTCGATAAAAAAATCCCATTGCATTTTTAAAGCAATGGGAAGTGTGATTGTATCTAGGTTTTTGCTCAATTATTGAAAAACAAATTCTCTTTTTTCTCCATTGCGATCCACTAAGCTAATCGTAATATCTTCATCTTTGTATTTATTCTCTATTATTTTTTTTACCTCAAGAACGGTTTTTACTTTTTTGCCATCGACTTCACTTATAATAAGACCCTCTAGGTTATATCTTTTCATTCTTGAACTTAAAGCTTTGCTTATGACTACGCCATGATCAAGATTAAATTTATTTAGATAATTTTTCGGTGGGTTAACAACTTCAACTCCGACATCATCTATATTGTAACTTTGAATTTCATATTTAGAAAGGGTAACAGGCAAAACAAGTTCTGTATTTTTTCTTAACACTTTAATATTAATCACATCTTTAGGTCTCTTGCTATTTACATATCCTGTAAGGTCTGCAAATTTTCTTATGGGCAATCCGTCTATTTCTTTTATGACATCACCTTTTTTTATACCCGCTTTTTTGGCACCGCTTTCTTCGGCTACAGAGGCAACAAAAACTCCTTGAGAAGTAGAAATATCAAATTCTTCAATGGCTTTAGGGTTGATGGTGCCACCGGTTATACCGATGATTCCTCTTTGTACATCTCCAAACTCTAATATATCTTCAACTATTTTACGCGCATTATTAGATGGTACTGCAAAAGCGTACCCTACATAACTTCCGGTTTGAGAAGTAATAGCAGTATTAATACCGATTAATTCACCATTAACATTGACCAAGGCACCACCACTATTTCCTGGGTTTATTGCGGCATCAGTTTGTATAAAGGATTGCGCATTGTTATCTGCTTCGTTAAGATCTCGTGATTTAGCGCTAATAATACCTGCTGTAACAGTAGAGGTTAGGTTAAAGGGGTTACCAACAGCTAGCACCCATTCTCCAATTTTGGCAGCATTAGAATCTCCAAAAGGGATGTAAGATAGTTTTTGATCAGATTCAATCTTAATCAAAGCAATATCTGATTGTGGAGCGGTACCTACCACTTTGGCTTTATACGATTTGTTGTTGTTTAAAGTCACTTCTAAGTCTGTGGCCCCATCAATAACATGATTGTTAGTTACAATATACCCATCTTCAGTAATAATTACTCCAGAACCTGCACCTTGAATTCTTCTTTCTTCCGAACCACCATTTCTAAAAAACTCCATTAGATTCCTTGGAGTTCGGCTAACTCCGTATTGTTTTACATGTACTACAGCATTTACAGTTTTTTCTGCAGCTAACGTAAAGTCAGCCCCAGCTGTTAACGGGCTCAAATTAGTATTAGCAACAGTATATGTTGTTGGAATTAGATTTGGTTTAGTTTCAGTTTCTGTAATTACAGTGGGTTCTGGTTCTAAAAAGGCCTTGTATGCTCCGAGTGTTAATATTCCGGCTAGAATGGCTACAACCAATAAACTCAAAAATCGTTTCATCTGCGTTCTCTTTAATTATTTAATTTTTATTACTATTATCTTAATAGACTATAGATAACTCTTAAAATTACAACTATAGTATACTTTTTTTATGACATTTAACTCACAATTAACAACGGATTAATGTTAACATTCTTTGTACCTTTGCGCTATATAATGAAAGAATAATGACTCTTACTTTTTATAAATATCAAGGTACGGGTAATGATTTTATTATCGTTGATAATAGAGAATCATTAGTGACCAAAAATAATACCAAATTAGTTGCAAGACTTTGTGACAGAAAATTTGGCATAGGAGCAGATGGGTTTATGTTGCTTGAACTACCTCAAAATCAAGAAGATGATTTTACGATGGTGTATTATAATGCAGATGGAAACGAAAGTTCTATGTGTGGTAATGGCGGAAGATGTTTAGTTGCTTTTGCTGCTTTTTTAGGAATTATTGAAGACAAAGCTACTTTTACAGCAATTGATGGTAAGCATCATGCAGAGATTAAAAATGGCTTAGTATATCTGCAAATGCAAAATGTTTCTGAAATAGAAAAATTCGATTCTCACTTATTTTTAGATACCGGCTCTCCTCATCATGTAACCATGGTTAAAGGTTTGTCTGATTTTGATGTTGAAAATGAAGGTCGAAAAATTAGAAATGGCGCGCCTTATTTTGAATCCGGTAGCAATGTTAATTTTGTTGAAAAGCAAAATGGAAATCTTTTTGCAGTGCGAACCTATGAAAGAGGGGTAGAGGATGAGACACTATCTTGTGGTACAGGTGTTACGGCTGTAGCGCTTTCTATGCATGCTACAAAATTTACGGATAAAGAAGAAATCGATATCCATACCGAAGGAGGAGCGTTAAAGGTTACATTTAAAGAGACTAAGAATGGGTATGAAGATATTTTTCTAATTGGTCCTGCAGAGCAGGTTTTTAAAGGAGAGATTACATGTTAACTTTAAAGGGTAAAAATGTTTATTTAAGAGCTCTAGAACCCGAAGATCTTGACTTTGTCTATGTTATAGAAAATGACGAACAAATTTGGGAGATGAGCTCTACTCAAACACCTTATTCTAGATTTTTGATAAAACAATATTTAGAAAATGCGCATCAGGATATCTATGAAGTAAAGCAATTGCGATTGGTTATCTGTTCTAATGATCATGCTACATTGGGTCTTATCGATTTATTTGATTTTAATCCTACTCATAATAGAGCAGGGGTGGGTGTTCTAATTGCAGAGAAAGAAAATCGAGGACAAGGTTATGGAAAAGAAGCCTTACAACTCATAGTAGACTATGGGGCTACTCATCTGCATTTGCATCAGTTGTATGCCAATATTTCTGAGGATAATGTGTCGAGTATTAAGTTATTCGAAAATCAAGGGTTCACTAAAATTGGAGTGAAAAAAGAATGGAATTTGGTAAACAACACTTATAAAGACGAATTTTTATATCAACTAATATATGTACATTAAAAAAATATTATTAGCAATTGTGTTAATGGGCATGGTAGCCGGAGGAATTTTTGCATACTATGTGTATCAGGCTGTATTTTCGCCAAATACAAATTTCGAATCCGAAACAACTACAGTATATATCCCTACCGGAGCAACATATACAGAACTTATTGAATTAATGAGTCCAGTGGTTAAAGATATCTATAGTTTTGATAGAATAGCAAGAAGGAAAGGGTATATAGACAAAATAAAAGCAGGTCGATATATTTTGAATAAGGATCTGAATAATAATGATATTGTAAATATTCTGCGAAGTAAAAATAGACCAATTCAACTTAGTTTTAATAATCAAGAAAGATTAGAAAACTTAGCGGGTAGGATTGCTGTTCAGATTGAAGCAGATAGTGTTTCTTTATTGGAAGCGTTTAAAGAAGAGGCTTTTTTGAGTAAAAATAGTCTTTCTTTAGAGAATGCCTTGTCTATGTATGTCCCTAATAAGTATGAGTTTTTTTGGAATACTTCTGCTGTTCAATTTAGGGATAGGATGCTAAAAGAGTATACTCGATTTTGGAATGATAAGCGAATGTTGAAAGCAAAAGAAATAGGGTTGACCCAAAGTCAAGTGATTACAATCGCGTCAATAGTTCAAAAAGAAACAGCCAAGGTTGATGAACGACCTAGAGTGGCTGGAGTATACATGAATAGGTATAATAATGATTGGAAATTAGATGCCGACCCTACAATCATTTATGCTATTAAGAATCATCGCAATGATTGGGATACCGTTATCAAAAGGGTTTTGTATAAGGATTTAGAGTTAGATAGCCCATACAATACGTATAAATATAAAGAGTTACCTCCAGGTCCTATAACTATGCCTGATATTTCGTCAATTGATGCTGTGCTTAATTATGAAAAGCATGAATATTACTTTTTTGTAGCTAACGTAGAAAACATGGGATATCATAAATTTGCTAAAACTCTAAGGCAACATAATCGAAACAAAAAACAGTATATAGACTGGGTGAATAAACAAGGAATTAGGCGGTAAAATTACCTCCTAAATATTCGAGTAAAAAACTCGACGAATTACATTTCTTTCGATAAACAGGCTCTAATTTATTAACAAAATCCTAATTTTTCTGTTAATTACTAATCAAAGATCCTGAATAATTTTGTTCGACAAAATCACTTGATTTGACGTTTAAGTGTCGTTTTTAAGTGAATTTTTAAGTTTTTTAACCTTTTTTGCACTTCATATTTTACGTAATTAACTGATAATCAGTGAAATAATTTTTTTAACACTTTGTTCTTTATAGTTTTAAAAAACATTGTATATTTGCACGGCAAAAATTTAAGTAGAGGGGACCATTTTTTTAATGGCTACTTAGAAAATTTTTATATGATAAAAAGGATAATAAGTTTATCTATAATACTTACAATTGGGGGGATACTTTTGTTGAGTTTTACGACAACAAAAAAATCAGATTTTAGCGCTTATAGTACTGCAGGGCTTGATCTATATTACATTGCACCTAACTTTAACGAAATAGAGGATAACAATACATTTGTTTCTCCTGAGCTTGGTAAATCTTATTTAGGGTTTAAAGAAGCTGTTGCGTTTAAAGAATCTCGAGGAGATTATGGTGTAGTGAACCAATTTGGGTATATGGGTAAATATCAGTTCGGTAAAAGTACTTTGGATTTAATTGGGGTTAGAGGTATAAGTAGAAAGGAATTTCTAAATAACCCAAAACTTCAAGAAAAAGCTTTTTACGCCTATCTTTCTAGAAACAAATGGGTTTTACGAAGAGATATAAAGTGGTTTGCTGGTAAGACAATGAATGGGGTTGAGGTAACAGAATCCGGGATTCTTGCTGCGGCACATCTTGGTGGTCCAAATGCTGTTAAAAGATATTTGCGCACCGGAGGAGTTGATGGTTTTGCTGATGCGTATGGAACAACTATTCGTTACTATATGAAACGATTTGGAGGGTACGACACTTCTTTTGTAGTGCCAAATCGAAAAGCAAAAGTTGCACAGTGATTTTTTAGTAATCTCTTTGGATTATGTATATGGTTGGTCTTTTGTGTAGGTCAATTTCATTTTCTTTTTTCCATTCTGCAATAGTTTTAGTAACGATATACTCTGTAGTTAAGGTGATGTCACAGGCAATGCATAATCTAGTGTTGTCGTTTAATATGGATTTAAGGTCGGCATGCATTTTATCATTTCGATACGGTGTCTCAATAAATATTTGAGCTTGATTTTTTTCCAAAGAAGTTTTTTCTAAGTGCTTAATCGTGGATTTTCTTTCATTTTTATCGATTGGTAGGTAGCCATTAAAGCTAAAATTTTGACCATTCATTCCGCTGCTCATCATTGCTAGTAAAATAGATGATGGTCCAACAAGTGGGATAACTTGTATTTCTTTTTCGTGGGCTATACGTACTACTTCTGCACCAGGATCTGCTATCCCCGGACATCCGGCATCTGACAATAATCCAATAGATTCTCCATTAAGACAGGGGGCTAAGTATCCTGGGATTTCTGAAGTGTCAGTATATTTGTTTACTGTATGTATTATCAAAGAGCGCTGAGATTTACTAGGGCTCACCTTTTTTATAAATCTTCTTGCCGGTTTTTCGTTTTCTACAATGTAATGGTTTACCTGTTCTAATACCTTTTTGATTGATATAGGTAGAACTTCTAAGGGTACATCGTCACCTAATCGTGTTGGGATTAAGTACAGCTTTCCTTTGGCTTCTAGGGGTTTAAGTTCCATAGGTTTGTTTTATAACTAGTTTTGGGTATAGTTCTTTTTGATTGATTTTAGGTGTTTTATCGGGTTGTGTGTTTTTATATTGAAATTTAAATATACAAAAACTTTATTTCTGAAAAAGTTAACTAAGCTGCTCTAGCCTTATAACGATATTATCACATGCTTTATTGAGCATTTTGTATACATTTTCAAAACCTTGCTCATTATCATAATATGGATCAGGAACGTCAAGGTTTTTATTGGGATAGAGTTCTTCCAGGATAAGAATTACTTTATTTTTGTCCTCATCATTGTTTGTAAGTTTAATGATGTCTTGATAGTTTGAGTTGTCCATAACATAAATAAAATCATAAGTTTTGAAGTTATTTATGTTAAATTGTGCTGCTCTTTGATCTTTTATGTCAATGTTATGCTTTTTTGCAATATCGATTGAACGCGCGTCAGGTTTACTGCCAATGTGATAATTGCTTGTTCCGCATGATTCTACGATATATTTGTTTGGATCAAGTTTTGATTTTAGAATCCCTTCGGCTAATGGAGATCTACAGATATTACCAAGGCATACCATTAAGATTTTGATTTCCATTGTAAGTGAAATTATAAGGTAAGTTTCTTTCCTAAGTCTTCAACGTATTTTCTAAATTGCTTGTCGGTAGAAGATAGGTTGTCTACTGTTTTACATGCATGCAGAACAGTGGCGTGATCCCTTTTGCCTATTTGGGTACCAATACTCGCTAGTGATGCTTTCGTAAGTTTCTTAGCAAAGAACATGGCAAGCTGTCTGGCTTGTACGATATGTCGCTTTCGTGTTTTGGATTGAAGGGTTTCTACATCCATTTGGAAATAATCGCTTACTACCTTTTGAATGTAATCTATAGAAACCTCTCGTTTAGTATTTTTTACATAATTATCAACTATAGCTTTTGCAAGGTCAATAGTAATGTCTTTTTTGTTGAAAGAAGAATGTGCAATCAGGGAAATAATTGCTCCTTCTAGTTCGCGAATATTAGTTTTTATATTGTTTGCTAGAAACTCAACAATTTCTTCTGGCATTTCTACACCATCACGGTATAGTTTGTTCTTGATAATAGAGACTCTTGTTTCAAAGTCTGGTTGATGTAGCTCTGCAGATAATCCCCATTTAAATCGAGAAAGTAATCTTTGTTCAATGTCCTGCATGTCTACAGGTGCTTTGTCACTAGTAAGAATTACTTGTTTTCCGTTTTGATGTAAATGATTGAATATGTGGAAGAATACATCTTGTGTACCGGCTTTGCCAGATAACAATTGAATGTCATCTACAATGAGTACATCTATGATTTGATAAAAATGAATAAAATCATTTCTATTATTCTTTTTTACAGATTCTATATATTGTTGTGTGAATTTTTCTGCGGAAATATAAAGAACAGTTTTTTCTGGATAATTGTCCTTAATGTTAACACCTATAGCATGTGCTAAGTGTGTTTTTCCTAAACCAACACCACCAAAAATAAGTAAAGGGTTAAATGATGTTCCTCCAGGTTTATTGGCAACAGCCATACCAGCAGATCGAGCTAATCTGTTAGAGTCTCCTTCTAAGAAATTTTCAAAATTATAACTTGGATTAAGTTGAGATTCTATTTTAACATTCCGTATTCCGGGGATGACAAACGGATTTTTAAGCTCTGGATTTTTGCTTTTTATAGGCACATCAACTTCTTGGGAGTTAACTGCAGTACGATTAGAGCTTGGAATTTTTTCGGTAAATGGTTTTTTATTGCCATATGTGTTTTCCATCTTAATAACATAAACCAGTTTTGCACTTTCTCCTAACTCACGAGTTAAAGAAACTTTGAGTAGGTTTACATAATGCTCTTCTAGCCACTCATAGAAAAATTTACTGGGAACTTGAATACTTAAAGCGCCATCTGTAAGTTTTACAGCTTTAATTGGTTCAAACCAAGTTTTAAAAGCTTGTGGAGTGATGTTGTCTTCTATAAAAGATAGACAATTATCCCAAACTGATTGCGCGGTTACATTCATTCCTGTAGTTAGGTTTACTTTGGTTAAGTTACTAAAAAGAATTGTTGAAAAACTCCTTACTGTTTTTGCATGACAAATATGTGAACAAAAAATGTAAAAAAAAAACGATTAGGGGGTTGAATTTTAATTATTTTTTTTGCATAATTTGATAGTACTACTTTTAATAACGTTTATAATTTATAATATTCTATTTTATGCCAATCACCTCAGAAACTATTTTAAAAGTACGATATTCAGAAACGGATCAAATGGGAGTTGTTCACCATGGCAACTACGCGCAGTATTTAGAATTAGCGCGAATTGATTGGTTATCCCGATTGGGTATTTCTTATAAATCAATGGAAGAAAATGGCATTATGCTTCCTGTGTTTACTTTAGACTTTAAATTTACTAAATCTGCTTTCTTCGATGATGAATTGACTGTTAAAACTTCATTAAGGAAAATTCCTACAGCACGAATTATTTTTGATTTTGAAATTTTTAATGAAAATCGTGAATCACTAACAACAGCTTCTGCAACACTGGTTTTTGTCGATAGTAAAACAAGAAAACCTATTCCATGTCCCTCTTACTTAATTGAAAAAATTAAAAGTCACTAATCTTCTGATCTTTTAATTTCTATTTCATACAACGGGGAAAAAACCTCTTTTATTTTATCGGCATTTTTTTTTCTGACTGAAATATATAATTTACAATTCAATTCGAGCTCTTGTTTTGTAATTTTTATAGTATTTTCTTTAATAATACGCATCACTTTATTCATATCCTTATATTCAAAAGAAACGATAAAGTTGATGTTAATTGTTTTTTCTATGATTTTTGAATTTTCTAAGGCTAATTGTGCAGCGGTTCTGTAAGCGTTAATTAAGCCTCCAACTCCTAATTTTACACCCCCAAAGTAGCGTACTACAATGATTAATATGTTAGTGACATCAAAAGATTGGATTTGTCCGTAAATAGGTTGACCTGCAGAATTTGAAGGTTCGCCATCATCATTAACGCGATATCTGATGTTTTCTGTCCCTATTTGCCAGGCATAGCACCAATGTCTTGCAGAGTGATGTTGTTTTTTCAGGTCTTCAATATATTGCTTCACCTGCTCCTCGGTAGATACTGGGAATGTGTATCCGAAAAACTTACTGTTTCTATCCTTAAATAGCGCTTCGTTTCCCGGGGAGTTAATTGTTTTGTATGTGTCTTTTGTTTCCAATCAATTTAGTTTATATAGAAAAAGCTACAAGAATAATGCTGATAATGGCTAGCATTAGACCTATCCAGTTTTTAAGTATTAATCGTTCTTTAAAAAGTATAATACCTGCAATTGTCGAGACCAAAAGTATAGCTACATTGTTTATTGTGAACACTGTAGAGCTGTCCATCTTGTCGTATCGTAGAGCTTTTATTAAAAAGTAAATTGAGAAGTAATTAGGTACTCCCAATCCGATTCCGGCAATAATATTCTTTAAAGATAGTTTAAGAGTGCCTTTTATTGCTTTAAACAACAATATTAGAATCCCGATGATTGCTGCAAATCCAAAAATAGAAGCCGAGAACACCGGAACATCATTTTCTGCTACATAGTTGGTTTCAAAAAACTTAAGACTTGTGTCTATAATTCCACTTCCGATAAAAACCAATAGCGGGAAAATTAGATTGTCTTTGTTTATAGAAATTCCTTCGGCATTTTTCATCGAAGTCATGTATACAGCGACTAAAGCAATAAGGATCCCAATTAGTTTTAGTGCACCAGTACTTTCGTGGTATACTATGATTCCAAAAATAATAGGAATAGCTAAGCTCATTTTAGTAGCTACAGCAACTACAGACAAGCCATTTTTTTGAGTAGTGATGGCTATTAAGTTGAATACTAATATAAAAATTACACCTAAAGCCATAGCACCATAGAACCAGCTTTCTTTTGATACAGAAACGATGTCTATTGGAGCAGAGTAAGCAATAATCCCAGAGATTGAGGCCACTACATAATTAATTACGATAGCTTGTAGTGTGTCTATATTATATTTAGAAAATAGCTTAAAGATTACCAAAATTAAGCTTGAGGCTACAATGCTAAGAATTAAATAAATCAAAATAAATCAGATTTTATGGTAAATAAGTTTGTGATATCTTCTGTCTTAGGGTTGTTGTTCCAGGTGTGGATCCCCAATGTAGCTGCAGCATCTGTATTTTCTTTGGTGTCATCAATAAATATGGTTTCTGATGGCTGAATTTTATGTTCTTGTAGAACGAATTCAAAAATATCAGGTGTAGGTTTTCTTAAATGAATTTCATGCGAAAGGTAAAAAGTATCAAAACAGGATTTAAATTGCTTATAAAATGTGATATTTTCTTTAACCCAGTTAATATGTAACTCGTTAGTGTTGCTAAGTAGGATTAGTTTGTAGTTTTGTTCTGAAGCTAAGTTTTGAATAAACTCTAACCGATGCTTTGGAAAATCAAGTAAAATAGAATTCCACGCATTGATAATTTGTGTTTTAGTAGCTTTTGGAAATAATTCCTGAAACAAAGTGATAAACTCTGAAGTAGAAATTTTTCCAACCTCATATAAATTATTAATCTCCTGCATTTCTTGGAGAGATCGAATATCACCCAGGGTAGAGAGCTCTCTAATTGTGGCTGTTTTATCTAAGTTGATAAAGACATCTCCAAAATCAAAAATTATCGTTTTAATCATTTTGATAAATTCTTAGGGTGTCATCTATGATTTTTTCTTCAGAAAATAAATTTCCTTTTAGTATAGGAGCTTTGATGCCGTTGTCAAATGTAGTGTTTCCTTCAAAAACCCTTGCTTCGTCCCAAAGATTTTCATCAATAAATGATTGTATCGTGTGTGTGCCTCCTTCTATAATGATAGATTGAATTTCGTGTTTATGAAGAATAGTACAAAGTTCGTGTAAAATCTCTTCCCTTGCATTAATCACCTCATACGTAAGGTTTTTGCTGTTCTCTTTTCTAAATTCTTCGCGAGTAATTATTATAGTAGAAACGGTCTTGTCTACTATGGCAGAATCGGTAGGTATTTTACCCGATGTGTCAATTGCAATTCTAATAGGATTGCTACCGGGCCAGTCTCTGGTGGTGAGTTTAGGGTTGTCTTTGATAATGGTTTGATTGCCTACAAGAATGGCTTGCTCCTCTGCGCGCCATTTATGAACCCATTGTCTGGAGTTTGAATTAGTAATCCAAATTGGTGCTCTATCGTTTCTTGTTTCGGGAGCGATAAAATGATCTAGGGTTTGAGCCCATTTAAGAATAATGTAGGGGCGCTTTTTTTTATGAAAAGTAAAAAACCTTTTGTTTAGCGCTGTACATTCTTTTTCTAAAACACCAACAATAACATCGCAGCCAGCATTCATTAATTTCTGAACTCCGGTGCCAGATACTTTAGAAAATGGGTCTATGGTGCCTATAATTACTTTTTTAATCCCTTTCTCAATAATCAAATCACTGCAAGGAGGTGTTTTTCCATAGTGACTACAAGGCTCAAGGCTTACATAAATGGTTGCATCTTTTAATAGAGAATGATCTTTAACCGATCTTATAGCATGTACTTCGGCATGAGGCTCTCCGGCTTGATAGTGCCAACCTTCGCCAATAATTCTATCATCATAAACGATAACACTACCAACTAATGGGTTTGGATACGTGGTTCCCAGGCCATTTTTAGCTAGTTGGATGCATCTTTTTATGTATTTCTCGTGTATTGCCAATTTACTGTAAAGATATTTTTTGCTCTTTATCAATCTTGTATGGATAAGAAAAGCTGCCTAAGTGATATCTAATACTTCCTTTATATTGTATGTTAAGAGAATCGGTTTGGATTACCTTAAGGACACTTCCCAGGATGCTGGTTTTATTTTTCTCGTAAATTTTAGACAAAGAAAAGGTGCCTTCTAGAGGAATTGCAAATTCACTTTGGGCAGGAACATCAAACTCCTCAGAAGAAATGGTACCAACATCTATGTTATCAACAAAAACATGAATATCATCTATAGAGAGTTTGCCCTTTAGATTGTTTGGGTTGTTAAAAACCGCATCTGCTTTAAGTGTTATATTGCGTAGACCAATGTTTTTAACCTTAAGATTACCAACGTACTTAAACTCTGGTTTTTTAGAAATAGAACAGCTGGTAATAAGCATTAATATTGTTAATAATAATAAAAACTTCTTCATTGATTCCTGATTAGATTTGACGTATATTTCAGTATCCTTACTAGAGGCGATCTTGTATCCAAAAGGAGTTCATAAGAATATTCTTATCTGAAATAATTGATAAGGCAAAAGTAGTATTTAAAAATATAATGGGGGTAATAAAAATAAGGAAGATAAAGCCTGAAGATAATCAAACGATTGCTCAGATAATTAGAGAGGTTTTAACCGAAATGGGAATTCCTAAAGTAGGAACAGTGTTTGAAGATGAGGCTCTTGATATCATGTACGAAACATACAATACTAGTAATCGGTCTTATTTTGTTGTAGAAGAAGAGGGGGGTATTATTGGTGGCGCAGGAATTGCGCCTTTAGAGAATGGAAGCCCAGATACCTGCGAACTTCAGAAAATGTATTTTTTACCTATTGCCAGAGGGAAAGGATTAGGGTATAAAATGATAAACACCTGCCTTGACTTTGCCAAAGAGCAAGGTTTTACTAAGTGTTACTTAGAAACCATGCCTTATATGAAAGCAGCAAGAAAATTGTACAAAAAAGTAGGTTTTACAGATTTAGACGGTCCTGTGGGGGATACGGGGCATTTTAGCTGCCAAGCTTGGATGATAAAAGATCTATAATAGAAAACAGACTTCAAATTGAATATAAAAGATCTAAGGACTAATTTTTTAAATTCTCTATCAGGAATCTACGATACAGAAGAGGTGTTGTCGTTTTTTTATTTGCTTTCGGAAAGTTTTTTGGGGATGCGCAGAGTAGAGGTAGCGATAAACTTAGAGAAAACACTTTCAGAAATTGAGATTACGGGTTTTAGAGATGCTATAAAAAGATTAGAAAAACAGGAACCCATACAGTATATTATTGGTCAGACTAATTTTTTTGGGTTGGATTTTAAAGTTACCCCGCATGTTTTAATTCCAAGACCAGAAACCGAAGAATTAGTAGATTGGATTATAAATGATCAAAGCAATGCAAAAAAACAAATTCGTATTTTAGATATCGGTACAGGTAGTGGCTGCATCGCTGTTACATTGGCCAAAAACTTACCTGAAGCACAAGTGTATGCAATTGATATTTCAGAAAAAGCACTTCAGGTTGCAAAGCGTAATGCAGAGAAAAATCAAGTAAAAGTAACATGTATTCATGCTGATATTTTAAAAATTGATGATTTGCCTCAGAGTTTTGATGTTATTGTATCGAACCCCCCGTATGTTAGAGAGTTAGAAAAAAGAGAGATGAAACCGAATGTTCTTAATAATGAGCCGTCTCAAGCATTATTTGTTGAAGATGATAATCCTCTTGTTTTTTATAAAAAGATCACTGAATTGGCAAAAAAAAGTTTAAATTCTGAAGGGTCATTGTATTTTGAGATTAATCAATATTTGGGTTCAGAAACCCAATACATGATTGAGACTTCGGGTTTTACTTCGGTTATATTGCGCAAAGATCTGAATGAGAATAATCGAATGATACGTGCACGTATAAACTAAACTATAAGATATGAGTAATTTAGATTCAATTTGTGTGTTTTGTGGAAGTAGTGAAGGTAATGATATCAAAGTAATCTCTGAAGCACTTCTGTTAGGAGAGAAGCTTGCGCAAAAAAACATCACCTTGGTATATGGGGCTGCCAAAATTGGAATAATGGGACAAGTTGCTAAAGGTGCGATGGCTCATAAAGGAAAAGTGATTGGTGTAATTCCAGAATTTCTTAAATTGAAAGAAGTTGTTCACCAAGGGTTAAGTGAATTGATTACTACGAATAATATGCATGAAAGAAAAATGAAAATGCATGAGATTAGTGATGGATTTATTACATTGCCAGGAGGGTTTGGTACCTTAGAAGAGCTTTTCGAAATCATAACTTGGTCACAACTGGGGTTGCATCAAAAACCAATCGGCCTTTTAAATATTGGTGGGTTTTATGATCACCTTTTAGGGTTGTTAGAAAACATGGTAAGAAGAGGGTTCTTAAAAATGGAAAATTATGAATTACTTCTTGTTGATGATGATATAGACCGTTTATTAGAAAAAATGAAAACTTTTAAACCTGTGCAAGTACCTAAATGGTTAAAACCTGACAGAACATAAATTAATTTACGAATTACGAAGTTAGAATTACGATTTATACAATAATTTTTAGTCTCTCTTCTTCAAAAGAAGAAGGTTTCGATGTAAAGTTAAGGAAGGGAGGAAAATCAACTTGTGTAAATTATTGAAAACTCGATTTTAATACATGACTACAGAACAAAAAATCAATCAATTACGAGAAGATCTAAGGCTACATAATTATAATTATTATGTGTTGGATACACCGGTGATAAGTGATTATGAATTTGATATAATGCTCAAAGAGCTTCAAGCTTTAGAGGAAAAACACCCCGAGTTTTATGATCCTAATTCACCAACACTTAGGGTTGGGGGGCAGATAACCAAAAATTTTGAAACTGTGGTTCATGACCATAGAATGTATTCTTTAGATAATTCATATTCGAGAGAAGATCTGCTTGATTGGGAAAAACGTATCAAAAAAATGGTCGACGGTGAGGTCAATTATACTTGTGAACTTAAGTACGACGGAGCATCAATTAGTTTAACCTATGAAAAAGGAGAGCTGGTTAGAGCTGTTACCAGGGGAGATGGTATTCAGGGAGATAATGTAACGACCAATATAAAAACTATTAAATCTGTTCCTTTAAAACTAAAGGGTGATTTTCCTCCAAAGTTTGACATACGAGGAGAGATTGTTTTACCTTATGAGGGGTTTGCTAAGATGAATCAAGAACGAATTGCGGCAGGAGAAGACCCTTATATGAACCCTAGAAATACAGCCTCTGGTAGTTTAAAGTTACAAGATAGTAGCGAAGTAGCAAAACGCCCTCTGGATTGTTTGTTGTACAATATCACCGGAGATAGATTAAAGATTGCAACTCAACTCGAGAGCTTAGAAAAAGCTAGAGAATGGGGGTTTAAGGTGCCCATTGAATCTAAAAAGGTAAATACCATTACCGAAGTATTAGATTTTGTGGCATATTGGGATGAGCATCGGCATGATCTACCATATGAGACCGATGGAGTAGTGATTAAAGTGAATAACATTCAACAACAAGAAGAGCTAGGTTTTACAGCTAAAGCCCCAAGATGGGCTATGGCTTATAAATTTAAGGCAGAACAAGTAACCACCGTACTTCGTGAAATTACATACCAGGTGGGTAGAACTGGTGCCATTACTCCGGTAGCTAATCTCGAACCAGTATTGCTTGCGGGTACCACAGTAAAAAGAGCTTCGTTACACAATGCTGATCAGATTGCAAAATTGGATATACGTGAAAAGGATACTGTTTTTGTAGAAAAGGGAGGAGAAATTATTCCTAAAATTGTGGGCGTAGATTTTCAAAAAAGAGAGCCCGATTCGGTGTCTACTCAATACATTAGTCAATGCCCAGAGTGTCATACAGTGCTAATGCGTAAGGAAGGAGAGGCTCAGCATTATTGTCCAAACTATGAGGGTTGTCCTCCACAGATTATTGGTAGAATACAACATTATATTTCTCGCAAAGCAATGGATATTGAAGGACTGGGAGGAGAGACAGTAGCGTTGCTGGTTAATGAAGGATTGATTGTAAATTATGCAGACCTTTATGAATTAAAAAAAGAACAAGTAGTTCCTTTAGAGAGAATGGCAGAGAAAAGTGCAGAAAACCTTATTGCAGGAATCGAAAAATCAAAAGAAATCTCTTTCGAAAGAGTATTGTTTGCCTTAGGGATTCGATATGTAGGTGAAACCGTTGCCAAAAAACTCGCAAAACATTACAAAACTATCGATACTATTGTTATTGCAACCGAAGAAGAATTGGTAAATGTAGACGAAATTGGGATTAAAATAGCGCAAAGTGTCAGAGAATTCTTTGATTCTGAAGAAAATAAAACTTTAGTAAATAGGTTGAAACAATACGGGGTTCAGCTAGAAATCTCTGCAGATAAACTTGCTAGTCAAACCGATACGCTAAACGGGCAAACATTTGTGGTCTCTGGGGTGTTTGAAAAAATATCACGAAATGAATTAAAAAAAATGATAGAAGACAACGGGGGTAAAGTCTCTAGTTCGATATCGTCCAAAACCTCTTTTGTTGTCGCTGGGGCGAACATGGGGCCGAGTAAATTAGAAAAGGCAAGTAAGTTAGAGATTCCTATTATTAGCGAAGACGATTTTCTTGATAAAATCACATGAAAATAAGGACACTTATTAAAGTACTATTATTGATTACAGGTGGGTTATGTGTTATAAGTACCGCTGCACAATTACCCGTCTTAGAGCTTTATGTAAAGCCTATGACCGTACCTTTGTTCTTTATGTTGTATTGGTTTAATGTGAAAAAACCAGATGGTATATTTCTAATCATATTATTGCTATGTTTTCTAGGGGATATTTTTTTATTGACAGATGTTGATAATAGTTTTATGTATGTGCTTTTAAGCTATACCACATGTTATTTAATCCTGTTTTATTACTTATATAAAAATCATAGACCTATTGATTATGGGGTTACCGATATAGTTTATGTAGCTGTGTTTTTTATAACATGGACTTATATAGCCTATGAAATTTATGCAGTGACCCATGAAGCAATGGGAGGTATAAAACCATATGGAGTAAGTTATTTAGTAATATTATATTTACTTTTAACCGGGGCAGTTTTTCAATATGTAAATATAAGATCGGCAAAATCGTTATGGTTTCTAATTGCGGTTTTGAATTTTGTGGTTAGTGATACCTGTTTCGCTCTCAATAGGTTTTATATACCCTCTATCGAATTCGAAATCATAAATTCGATTTACCAATTATTAGCCGTTTTTTTTCTTGTGCAATTCAAAATTGCTAACCCCATTTCCTTGAAAATGAAAAGCATATAGTTTGATTGAAAGTTGGTTAAGAACTTTTAATTGTTTTAAATTCCCTATATTGTGTTGAGAAAATCACACTATCTGCTTACGGGTATTACTCAGAATTAATGAAGATTAATCCTTGAGTATAAAAAAATAATGAATGGAGAGAAATTACTAAAACTTGTTATTTCCTTTTTGATCATATCACAAGTACTTGGTTTTGTATTTGGAAATTATATAGTGTACTTATATTCCAATATGATTCTCTCTGTACTCATTACTATGCTCTACTTTGTAAGCACAAAAAGAGTAAGATTTTTTCACGTTATAGTTCTATTAACTCTTTTAGCCGAAGAGTTAATCGTTTTTTTTACTATTAATAAAGTAATTGGTTTTCAGATGATAGGACATATCATAGCTTATTTCTTGCTTTTTTATTTTTTATATTATAATCATAAATCATTTAAATATAATAGTAGAGATGTATTTACATTAGTACTAGGTAGTTCTTTGTATACAGTGATCTTTTTTATGGCATATGTATCTATAAAAAATCAAATGGGAGAGCTGTATCTATTAGGTTTTCTTAATTTATTATTATTGTATATTTTGCTAATAGTAGGGGCAATGCACTATATAAATATACGGTCAGAAAAATCGCTTTGGTTTTTTTTGTCGATGCTAAATTTTGCGTTTAGTGACTTCATGTTATTGTTGGATAAATTTTATTTGCAATCTCAAGAATTAAAGGTGTTGATGCTAATATGTGAACCCTTAGCTGTTGTTTTTTTAGTCAATTATATGATCACAAAATCTCTAACCCTTAAATCAGAAGAATTTGAAGGTTTTTAATTAAAAATACATATGTGAGAATAAGAAAGTTTACATACTGGTTATTTTACTTCGCAGGTCTGTTAACCTTGTTGGCTTCTATTTTTGATAATAGTTTAATTATCTATTTTAAACCTCCTGTAATTATAGCTCTTAGTTTACTTTATATCGCTAATGCAGAGCATAGGAACTATTTAGTTTTAATTAGCTTGTTGTTAGGTTTAGTGTGTGAAATACTATTCTTACGAGACTATTTAGGGAATTTTGAGATTTTAAATATTTTACTTTCCGGGTATTATGCCCTCAATATTGTTATCCTATGGAAAAGTTTGCAGTTGATTAAGATTAGCTTAAAAAAGGTTTTTACACTGCAGTTGGTAATATCAATGGTTTTAATTGCTTATGTTTTATTCTCGGTTGCCCAATTGATTTTGCCTAGAGTTAATAATCATGTTTTAGTTCTTGTAATGCTTATTTTTTTCTTTGCTTTATTTATAGGAGTTTGTTACTATATTTATTTAAATAGTAAAACAGTGGTTAGTTATTCTTTAATGGTAGCTGCATCTTGTTTTCTAATTGTTAATATTGTTGCAGCTTTAAATAGACTATATGTTTCTGTAGAAATATTTTTCGTGATCACCACTCTTTTGCAGATTTTAGGTCAGTTTTTTTTAATAAAATTTTTTATGGAACAACATAAGTTGGTGGCAAATGAAGAGGATTATTTTTAGAAGCCCAATATGTTTTGTATTGGCGATGTGTATTTTGTTAATAGCTACTAGATAATTATTAGAATTTCTTGAAAAAAATAAACATTACATATTTATTTTTCTTTTGCGCTTTTGCAATAGTGGTTTATATAGCTATTTTTTTAGACAAAAAGTTGTTGATATATAGTAAGCCAATTATTCCTGTGTCTCTTATCATAATGTATTTAGTACATGTTAAAAAGATCAATCTTTTATTTCCTTTGAGTATGATTGTGATTTCAATTACTGATATTTTTAATTATATCGATTTTATAAGATATTACGATAGTATCGCTATACTGATTTCATCATTCTATGTGCTATGTATTTTTTTATTAAGAGACTACATTGTTAAGGATGATATTAAGCTCGACAGGTTGGTGTCGTTACCTGTAATTGTAAGTATGATTTTGATTGGTTATTTAATATATTCTATAATTGACATGGCTGTACCAAAAGTTGGCGATTCACCGGGGTCGGTAGCTATTATAGTTATAAGTGCTCTTTTGTTTGTTGCTATTAGTTTCTTTATCTATATATCTGATAGATACGAGAAGTCAATTTATTTATTTATTGCAGCATGTTGTACGTTATTTGTGGATGCACTATTAGCCATAAATGAATTGTATTATTATACAAGGGTATTTACGATTCTTATTAATATTGCAGAAATTGCGGGCCTCTATTTTTTCACCAGCTTTTTTATTGAAACCAAGAACAGGGATATGGAGCTAAGTGAGGAGGAGTATTTTTAATAATAAATACGTTTTATTTGTGGATTTGTATTTTGCCAATCTTATATCATAATTTTTAAAGTTTCTTGAAAAAAAATACCATACCATACTTGTCTTTCTTCCTTATTTTTTTGACCGTTATTTGCGTGGCGGTTTTTTTTGATAAAAAACTACTTCTATATATTAAACCTTTTATAGTTATACCTCTTATAGCTATGTATTTGCAGTCGGTTGAAAAGGTTAATGTTTTATTTCCTTTGAGTATGATTGCAATTACGGTAACTAATATTTTTGTGTATATCGATTTTGTAAAATATTATGATGTCATAGCATTTCTTATTACTATATATTACCTGTTAAGTGTGTTTTTGTTAAAAAGGTTTATAAAAAAAGACGATATCAGATTACATGCATTAATTTCACCTCAATCGATAATAGGTATAGTTTTAATCATATATCTAATACTGTCTATTTCAGAAATAGCTTTGCCAGCCATTAACAGTTCATTGATTGGCGTCGTTGTGGTTTTGTTAAGTATGCTTCTGTTCTTTGTGGTTAGCTTTTTTATTTATGTTTCTAATAGATATGAGAAATCAATATATGTCTTTATATCTGCTTGTTGTGCATTGTTTGTGAATGCTCTTCTTGGTATCAATGAATTGTACTATTATTCTAAAGTATTTACTGTTCTTATTAATATTGCAGAAATATTGAGCCTCTATTTTTTTACAAGGTTTTTTGTAGAAACAAAACTCATAGATACCAAAGTTTCAAAAGGGAAGTATTTATAGGATTTAATTCGATAAGATAATTGAATGCTATGTCTAAATTATTTATACTTTATATTCGCATTAACTTTACCCATTGTGCATTTAGATATTTTTTAACCAAACTCCGTCAATTCGAGTGCTTCGACTGGCTCAGCAGAGCTATCGAGAATAGGATTATTGGTTAAAAAAAGCTATTCTCGATACATTTTGTCTTCATTTCATTACGCAAAATACTCGAATTGACGCTTTTTTTGTAATGATTTTCCTAAATGCACAGCGGGTTAACTTTATTTTATATTTAGTAATTAATAAAAGGTATAAAGAGAAAAATATTGGAAATTTCATCGCTAGTTAAATACTTAACAGACTGTTATAAGGCAGATAATAGAGAGTTTAGTATAGAGAATTTCTTTTCTTCTAAGTTTGAAAACCAAATTCTTCAAAATCTAGAAGAAGAATTGATTAATGGTAAATATAAACATCAATACCTTCCAAGTAAGGAAGGGGAGGTCTTGTCAAAAAATCTTCAGCTGTATAAGAGGGATAAGCAACTGTTTTATTGTTCTCTTTTTTTAGTCGGAAAAAGAAAATTATTTAATAAAAAAACACTAAAAGTATGTGCTCCAATATTTTTTTACCCTTCAAGAATAGAGCAACAGCTTGATGGAGAATACTTCATAAATTTGCATATAGAAGACAGGCAGGTAAATTATGGTTTTCTTAGAACACTGGATTTTAATTTTTCTTTTGAAAAGTTTCAGGAAGAATTTACGGTTTTGTTAGATGAAGAAGTAATAGATTACCCATTTATTGCTCGAATGCAACGTTTATTTGAAAAACACATTTCTAATATTTCTTTTTCTGAAGAAATTCCATTATTTCCTAAATTACTTAAACCATCGGCGGTAAGAAAACAATTTAATGCTACAACCGATAAAAATTTTGACTGTTTTAAATTGCTTCCGACTGCGGGAGTAATGGTGTCTAGTAAAGCTAATAACATTCAGAATGTGGTTAATGAATTAGAGCAACTATCGAATACCTTGGATTTCTCATTGGCTATTAAGTCATATCTTGGTAATTATACTTCTGCAGAGAGAGAAAAATATACTCCATCAATTAAGCCATTTATTCTTAATGCGGCGCAAGAGAAAAGTATTAAAGCGGCTAACGAAATGAATAAGTCTGTAGTTGTTGGTCCTCCGGGAACAGGTAAGTCATATACTGTTGCAGCTATTGCAATAGATTATTTAAGTCAAGGGAAAAGTGTGCTTGTCGCCACACGAACCGATGAAGCATTACAAGTGATATCGGATAAATTAGAATCTTTTTCTGTTGGCAGGTATAGAATGAAAGCAGGTGGAGCACGATATAAGATGTCATTAATAGCAAGTCTAGAGAAGTTTTTGTATCGGTTTGATAATTTGCCTTTTAGAAGTGAAATTGATAAAGATTTTGCACACCTGGATGATCTAAATAAAAGATTACGAGAAATAGAATTAGAATTTTCGGAAATCGATACAAGAAGTGCTGAGCTAACATTTACTATTCTTAAAAAACCAGGAATAGTAAGAAGCATAAAACTTCAGTGGTTAAAACTTTTTAAACAATGGCAACAACAAGAATGGATATTGATTGACGAATACATGTCTTCCCTTAATAAAAGTATTAAAGAGGCTAATAAAAAATTAATGGGGCAGGTATTAGGTAAAATAAAAGATAGGGTAGATTTTAACTGGAAAGAACTTCAAAAGCTGGTAAACTCTCTTAGGAATGAAGATGTATCAATGAAAGCAGATGCATTAGAATCGATAAACTTTGATATTGTTCTTGACGCCCTTCCGATTTGGCTGGTAAAAATTGATAAAGCTGCCGAGGTCCTTCCTTTAAAGAAAGAAATGTTTGACCTTTTAATCATTGATGAAGCCACTCAATGTGATATGGCTGGAGTGTTGCCTCTAATGCAAAGAGCAAAAAAACTTGTGATCACCGGTGATCCTAAACAATTAAGGCATGTAAGTTTTTTGTCTAAACAGCAAATGCTTGCACTCGCCAGAAAGCACAATATTTTATGGGATGAGATGTTTAATTATAGAAAAAAGAGTCTTCTTGATTTTGTTCTAGAAAATATAGAATCATCAGGACAATTGAGTCTCCTTAATGAACATTATAGATCCTTGCCAGATATTATTCGTTATAGTAATGAATCATTTTATGATAATTCATTATTAGTGATGAATGATCTTCCGAAGTATAAAAATCAAAAGTCTGTTTTTATTCATAAGATTGAAGGCGAAAGAAATAGTAAAGGAGTAAATGAAGCTGAAGCCTTATCTGTTGTTGAATATGTAAAAAACCTTATTAAAAGTGAGGATGGTGTACAAAAAAAGCAAGCTACTACTATTGGAGTAATTTCACCATTTAGAGATCAAGTAACCTATCTGGGTAAAATACTAAGAAAAGAAATCTCTTTAAATCAGCTGCACAAACATAATATGAGGTTGGGTACTCCGTATTCTTTTCAAGGTGATGAACGGGATGTAATTATTATTTCATTAGCAGTAGATAATGATTCACATCATAGTGCGTTAAATTATCTCAACAGGGCAGATGTTTTTAATGTTATGATTACAAGAGCTAGAAACTTGCAAGAAGTATTTTTGTCTGCCACGGTAGGAGAATTAAAATTTGATTCGTTGCTTCGTGGGTACATAGAAAAATCAACAAGTGATAGAAGTGCTATGGTGACACAAGAAAATCAATTGGATTTGTTTGTGAAAGAAATATGTGAGTTTTTGGATGTAAGTAAATTAGATGTTAATTATTATGTAGGATATCAGCTATCAGGGTTAATAGTAGATATTCTAATAGAGAAAAATGGGAAATATCTGGGAATTGATCTAATAGGTTATCCGGGTGATTTTAAAGCTTCTTTTTCTATAGAACGATATAAAGTTTTGTATCGTGTTGGAATCCAGGTGATTCCTTTGAGCTATGTGACTTGGTATTTTGATGAAAACATAAAAGAAAGATTAGTCGCCAGGATAAGTAATCTTGGAGGATCTAATATTTCTGTTTATTCTTGAAGCTGTCAAGGTGATTTTAAATTGTAAAATAGCTACATTTGTGGCTTCTTAATCTTTTTTATAAATGATTTTAAAGGGTCTTAAAAGAAATGCAATAAAGAAAAGTATAGAAACTCATTTGAAGAAAAGAGATTCTTCTTCTCCAAATATTTCTACTCTTAAAACCCTTGCGGTGCTTGTTGATGCGTCTTATTCAATCAATAAGTCGTCTATAGTAAAGTTAGCAAATGAATTAGGAGTTACACCTGGAAATTTAAAGATAGTAGGGTATAAAGAAGATAAAGATATAGAAGATGATAAGGATGCTGCCTTTTATAATGATAAAAGCTTTGCGGTTAATGGTTCAATAAAGAATGGGGTTTTACAAGATTTCATACGTAAAGATTATGATGTGTTGATTAACTTTTATGAGGAAGATAAGCTCGAGTTGAACTATGTTGCAGTTGCTTCTAAAGCAAAACTAAAAATTGGTTTCGCAGAGGTAGATAATCGAATAAATGATTTGATTATTGGGTCTACAACAAATGATACCAGTCTCTTTATCTCAGAACTTAAGAAATATTTAAAAATTTTACAGATTATTTAGTATGAGTGGTTTTCTTAGAGGAACAGGTGTGGCATTAGCGACTCCATTTAGTAAAGATGGTTCTATAGATTATCAAGGCGTTACATCACTTGTGAATTATTGTATTGAAGGTAACGTAGAATATCTTGTAGTATTAGGTACTACGGCCGAATCGGTTACACTTTCTAAAGAGGAGAAGAAAAAATTAGTAGCACATATCGTAAATGTAAACGACAAAAGATTACCCTTGGTTATTGGGATTGGTGGAAATAACACAGCTGCAATTCTTAAAGAAATAGAGGAAACCGATTTGTCGCATTTTGATGCAATACTTTCTGTAGTTCCGATGTATAATAAACCCAATCAAGAAGGTATTTATCAGCATTATAAAACAATAAACGATCATACTCCAATACCTATTTTGTTGTATAATGTTCCTTCAAGAACAGGGACTAATATGACTGCAAATACAACATTACGTCTAGCGCAATTAGATAAAATAGTTGGAATAAAAGAAGCTGTTGGAGATGTTACTCAGGTATTAAAAATTATTAAAGACAAGCCTAAAGAGTTTCTGGTTATTTCGGGAGATGATACATTAGCGTTACCAGCAGTTGCTGCTGGAGGAGACGGAGTGATTAGTGTTATAGGTCAAGGTTTTCCTCAAGAATTTTCAGAGATGATTAGATTAGGATTGTCTGGTGAAACCGAGAAAGCATTTAGTATACTATATACACTTTTACCTATTATAGATTATGCTTTTGAAGAAGGAAATCCTGCAGGGATAAAGCATATTTTAAAGATAAAAGGTGTTTGTGAAGATAATCTTCGTTTGCCATTAATACCTGTTTCCCAAGATTTGGCAAAAAAAATTAGAACGTTTATTGAAAATTAATAGTTTTCAAACTTCATGGCTAAAAAAATTAAAGATCCAGGAATAGGAAGATCGTCGAATAGACACGCTAAGCGTTTTATTAATCCAGATGGCTCTTTTAGCATTAAGCATATTAATAGATCTGGTTCTTTGTCAGAAAGCTATGAATACCTAATAAGTATCAGTTGGTGGAAATTCTTTTTATGGGTTGTACTGGGGTATATTTTAATCAATGTTTTATTTGCAATCATGTATACCATATTGGGTATATCTAATATAGCAGAACCTACCGGAAGTATTTTTAAAGACTTTCTTAATGCATTCTTTTTTTCAGCACAAACAATCACCACAGTAGGTTATGGGGCGATGGCGCCTAAAGGACTATTGTTTGGGGTAATATCCTCATTCGAAGCCTTGATAGGATTGCTTAGTTTTTCTTTTATCACAGGGTTGTTGTACGGACGATTTTCTAGACCTAGAGCAAATATTAGATTTAGCAGTAGTATGATTCTTAAGAAGCATAATGAAGTAGATTCTATTATGTTTAGATTAATGAGCAAGACTGCAAACGTGATGATTCACCCCAAAATAGAAGCTACGCTAGCTTTGTCTCAGCAAGATGAGAATAAAAAGTATGTTAATAGTTTTTATAACCTTAAATTAGAACGTAATTCGATTACGTATCTCCCAACGACATGGACTATTGTTCATGCAATAGACGAATCAAGTCCATTACAAGAATTTGATAGAGAAAGGTTATTGCAACTAAATGGAGAACTGTTAATACTGGTAAGTTATTATGATGAATCTTTTAATCAGGAAGTCCACCAAGTTCATTCATATGTGTTAAAAAACATCAAAGAAGACCATAGTTTCATGCCTGCATTCTATTATGATGATCATGGGTATACTATTCTTGACCACAATAAATTAGATAAAACATATACTAATGAGTCAGATAAGTCGTAAAATCTCTTTTTTTTGAATTTATATACGATATATTCTGCAACAACCTTTCAATTATATAGTTATTAAAGTGTCCTAAAGTCGATAGTATTTAAAAGTATTTTTTAAAGTATTTTTCCACTGATTAAATACTGATAAATAAAGACTGACGAATTGATGGGCTAAAGTTTTTGTAATACCGCAGAAATACATATTTTTGCACGATGTTTTTTAAGCTATGAAGAGATTATTGTATTTACTTATTTTTGTGTTAACCTTTGGATCGTGTAGTGAGTACCAAAAAGTACTTAGGAATGATGATCTTTCTCCTAAGTATAAAATGGCCGAAGGGTTATATAAAGAAGGTAAGTATAAAAAAGCGTTGAGGATTTTTGAACAAATCGTTCCTCAATATAGAGGAAAACCGCAAGCAGAAAGAATAATGTACTATTATTCTGATACGTATTACCAATTAGAAGATTATTATTTGTCAGGATATCAGTTTGAGAGATTTGTGAAATCGTATCCTAATAGTGATAAAAAAGAAGAGGCTGCATTTAAGAGTGCAAAAAGTTATTATCAACTATCACCTAGATATAGCTTAGATCAAACCGAGACAACTACGGCTATAGAAAAGTTGCAATCGTTTATCAATACATTTTCAGAAAGTGAAAGATTAGCAGAAGCAAATACTTTAGTTGCAGAGCTTAGAGAGAAAAAAGAAAGAAAGGCATACGAGATAGCTAAGAAATACCATCACAGACAAAATTATAAAGTGGCTATTTCGGCTTTTGATAATTATCTGGTAGACTATCCTGGATCGCCTTTCAGAGAAAAAGTGTTATATTACAAGTTAGAATCCGAATATCTTTTAGCTATTGGTAGTTATGAGGATTTGGTGAAAGACCGTCTTGAAATTACTCAAGGATATTATAATAATTATAAAAAATATTATAAATCGGGAGAGTATACAGAAAAAGCGGAAAAAATAGCAGAAGATATAAAGCTACGATTAGAAAACTATAAACAGAAAATAAAGTAGAAGATGGATTTGAAAAAAAGTAATGCTCCGGTAAATACTACTACAATCGATAAAAACCGTATTGATCAGCCAACAGATAATATCTACGAAGCGATTTCTATAATATCTAAAAGGGCAACTCAGATTAATACAGATATTAAAAAGGAACTTCTTGAGAAATTAGATGAGTTTGCGACTTACAATGATAGTTTAGAAGAAATCTTTGAAAACAAAGAACAAATAGAAGTTTCTAAATTTTATGAGAGATTGCCAAAACCACATGCTTTAGCGGTACAAGAATGGTTAGAAGATAAGATCTATCATAGAAATACAAAAACAGACACAGAATCTTTATAAGTTTATGTCTGTTTTAAGCGGTAAAAAAATTTTAATAGGTGTCACCGCTGGTATTGCTGCATACAAAGTAGCAGGTTTAGTGCGTTTGTTCATTAAAGCTGGTGCCGAAGTAAAAGTAGTAATGACACCTGCAGCCAAAGATTTTATAACGCCGCTTACATTATCTACATTATCCAAAAACCCTGTACATTCTTCTTTTTATGATCAAGAAGATGAAAATGCAGTATGGAATAATCATGTAGACCTGGGATTGTGGGCAGATTTTATGATTATAGCCCCGGCTACAGCCAATACATTATCTAAAATGGCAACAGGTAATAGTGATAATTTGTTGCTTGCTACGTATCTATCTGCTAAATGCCCAGTATATTTTGCTCCGGCTATGGATCTGGATATGTATAAACATCCTTCTACACACGAGACTTTTAAGAAATTACAAGAATTTGGTAATATCATGATTCCGGCTGAATCAGGAGAACTAGCAAGTGGTTTAGTAGGGCAAGGTCGTATGGCAGAACCAGAGGGTATTGTTGATTTCTTAGAAAGAGACATTGTAAGTAAGCTTCCGTTAAAAGGACAAAGAGTATTGATTACCGCTGGTCCTACCTACGAAGCAATTGACCCAGTTAGATTTATTGGAAATCATTCTAGTGGTAGAATGGGGATCGAGCTAGCATGTGCAGCTGCAAATCTAGGAGCACAAGTAGATTTAATTTTAGGGCCATCATCACTTAAAGTCGATCATAGTTTTGTTAATGTTATCAATGTCATTAGTGCAAAAGACATGTATGATGCAGTAGTTTCTAATTATAATAATTGCGATATTGCAATTGCATCAGCTGCAGTGGCCGATTATAGACCTAAACATGTGTCTGATCAAAAAATTAAAAAAGCGGACACTGCGTTTTCGATAGATTTAGAGAGAACACAAGATATTCTTAAATGGATGGGAGCCGAAAAGAAAAATCAATTTTTGGTGGGCTTTGCTTTAGAAACGGATAATGAAGAAGAAAATGCTAAAAATAAACTAAAAAATAAAAATTTAGATTTAATAGTTCTTAATTCTCTTAATGACAAAGGAGCAGGTTTCAAAGGAAAGACAAATAAAGTAAGTTTGATTAATCATAAATTTGAGATTAAAGCGTTTGAACTAAAAACGAAAGCAGCAGTTGCTCAAGATATATTCAACGAAATTAATACGCTAAGAAATGTATAGATTCTTACTAGTTATAGTACTTATATTCGGTTTTAATCTTAACGCCCAGGAGTTTAATGCTCAGGTAGCAATTAACGCAGAACAAACAGGGAATCCCAATCTGCAAGTCTTTAAGACCTTAGAGCGTTCCCTAACTGAGTTTGTTAATAATACAAAATGGACTAACGTAGATTACCGTACCGAAGAACGAATAGATTGTAGTTTTTTTATTACTATAGCTACGTATGATAATGATGATTTTTCAGCAACAGTGCAGGTGCAAGCTTCACGTCCTGTATTTGGGTCTAATTATGCGACTACAATCTTTAATGTTAATGATAAACAATTTAATTTTAACTACTTAGAATTTCAACCCTTAAATTATAATCCTAATAGTTATGAGTCCAATCTCATTTCTGTAATTGCATTTTATTTATATACAATTCTTGGGGTAGATGCCGATTCGTTTGAATTAAATGGTGGTGGTAAATATTTTGAAGAAGCAAAAAATATTGTAGGTAATGCTCAAGGAAGTAATACATTAGGTTGGAATGCACAAGACGGCACCCAAAGTAGATTTAGACTAAATGATGATTTACTTTCTGGTACTTTTGATGGGTATAGATCCGCAATGTATACTTATCATAGAGAGGGGTTAGATGTGATGCATAATAATTTAAAACAAGGAAAAGAAACCATTACCAAAGCAATGAATTCTCTTCAGGAGATGCATAATAGAAGGCCAAATTCTTATTTAATGAGAGTGTTTTTTGATGCTAAAGCAGATGAAATATCAAGTGTTCTTTCTGGAGGCCCCTCTGTTAGTATTGCCGAGACTGTGCAGATACTCAATAAAATTGCACCAACCTATACAGAAAATTGGAAAAATATAAAGTTTTAGAAAACTCTTTTTTTGAAAACAGATAAAATCTTTTTAAAACTATAGTATCTTTACCTTTTAAACAATAAAATTTCCTATCCTTTGCTTAGAGGTCTTTCAATAAAAAACTTCGCCTTAATAGAACAACTACAAGTATCGTTTGATGCTGGTTTAATAACGATAACCGGAGAAACGGGAGCTGGTAAATCCTTATTGTTAGGAGCTTTGGGGTTGTTGCTTGGTAAAAGAGCAGATCTTAGTAGTGTAAAAGATAGTTCTCAAAAATGCGTTGTCGAAGGGGTTTTCGAAATATCTCAATATGACCTTATTGCTCTTTTTGAAGAAGAAGGGCTTGATTATGAAAACGAAACCATTATCAGAAGAGAGATTTTGCCATCGGGTAAGTCGAGAGCTTTTGTAAATGATACTCCTGTAACGTTACAATCATTAGCTTCGCTTGGTGTTAAATTGATAGATATCCATAGTCAACACCAAACATTAGAAGTAACCACAAATGATTTTCAATTTAAAATCCTTGATGCATTAGCAGATACACATCGCGAAATCGAATCCTATAAACGAGGCCTTCGATTACTTAAAGAAAAAGAAAAAGAGGTACAAGGCTTAATCACGAATCAGGAAGAATTTAATAAAGAATACGACTATAACGCTTTTTTGTTAAAAGAGTTAGAAGAGGCTAAGTTGAGACCCAAAGAATTACAAGAATTAGAAGAGCGATATGAGAAGCTTAATAATATTGAAGAAATTCAGGAGAGACTTTCAGGGTCTCTGGGGATTGTGTCTTCCGAAGAAATTGGAATTTCTGATCAATTAAATACAGTTAAAGCTAATCTTACTAAAATAGAGTCGTATTCGAGTGCTCTTAAAGAACTCTCAGATCGAATTCAAAGTATATACATAGAATTAGATGACGTGCATCTGTCATTGCAGCATGAACTAGAAAAACTAGAGGCCGATCCTCAGCAATTAGAAGAACTTAGTAAACGAATAGAACTTATACATAACTTACAGGTTAAGCACTCTGTTGCCAATGTAGAAGAACTTATCGTTATCACAGAATCATTTCGGGAAAAGGTGTCTAAAACAGAATCACTAACCGAAGATATCGAAGTACTTAACAAAGAAATTGTAACGATTAAGTCTCAATTGGATAAGGTAGCTGTAAAGATTCATGATAAGAGAAAAAAAGCGCTTCCTAAATTGATAGAAGAATTAGAAGATATACTTAAATCCCTTGGGATGCCTAATGCTTCATTTAGTGCTTCTTTGGATGTACAAGAAAAATATTTTTCTAACGGAAAAGAAAACTTGGAATTTTTATTTTCTGCGAACAAAGGAGGTTCTTTTGGGGAGTTAAAAAAGGTGGCATCAGGCGGAGAATTGTCAAGAATTATGATAGCTATAAAAGCTATTCTTTCAAGATATGCACAATTGCCAACTATTATTTTTGATGAGATAGATACGGGAGTATCGGGAGAAGTAGCTCATAAAATGGCAGATTTAATGATGGATATGAGTAAAAACTTGCAAGTATTTAGTATTACTCATTTACCGCAAATTGCTGCCAACGGTCAAAGTCAATACAAGGTTTATAAAGAAGATATAGATAACACTACAGTCACACAACTTAAATTATTGAGTAAAGAGGAACGAGTACGAGAAATAGCAGAAATGATAGGAGGTAAGAGCATTTCGGATTCGGCTTTAACACATGCTAAGTCTTTATTATATAATTAAACACTAAAATGTATTTTGATGTGTTGCTGTTTAGGTCGTTTTGTTATCTTTACGGCTTGTATAATCATCTTTAATTTATAATTAAAATGTCACACAATTTATTAAAAGGTAAAAGAGGAATTATTTTTGGCGCACTTGATGAAAGTTCAATTGCCTGGAAAACAGCCGAGCGCGTTTTTGAAGAAGGAGGAAGTTTTGTGCTTACAAATGCTCCGGTTGCCATGCGTATGGGAGCTATTAATACCCTTGCCGAAAAAACTAACTCTCAGGTTATACCTGCAGATGCTACTTCTTTAGAAGATTTAGAAAATCTTGTAGAAAAATCAATGGAGATTCTAGGAGGTAAAATCGATTTTGTCCTGCACTCTATAGGAATGTCGGTAAACGTTAGAAAAGGGCGTCATTATACAGACCTTAATTATAGCTTTAGCGAAAAAGGATGGGATGTTTCTGCACTTTCTTTTCATAAAACAATGCAAACCTTGTATAAAAAAGGAGCCATGAATGAATGGGGGAGTATCGTAGGCTTAACCTATATGGCAGCGCAACGAGTATTTCCTGATTATAATGATATGGCAGATAATAAAGCCTATTTAGAATCTATAGCACGTAGTTTTGGGTATTTCTTCGGAAGAGATAAGAAAGTACGTGTAAACACGATTTCGCAGTCTCCAACACCAACCACTGCAGGAAAAGGAGTTAAAGGTTTTGATGGGTTTATAGAGTATGCAGATAAAATGTCTCCGCTTGGTAACGCAACGGCAGATGAATGTGCTGATTATACGGTAACTATGTTTTCTGACTTTACAAAGAAAGTAACACTTCAAAACTTATATCATGATGGTGGTTTCTCTAATATGGGAGTAAGTCAATTGGTAATGGATAAGTTTATGGATGAAGAGTAAACATCATTTTAAAAACTAATATAATATCTCATGAAATCCCATACTTAATTGGTTATGGGATTTTTTGTTGATTATCTTTATGATATGGAAATGTATTTTTCTTTTATTGTGCCTGTATACAATAGGCCAAACGAGATAGATGAGCTGTTAGAGAGTATGATGGCTATGGATTATGCTAAGCCATATGAGATTGTAATCATAGAAGATGGTTCATCTGATACATCAGAACATGTTGTTAAAGAGTACAAAGATGAATTGTCTATTAGTTACTATCAAAAACTAAATACAGGCCCAGGTGATTCTCGTAATTACGGGATGCGTAAGGCAAAAGGTGATTTTTTCATCATTCTTGATAGTGATGTGATATTGCCAAAAAATTATCTTTCTAAGGTTGATGATTTTTTATCTAAAAATTTTGTGCATTGTTACGGCGGCCCAGATGATGCGCATAAAAACTTTACTAACCTTCAGAAAGCTATTAGTTATAGCATGACATCTTATCTAACAACGGGCGGAATTAGGGGGAGAAAAAATACCTTAGGTAAATTTCAGCCACGTAGTTTTAATATGGGGCTGTCTAAAGAAGCTTTTCTGGCTTCAGAAGGATTTGGTAATATACATCCGGGAGAAGATCCGGATCTTACTATAAGGTTATGGAAATTAGGGTATAATACAGCGTTGATTCCCGATGCCAAAGTGTTTCATAAAAGAAGAATTTCCTGGAAAAAGTTCTATACTCAAGTTAATAAATTTGGACTGGTAAGACCTATTTTAAATCAATGGCATCCCGAAACCGCAAAAATAACATACTGGTTTCCAACTTTATTTCTACTTTATATCGTGTTTTCGGTCATATCAGTGGTTTTTGGATTATGGTATTTTATTGCTTTTTTAGGGATTTACTTTTTACTTATATTTCTGGGAGCAACCATAACATTCAGGAATATTTCAATAGGAGTGCAGTCTATTCTGGCAGTTCTGATACAATTTTATGGGTATGGTAAAGGATTCTTAAAATCTTATTATTATATTCATCTATTAAAAAAAGTACCCGAAAAACAATTTAAGACCTTGTTTTTTTCAAAGTAATACATATGCCACGTAGAAAAAAAAATAGCTTTTCTTTAAAGAGAAACAACGTAAAGATCTTTTTATTTTTTCTGATATTTACTTCAATTCTTTGGTTGCTTATACAGTTTTCTAAAAACTACACTCAAGAAGTTGAGGTTGCAGTACGGTATACCAATCTTCCGAAAGATAAGATTTTTAATGGCGAAAGTGATCAATTAGTAAGAATGACACTCAATGGTAATGGTTTTAGATTGATGAGCCATAATTGGAAAAAGCCTGTCTTACAATTAAACGTAGATGATGCAGTTTCTGGCAATGATGATGAATATTTTTTTTATGTAAATAAAGAATCTTCAATATTAAAGAAGAAATTAGATTTCAAAGGAAGAGTGTTATCAATACATAAAGATACACTGCGGTTAAAACTAGATGTTAATTTAGAAAAAAAGGTCCCTGTGAAGACCCTGCAAGATATTAAATATACCGTTGGGTACGGAAGCGATAAAGGGTTGGTGATTTCTCCTGATTCGGCCTTGGTAAGCGGTCCTTCAAAGATTATTGATACCATACAATTTATACATACAGAAGACTTGATAATCGAGGGGCTTAACGTAGATTATACATCAGAGCTGAATATAAATACCGAAAAATTACCGGCCTCTGTTCTGGTTATGCCTCAAAAGATAAAAGCCGATATTTTGGTGAGTAAATTTACAGAAGGAAATCAAAAAATTCCAATTACAGTAAATAATGTTCCTGAAGGGGTAGAGATTAAAATCTTTCCTAAAGAAATTACGGTTGTATATAGAGTTGGGTTGGATACGTATAATGAGATTAGTCCTAGAGATTTTATGGTAACAGCTGATTATGCCAAAGCTTCTGAAGAGAGTTCGTTTATGACATTAGAGCTTACCAATATACCAAAGTCTATACACGATGTTCGTTTACAGGAAAAACAAGTTCAGTTTGTTGTTTTAAAATAGCCTTTATGAAAGTAGTTGGATTAACAGGAGGAATAGGTAGTGGGAAATCTACGGTAGCAACAATGTTTAAAAATATTGGGATTCCTGTCTATATAGCAGATGATGAGGCTAAGAAGTTAATGAACAATGATGATGCCGTAAAACAAAAAATTGTAGCGCTATTAGGTGCAGATTCCTATATCGATGATCGATTAAACAGAGAGTACATTGCAGCTATAGTTTTTAACGATACATCGAAACTAGAAAAATTAAATGCTATTGTTCATCCCGCCGTTGCCCATCATTTTGATACCTGGAAAAGGGATCAAGATGCAGATTACGTTATAAAAGAGGTGGCAATTCTTTTTGAAAATGATGGACATAAACAATGTGATTATACGATACTGGTTTCTGCTCCTATAGAGGAGCGAATCAAAAGAGTACTAAATCGGGATCAAACTACAAGAAAACAAATACTCTCGAGAATGAATAATCAATGGGATGATGCTCAGAAAATTATACTAGCTGATTTTGTTATAAATAATATTGATTTAGAGGAAACTGAAAACCAAGTATATGAAATTCATAAAAAAATATCTTCCTGAGGCTGTTCTGGTATTAATCTTTCATTTTGTTAACATTTGGTTAAACCGTAAAGTAGCTAAATGTTAAAGTCTTACTTTTGATCTATGAATAAACGATTATTCGTATTACTGATAATCCTTATGAGTTTATCATTAATTGGGATTATTTTCGTTCAGGGATATTGGATTAACAACACAGTTGAGAATAATGAAGAACAATTTTCTTTTAATGCTAAACAAATTCTGATATCGGTATCCAATAGGATACAGTATCGAGAATTTGAGGAAATGTTTTTTCCTTTTCGAGAAATCCTGGACAGTATAGAAGAACCTGATAATAAAACAATACGACAGCTCTTAAACATTAGTATTGACAATACTACAAGATCATTTGCTTATACTAATGGTATTTTAGAAGAAGATTATAAATTATTCTCATCTTTTATAAATTTTAATATTGATACAGTAAAATTAAAGAACATATTAAATCGTAATGTTGAAATAGCAGTTCAGGATAGTCAAAATGATGATACGAAACAAAGTTCTAAGTCAAAATTAGAAAGAATAAGAGGTCTAACAGACCTTCAGAGGAAAGATTATGAGATAGTAATAGGAGAGATTGCCAGTTTTATACCCATTCATCGAAGAGTTAAAAAGAAAGAGATTGAGTATTTACTAGCAAAAGAACTTGAAGAAAGAGATATAAAAGTAGGTTTTGAGTTTGCAATATATAGCAATGCTTTGGCAACAAGAGTGCGTTCTGATGATTTTAGTTTAGATCATCCTGCCACATATGCAATACCGCTTTTTGTAGATGATGAAGGTATAAGCGAGTATCAGTTGCTTGTTAATTTTACAGGAAAAAAACAGTATGTCCTTTCTACTATTAAAGGGATGGCCATATTATCAATAATATTTACATTGATTATTGTAGTTGCATATTCTAGTGCACTGTCACAATTAATGCAGCAACGACAAATATCACAGATTAAAACGGATTTTATTAATAATATGACTCATGAGCTTAAGACTCCAATAGCAACAATTAATTTGGCATTGGATTCTATTAAAAATCCAAAAATAAAAGGAGATCCTGAAAAAGTACAGCGTTATATGAATATGATACGTGAAGAAAATAAACGAATGCATGCCCAGGTAGAAAATGTACTTAGAATATCTCAATTAGAGAAAAATGAACTGAATATAAAGAAAGAAAGAAAAGAGTTACATGATATAATCGAAGATGCAGTTACTCATGTTTCGTTGATCATTGAAAATAGAGAAGGATATATAAAAACTCATTTAGGAGCTCTTAAATCTTCTGTATTGGCAAATGATAGTCATATGACCAATGTAGTGGTGAACATTCTTGATAATGCAATAAAATATTCAGATCAAGCACCAAAAATTGATATATATACCGAAAATGTAAAGAATAGTATCGTTCTTAAGATTCGTGACCAAGGAATAGGCATGAGCAAAGTTGCTCAAAAGAAGATTTTTGAAAAATTCTTTAGAGAGCATACGGGAGATTTGCATAATGTTAAAGGACATGGATTAGGACTTACATACGTAAAAAGAATTATTGATGACCACCATGGTCAAATTTGGGTGGAGAGTGAAAGGGGAAAAGGCTCCACATTTATAATTAAATTACCGTTAATATCTTAAAATATGGAAACAGAAAACAAAAAGATTTTGCTTGTAGAGGATGATCCAAACTTTGGAACAGTATTAAAGGATTATCTAGTAATGAATGATTATGATGTTGTGCATGCTAAAAATGGTATGGAAGGCTTCGAGAAATTCAAAAAAGATGATTATGATATGTGTATTCTCGATGTAATGATGCCTTACAAAGACGGATTTACTCTGGCAAAAGAAATTAGGGATAAAAATGAAGAAATACCTATTATCTTCTTAACTGCAAAGGCAATGAAAGAAGATGTACTAAAAGGGTATAAGGTAGGAGCAGATGATTACCTTAATAAACCTTTTGATAGTGAGGTCTTGTTGATGAAAATACAGGCTATAATGCAGCGTAAGAATACAGAATCTGTTGCAGATAGTAAACAGTTTGAATTTAAAATAGGTGGTTTTCACCTTAATTCTAAACTTCGATTTTTAACATATAATGACGAAGATCCGATCAAACTTTCTCCAAAAGAGAATGAATTATTACGTTTACTAGCATTGCATCTTAATGATTTGATGCCTAGAGAATTAGCTTTGACAAAAATATGGAGAGATGATAATTATTTTACTTCTCGTAGTATGGATGTGTATATCGCTAAATTGAGAAAATACCTTAAGAAAGACGAAAATGTTGAAATCCTTAATATTCATGGAGAAGGTTTCAGGCTTGTAGTTCGAGGCGAAGAATCTTAGTAAACAATAACGGTAACAAATTTAAAGAATCACTATGACAACATTGTTATAGTGATTTTTTTTTGATGTGTAGAAAAA
This sequence comes from Aquimarina penaris, assembly GCF_040786285.1. NCBI lineage: Bacteria > Pseudomonadati > Bacteroidota > Flavobacteriia > Flavobacteriales > Flavobacteriaceae > Aquimarina > Aquimarina penaris. Next base: position 1,895,234 of record NZ_JBFMKQ010000001.1, read on the forward strand.
CCGAATTAAGATCTACTTTAAAATTAAACCATTCGATTTCAGAATCCTTTCTAAACCAGGTAAGTTGTCTTTTTGCAAAACGGCGTGTATTTTTTTTGATTTCAGAAATAGCGAAATCTAAATCCCACTCACTATCCAAATAATTAAATATCTCTTTATACCCCACAGTATTTAATGCATTTAAATGTCTGTGCTTATGAAGACTTTTAACTTCGTCAATCAACCCGTTTTCAACCATTATATCGACTCGTTGGTTTATTCTATCATAAATAACTTGTCTATCGGCTGTAATTCCTATTTTAATAGTATTAAATGGTCTTACTTTCTTTGTTTTGGTAAGAAAAGATGAGTAGGGCGAACCACTGCTAATACAAACTTCTAGTGCCCGCATAACTCTATGTGTATTTTGTATGTCAACCTTTTCATAATAAGTAAGGTCCAGTACCTTTAACTGTTGCTGCAAACTTTCAATACCATTGTTTTGATACTCTTCTTGTAACTTTTTTCTAACTTCAATGTCTATTTCTGGAAAAGTGTCTAGTCCCTTGGTCACGGCATCAATATAAAGACCAGAACCACCCACCATAATTACATAATCATTGTGAGTAAACAATTCTTGCATTGTATTTAAAGCCTCTTTTTCAAAGTCTCCTACAGTGTATACTTCATGAATGCTTTTATGTTGTATGAAATGATGTTTCGCTTGTTCTAATTCATAGGGTGACGGAGCTGCAGTACCAATACTCATCTCCTTATAAAATTGCCTGCTATCTGCAGAAATAATTTCGCAATTAAAGTGTTTTGCAAGTTCAATACTTAAACTAGTTTTGCCAATTGCGGTAGGACCTGTGATTACAATGAGATTCTTATTCATTATGTAAATCTTCTCCACAGTTATGACAGAATTTTGCCCCATCTAAATGATTATCGACGTTGCAATTACCACAGTGTTGGGTATTGAGAGGTAGTTTTTCTTTGGATTGTTGCGCATACTCTGCACTAACAATACCCGTAGGAACAGCAATAATTCCATACCCTATGATCATGATTATAGAGGCAATTAATTGCCCTAAAGGGGTTTCGGGTGATATGTCTCCATATCCAACGGTAGTTAGAGTAACAATACACCAATATACACTTTTTGGGATGCTGTTGAAACCATGTTCTGATCCCTCTATAAGGTACATTACGGTTCCCAAAATTATAGATGCTATTAAAACGGCAAATAAAAACACAGAAATCTTGGCTCTACTGGCTCTTAATGCCTTCACTAAATTATTAGAAGCTCCTACAAATCGAACTAATTTTAAAATTCTAAAAATTCGTAATAGACGTAGTGCTCTTAGGGCTACAAGTGCATGAGTACCAACAAATAATATAGATAAATATTTAGGAATAGTTGAGAGTAAATCAATAATTCCGAAAAAACTAAAAATGTATTTTTTTGGCTTATTAATGGCTATAATTCTCAAGAAATATTCAATTGTAAATACTATGGTAATAATCCATTCTAAAAGATTAAATAATGAGGCATATTTATCATTAAGATAAGAAACACTTTCTAGCATTACCAAAATAATACTGGCAAGGATCATGCTAAGAATAATAACATCAAATGATTTACCAGCAGGAGTGTCTGCCTCATAAATAATTTCGTGTAATTTGTCTTTCCAGGTTTTATGTGATGTTTTTTTGCTCAAGCGATGTGTTTTTTATTAAAAATACTAAATTACTTTTTTAATTGTTATAAGTGTATTGTTTTCTATCTCTACAATTAGATTAAAGAATTCTTTTAATGTCGAATAGTATTCTGGTGGATAATATGGGGAATTAAATACTATTCTATGGCTAACAACCAACTGTGATCCATTAACCTTAAAATTAGTAATTACGCTTCCTAATTTATTAGGAATGGTATATTTCGAATTTTTTGGAAGGTCTATAAATTCATAGTTTTCAGGTAATTCAATAGCAACATAATAGTTGTATGAATCCTTGTAACCAAAGTCAACAGGATAAGTTCTTTCATTTAACTTAAAAGGATTCTCTTTAAAAAAAGACTTCAAAAAAGGTTTAATCAAAATAACATTATCAATTTGCTCTGTATTTCTTGTAAAATTGAATTCCTCCTCATATACTTTTTCTAAATCCTTAGGGTTATTTACAGAAGCATTGGTAATGCTGATTTCGGGGTTCAGCTTTTTGAGTTGATCAAAATGATCATCAACATCCATATGTCCCAGTGTTTTTCTTTTGAGATAAGCATGATATCCAGAGAAAGTATGATTTGCTCTACCGCTTAACTTTAATTCAGAATTAAGTATAACAGATTCTTTGAAGAAATACGATGAACGAAGTCTAGGTTTGATATTAATCCACGAACTTCCGTTATCAAAATCAAGTAATCTACCATATTGGTTTAAGCATCTAAAAGGCACTTCGCCAAACGCCAACATAGTTTCGGTGGCATCTAAAAGGTAAGTGTCTTTATCTATCGTTAATTGTGTAATTATATAATTAAAATCAGAAATTACAGGATACAATTTTGTAGGATACCCATTCTTTCTTGTAGAAAGCAAAACAGGGTTTACCGTAAATCCTTGCTGCTTTAATATATTGTGAAATAGAATATTGATGCCTGATACATTTCCTGTTTTGTTTTGAATGACTTTTTTAATTTCGCTATCCTCGTTATCTATCTTGAAAAGTTCATATTTGCCATTCCATTTATAGTTCTGCGTTACATATGTGTAGATAGCTTTGGCTTTTGAAAGGCTTGTTGCCATTGCGTTTATTGAATCTGGTAAAATGTCTTTGGTGTTGTTTACTTTTTTTAACTGTAGTCCAATGGTTGGTTCTTTTTTAAGCTCTCTATTTACATTTTCCCATGTTTCGGTATATTTTTGCTTGGTTCCATCAAATCTTTTAACCTCCTTTAGCTCATAGTCGATTCTAGAAAAGTAATTCTCTTTGGCTGTCATGTATTTTTCTTCCTTAAAGGCAGGGATATTTTTCATGATATAAACCGTATGCATGCAATCTGCACTCCCACCTCGAGGTACTTCGATACATCTTTTTATTAACTTTTCTTCTCTAGATTCTAGTTTTATAGTGCCTACTATCTTGGCATTATAGACATAGTTTCCGGGTAGATCTGCTATAAACTCACTGTGGATCTTTGGAATATCGGCCTGAAATTCCCAATCTTTAAAGTTATAAATAAAAGGCGATTCTATCTGATATTTATAGGTTAGTACAGATCCAGGTTTTACTTTAGGAAATGTAAATTTAACCAAGGTATAATTTTCGTTATATTTTTCTTTGTAGATGTTCTGTTCGTCTATTTTGGTTTTTACAATTTTACCATTTTCTAGATTATGTGTATAGGCAATGAGCTTTCTGAATGTTTTTTTTCCAGATTTATTGCGATATAGCATTACTTCTACTGTCGACTTGTCAAAACCTTGCTTGTTGAGTATTTTTACTTTAGCTTCATAATCAGTAAGCAAATTATATTCCCCGCCATTCTCAATTCTACTATATCCCTTTTCATAAATAAAAAAAGCATTGGCAGTAGTATCTTTTTTATACGTGTTGTTTTTCAAATCGGCGTTACTAACCACCATACTTGCACTGTTATATGTTTGTTGGGAGTATGAGTAAAACGAGATGGTTAAAAGGGTAAATGCAAGTATGTTTTTAATCATTTTTTGATAGTTTGATAATCTTTAACTTTTTATGTCCCCGGGTATAACTTTGTATAATATGCTGCGCATCTCTATTATGCTCCATTGGGGTGATAATAGAGCGTAAAATATCAATGTTGTTTACTTGATGATTTAGGTTAAAATATCCTATACCTATAAATCTCCCTTCTTCAATGAGGATGACACTTTGTTCATCGATATCTCTACCACGATCTATTATCATCATATCCTGGCTATCGAAAGAATTATCATGTAGTAATAGCTGCACTCTGGGATTATATTCTTCTGGGTTTTCAGAAAAAACACAGGCTCCAAAACATTGTTTTATGGTATAGTTAAAACAATTGCCTTTACTTGTGTCTAAACCCATTAGTTTATGACAAAGATTGTATTCTTCTGCCCACCTGTGCATAAAAGATTTTGCTTGTTGCCGGTTAGAAAAGGTAGTAATAATTGTTTTTCGATGATCGGCTTTTGATACTTTTAGGTTTACAAAACCATTGTCATCAATAAACTTATATAAAGCCTGATCAAATTTTGTTCTTCGAAGAGCTCTGTTGTATTTGGGTTTATTTCGTTTTATTTCTTCGCTTTCTTTTAATAATGCGACAAGTTCACTTCCCGTAATTTCGTAGGATACATTAACTACTTCTTCTTGAATTCTTCTCGATTTTCTGTTATCGTTAGTAAAATGTTGATTCAGTCGTTTTTTAATATTCTTACTTTTGCCAATATAAATAATAGTACCATCCTCACGATGCATATAGTAAACTCCAGTAGCAATTGGTGCTTGTTCTATTAACTTAAGGAGTTTGTCATCTACCTGTTTTTTGGTATCGATACGAACGGCATCTGTAATTATTTTTTTTTCTAAATCTTTTGTTAGTAAGAGTTTAAAAAGTTTTACTGTGGCCTTGGCATCACCATTAGCTCTATGTCTATCTGATAACGGAATTCCTAAACTGCGAACTAGTTTTCCTAAACTATACGAGTCTTGATCGGGGATTAATCTTTTTGAAAGTTCAACAGTACATAAGGATTGTCGCTCATACTCAAATCCTAATCTAGAGAATTCAGTTCTTAAAATTCGATAATCAAAACTAGCGTTATGTGCAACAACAACACAGTCAGAAGTTATTTCTACAATCCTTTTGGCTACTTCATAAAATTTTGGAGCACTACGTAGCATTTGATTGTTTATTCCCGTTAAATTAGCTACAAAAGGTTGTATAGGTCTTTCTGGATTAACTAAACTAATAAATTGATCTACTACTTCATGTCCGTCAAATTTATAAATAGCAATTTCGGTAATTCCTTCTTCATTGTATTTTCCTCCGGTAGTTTCTATATCTAAAATTGCATACATAATTTGTCTGTAGTGGGTCGTCGGTAGTAGTTAGTGTATATTATATAATTTATTCGTTTGTCAATTAAGAACCATAAGAGTTCATCTCAAATATAGCAGTTAAATATTTATATTTCATTCTATTCTCTAGCTCCTAAGACCCATTAACTGTTCTTAGTTTCTTGCTCCAAAGATAGAACTTCCTATTCTAACCATTGTGCTTCCGCAATCCATAGCAATCTTATAATCTCCACTCATTCCTATTGAAAGAATTTTTAGTGCCGGATATTTGGATGTATTCTGATCAAAGAAAGTCTTGATTTTTTCGAATTCTGATTTTATTTGATTCTCGTCGTTAGTAAAGGTAGCCATACCCATTAACCCTTGAATGTGTACATTAGTTAAATTCTTTATTTCTTGAGAATCCAGTAATGCTAGAGCATCTTCTTCTTTAAGACCAAATTTACTTTCTTCTTCGGCAATTTTAATCTGAAGCAAACAGTTTATAGTTCTATTGTGTTTTTTTGCTTGTTTGTTGATCTCTTTAAGCAATTTTATACTATCTACGGCATGAATAAGATCTACAAATTGGGCCATATATTTTACTTTATTGGTTTGCACATGCCCAATCATATGCCAACTAATATCTTTTGGCATGGTTTCCCATTTTTCGACCATCTCCTGTATTTTGTTTTCACCAAACACACGTTGACCGGCTTCATAAGCTTTCATCAATTCATTAACAGGTTTGGTTTTTGATACCGCTACAAGCGTAACATCTTTTGGGATTGATATTTGTATGTCTTGAAGGTTTCTTTCAATATCATTCATAGTTTGCAAAGATATTCAAAAAAAGGTTTTTCATCTTTCTGACAGATGAGAGAACCAAAAAAAATGATTTTTTAGTTAAAATTCATATATGGTTACACCACTTCGCAACTTTGGTTCTATATATGTGCTTTTGGGAGGCATAGTTAATCCTTGATCTGCAATTTTTTTCATTTGCTCAACAGATGCAGGAAATAAACCAAAACCAACTTTATACTCATCGTTATCCACTTTATTTTTTACAGAAATGATATCGTTTTTACCATGTGAATACTCAATTCTAGTATCCGTACGCAAGTCGTGAATACCCAGAATTGGTTTTAACACTGTTTTATAAAGAATCTGTGCATCTAGCTCTTCTAAGGCATCGGTAAATTCATAGATTGTTTTTCTAAGATATAAAGAGTAGAATTCTCCATCTAAGTACATACTAAAATGATGAGGTTTTGAAGGTTTATAAACTTCAATACCTCTATTTTCGATTCTAAACCATTCGTCTAATTGTATTAAAAACTCTTCTTTAGATAGCCCATTGAGATCTTTTACTAATCTATTAAATTCATAAATTCTCAAATCAGATTCAGGAATCAAATAGCTCATAAAAAAGCCATAAGCCTCGTTTCCCAGGTGCTTTGGGTTACTCTCTTTTAGATCTTTTGCCAAAAGATATGAGGAAGCAGAACGATGATGCCCATCTGCAATGTATATGGTTTTTATCGACGAAAAAGCTATTTGTATAGCTTGGATTGACTCTTTATCATCTACTTTCCAGAGATAGTGGGTGTCACGATATGTTGAGGTGAATTCGTATTCTGCTCTATTCTGCGTAGTTTTCGTAATTATAGCCGCTATGGCATCATTATCTGGATAGGTAAGTAATACGGGTTCGGCATTAAATCCAACTGTTTTTAGGTATTCTTTAAAAGTGTTTTCGCGATGTTGTAGTGTGTCTTCGTGTTTTTTTATGATATCGTTTTCATAATCTTCGGCACTAGCTGCGGCAATGATTCCGCTAAAAGATTCGTGCTCACGATTGACAATTTTGTAAACATAATAGCATGGTGTTTCATCTTGTATAAAGATTTCGTCCTCTTTAAACTCCAAGTATCTATTTCGAACCAATTTATAACGTTCTTCTCCTGATATTTCTTTCTGATATTTGTATCCCGGATTTACGATATGCAGGAAAGAGTAGGGGTTATAATCCATCCTTGAATCACGTTCATTAGGCGTGTAACTCTGGTATGATCTAGAAGCTACCAGGCTTACTTTATCTCTTGTTGGGCGAACAGCTCTAAATGGATTAATTTTGGCCATATATTAGTTTAATGTTTTGATTTTAAGGTTTCAAGAATTGAACCTGCTTACTAATACTAAACGAATTGTTTCGAGACCTTTTCTGCTTTTCTGCTTTCTGAATAGTCATAAAATCCTTCACCGCTTTTTACACCTAATTTACCAGCCATAACCATATTTACTAATAGTGGGCAAGGTGCATATTTTGGATTTTTGAAGCCTTCATACATTACGTTAAGAATTGAAAGACATACATCAAGGCCAATAAAATCGGCTAATTGTAATGGCCCCATAGGGTGTGCCATACCCAATTTCATTACGGTATCAATCTCAGTAACACCAGCTACACCATTATATAAGGTTTCGATAGATTCGTTGATCATTGGCATCAAGATTCTGTTGGCCACAAATCCAGGATAATCATTTACTTCTACAGGTACTTTGCCTAGAGTTTTAGACATTTCCATGATCGTATTGGTTACTTCATCAGAAGTATTATACCCTCTTATGATCTCTACTAGTTTCATGATAGGTACCGGATTCATAAAATGCATACCAATTACCATTTCGGGTCTATCTGTTACAGCAGCTATCTGAGTTATTGATATCGAAGACGTGTTGCTCGCCAGAATTGTATCTTCTGAGCACGCCTCACTAAGCTCTTTAAAGATTTTTAATTTAAGATCTACATTTTCGGTTGCAGCTTCAACTACGAGGCCAGCATATTCTACCCCTTCTTTGATGTTAGTAAATGTTGATATGTTAGCCAGAGTTGCTTCTTTGTCGGCTTCAGAGATTTTTTCTTTAGCGACCATTCTATCCAGATTCTTAGTAATTGTAGCTATACCTTTATCTAGTGCTGGTTGAGAAATATCGATAAGCTGTACTTTAAACCCTTTTTGAGCAAAAGTATGAGCAATACCATTTCCCATAGTTCCTGAGCCAATAACTGCTATATTTTTCATTTTGTGTATTTAAGTGTGTGTATTTTTTAGTGTTTAAAACAGTCGATAACCTTTAATGCTACCTCTAAAGCTTTTTTTCCTTGCTCGAGAGATACAATCGGAGTCGTATTATTATGTATAGCCTTGGCAAAGGTGTCTAATTCATCCAAAATTGCATTATTAGATGGAACATCTGGGTTATCAAAATAGATTTGTTTTTTTACTCCTTCGGCATTTTGCAAGATCATAGCAAAATCATCCGGTTGTTTCGGAGCATCTTTCATTTTAACGACCTCACATTTTTTCTCAAAGAAATCTACCGAGATATAGGCGTCGCGCTGAAAAAATCGAGACTTTCTCATGTTTTTTAATGAAATTCGGCTTGCCGTAAGATTAGCGACACATCCATTTTCAAATTCGATCCTGGCATTCGCAATATCTGGCGTTTCACTTATTACAGAAACACCACTTGCACTAATATGTTTTACTTCAGAATGTACTACACTTAGAATAGCATCGATATCATGGATCATAAGATCTAGTACAACAGGAACATCTGTTCCTCTTGGATTAAACTCGGCTAATCTATGCGCCTCAATAAACATTGGATTGTCTATCTTATCGGCTACCGCAGTATACGCAGGATTAAAACGTTCTACATGACCTACTTGCCCTTTTACATTGTTTGCTTTGGCTAACTCAATTAATTGTTCAGCTTCTGCAACAGTATTGGTAATAGGTTTTTCTATAAAAACATGTTTTCCTGCTTCTATGGCTAGCTTTGCTACTTCAAAATGAGCAAAGGTTGGTGTCACAATGTCGACAACATCTACAGCATTGATCAATTCATCCATAGAATCGAAAAGGGTATAGCCAAATTCTTCTACAATGGCCTTAGCTTGCGCTGAGCTTGCATCATAGAATCCTACAAGTTCATAATTTTCAGATTGTTCCAGAAGACGTAAATGGATTTTACCAAGGTGTCCCGCACCGAGTACTCCGGCTTTGAGCATAATTCAAGATTTTACACAAAAATAGTATTATTTATAAATTTTAAATCCTAATTATATCTAAAAAGCAAAATTTTAATTCTAAAAGCTAAATTGGTTATTAATCTTTAAAATCTTTACGTAATTTTAGCCAGCTAAACAACCATTCAAAATATAGTGAAAGATACCCTTAGACATGCCGGAAAAAGAAAACAACTGGTTGCTGTTTTGATTCAAAAAGGAATTAAAGACAAAGCTGTTTTAGCAGCTATTGATAAAATACCTAGACACCTGTTTATGGATTCTGGTTTTGAGGACCATGCATATCAGGATAAAGCATTCCCAATTGCTGCTGATCAAACCATTTCGCAACCCTATACAGTAGCTTTTCAGAGTGAATTGTTACAAGTTAAAAGAGGAGATAAAGTACTAGAGATTGGTACCGGATCCGGATATCAAACCGCGGTATTGTGTGAATTAGGAGCCAAAGTATATAGTATTGAGCGCCAAAAGGAATTATTTAAAAAAACAAAATTGTTTTTATCTAAGTTGGGATATAGACCGAAGCATTTGTCTTTTGGAGATGGCTATAAAGGATTGGTAGAACACGCTTTATATGATTCTATAATTGTAACTGCAGGAGCACCTTATGTTCCGAAACCGTTATTGAGTCAACTACAAATCGGTGGGCGCTTAGTAATACCAGTAGGTAATGATCCGCAGATTATGACCTTATTCGTTCGAAAAAGTGAAAAAGAATTCGAAAAACGTGAGTTTGGCGAGTTTAGATTTGTGCCTTTGTTAGAAAATAAGAATTGATTGTCAATAATAGTAACTAAGGTTTAGTTTCTTTCCAAAATTTATTTATAATTAAAAATACTGACATTAATACAGTAAAATCTGAATCTTAGTGTGTCAAATACGATGTGGTATTGAAATTGCAATCGGCTCTACTAGATAGAACCCAAAATAAAGTTCTATTTTTGTGCGGAATATTGTATTACATGAAATGTTGCCTTAAAGTGAATGTCAAAGCACAAGAGGTTTTTTATAAACGAATTTGAATTAATGAATTATTTAAAGAAGTTATCACGGTTTATTTTACCTTATAAGAAATATGCTGTTTTAAATATTGTGTGTAATATTTTTTATGCACTTTTTAGTACCTTATCCATGGTCTCTTTAATGCCAATGATTAATGTATTATTTGGCGAAAGTAAAAAGGTTACTATAAAACCTACGTATGAAGGAATCGGTAAAATCAAACCTTATTTAGAAGATTCATTAAACTATTTTGTTACCTCTGTGTCGGCTAATGATGGTCCGCAGCAAGCTTTGATGTATATGATCGTTTTGATTATTAGCTTGTTTCTGCTTAAAAATTTGTTTAGCTATCTGGCAGTTTTTTTTGTTACCTATCTTAGAAATGGCGTTTTAAAGGATTTAAGAGATAACATATATGACAAGGTCATTAACTTACCAATCTCATATTATTCAGAAAAAAGGAAAGGGGATATTATTGCTAGAATCTCTGGTGATGTTGGTGAGGTACAGGTATCATTATTATCGGTTTTAGAACTTATCGTCAGGGAGCCATTAACTATTGTTTTTGCTATAATAACCATGTTTATTATAAGTGCAAAGCTTACATTATTTGTATTCTTATTTATTCCTGTTGCTGGTTTTATTATTTCGCTTATAGGTAAAAGGTTGAAAAAACATTCACAAAAGGTTCAAGAAGAACAGGGGTTGTTTCTATCTACTCTAGAAGAAACATTAAGCGGATTAAGGGTCATAAAAGGATTTAACTCTGAATCTTATTTTAATAAGAAATTTCAAGATTCCACCAATAGATTTTTTCGTTTCTCTAATAGTTTAGGTCATAGACAGAATTTGGCATCTCCCACCAGTGAGTTTTTAGGTATTGTTACCATTGCTGCTTTATTATGGTATGGCGGAAGCATGGTATTAGTAGATCATTCTTTATCAGGAGGAGCTTTTATTGGGTATATGGCTTTGTCATATCAAATATTAACTCCTGCAAAAGCCATTAGTAAAGCAAGCTATAAAGTAAAAGCCGGAAATGCTGCTGCAGACAGAGTTTTAGAGGTTTTAAATACTATTTCTCCGTTAGAGGATAAACAAAATGCCATTGTAAAGGACAATTTTGATGATCAAGTTTCTTTTGAAAATATTTCGTTTAAGTATCAGGATGATTATGTGTTAAAGGATTTTTCTCTAAACATTAAAAAAGGAAAAACAGTGGCGCTAGTTGGGCAATCTGGAAGTGGAAAATCTACTATTGCAAATTTGGTTACTCGATTTTATGACGTAAATAAAGGAGCGATTACCATAGATGATCAAAATATTAAAGATCTTACTAAAAACTCATTACGCAGTTTAATGGGGTTAGTGACTCAAGATTCGATTTTATTTAACGATACGGTAAAAAATAACGTCCTACTCGGAAAACAAAATGCTACTGATGAAGAAGTTATTGATGCATTAAAGATTGCGAACGCATGGGAGTTTGTTAAAGACTTGCCGGATGGTATACATACTAATATTGGTGATTCTGGAGGAAAACTCTCTGGAGGACAAAAACAACGATTAAGTATCGCTAGGGCCGTACTTAAAAATCCACCAATCATGATATTAGATGAAGCGACCTCTGCATTAGATACAGAAAGTGAGCGATTGGTTCAGGATGCTCTCGAGAATATGATGAGAAACAGAACATCGATTGTAATTGCTCATAGATTATCTACGATTCAGAAAGCAGATGCTATTGTTGTTATGCAAAAAGGAGAAATAGTGGAGCAGGGGACACATTCAGAATTACTAGCTAAAAACGGAATGTATAAAAAACTAGTAGGGATGCAATCACTATAATTGCACGAGTCCATTTTTACACTTTGTGATTTTATTTTTTTGGGTTTCTATTTGGATCTTGTCACCTACCTCTGTGTTTCCTCTTGGTGATTCTTTATGATAAATATGAAACTGTATAGCTACATGTTTGATTCGTTTAGAAGTCACCCCAGAATTCAATAATCGTTGTGCAAAATTAAAATCTTCATATCCCCAACCAATAAGATCTTGATTATACCCATTGATTTCTATGGCATCTTTTTTCCAATAAGACATATTGCAACCTCTTAGTTTTCCAGAGTTTTTATCACTTTTTTTACTCAAAAATTTACTAAAAAAAGGCATGTATATTGCTCTGCTTTTTCTTAATAATCCATTGTTGATCCAGTGAAACTTAATGGTTTTATTAGCTAAAACTTTTCTAGAGTATTCTTCTTTAAGTGAAATCCGACTTCCGAATAAATAGGTGTTCTCTTCTGATAACCTAATGTGATCTTTTATAAAATGCTTATGCAAAATTACATCACCATCTATTTGTATGATATAGTCTGAAGTAATCTGTTGCAATGCTTTGTTGAGGATTATTGTTTTGGTAAACCCTACATCTTCATGCCATATGTGCTTTAGAGGAACCGGTAGCTCGTTTTTAAATTTTGAGATTAAATGTTTTGTATCCTCTGTAGAACCATCATCTGCAATCATAATCTCATGAGGTAAAACACTTTGAGATACAACACTTAATAATACTAATTCCAAGGCTTCAGGCCAATTGTATGTTGTAATCAACAGCGTAACTCTCATTACTAAGCAGTCTTATAATTATCGGTAAGATTAAAAACTTTATTGACCCATGATGAGATATGATATTTATTAACGATTTCGGGTTTTACCTCTTCATACGGGGTTGAGAAAAAAGTTTCTGGAATATTAATATCATTACTATCTACAATTGCAATATTATTAGGGTTGTAAAAATCGTAATTCGCAATATCCTTATTCGTAGTAATAATTTTTTTTTGTAATCCTATGGCTTCAAAAATCCTAAAAGAGAGCCCTTTTTGTTTAGGCCTCTGCAGATCTAAAAGAATGTTACTTTTGGTAACAAAATCCGAAAAAATAGTTTTTAACGGATAGGTTTTTTTTGTGATTTCTATATCATAAGTTTCGATGAGTTCTTCATTATCACCTTTGTCGTAGGCTATTAATTTATAATCGATATTATGCTTTTTAAAATAGGCTACGAATTGAGGTAAAACTTTCGACCTTTTATCCAATGAACCTATATTAAATATGTTGTACTCTACATTATCGTTGTCGAATGTCTTAATATCGAAATAAATATAATTGGTGATAAAACTAAATTTGTATTCGGCAACATCTTTAGAATCAAATGAATATACTTTATCGAAATAAGGGTATATCTTTTTCATTCGGGGATATCGATCAATACTATCATTAAAGAAAGTAATTAATTGATCTGTATTCTTACGTATTTTTTTTATAGTGGATAATGATAGGTCATCTCCTTTTATGATCAATATGATATCCTGTTTTTCTTGATTAGCTAATAACTTAAGTAATACTTTATTTAAATGTTGTCTTTTAAAATTGAAATTGAATAAATTCTTAGTAATAAAATTAAGAAGCTTGTGAAAAAAAGTGGGGTATCTATATTTTAGCTTATAAAAATCCAGATGCCTAGCCTTGATACCTCGACTCTGAAGCTCTTTTGCTATATATTTATTATAGCCCCATTTATCTAAACTGATAATAGTTATATTCACAATATCAATATTTTATTTCTAATCTAATATCTAAACTTTTATTGTTTATGTATATTGGGTATAGGCAGATGAAATTGTTAAAGGTTTTTAAAATAATGTTTAAAAAAGAAGATACCATAACCTTATTAAAGTGTTGACCACATGAAATTATAGTGGTGATATACAACAATATAGGTAATGATTTTTTCAATTTTAACGTAAATTTAGGGTTCTCAAAGGTATTGTTTTGTTTGTTAAAATTCAAATTTAAAAAAATAAAAATCAAGGGTTTAGCTTCAATACTAAAGAGTGTTATGTTACTGTAAATTAGAGAGAAAAAATGTTATTTAAATATCATTTTATTCTAAAAAACATAGTGACTATGTATATAATTTTATCAGGAGCGGTCTTTTTAATTGTTTTTAGCATTTCTTTTCTGTTTACATAGAACAACCTTACTCTTCTAAAATTATTAACTAACGAAAAACTGTTATACGATGTCTTTAGTGATAGGATAATTTTTTTTTCTTCTTCTAGAGAATCAGGACATTTGTCATAAAAGCTAGTTATTCTCTTCCTTTTTTCGATACGCTTTAAACGTTTAGACCTTTTATTTTTTTTCGTTTTCTTATCCTTTTTGCTCGAGGCGATAATGTTATTTTGATGGTGTCTGTATTTTACAAGAGGTTCATCCAAATAATAAACGTTATTCTCTGTCGAGGCAACGTAAGCCAACCACCAATCATGTGGTATGAAATCTGGAAAAGGGATCGCTTTATCGTAAAGTGATTTTTTAAAAAGTGAAGCATGACCAGAAACACAATTGTCTATTAGTAGATTTATAGGAGTGTTGATGCTGATTAAATTTTTAGTCTCAGAAAAGCTACTTCCTAGTTCATTTAGGTTTTCATCAACAAAAATTGAGTCACAATATACTAAATCATAATGATGCATATGACTCATTAATTTTTCAATTTTAGTGGGCATCCACCAATCATCCTGATCTGATAATGCAATATAATTGCCTTTAGCCAATGCTATACCTCTTTCGAAATTTTTAATGTATCCAACATTCGTGTCAAATGGATGAACCGTAATATTACTATGTTTCTCACTATATGTATTAAGAATATCCAATGTTGCATCACTAGAGGCATCATCCACAACAATAATTTCTAAAGGGGTATATGTCTGGTGAAGTATACTTTCTAATTGTTCTGAGATATACGTTGCCCCATTGTAAGTGCCAATAACTACCGATACTAATTCCATACGGTTATATTTTATATTTCGATTTGGTTTTTTTGTTTCGAATCTTAAATATCTTGTAGGAGGCGTAGCTATAGGCTGAAGAAAATTTATCTAAAATAAAATCGTTAAGTTTTGATTCTTTATAAAAAGGAAACACATTTTTAAAACCATGCCTTTTGTATGAAGATACAGTGTAAAAGTTTTTAATGACCACCACATCATTTTTAGGAATATGCTTTTTTACTTCACTAAAAATAGGGTTGCTTAAAATTTCATTACAGATCTGAATTTTTTCATAGTATTGTATGTATAAAAACTTATAAAACTCTTTTTTGTCTTCTGTATTGATCTCACTATTCTTCATGGACTCTGAAGAAGTATGCACTCTAAATTTCACTAATTTATCGCTTATAAAAACAAAATCATGAGTAAGAATTTTATTTAGAATAAAGATGTAATCTATTAGCTGAAAGTAGTTGTCAGGGAAGTCGTCTCTAGAATACTTTTCTTTGTTAAACAAAAATGTTGGAGGCTCACCAATACAATTATTAAAAATATTTGGAGCAATTAATTTAGCAGTCTCCTTTGGAGAATATACTCGCTCTTCTTTAAATATTTTTTCTGTTTTTGGAAGTCTTTCTGAATAAAATAGTTTGATTTTAGGATTAAATCCTTCTTCAAAAAAGTATTCTCTATTACAAATTACAAAATCTACACTATGTTTTATAGCGCAGGTAATCATTCTTTTAACACAATTTTCTTCTAATAAGTCGTCTTGAAATAGAAACTTAACCCATTTAGAGGAAGCCTTTTCTAATGATTCACACCAGTTGCCTACCAATCCTAAATTCTTATTATTTTGATAGACTTTTATACGCTTATCTTTCTTCGCGTATGATTCACAAATTTGAACAGTATCATCTGATGAATGATCATCGGTAATAATGATTTCTATATTTTGATATGTTTGGCTAAGGGCACTGTCTAATGTCTCGCGTATATGTTTGCTTCCATTATATGTAGGAATGCATATTGATACTAATGGTAATTTTTCTTGCGCTACGATGTCCATCTGTAAATACTAGGGGGATTAATTGTTTGAAAAACTTTAATCAGGCGAATGATTAAAATTTTCTGTTAGCAAAATATCAATATTTCTTTCCACCAGCTCATAACATAAGATATCTGGCTTTTCTGATTCGATTAGCTCTTTATTAAAATTATGCCTCCATATAAAAACAGATTCACCAAAACTATCAGCAATCGACTCAAAATAAGCACCAAAAAAAGAATCTCTTAATACTAAAATTTTTAATTCATTTGCAGTACTCTTGTAACGCTCTTCATAGAAGTGTGATCCAAAATGATAATTAGATGGTACGGTAAGTATTTTTTCTTGAGCCGTAAAACTAAATGGTTTTTTGGGCTTAACATTAATAAATTCTTCATTTTGCTCTAGAAAAAGGGCTCTGTTTAAATCTCCGATGTGTGCCCAAAATTTTTCAACTTCCATATCTTTCATGGTTCGATAATTGAAATCTACACCTTTAAAATCAGGCATAATTGCTTCTAATGTAGAGTTGTATGCGTAGAACGCTCCATAATGATTCCAATGGGAGTCTGTTTTGTGATACAAGCGTAAACTATCATTTTTTGGAAAGTTAGATCCTAAATCTATAAATTTAATATCGAGGCTTTTGCATATAGAATCTAATTGCTCAAACTTTGTTTTTCGATTACTCTTTTTTATAGGGATCATATCTCCATAAATACTATGCTTATTTGGAGCAATAGAAAAATAGAATTTTATATTTTGTGTATCTAACCATTCCTTTTTTTCTAATAGATTTTTAGAAATTTTAGATAATTCCTTTTGATTAAACACTACTAATCCTTTAGACTCTGATAATGCATTGCTAAATTTATTTCCTAAAAATTTCCAGCCATTTTTTCCATCAACAACGCCATTAGGAATAGGTTCTGAGCCGAAAATATTATTTTTTCCATGTGAGTACACTTTAAATAGATCTGACCGTAATGGGAAATTTCTTTTAAAATTTAAACTTATTTTCTTTTCCTGTTTATTTACAGGAGTGACTTTAATCTGAAGAATTACAAAAACAAATGGGATTGAAATTGTGGCCAAGAATACAATGGTAAATATTTTAACTATTTTCTTTTGCATACAAAAGGTCTTATTGTGGCGTTTTACTTCTATTGCTGGTTTGGTTAATGATCTTAAAACACGTTTATCCTAAGAGATTGAGTTCGCTTTTAAACCACGTGCAAATGTACTGATTAAATGAAACATCTCTTAATTATTATATTCGTTTGGAGTATGGAATTAATTAATAAAAGAAAAAGATCGTCTAATTAGACGATCTTTTCTTATTCTCTTTAAGGTTCAAAACGCTGAAGATTTTTTTGGTATACTCTACTGTTTTTTATAATTGAAATACCTTTCTTCTTTGATTTCTAGTGTTTGTCCATTTATCTCGGTTGTATATGTTCTCGAATTAATTCCATTTGATCCCATACTTAATATACCTCCTGGGTAAAGATTACCGTTTAATTGAATTATTCCATCTTCATCTACAAAAGTAATAGTATCATAACCAGGTACCTCTATTGATATATTGGTCCCATCAGAATAGGGGCCAGCTACCCAAGAATAGGTCTTTGATGATTCTGTTGTTGGAGAACATTGTAATTGCAGCTCAAGCTCGTTGGTTGTACCTTCTGCAAATTGTACAGATATATCCAGCTGTGATGATGATGTGATAGTGGCGGTACCATCTGCATTGATCACAATTTCTTGTATAGAACAATCTTCACTGGTAACATCTATATGAGCAGAAGATACGTCTGTATTGTTCTCAGAAAAACTACTTACAAAGCCTCTGTTAAATTTCCATGTTCCGGTATAGTCAGGTCTGTCATTATCATCTGATGAGCAAGAAAGAATTGCGGTCGAAATAATTAGTAGTAAAAATAATTTGGTCTGTTTCATGTTTAATTTTGTTAAGCATTTACCCAACATGGGTGATTTACGTGTGATTATTAATTTTAACATATATAAGACCAGTTTCTATATAATGATGTTGCAATAAAATTAGGTGTAGGTGCAATATGTTTTTGAAAAAAAAGATGTTATGGTATGATTTCTAAGTACTTTAGAGAACCCTATTCAGCAAAGAGTTGTTGGATAATAAAGGTGATGTAAAGATAAATTCGTTTTTTTTCTTTTGAGTTATGCGTTTTTTCCTAAGAATTTATGATTGTAATACACTAAAGTTCCTCCGTCTGTGGTGGTGTACAATCCGAAATCGAATTCATCCAGTGCTTTCATAACAGTGATAGAGCATTTAGGAATCATTCTGTCATGTGTTTCGATCATTAATACATTAACCTTGGGGAGCCAATACTGATAATTAGATTCAAACAGTTTTTTTTCTGCTCCTTCGATATCGATTTTTAGAATGTCTATTTCATCCCAATGATGATCGCTAATAATTTGATCAATGGTTATGGATTCGATATCATAATCATCTTTGGTAGATTCTTTTATGACAAAACTATTTGTAGCATTAAACGGGTCAAATACTTTAAAGTATGAGTTCTTGTTATACAGCCCTTTATTTATAATAGTTATGTTAGTCTGACCCTTCAGGTTTTTACGAATCATCTCAAGATTACCGTTATCGATTTCGATTAATGCGATAGCAGCATTAGGGTACTTCATTTTAAAGAAAAGAGAAGCTAAGCCAATATTTGCACCTGCATCAATTATGGTTTTTGGTTGTATAGGTAAGGGTAAATTGTATATGTTATCGATGAAAACTTCATCAAAAGTTTCATGATCTTTTGTGTTTTTTCGAAGATGTATATGCGCGTTATTGGATAATTTAATGTTCTCCTTTTCTTTTTTTAACGCTCGGGATATTTTGATGGAGTCAAAAAACGAGAAATTACGTTTTAAGTTACTAATACCTGCTATTTTTCTTAACATTTTAGTTTTCATGCCTTCGTCAAAATATTTATTTGGCCAGAAGAAAGTCAACGTCTCTTTCAGCAATTTCATGTAGCAAAATATCCGGTTTTTCTGATTCAATCAGATTTTCGTCGAATTTATAATCCCAAATTAAAAGAGAGTTTCCAAAATTGTTTACTATGTATTGTCTAAAATAACCAAAAAATGAATCATTCATCGTCATTATTTTTAGATCATTAATGTCATTACGATATCGTAATTCGTAAAAAGAGGGATCTTTGTGATAACCTTTGCGTATCGTCAAGGTTTTATCAAGCTGATATACCTTTTCTGGGTTTTTAAAATTAAAATGAATAAATGCTTCGTTTTTTTCTAATTGTAACATTTCATTTAAATCCCCGATAGGATCATTGGTAGTTTCAATAATCATATCATCTATGGTGTAGAGATTAAAATTGGTAGTATTAAAATCTTTAGTGATTTCCTTCATAATCGATCCAAACGCATAAAAACCAGCATAATCATTCCAATGAGAATCGGTTTTATGATATAATCGTATGTTTTCGTCTTTTGGGAAATCGGTACCAAGATTAATAAAACGTACACCTATGGTTTTACAAAGTGAATCTATCTGTTCGAGTTTGTTATTTCTATCATTTTTTCGAATAGGAATCATATCTCCATAAACACTATGTTTGTTTGGAGCTATGGCAAGATAGAATTTAATGTTTCTTTTTTTTAGCCAATCGTTTCTGTAAGAGAGTATTCCTTTTAAAGAATCTAGTTCCTTTTTGCTGAAAACTATCATACCTTTTGATTCTGATAGGGCATTACTATACGCATTACCTAAAAATTTCCAACCGTTTTTAATATCGATTACTTTTTTAGGAATTGGATCAGCATCAAAAATATCTGCCTTGATATAAGAGTATACTTTGAACAAGTCTGCTTTTAACGGAAAGTTTCGCTTAAAGTTTAAGCTGATTTCTTTTTCCATTGCATTAACAGGTTTGACCTTGATCTTTAAAATAGTAAAGACAAAGGGTATCGAAACTATCGATAAACTAAGTATTATGAATATTTTGATTATTATTTTCTGCATAGCCTAAAATCTAAAATAGATAAATGGGTTGTAGGATCCTGCAGCAATATAAATGATACATAATAGCAACATCATGATTACGCTAAAATATCTAAAAATCAAGAAATTAGGGTTTTTGAACTTCGCTTCTAGATAGGGGTAAATTGGAGTCGCAAAAATAAGTGCTAATACCGTTGTAAATACCAGTTCATTAGTGTTACTAAAATAGGCAATAAAATCGTTTACGGTTTGATTACCTTCTGTATAAACAAACATAGTTTTGAGATAGTCCATAGACGAGCCAAAGTTATCAGCTCTAAAGAGTGCCCATCCTACATTAACAATAAATAACGCATAGAAATGTTGAATAGGTTTCCAGGTTTTTTCTAGGATTTTATCAAAACCAAGTTTTTCAATGATGATAAATATACCATGATATAGACCCCATATCACAAAAGTCCATTCGGCTCCATGCCATAAACCAGTAACTAAAAATACTATAAATAGGTTTAAGTAAGTTCTGTGTTTACCTTTTCTGTTACCGCCTAAAGGTATATAAAGGTAATCTCTAAACCAGGTAGAAAGGGATATATGCCATCTCCTCCAAAACTCTTGAATACTCTTTGAAATATAGGGGTAATTGAAGTTTTCTAAAAAGTTAAACCCAAACATTCTTCCAAGACCAATGGCCATATCCGAATATCCAGAGAAATCATAATAAATTTGGAAACTATATGCAATAACACCAAACCATGCATAAGGCGTTGAAAAACCTCCTCCACTTTCTGTAAAAATAATATCTACTGTACTTGCAAAAGTATTTGCAATAATCATCTTTTTAGCTAAACCAATAGTAAAACGTTCTAAACCTTTGGCAAAACCATAAAGCGTTATCTCTCTATCGGCAATCTCTCTTTGAATGTCTTTATATCGAACAATAGGACCTGCTACTAATTGAGGGAACATCGTTACGTAAGTAGCGAACTCTAATAAACTTCTATCCGCTTTTACATTGCCTCTATATACGTCAATAGTATAAGACATTGTTTGAAAAACATAAAAACTAATTCCTAAAGGCAATACAATTTCGGGGATATTATGTAGACTTTCTGTACTTACATTTAATGCTTCAAGTAGCGTGTATAAATTATCAATAGCAAAATTAAAATACTTAAAAACACCAAGGGTAATAAGGTTGGTAAGTATTGAGATTCTTAATCCAAGCTTGCGTTTCCCTTCTTCAATTAAGATACCGCATTTGTAATCAACTACGGTAGAAAATAACATGACCAGTACTAAAAACTTTTCACCGTATGTATAAAAATAAACACTAGCAACAAGTAATACTAGGTTTCTGTACTTTTTGGGAACCACAAAGTACAATAGAATTGTTAATGGAAAAAAAAGAAGTAAAAAATAGGCGCTACTAAATACCATGTATAATCATTAAAAAAATGCAAATATAGGATTTATTATCCAGTAACTTAACATTTAATTTTGATAAATACGATGAAACGAAAAGCGAAATCAAAGCTGTTTTTTGATTAATAATGTACTGATTACTAAATTTTTATAATCTAAATCTAAATCTGAGATTTGAGCTCTATTACATTAAAGAAAATCATAATTAGACTAAAAAGTATAGTAAAAGGATGAGGTCAAAGAAATTAAATTATGAGGTGTTTTTTTTGAAAAAGACGTACTACTTAAAATCCTTTTTTATTCTATCCAATGTTCTTTTATTATCTCTATCTTTTATAGTTTCTCGTTTATCATAAAGCTTTTTACCTTTGGCAAGCGCTATATCTAGTTTAGCTAAACCACGGTCATTAATAAACAATCGGGTAGGTATGATAGTCAGTCCACTGTTTTTTACTTCTTTCTCAAGCTTTTTTAGTTCTTTTTTGTTAAGAAGTAGTTTTCGTTCGCTTTTGGGACTGTGATTAAAATATGTTGCATGAGAGTACTCTTCTATATGCATGTTGATTACAAAAAGTTCTCCATTATTAAATTCACAAAAACTTTCTGCAATACCAGCTTTTCCTTCACGAATTGCCTTTATTTCGGTACCTGCAAGTTTTATCCCTGCGGTATATTTGTCAAGAAATTCATATTCGAATTTAGCCTTACGGTTAAGTATGTTTATTTTATTTTGATTCATGTGTTTGTTCGAAAGCTTTTGTAAATGCCTACAAAAATACAAAGCTTTCCCGAAAGAAAGCTTTGTATTATACTATTTAAAAAGTGTCTAAGGTTCCTGAAACTGAATTGTAGAGATTTTGCCATCTTCACTAAGTTGTAGTTCCATGACCAGGGTTATTTTGTCAAATTCTGCTTTGTAGCTATTTACATTTTCGCTTGTCTCAATAAAAGTAAGAGATTTTAGATTTCCAAATTGTTCATAACATCCATTAACAAAACGTGTCACTCCTTCTTTGTTCATGGCTTCTTGCATTTCTGGAGTATACATATCAAAAATTAAATCTACATTTTGTGTATTAAAATTTTTCTGAAAAGCTAGAGTAACTTTCTCATACATCTCACTATTTTGGGCTAGCACCGATGATGTTGTACAACAAATTAATAGTAGAAATAGATATCTCATAGCGGTCGCTTTAATTGGATTTAGGATATGCAAAATAATTATCTTTTTTGAAATTTTAAAAAAAAGTTAACAACAAAAACAAGTAGGCGGTTTAGATAAGTTATTGTTGTATAGTTTATTACTGGGGATTATAAATAAATACTGTAGTTTGTATGAGTTCTAGTTTAACAAAATAGTTACAATTTTTAAAGGGATAAAAGTTAATTTAGTTCTATGCAGCGATATTTATTTTTAATACCAATACTCATTTTTTGCTCTTTTGCAGCAATAAATATTCAACTTTCTGGACAAGAAGTGGTTGATAAGACTATTGTAAAAGCTGGAGGAGCAAGGTATAATAATGCAATCATTCATTTTACATTTAGAGGAAAACGGTACCGAAGTAAGCGAAATGAAGGAGTGTACGAATTAGAAAGAATAATAGATGGTCCTAAAGGTTTAATTCGGGATGTCGTGAGTAATTCGGGTCTAAAACGTACTATAGAAAATTGCCCGGTGAATGTTGCTGATTCTTTAATTACTAGAATTAGTGATGGGGTAAATTCTGTACATTATTTTGCTAGTTTACCCTACGGTCTTAATGCTCCCGCTGTCCATAAAGAATTGATTGGCGAGGCCGTTGTCAAAGGTGTAGATTATTATAAAATTAAAGTGTCTTTTGCTAAAGAAGGTGGAGGAACTGATTATGAGGATGAGTTTTTATATTGGATTCATAAAGAAAATTTTACCATAGATTATCTTGCATATAAATATGCAGTTGATGGTGGCGGAATCCGCTTTAGAGAGGCGTATAACCCGAGGATAGTTAATGGAATTCGTTTTGTTGATTATAATAACTATAAAACTTCTGACCTAAGTACTCCCTTACTAATTTTAGATACATTATTTGAGGAGAAAAAATTAAAACTACTATCAAAAATTGAACTCGAAGACGTATTTGTCTATATAGAAAGAGATTGTTGCTAGTTAATAGTAAGTACTGTATCTGTAATTGTGTTACCCGTAATGTTAATGATATATAGTTTGCTATAGTCTTTTTCGTCTATAGAAGAGTATTTTTCCTTACCAATAATTTTGTTTACAAATGAAGGTGTAGTATTGCTGTGGCCTACAATTACACAGGTTTTTCCTTTTGTTTTCTGCTGAAAATTTGAATCATTTAAATTTCTGGGGTCATATAATAGAGTTTCTATTCCTTGACTTTTTGCTATAGGTTCTGCAGTTTGAAGGGTTCTGCTATAGTTGGTAGAAAATACTAGATCTACTTTTGTTTCGGCTAATGTTTTTGCCCATTCTTGAGCTCTCGTTTTGCCTTCTTGTGTAAGTTTAGGGTTTTTATTGCTAGGGTCGCTAAGGTCTTTTTCTGCATGCCTTATAAAAAAATAAGTGGTTGTTGGTTCTTCTGATGGAGATTGTGCACAACCTACTAGTGTGAAAACAAGAAGGAATAAAATTGAAAGTTTCTTCATAATAAAGTAGGGTAAATTTTGAATCCATTATTAAGGATGAGCAAATACTTGGGTTAAAGTAAAGTTATTCTACTCTAACATGCCCATTTGCCATATCACGATAATCATAGACAGAATGGCAATGATAAAAAATCCTATATAAATATAGGAGCTTTTCTTTTTATGTGAAGAGCCTAAGTCGCCAGAAGATTTCATAATGGCATGGTTTTAAGTGGTTGTCGTCTTTATAAGACTTTTAAAAAATAAAAATGTTACACTTTTTGCGGTTTTATATGCATAATTCTTTCTTCAAAGCTTTTTGCCTCTACTTGTAACGTTATGTTTTGAAATAACGCCATGAGTTTTTCGTCGTGATTCCATCGCTTTTGTTGTAACAAATTGAAATGTACAAAAGTGCTCCACATCACTGCTTTAAGTTCTGTTTTATTATGATTCCACATCCTGATTTCTACATGTAACTGGTTCTCTGTGCTATGTATTAATTGAGAATCAATAATCACGTCCTCCATTAATAATGCAGGTTTTAAATAAGCAATTTGATTTGTGCCTACCACCCAACTAATGCCTTTGGTTTTTGCAAGGTCGAAAATATCAAGACTGTAGTGTTTCTCAATTTGATCTTCTCTGGCGTTAATCATGTAATTGATATATGCTGCATTATTAAGATGGTTAAAAGGGTCACAATCCTGAAACCTTATTTTTGCCTTGCTTTCTAATATTTTTGGTAATTCCATGTTCTTGTATTAAATATATACCAATCGGTATATTTTGAGTTAAAAAAATAATTATTGTTTAAGTTCTTTGTGGATCATAGTGTCCAATTGATCCATAGTTTCTAATAGGTAGCTGTTGTCTTCTATAGTGTGTGTCATAAAAATCGCTCCTATTATCATAGTGTATAGTCGTTTTGCATACAGTGCAGTATCAATTTCCGGATGTATTTCTCCTTTTAGTTTCCCAGCTTCAATGATTTTAGCAACATTACTTTGTATCTTATTTATGGTGTATTTTACATGCTGAAATAAAGAAGGGTTTTGGTGCTTAGCGTCTACTCCCATATTAAGAACAGGGCAGCCTCCAAGTTCCTGGCTGTAGTTATAGTAATTTCTATAAAAATCAGTAATCAGAAACAGTTTTTCTAAAGGAGATTCACTCAAAGATTGATGATCTGTAATACGACGAAGCATATTTTTTACCGTAGTATTAAATGCTGCAATGGCCAGTTCTTCTTTGTTTTTGAAATTCCCATAGATTGCACCTTTAGTAAGTCCTGTAGCTCTGGTTATATCACTAAGACTAGTAGCGGCATACCCATTTTTATTAAAGATAGGGGCTACGATCTGAATTATAAACTCTGTTGTCTGTTCGGCTTTTGTAAGCATTTTTTAAAGTAAATCTATTCAAAGATACTAAAAATATACCAAATGGTATATTTTTAGTATAAAAAAACAGAAAACAATCCAATAATGTGCTTTCTGTTTTTGGTGTTTTTTAAGTATATAATTGGTTTATTGTACCAGATCAGCTTGATTTCTAAATACTAAATTGTCATCAAACTCATCAAGAAGGATTATATCTTCTGTTGATACTTTACCCGCTAGAATTTCTTTAGATAACTTGTTTAATACTTCTTTTTGTATAGTACGTTTTACAGGCCTGGCACCAAACTCTGGTTGAAAACCTTTCTTAGAAAGATAAATAATGGCCTCATTAGTCGCTTCTAAAGTGATGTTTTGCTCTGCGAGCATGTTCGATACATTTTTTAATTGAAGTTTTACAATTTCTTTAATATCAGCTTGCGTTAGCGGATAGAACATAACGATATCATCAATTCTGTTTAAAAACTCTGGACGTACAGATTGTTTTAACAAACCTAAAACTTCGATTTTGGCAGTTTCCATGGCGGTATCCATATCTTTTATAGCCTCGAGTTTATCCTGAATGATATGGCTACCCATATTACTGGTCATGATAATAATTGTGTTTCTAAAATCAGCAGTTCTTCCTTTATTATCGGTTAATCGACCTTCGTCTAATACTTGCAGTAGTACATTAAAAGTATCCGGATGTGCTTTTTCTATTTCGTCTAACAAGACTACCGAATAAGGTTTTCTTCTTACCGCTTCGGTTAATTGTCCTCCTTCGTCATATCCTACATATCCAGGAGGCGCTCCAACTAATCTGCTCACGGCATGCCGCTCCTGGTATTCACTCATATCTATACGGGTCATAGCACTTTCGTCATCAAATAGATACTCTGCAAGAGCTTTAGCTAATTCTGTTTTACCTACACCGGTAGTACCCAAGAATAAGAAAGATCCAATAGGTTTTTTCTGATCCTGTAGCCCTGCACGACTGCGTCTTACGGCATCACTAACAGCTTCAATAGCTTCTGCTTGACCAACTACTCGTTTTTGGAGCTCCTTTTCAAGAACCAAAAGTTTTTCGCGCTCACTTTGTAACATTTTGGTTACTGGTATTCCGGTCCATTTTGCTACAACCTCTGCAATATCATCATTAGTTACTTCTTCTTTAATTAGAGAAGAAGCGCTTTGTTGTTCGTCTAATTGCTTTTGCAAGGTGTCTAATTTTTCTTGCGCTTCTTTTATTTTTCCATAGCGTATTTCGGCAACTTTTCCGTAGTCTCCATTACGTTCTGCGCGTTCAGCTTCAAGTTTATATTCTTCAATGTTGGTTTTGGTATTTTGTATAGCGTCTACAACTTCCTTTTCACTTTGCCATTTGGTAAAAATCTCATTGCGTTCTTCTTTGATGTTTGCAAGATCCGCATTCAATGCTTTTAACTTGGTTTCATCATTTTCACGTTTTATGGCTTCAATCTCTATTTCGAGTTGCATTATCTTTCTATCTAAGACATCAAGTTCTTCGGGTTTAGAATTGATTTCCATTCGAAGTTTTGAAGCAGCTTCATCCATTAAATCAATAGCCTTATCGGGTAAAAATCTATTGGTGATATATCGTTGTGATAACTCTACGGCAGCAATAATGGCTTCATCTTTAATACGTACTTTATGGTGTGTTTCGTATTTTTCTTTAATTCCGCGTAGAATAGAAATGGCGCTTTCTGTATCGGGTTCATCAATGGTTACTTTCTGAAACCTTCTCTCGAGTGCTTTATCTTTTTCAAAGTATTTTTGATATTCATCTAAAGTGGTAGCTCCAATGGCCCGAAGTTCTCCACGTGCCAAAGCTGGTTTTAATATATTTGCCGCATCCATAGCTCCTTGGCCACCACCGGCACCCACCAGGGTATGAATTTCGTCTATAAACAATACAATATCTCCATCACTTGTAGTAACTTCTTTTACTACAGATTTAAGGCGCTCTTCGAATTCGCCCTTAAACTTAGCTCCTGCGATCAAGGCTCCCATGTCTAATGAGAAAATTTGCTTGTTTTGTAAATTTTCCGGAATATCTCCGGCGATAATACGATGTGCCAGCCCTTCTGCAATGGCAGTTTTACCAACACCAGGCTCGCCTACCAACATTGGATTGTTTTTTGTTCTTCGCGAGAGAATTTGTAATACTCTACGTATTTCTTCATCACGTCCAATCACCGGATCAAGCTTGCCGTTTTCTGCCATTTCGTTAAGATTTTTGGCATATTTGCTTAGTGCCTGGTATGTTTCTTCGGCGCTTTGAGAAGTGACACGTTCTCCCTTTCTGATTTCTTTTATAGCTTCTGTAAGATGTTTTTCGGTTACTCCCTGATCTTTTAGAATTTGAGCGATTTTACTTTTAGATTTAAAAATGGCAATTACTAAATGTTCAATAGAAACATATTCGTCATTCATTTTTTTGGCGATGATACTAGCTTCATTTAACGATGTTCCTGCTTCTCTGGATAACTGTAATTCTCCTCCTGTAACTTTTGGAAAACTCTCTAAAGTACTATCTAAAACTTGTTGTAACAGCGTAAGATTTACATTTAGTTTTTTGAGTAAAAACGGAAGTACATTTTCGTCTACAGTAAAAATAGCTTTGAAAATATGCTCATTTTCAATTTGCTGATGACCATATCCTTGAGCAAGTTGTTGCGCTTGCTGGATGGCTTCTTGTGATTTTATAGTGAAATTATTAAAATTCATTTGTTTATATTTTGAGTTTGATTGAAGAAAATCAAATAATATTCCTCTTTCAGAAAAGCGTCAAAATGTCTTGTTGTTAGCTAGTTTTGCTGACTTTTTGGCTTATTGTAAAGTTACGGAAATCATAACGACAAAAATTAATAATAATCAATTATATAAATCAATTACTTAAGTTTGTAATAAATTTAGTTAAGGAAGTACAATGGGAATATTTGGTAAAATATTTGGTTCTGAAGAAAAAGAACCTAAAGAAGAAAAACAAGCTTTGCCATGGCAAGAGCTAAAATCAATAGAACAATTAAACGAAATAGAAAAAGCTTCAAAGACAAAAACTCAAGCTATTTTTAAGCATTCTACACGATGTGGAATTAGTAGAATGGTGATTCGTAATTTTGAAGGTAGTTTTGATCTTACAGAGAATGAAGTCGATTTGTATTACCTTGATTTATTAAATTATAGAGATATTTCTTCTGAGGTAGCAGCCAGGTTTCAGGTGTTTCATGAATCTCCACAATTTATTGTGATTCGTAACGGAGAAACAGTGCATCACTCTTCACATAGTGCAGTTACCCCCCAGGTGTTACATCAGTTTGTTTAGTGCACACTAGAAGGTTTTGTTTTAAATATTTTTAAGAAGCCTTTATTTCAAAAATTGAATGTAGAGATAAAATAGTGCAAAGCCTGTTAGAAATAGAATACCAAGATAACTAATCAATTTCATAAATGGTTTTGGGGTTGATTCCTTATTTATATATATTTTACTTACTAATTTAAAATTAGCAATTGCAACCAAAGGAGCGATCAAGAAAGATATGGTAGTGGCTAAATCAATTAGACCTTTAAATTGTCCTCTAAAGAAAACTGAAATTGAAAGCGAACCAATAGCTAAGATAAATAAGGAGCCAAGATATATCTGTCTGTAATTTTGTTTTTTATCATTCCTACTATTTGAGGAAAATAATAGTTTTGTAGTACGTTGAAGCGTTCGTGCATATCCATCAAACACCCCTAAGCTTGTTCCCAACATAATAGAAAAAGAGGAAATTGCTATAATCAAATAACTCCAATTACCAATAGTAGTAGTATATAATCCAATTATGTTGCTAGCAAACCCTACACTGTCCCTGGGTAATGTTTTGCCGGTTCCGAAAACAAGGTAAGCCCCAATAATCAAAAAGCAAATTGCTAAAAATGCAGATATCCAATATCCTAGATTAAAATCGAACAATGTTTCTTTTAATGTTGGATGATATTTAGTCGATTTTATTTTTTCTACTGTCCATAAACTGATCCAGGTTGATAGATCTAATGCCGTTGGCATCCATCCCATTAGTGCAATTAAAAATAAAATCCCTGTATCATCAAAAAGATCTGGAGCAACAAAAGATTCAATTCGAGCTGCTTGACCATTAATCAGGGTTAGTACAAATACGGCTATAGTGGATATGAATAATAACAGTCCTATAACTTTAATGATACTATCTAACATATTAAATTTTCCAAAAGCCAGTACACTAAAACATACCAAAAAAACTAATACCACAGGAAATGATTTGAATGCAGGCCAGAGCCCTGATAACCCAAAAAGGTTATCCATAAAACCTGCCGTTACAAGACCTACCGCAGCAGAAACAAAAAACATAGAGGCTATGGTAACTATAAAGTACATCCACAATGCAAATTTCCCTAATCTCTTATATCCGTCTATGAGTGTTTCTCCCGTTGCGTTGGCATATCTAGCTCCATATTCAAAGAAGGGAAACTTTAAAATATTGGTAATTACGACAATAAATAGAAGGGTAAAGCCATAATTGGCTCCGGCTCGAGTACTTTGAACCAAATGAGAAACACCTATGGCAGTGCTTGCAAATAAAATACCAGGTCCAAGAGCTTTCTTAATTTTGTTCCAATTCATAAATTATTTAATGTATAAACCAGGTGATGTTGTTAAGGTTAAGGAAGTTTAATATCAAGTTGAGTGCAGTCGAAACCTATTTATTGGTAACGATGATGAGTTCTTGACTGCGCTCAACTCGACAATTGACTACTAAACTCTTAATTTAACGATATGGATAAACTGGGTTAAAATGAATAGGATAAAGTGGCGTAATAATTTCTAGGTCTCGCATATATTCCGTTTTCGTAACCTATAGCGGTGTTTGCGTCACCTCCAATTAAATATAATTCGTCTGTTAAATTTTCTACCCCAATGATGAATTCCCAATGTTTTTTGGCATTAAACTTTAGAGAAGCATTTAATGCAGTATGACCATCATCGAAAACAAAATCACTATTTTGAGCTTCAAAATCAACTCTTGATTTATAGTGGCCGTCTATTCTTGGGGTAAAACTACCAAAGGATACGGGGATTTTATAGGATCCTCCAAAGGTTAATGTATGTTCTGGAGTCAAAATAAAATTATCATCTTCTGTAACTGTAACACCTTCGATAAGATCTTTATATTCTGCATCGGTATATCCGTATCCGAGATTAACGAGAATTGAAGAGGAGGGAAGCCAAATAATTTCAGTTTCTAACCCTTTAATTTCGGCATCCCCGGCATTGGTTTGAAAAGTCGCTATAGATCCCGGTGGATTAGCGGCAATTTGTAGGTCTTTATAATCTGTATAGAAGAATGCTGTATTGAATCTAAGTTTTTTTACTTTCACTTTTGCTCCCAGTTCATAAGATGTAACTGTTTCTGGGGCAAATTGTGGTAAATCACCATCACCGTCGCCATCAAAATCATTAGAGGGGTCATCATAAAAAGAAGTATTGGTAACTCTCCATTCAAATCCACCAGATTTAAACCCAGTCGAAACAGTACCATATATGTTTAATGCTTCAGAAACTTTATATGCTGTGTTAAATCTCCAGGTTACTTGATCAAAGGTGTTTTCTTGCCAGATTTTATCGAGTAAACGCCTTGGGTTTGTATCTGCATCCCGTATTCCATCAGGAACGTTGGGAGCATCTCCTAGATTAACACTAGGATCTCTAAAAGCATCTGGTCTCGCTTTCTTTGTTTCGTTAGTATATCGTAATCCTCCGGTTATTGATAACTTATCCGTTATCTTGTAGGTGGCTTCTCCGTAAATCGCATAATTACTGTTTTCTACCAAACCACCTAAAAATACTGGATAAGCGACATTTTGTAAAGCGCCTGTAAAAGAAAGAGAATTGTCAACATCTTCTATAAAATAAAACAACCCTGTTACAAAATCAAGTTTATCGTTTGACTGGCTAAAACGTATATCTGCACTAAACTGATCTTGCTTATAGATGTCCCTGTTTTCAAAAATGTTTAGTGGAGATCCATCTGTTTGTCTTGCAAATTCGGCATCTAAATTTCTATAGGCTAGAATTAATTTCGCATCCGAATTCTCTCCTGTTTTGTATTTTAAGTTAAGCGATGAGCCCCAGGTGTCAATATCATTTTGAGAAAGTGAAGTCTCACCGGTCTTGAATGGCCCAAAATTCCATCTTTCATCATAGATATCAGTTCCTGCAGAAGTATCTCCTGGTATATAGCCTGATGCTGTAGAGGTAGGGGAGGCAGCAGCATTAGTATTCCATAATTCAGGTAATAATCTATCATCATGAAAGAATAAATTCTGTTCTGCAGCAGATTCTTCTCTTTCGGTGGCAAAATCGATGATGAATTTTGCAGAGAATTTACTGGTTGGTTTTTGATAGTCTAATTTAAGTCTTGCACCATGTGAATTGTCATCACCTAAATATGAATCTTCTACAAATACCCTTTCAACATACCCTTCTCTATTTCTTCGTATTACATTAAATGTAAAACCAAGACTTTCAGATAAAGGTCCGCTTATTCTAAATGTGGCATCATTTCTTGAATAACTACCCCCCGTAAGACTAACTTTTCCTTTTAATTCTTCTCCCGGATCATTTGATATAAGAGATATAGCGCCCCCTATAGAGTTTCTTCCAAAAAGTGTTCCTTGAGGACCTCTAATGACTTCTACGCTTTTTAAATCTGCTAAATCTAGTACTGCGCCAACGGTTCGACCTAAGTATACTTCATCTACATAAATACCAACCCCGGGGTCTGCAACGGGTACATAATCATTCTGACCAATCCCCCTAATATACACCACAGCAGCAGAACTTGATCCAGATACTGTACCAGTTGTACTAAAGGTAAGATTTGGGGCAATATCTCCAACTCCAGATATGTTGGTAACTCCCATTTCTTCTAAAACTACTCCTTGAACCGCCGTAATAGAAATTGGGGTATCTTGAACGTTTTCTACTCTTTTTCTCGCTGTAACCACGATGTCATCCAAAGAAAATCCTTCTTCTTTTAAAATAATTTTTAATTCTTCAGAAGACGAAACAATATTTATTTCTTTAGATTCAAATCCCAGGTAAGAAATTACCAAAACGGTATTAATACTTGATACAGTGATAGAAAAATTTCCTTCAAAGTCTGTTATAACACCATTCGTTGTTCCTTTTTGTATAATGCTAGCCCCTTGTAAAGGAGTATTGCGGTTGTCTAATACTTGTCCTTTAATTTCTAACTCTTGCTCTTTTTTATTATCTATTTTATCTTTTTTTGTTGAATGAGTTTTATGTAGTGTTTTTTTGAGTAAAATTTTACGGTTATCTATCTCGAAGGTGGTCTGAGAATTAGAAAAAAGTGTATTCAGGATTTCTTTAACTTTTTTCTTATTAACTTTTAAAGTTACTCTACGATCTAAATCGACAGCTTTTGTATTAAAAACAAATTTAAATTCGGTTTGAGATTCGATTTCATCAATTACTTGCATTACAGTCACATTTTTCATATCCAGTGACAATTTTGTATTCTGCGAATAACTATTATTTGCCTGCATGGTGAATATTGCGAGAAAAATTAAAAATAATGATATTTTCATTTTTAAAGTAAGCCTTAACTTTCCTAGAGAATTACTCTCGGATTTTAATAATTTTTTCATAATTTTAAAATGTTTAATTTGTGGTTTACACATTGGTGTTAGATCACTTTATCCAATCGGAAAGTGTGGCAGCATTTTCCGATTTTTTTTACTGAGTTAGCATGACTAAAATCTTATAAAAAGAGATTAGTACGAATCATCCGGTTTGTTTTTATTCCATTTTTTTCATATTTATCTAGTTACAATTATTCTATGATTACTTTATTATTTATAATTTGGTAGTTGATCTGATGAGCTTTGTTGAAATAATGTAAGACCTCATTAATTGTTTCTCTATCGATTTCAAAACTTGCATTAAAAGTTTCTTTTCCTAAGTCTTTATTGTTATTGATGATAGTGATATTGTATTGACGCTCAAGTTTTTTGATGATATCATCAAATGGTGTATTTCTAAAAACAATAGTGCCTTTGATCCAAGAAGTATATATTGAAGTATTTACATTTTGAGTAGAAATGGTATGCTTAAAATTATCAAATGTTCCTTTGGATCCAGGTTTTAGAATAACATCCTGTTTGCCTTTGGATTTATTTTCTGAAGAATTCAAGCTAACCGATCCTTCTACTAATACAATTTCTGTTTCAATATCATTAGGATATGTTGATACATTAAATTTGGTACCCAGTACTTTTACATCAAGTCCCTGAGCTTCTATTAAAAATGGATGTTTTTCATCTCTAGAAACATCAAAAAAGGCTTCTCCTTCAAGAAATACTTTACGAGGGTTTCCCGGAATAAATTGTATTGGATATTTAATAGAACTTCCCGAGTTTAGGAAGACATGAGTTCCATCAGACAAAACAATATCAAAACGTTTTCCATAGGGGATAGTCAAAGTGTTATATTTCAGTTTTTCTACAGTTACCTCATTATTATACACTAATCGCGTTCCTTCTTGCTGCATAACTATAGTCCCAGAAACATCAGTGACTTTAATATCTCCATGTTCAGAAATTACTTGTATATCTCCATTTTCCATTTTTAAGGTAATTGTTTTTTCCTCTGGAATTAATAATGTTTCATTATTATTTAAAATACCTTGTTGAAGTAGATAGCCTATTCCTAAAAATAGTATGGCTACGGCCGCATATTTGTACAAAACTCTTAATCGACTGTTATAGAACAAGCTCTTTTCTTTTCTAATTTTAGTCAGTAGATTTTCTTTTATTTCATCTAAATTAGGGTCATGTATACCCAGTGTAATTGCATAATGAGTCTTGGCATAGTCTTTAAAGATAGATTGATTATTAGGCTTTTTGATCCAGTCATCTAATATCTCCATCTCATCACTAGAGATAGTTTTATGGAAGAATTTTATAAGAAGTTTTTCTATCTGAGGAGAAATCATAATATTTATTAACTTTATACTAGTAATACAAAGCGGAATACAAATACCCTTACTTTTTAGTTGTTTTTTTGAAAAATTCTTATGTTTTTTAGAATTAAACTGAATTATTAAAAGTTTTTATGTGGAATTTAAAAATGATTATGCTTTAATAAAAGCTCTTAAAAAAGGAGAGGAAAAAGCTTATATATTTTTATTGGAGAAATACCATCGGAGGTTACATGCTTATGCATTGTCTTTAATTGGAAACCCTGTTGTTGCACAAGATATAGTGCAAAATGTGTTTGTAAAAACCTGGCGATTTCGAAAGAAGTTAAATAGCGATTGTTCGATTAAAAGTTTTTTATTTAAATCGATTTATAATGAGTTTTTAAATACCTATCAAAAAAATAAGTCAACGATGTTACTTCAATACAAGTATATTGAGTCACTATATGAGGTAGCTGAAGGTAGCAATGAATCTGTTTTGGAGATTATGATTGAAATTGTAAATCAAGAAATCGAAAATCTTCCCCCCAAATGCAAAAGGGTATTTATGTTAAGTAAAAAGGAAGGTCTAACAAATGCTGAAATATCTGAATTTTTGAATGTTTCTATAAAAACGGTAGAAGCTCAAATTACTAAATCTTTTTCCTTGCTTCGTGAAAAACTTGGAGACAAATACAAAACTATCTTGTTTCTTGTATTTGCAAACAATAAATAACTTCTATTTGATGATTTACTCGATAATCGAGATTTAAATGCTCCGAGGCTTGCCTCGAAATCAAAATTATTTTCCAACCCATGCCTCGCGGGCTTGCCCAGAGGTAGTTTACTTTTTTTGTTGAGTTAGAATTGGATATAAAAATTGAGTTTACCTAAATAAAGGAGGTTCTCCAGAACTTTTTACAAAACTAAATATCCCCTTTACCTAATATTATGAAAATTATTCATCTTCATCTGGCCAGAATGTACCTGGTGGTAATAATGAGCAATATCACCTTTTTTAAAAAGTAGTTTTCCTTTCTGATATTTTTATAAAACCGCACCTGTATTATGTACAGCACCTTGATCAATCATTATATCAATATAATTTCTTGCTACAGAATTGAAAACTACTTTTTGTATTCAAAAGCTTTGAAAGCTTTATCTTATTTAAAACGATAACTGGTAATTATGCTTTTAAGTTTATTCTTTAAATCTTCACCAGAATCATAAACCATTTGCTCATTAGTAGGGAATTGTACCGCTTGCAACCCTAAAAAGCGAATTAAATCGTCATCCAAAGCTCGTTTATCTCCATTATAATTTGCATAGATATGTTCAAAAACATATTCGCTGGCTATAGGAAATGATTCTAAAAGCTGCTTTGTTCTTAAATTTTTATATTGAACATTACCCACAACATTTGCGGCTTTAAACTGGGTAAATTCATAATATTCGCAGACTACAGTCACCATTTTATCTACTTTTACTTTATTACCTTCTTCATTAATAACAATCTCATCGTTTTCATCTAGTAGATATTCCCATCCATCTTTGACTTGCTTTTCTCTTTCTAACTGGCGTTCTTTTACACGTTCTGGAGAAATGTTTATTTCCCTCAATGTAACTTCCATTGCATAGTCATATTGTATTGTACGTTGTGGTTTGCTATGATACACAGTCCATAGGTCATCAAGCCCATAAGTGCCAAAGTTTAGTAAATCGGCTTCTAATCGTCTAGGGATAATAACATCAGTTCTGTTTTTCATAGTTACCCTTACGAAATCAGTGCCTTTTAAATGAGCTTCTTCAATTAGAGCCCGGGTATCTTTGTAATTAGGTGTAATCTTATCTAAATACACTAAGTTGTCATACACCTGTCTGTAGTCTGTTTTTCTATTAGCAGAGGCTAGTCGTTTTTTGGCCGTATCGTATAGATATCTGGAAAGCTTATCTTTTGTGGATATAATTTTTTGATCATAATTGTCCATTCTAAAATTAGCATTACGACCTTGCTCGACATGATAAAGAGGTAACAGGGGTTTTATACGTTCTTGTCTGTTTTTTAAAGATACATAGGTGTTATAAGTTTGCTCAAGATTAGCAGGGTTTCCTTCTTTTTCAAGGTACTTAACAGCGTTTATATCTCGTTCTACAACTTTAGCATAGGCTTCTTCGAGCATAAGGATATACGGCTGTTTTCCTTTTTTCCCTTTATTAGTTTTAAGCTTGTTTAAAGCGATATTAATTGCCTGATCATAATTACCCGTATTAAGCGCTGTTTGAGTTTTCTTAACACCGCTACAGGAAAAAGTGAACACTAGTATAAGTAATAAATGTAGTAGTTTTTTCATGTCTATACCATTTTGATTTGGGTCATAAAATCAATTTTGATGCCACAAAGTAATAAAAAAAACCTCGAAATCTAATTTTTCGAGGTTTTATAGTAGTTTGCAATAGTTTTATTTTTTAAATACAGGTAATAATTTGGTGGATACTTCTCCAAAACCAATTCTTACTTTGTCTTTTTCACAGAACCCTCTCATAATCACGGTATCGTTATCTTCAATAAATTTGCGACTACCACCAGATTTTAATTGAACCGGTTTTTCTCCTCTCCAACTTAATTCTAGCATAGATCCGTAAGAATCTTCTGTAGGCCCCGAAAGAGTACCACTACCCATCATATCACCCGAGTTAACAGGGCAGCCATTAATGGTATGATGTGTTAATTGTTGAGCCATATTCCAGTACATATGCTTAAAATTGCTTTTAGATACGACGGTTTCTTTTTCCTTTTCAGGTTGTATAGCAACTTCTAAATGTATATCAAAACTCTTTTTACCCTTGTATTGAAGATATGGAAGTTGCTTTTTTAATGGTTTTGGCCCATCTGTTCTAAATGGTTCTAAGGCATCTAGAGTAACAATCCAGGGGGATATCGAAGAGGCGAAATTTTTGCCTAAAAAAGGACCAAGAGGTACATATTCCCATTTTTGTATATCGCGAGCACTCCAATCATTAAATAATACCAAACCAAATATATAATCTTCGGCTTCTTCAATAGGGATAGGTTCTCCCAGTTGATTGGCATCAGTGGTAATAAAAGCCATCTCAAGCTCAAAATCAACTAATCTTGATGGTCCAAAAATAGGTTCTGTTGCGCCATTAGTTAATTTTTGACCCTGCGGGCGGTGAATAGGAATATCCGAAGGGATAATAGAGCTACTGCGGCCATGGTATCCAACAGGCATGTGCAACCAGTTAGGCATTAAAGCATTTTCTTTGCCTCTAAACATGGTACCCACATTAGTCGCATGTTCTATGCTACTATAAAAATCTGTATAATCACCAACATTTACAGGGAGCTGCATTTCTATCTCATCCAGAGTAAAAAGAACAATTTTACGATGTTCTTCATTGTTTTTTAAGGCATCATTTTCAACATCAAAAATATCAGCAATTCTATTACGTACCAACCTCCATGTCTTTTTTCCATCAGAAATAAAATCATTTAGAGAATCTTGCAAGAAGATATCATCTGTTAACGGGATTCCTTCAAAATAACCTAATTGATGAAGCGCTCCAAGATCAATAGCAGTATCTCCAATACGGGTTCCAATAGTGATGATGTCATCTCTGGTTAGAAATACTCCGAACGGAATATTTTGTATTGGGAAATCTGTATTTGAACGAGTTTCGATCCACGTTTTTCTATCTGGATAATTTGCAGTTATGGGCATTGTCGTTTTTTTAATATGTTGTTGGTAATTCTTATAATCAAATATATAATTTTCGGGCGGTTAAAAGTTTCTAATTATGTGAAAAATATTTAAAATAATGATAAGATTTACAAAGTTTCAAGTTTTAAGTTTCGGGTTTGAGGTTTTTATGTAATAAAATAAAGAGTAAAGGGTATTATAATGGTTGAATTTTATAATAAAAAATTGGTGGGTTACAGGTTCGAGTGAAAACCCTACAATTTTATTGCAACACTTTAGTATTGCGAAAAAGAAATAGTATTTATTTTTAGTTAAAAGCTATTAGTTTTTAAGTGTGTTTTCGATTAAGGATTAATAAAAAGTAAAAGACAATGTACGGTGTACAAAAACCCTTGTGCTCTATGTACAGGTAGGTTTTATATTCAAGCTTAAACCTGAAATCTGAAACCTAAAACCCAAAACCTAAACTGTGAACAAGTTGTTTATATTTATTAGGGTTTGTTTAAGCTGAATTAAGGAATGTATT
Organism: Aquimarina penaris; assembly: GCF_040786285.1. Lineage (NCBI taxonomy): Bacteria > Pseudomonadati > Bacteroidota > Flavobacteriia > Flavobacteriales > Flavobacteriaceae > Aquimarina > Aquimarina penaris. Next base: position 1,934,003 of record NZ_JBFMKQ010000001.1, read on the forward strand.
TCCTACTTTTGCTCCTTTATTAACAAACTAAAAAAACATGCAACGCGACGAACAAATTTTTGATTTAATCCAAGACGAAAAAGAACGTCAAATTAACGGGTTAGAACTTATTGCTTCAGAAAACTTTGTGAGTGAACAAGTAATGGAGGCAGCTGGATCAGTATTAACGAATAAATACGCCGAAGGATATCCTGGTAAGCGATATTATGGTGGATGTGCTGTAGTAGATGTCGTTGAACAAATTGCTATTGACCGTGCCAAAGAATTATTCGGAGCAGAATATGCAAATGTGCAGCCCCATTCAGGTTCTCAGGCTAATACAGCAGTATACCATGCTTGCCTTAAACCTGGTGATAAGATATTAGGGTTTGATCTTTCTCACGGAGGACATTTAACCCATGGATCACCTGTAAATTTCTCTGGTAAATTATATAAACCTGTTTTTTATGGAGTAGAGAAGGAGACAGGAAGATTAAACTATGATAAAATTCAGGAAATTGCTACTGCAGAAAAACCGCAATTAATTATTGCTGGAGCATCTGCATACTCTAGAGAGATAGATTATAAAAGATTTAGAGAAATTGCTGATAGTGTAGGGGCAATTCTCTTTGCAGATATTGCTCACCCGGCAGGATTAATTGCTAAAGGAGTAATTTCAGATCCTATTCCGCATTGTCACGTAGTAACCACCACCACACATAAAACACTACGTGGTCCAAGAGGAGGACTGATCATTATGGGTAAAGATTTTGAAAACCCTTTTGGTATTACCTTGAAAAGTGGTAAGAAACGTATGATGTCTTCTTTATTAGACAGTGCAGTATTTCCCGGAAATCAAGGAGGCCCATTAGAACATATTATTGCAGCTAAAGCTATTGCGTTTGGAGAAGCATTAACCGATGAGTTTTTACATTATATCGTACAGGTAAAGAAAAATGCCGCGGTTATGGCCGAGGCATTTGTACAAAAAGGGTATGAGGTGATCTCTGGAGGTACCGATAATCACATGATGCTAATCGACCTAAGAAATAAGAATGTGACCGGTAAGCAAGCTGAAGAAGCATTGGGAGTGGCTGAGATTACTGTAAATAAAAACATGGTCCCATTTGATGATAAATCACCTTTTGTTACTTCAGGAATTCGTATTGGAGTTGCAGCTGTAACGACCAGAGGATTAAGAGAAAATGATATGTTGGCTATTGTAGAGCTAATTGATAAGGTAATTAACAACGTAGAAAATGAAGAAGCACTGCATGCAATTGCAGATGATGTTAATGCTATGATGGCTGATAAACCACTGTTTGTAGGATAATTTCTGCAAAGACTTGACTAGTCCTAAATAATCGATACAGATTATTTAGGACTAGTCAAAATAATGTTTTATGAATGGCTCCAATTCTCGGGATCATCACTTTCATTAGGCGAAAGCCCGATGATATCACCATCAGTATTTACACCCAAGCCTACTACTGTTCTATTTACATAGTTAAAATAACTTACTACTTGATTGATTTCTAGTATTTCGCCATCAGATAGTTTTTGTTCTCTAAGCGCATGGATATCTGCATCTTTTATAGTGTGATGTGATAACGTTAATTGCTTTGTATACTTTAAACCGGCCAGGTATTGATATTTAAAATGAAGCTCTATCTGATCCGTAATTAGACAAGATAAAATTTCTTGAAATCTGGAATCATCATTGATTAACCGTTTTAATCCGGCGGCATGATGATCTACACAGTAACTACATTGATTAAGGTGGCTAACATAAACTCCCAAAGTCTCTAGATACCATTTGGGCAAGGTATTATTTGAGTTGTGTAACACGTTTTTGTACAATCCCATGTGTCCCACAAGTGTATGTGGTCGTAAACTATGAATAGATAATACGTTGTCGATAGTATTATTAGGGCCTTTTATGCGGTCATATATTTTTTTGAGTTGCCCGGTAGCATCGTTATATGATATTTCTTTAATCCAGCTCATCTTCTTGAAGTTTTTGTCTAAAAAAAGTTTCGTCTTTACTAAAAAAAGCACTTAGAAGCACTAGAATAGATCCAAACATAATAGAAACATCGGCCATATTAAATATTTCAGTTCTTATAATTCCCAGATCCAAAATCAAAAAATCTGTAACCGAACCATAAACAATGCGATCAAAAAGATTTCCAATTCCACCACCAACAATAAAAGTGAGTCCTATAATTGTTGTTTTTGAGTAATTTATTTTAATGAGTATTAGTCGTAGTAATATTAATAAAATAAGTACAGGTAAGATTTGTAATAGAAATATCTTTACTATTGGGGTAAGATTAGAACCTAAACTATAAGCAGCACCTGTGTTTTCTACTTTGGTAAGTACGAAACTATCTTTAAGAACCTCTATACGTTCATTAGGAGCGATGGTTTTTCGAATTACGCTTTTAGAAATCTGGTCACAACTTATGTTTAAAAAGACCAAGGATAGAATGAATATAATTCTTATTTTCTTTGAAACTTCCATTAGTATTTACAAATAGGGGGATGAATTTTTCAAAAATAATAGAAACTATCAATTATTCTAGTGTTTCCAGTATTTTTTATACTCTGAAAGAAGAAAAGCAGCATCATATCGTTCTTTATTTACACTTTTATTCTCATTAGAATCATAATCTAAAAATATTTTCCAAGTATTGTTTTCTAGTTTTAGAACCACATGAAACTGGCCATAAGAAAATTTTGACTGATTTTTATCATCTGTATAGGATACTCTATAAATTCCTCGGTCCGAAACTAAAGAATCTGAGTACACCCTTTCAAAAAGCCTAAAATCAATAGGTGCAGGTTTTCTTTTTGGATCAGCCCATCTTTTTTGATATCCTTTTAAGTATTTTTGGGCGTATTTAATTTGTCCACCATCTCCAGAAATTCTAATCATGTTTTTGCTATGTATAGAAGCAAACAAGTTAAAATCCAAAGTTTCATATGCTTTAGAAAAGTTCTCATACATATCAGCATTAATTTTTGCATGGACGGACTCGTCTTGTGCAGTAACTGTATATATTATCAAAAATATTGCAATCAGTAGAGTTGATATACTTTTAAAATTGACCATTTTATCAGGAAGTTCTTAGTTTTTCATATAAAACACAAGATAATAAATCTTTGTAATCATTCAACTTAGGATGTTCAAAGGTTTTAATTCGTTGCATCCCTACTTTTTTCATTACATGCTCCGATTTTTTATTAATTTCGGGAGCAACAGAATAGATTTTTTTCAATCCCACTTTATTAAAACCAAAATCAAGACAAGCTAGTGTTCCTTCGGTAGCATATCCTTTGCCCCAACTACTTTTTTTAAGACGACAACCAACATCTACAAAATTTTCTAGTTCGTCTAAATAGGTTTGTTCGCATAGACCAATAAATCCAATAAATTCATTGCTTTCAAGAATGTCAACAGCAAAATAACAGAACCCTTTTTGTTTTTGCATTTCTTGCATTCTATGTATAAAATCCAGAGTATTTTGTTTAGAGGGTTTAAAAGGAAAAAACTCCATCACATCGTCATCATTATTGATTTCGAATAATGCCTCGGTATCATTAAATGTCCAGTTTCTAAAACCAAGTCTTTTAGAGGTGAAGATGTAGTTTTTCATTAGATTTCGATTTAAATGCCTTATTCAAAAGCGGCACTCTCATAGGCTCCAATATCTGGGGCTGATGCACTTCTAGGCACTCCTAAAATATCAACTCCCGATGTAGAGATAGCTGCACGACCATTTGCCGGAGAATTATCATCGATAGTAAGCATATTTTCAAATGGTGCTTTAAAAGCAGGATCTTCATTTAAGATGATATTTTCAAACAAATCGGTATTAGTAAAATTATACAAGGGATTATCTGTAAAACTATCATCAAAGTCATTAAATCGAATCAGGCAATTTTTAAAAGAATAATTAAAAGCGGTGCCATCTAATTTGCTAAGTATAAGTTCAATATCCTGGTCACCATAGATAATACAATTCGTAAAATTTGCTTCTACCAGATCAGCAATGATGATTTCGGTTTCACTAACTTGTAAGTTGTTGTCTATCAATACTGTTGGTAGTTCTCTAAAATCGGGTCCTATACTAGAATAATTTGCAAAAGTACAGTGGTTAAAGTTGTAGACACCTCCTAATGAGCAATTAAGGGATACTTGCCCGGCATTATTAATCACCAGGTTTTCACCCTCTACATTGGCAGCACGAGCCAAAAGTCCTACATTAGAACTATTAAAAATCTTTGTATTGGTGATGCTAAGTGCTGGAGTAGCCCCCCCATTATTTGAATTCATAAAAACACCTACTGTAGCATTTTTTATGGTAGCATGATTGATGATATGACCTGTACTTCCTGGGGTAAACCATATGGTTCCCCATTGTCCGGGGACATCACTAAAAATAGGTTCGAGGCGGTCTCCTTCAAAAATAACTTCGTTTTCCATACGTTCAGGATCCGTGCTAATATCACCATTTACGAGTAAAGTTGCATTATCGGCAGCAATTATACCAGAATTTGCATGAAAATGTACTCTTGCTCCGGCTTCTATAGTAAGAGTTTTATCATTTGGGATCACCGCATAACCATAAATAACATAGGGTTTTTCGTTGGTAAAAATCAATTCTTCGTCTGATAAAACATGAGCAGATATTGTAGCATCTCCAACCGTAACACCCTCTATAGTACATACTTCTTCACCATTGATCACCATACAATCTCTATTAGGTTTAATAAATACCGCATCTTTTACCAAAGTAACCAAATCAACGTCTTGTTGATTGCCTCCTTGGTCAAACAATATACGATCGGTATATAAAAACTCGGTATCTGTAGTCTGATTTGAGATATCAGTAGTCGTTTCTACAAAAACAAAAATACTATCCTTTGCGAGAACCTGTATGTTCTCGAAAGATTTTCCGGGAATCCCATCGACATTAAGCCTGTAATTCGAATTTTCTCCTCGTTCTAATATAATAGAAGGGATGGTAAAATCATCACCAGTTCGATTATACACTTTAAAGCTATAAGTACTAGAACCTATATTTGTAAATACAGTATCTAGAAACAAAGTATCCGTAGAAAATTGAAGATTTCCTGTACTAGGGCCGGATTCAAAATCTTTACGGCATGAGCTCCATAGAATAATAACCAGAAGTAAAAAAAGAGAAAATAAATAACGCATATTAGTGATGGATGGTCTTTATGTTATGATAAAAAGGAACAAAATATCAAACTGCAAAGTAGCAAAGATTTTTGTTTTTTAATATTAATGTGTGATTTCATTTTTTTAGTAAAGCATTTTCTTATTCACACATTAATTAAATGTATAACTTTTCAGTCAAGCTAATATTGCTTTGTATTGAAAAAATGACAAGATCAGTACTTCGGTAAGAAGTAAAACATTTGTACATTTGCTTTTCTTAGTGAAATTCTATTTTGAAGAATTGTGTTTGGCATATGTTCAAAATAGTTTATTGAACTAATCCCGCTTTAGAGCGGGATCTTTTTACTATTTATTGAAAGTATAATACGACAACATAATAATCTATTATGAGTACATATGATGTAGCCGTGATTGGCTCTGGGCCTGGTGGATATGTGGCCGCTATTCGATGCGCACAACTAGGTATGAAAACCGCAATAATCGAAAAATATTCTACACTTGGTGGAACCTGTCTTAATGTAGGGTGTATTCCTAGCAAAGCATTATTAGATTCTTCTCATCACTATGAGCATGCTACAAAGCATTTTGCAGATCATGGTATAGAAATACCTGGTGATGTAAAAATCAATCTCGAAAAAATGATTGCTCGAAAGCAAGCAGTTGTAGATCAGACTACAGGAGGTGTTGATTTTTTGATGAAAAAAAATAATATAGACGTTTTTGAAGGCTTAGGTTCTTTTAAGGATGCTACTCATATTAATATTGCTAAGGCAGACGGTAAAGTAGAAACCATTGAAGCAAAAAATATAATTATTGCTACAGGTTCTAAGCCATCTACCTTGCCTTTTATCAAGCTGGATAAAAAGAGAGTAATTACTTCTACCGAGGCATTGAAGTTAAAAGAGGTGCCAAAACATATGGTTATTATTGGTGGAGGAGTTATTGGTCTTGAATTGGGACAAGTATATCGTCGTTTAGGAGCTGATGTTTCTGTGGTAGAATTTATGGATAGAATTATCCCGGGAATGGATAAAGCCCTATCCAGAGAACTTCAAAAAGTAATGAAAAAGCAAGGAGTTAAATTTTATACTTCGCATAAGGTTACCAATGTAAAAATTACAGCAAAAGAAGTGACTATAACGGCAGATGATAAAAAGGGGAATCCGGTAGAGTTTAAAGGAGATTATTGCTTGGTGTCTGTTGGCCGTAGACCGTATACCGATGGATTAAATGCCGAAGCCGCTGGAGTTAAACTTAATGATAGAGGGCAAGTTGAGGTAAATGATCATTTGCAAACCAGTGCAACTAATATCTACGCTATTGGTGATGTAATACAAGGAGCGATGTTAGCTCACAAAGCCGAGGAAGAAGGTGTGTTTGTAGCAGAAACGTTAGCCGGACAAAAACCGCATATTGATTATAATTTGATCCCTGGTGTTGTGTATACATGGCCAGAAGTTGCTGCCGTTGGTAAAACAGAAGAAGAATTGAAAGAGGCAGGTATAAAGTATAAATCAGGACAATTTCCGTTTAGAGCATTGGGTAGATCAAGAGCTAGCGCAGATTTAGATGGTTTTGTAAAAATACTTGCAGATGAAGCTACTGATGAGGTACTTGGAGTGCATATGATTGGAGCTCGATGTGCAGATCTAATTGCCGAAGCTGTTACAGCGATGGAGTTTAGAGCTTCTGCAGAAGATATTTCGCGTATGTCTCACGCGCACCCAACCTTTACTGAAGCAATAAAGGAAGCAGCACTTGCTGCTACAGAGAATAGAGCATTACACGTGTAATACGCTAAAAACAAAAATTAGACGAAAAATCCTGTTTTACTCATAGAACAGGATTTTTTTATTTAATTTTTATGAGACCCGTCGCAGTACGGAGGGTTACCTGTTTGTTTGCAAGTACATAAGTACGCTTCTCTAGCTTCTTCTACACTAAATATCATAGGATTTGTTCCTCCTTCTTTTTTATGATTCCCGTTGCAAAATGGTTGGTCACTACTATGTCCGCAACTGCACCAAGCATAGTTTTTGCCAGCTTTTAGGTCACAAGCAATAGGCGCATCACCTCCTCTTATATTATTTTCCATAGTTTTGATTTTATCACTTTAAAATTATTAAATCTGAAGTTAAGATTGGTTTTAAATTAAGTGAACCTCTGATTTCAGAAATTACTGAAAGCTTTTTCGAAATCATTTAATTAAAGTCGTTCGGTTAAAGAATTAATAGGGATTGTTTTATCTATGAGGTAAATATTCAATAATATAGTTTTTGTCATGGTTTTCATAGATGTATTAGATTATTTGAAGTATTTTTATAAGAAATAAAGTTCTTTACATAAAATTTTTCATCAACCAATATAGGTTTTGCTTCATTGTGAATTAATAGGGAATCGTGTGTAAATCATGAGCTGTCGCGCAACTGTAAGTAACCATATAGTTTTTATCAACATAAATCCACTGTTTTATTGCTTTAAAATGGGAAGGAAGATAAAAATGTTATAAGCCAGGAGACCTGCCTAATATTGAATTGACTATGCTTTCGCGGTTTGAAGCTGGAGTTAAGTTGGTGCCTAATTTCATTTTAAAAAATAGTTTTAAAATGAAATATCTTCTTATGGCATTATTTTAATTTTTGTTTTACATCGAAAAGCATATTGAGTTTATATAAAGGATTTTAAGAATTAGTATTAATTTTTAAAATTGTAAAACTATGCTTACACACAATCTGGGCTACCCGCGTATTGGTAGTAAAAGAGAACTTAAAAAGGCTTCAGAACAGTATTGGTCTGGAAAAACTACACAGAAAAACCTGTTACAGGTCGGAAAGAACATTCGACAAGAAAATTGGTTGTTGCAAAAAAATGAAGGTATCGATTTGATTCCGTCAAATGATTTTTCATTTTATGATCAGGTGTTGGATATGTCTATGTTGGTAGGGGCAATACCCAAACGATTTAATGATTTGGTTTCTAAAAAAGTTTCTTCCTTAGACTTATATTTTGCGATGGCCAGAGGGTATCAAAAAGATGATTTAGATATCACTGCCATGGAAATGACAAAGTGGTTTGATACTAATTACCATTATATAGTTCCCGAATTTTATAAGGATCAAGAATTTAAAGTATCATCCACTAAAGTTATTGATGAGTTTTATGAGGCTAAACAGTTAGGTGTTATCACCAAACCGGTTTTGATTGGCCCCGTATCGTATTTATTATTAGGAAAAGAAAAAGAATCAGGTTTTAAAAGAATAGAACTAATACATAATATATTGGCTGTCTATATTGAGGTTCTAGAAAAGTTATATGACCTTGGTGTAACATGTATACAATTCGATGAACCTTTTTTAGCACTGGATATTGACGAAGAAGTGAAATTAGCATATCAACTTGTATATAAAAAGCTAAAGACCAGGTTTCCCGAAGTTAAGTTTATGATTGCTACCTATTTTGAAGGTGTCATACAAAACCTTGACCTTATATCAAATTCATTAACCTTTGATATTTTACATATTGATTTGGTAAGGAATTTAAAACAGTTTGATGCTGTTTTAAGAGAACTCCCAGATACAGTTCAGCTATCATTAGGGATTGTTGATGGAAGAAATGTTTGGAAAAATGACTTCAGAAAATCGTTAGAAGTAATTTTTGAGGCTGTAAGGAGTAGAGGAGAAGAAAATATTCTAATTGCCCCTTCTTGTTCGCTATTACACTCACCTTGTGATCTTGATTTAGAGCCAGATAGCGATAGTTTAGTGCCCGAAGTAAAACAATGGTTGTCTTTTGCAAAACAGAAACTAAAGGAAGTGACTATGCTAAAGCAACTTACTTTTTCTCCAGAAGACGAAAGTATCTTAATTAAATTAGATAATAATACTGCATGTATTTATAGTAGACAAACTTCGGGTTTGATTCATAGTGCTTTGGTTAATGAACGTGTAAAAAATGTAACAGATCAAGATGCTAATAGAAACTCTAATTTTGCTGCAAGAAAAGAAAAACAAAAAGCTTCTTTGAACTTACCTTTATTTCCGACGACTACTATTGGATCTTTTCCGCAAACAAAAACAATCCGTAGTTGGAGATCAAAATTTAAGAAAGGAGAGATTTCTTTTGAAGAATATACGGGTTACTTAAGAGAAGAAATTAAGCAGACCATTAAAATACAGGAAGATTTAGGATTAGATGTCTTAGTACACGGTGAGTTTGAACGAAATGATATGGTTGAATATTTTGGAGAAAAACTTAAGGGCTTTGCTTTTACAAAATACGGATGGGTACAAAGCTATGGTTCGCGATGTGTGAAACCACCAATTATTTATGGTAATGTTGATCGTCCGGCTGCAATGACTGTAAAATGGTCTTCATATGCTCAATCATTAACCTCTAAACCAGTTAAAGGAATGCTTACCGGCCCGGTAACGATATTACAATGGTCTTTTGTGAGAGACGACCAACCCAGGGCTAAAACTTGCCTCGAAATTGCATTAGCGATACGTGATGAAGTCAAAGATCTTGAGCATGCGGGGATTAGAATTATTCAAATAGATGAACCCGCAATAAGAGAAGGGTTACCATTATTAAAAAATGAATGGCAAGAATATCTAGAATGGGCAATTAAGGCTTTTAGAATCTCTGCAAGCGCTGTACAAGATCAAACACAGATACATACTCATATGTGCTATTCTGAGTTTAATGATATTATTGATCATATCGCCAATATGGATGCCGATGTAATTACAATTGAGTGTTCTAGATCGCAAATGGAATTATTAGATGCCTTTGCAGATTTTAAATATCCGAATGATATTGGTCCGGGAGTATATGATATTCATGCACCTAGAATTCCAAATAAGGAGGAAATCGTAAAACTAATGTATAAAGCCCAACAATTTATCCCTGAAGAACAATTATGGGTTAATCCTGATTGTGGATTAAAGACCCGTGGATGGGAGGAAACAAAAAAAGCTCTTATTGCCATGGTACAAGCTGCAAAACAGCTAAGAGCTCAAGTGCCACAAACAGTCTAACTATAATAACCAACCTAAATATTATGTTTAGACTAAAAATGACCTCTAGCAATAGGGGTCATTTTGATACTTGTTTTTTTACTTACGTTATTTAATCAATTTTACTTCAGGAAAAGCAGCTTTATAACCAAACCAAAATGCATTATGGGTAGGTAGACGTTTGAGTGTGTTCTTTGTTATGGTGTTTTCTATCTTACTTTCGTGTAACTTCCAAATATTTCCATTGGTATCAGTAGCCATAGATTCTTTATTATAGGACGCAAATTCAATATCATTGGTAAAATATACACGATGTGCACCGCTTTTATCAGTAAATACAGTAAAGTTTTTATTTGCAATTGCACCTTGATAAACAGAATTTCTTTTTAGAAATTTGGAAGAAATTGCTATGTTTTCATTGGTTTCAGAAGGAAGTCGTACAGAGAGGATTTCTTGTTTATTGGCTAACCTGTTATCCTTTTTTGGGATGGTAAACATTAATTCATCTGTCGAAAAATAATCTCGATATGCCACACCCTCGCTATAATCCCTATGATGCCCTGTTTTTTTAGATAAAACGGTAGTTTCTGGGTGTCGTTTTTTCCATGCTCCCCAGGTAGTGGTGACTACACTAAGGTATTCTAATTCAATTCCCTTTCCTACAAGGGGGCCAATAACTGGTTTTCCCCATAGCGTATTCCATAAAGATTGTGTTTTTTGATCATACATTAATTTGTTTGATCGATATAAAAAACCACTTGTGCCTAAATTGTATTGTATGCCATCTTTTTCTGTTTTGTACAAAATTACAGTTCCGCATAGGGTGCAATATACCCCAGCAACAGGTATATTTCCGACTTGATCGGTAAACATTTCATGCCAGGCAAGAATTCGTTTAGGGTAGGCGCGAGTATCACCGTTTACCGAAATACCAAAAACGACATCATTATCATCTAAATACGTAGCTTGATTAGCTGTTATCATTTTAGGATTACGCAATGGCGGAATACCGTCCTGAGCAACACCACCCCAACGCACTTCATCTAATCGAATAGTAGATTGATGCTCGCGATCCAAAAAATAAGTATCGAAACGAGCGTCAATAGCTTTATGCAAGATGGCTTTAAATCTATAATAAGAAGGGCGATATGAAGGTTCTTTATTCCAGATATAGTCATACCATAAATCAAAGTCTCGTGGGTACCATTTTTTAGTTTTCTTTTGAAGAATACTAAGAAGTTTGAGAGAAGTAGAAGGGCTTCGAAGAAAATACAATGATTCTATAGCAAGTATTTCGAAATGTTCAGACCAATGGTGTTCAATATACTTTAGTGCGCCTTTATGAACCTGGGTATCTCTAGAGGTGAAAAAATCCAGAAAATACTCATAATCCTTTTTTGCCGGGTCATTATTTACTGTATCCTGGCTAAACGAAAAACCAGTATTTATGAGAATAACCAATACCAATACAAATCGTATCATCCGACGCGCTTTTTATAATAAGTCGAATTAAAAAGATAATCTCTACAAGATCAATTAAATTTGTTGTCGAATACGAGCTATGTTTTGTACAATGTGTTGTTCGTAGTTTATTTAATTTTGAGGAATAAAATTCGAGTTATCCTCTAACCAATTTTCGGTTCTCGTAAAATTTTCTCTATCTTTTTACCTTTTGCCAATTCGTCTACTAACTTGTCTAAATACCTTACTTGCTTGGTTAAAGGAGTTTCAATTTCTTCTATTCGATAGCCACAAATCACTCCTTTAATGAGAGGAGCATTTGGGTTCAATTTTGCATCTACAAAGAACGTTTTAAAAGTCACTTTTTCGTCAATAAGGTCTTGTAGTTTTTTGTCGTCAAAACCCGTTAACCATTGTATTACTTGGTGTAGTTCTTTCTTTGTCCTGCCTTTACCCTCAACTTTTGTAATATAATGAGGATATACCGATGCAAATGTCATTTTTGCCATTCGAGCATCGTGCTCGGGTGTTGTTTTCATACTACTTTAATTTCTCTTATTCCTCACTTATTTTTTTTCTCTAAGGTTTTGCGTATGATTACTTCAGAGAAAGTATACGAGTACTTTTTGATAGTACTAAAGATAATTAATATAAGTGAATTTTTGGTAGGAAAATTCCGTAGCAATTAAGTATATATATTGTTGGTAATGGTTTATTAATTCAAATTCATTCTCAATGCCTTGGTCATTTCTTTGGGTTGATCGATCCATGGCATATGTCCTGCATTTCTTATACTAGTCATTTTGATTCTTGGTACTTCTTTGACCCATTTTCCATAGAGCCCATTTCCAAAATCCAACCAGTCATGATCTCCAATAATAATACTTATGGCATATGTATGCTTTTTGAATTTAGAAAAGTAATCCCATCCGTTTTTTGGATAAGTCTTAGCAGTTAAACCGTAAACTTTACCTTTATATAAAGCCTTTCCATTATCTAATTTAGACCATTTTGATATATCGTATAACATTAATTTTCCAAAGTTAATTCTAGATTTTACTGTTCTTTCTCTTGAGTTTAGTAGAGAATCAGCTCTATTTAGGTTATGTTTTTCAAGCTCTTGACTTATTTCAATTCTATTTTGAAATTTTTTATTTGCGATGAACTGTTGATGTTGAATCTCTTTGTCCTCTTCTGGAAATGGCTCTTTCAAATGAGCTGGGCTGAGCAGCACTAGTTTTTTAATGTGGTTAGGATATTTTGAAGCATACGCTGAAGCTAAAACGGCTCCCATTGAATGTCCGACTATTATCATTTTTTCTAGATTTAGTTCCTTTCTGAGTAGTTCTAAGTCGTTAATGTGCTTATTAAATGAAATTAACGAATCAGGAAATGGTGATCTTAACGAGCCTCTCTGTTCGTAAAAGATAAATCTAAATTCATTTTGAAGTCCTGTAATGGCCTTTGTTAGTCCACTGTGTTCTGCACCCCAACCTCCATGAAGCATGATTACTGGCTTAGCTCCTGTACCGATTTCTCTTACATAAATTTGTGGATCTTTGTCCCAGTCACCGGTAGATAGAAACCATTGGTCTATTATTTTTTCGTAGGATTCTTTTTGCGCGTGAGCTTGTTTAAAAGTTGTTATAACGATCATTATAAAAATCGTTGTGCTAATTTGTTTGATCGCGCATTTAAAATTCATCTTATGAAGTTTTATTTTAAAGATGAAATTCTATAAAGTTTGTTACAGTGAAAATTATTGCCAATGTTAAATTTATGAATCGGAGCAAGGCAAGTATACCTGAACCAATTGATTTATTTGCGCATTTTTATTTCTTGCCCGCCTGCCATCCGCCCGGTAGGCAGGTTTAATTTATAAAAGCTCGTGCTCTGCATGACTGGGTATCTAAAACCATTGCAAACAGGAAATAACCTTTTGGTCTAGCACTAAATTGCTCTGATTTCATATATCTTGTTGTGAGCAGAATTTTGTTTAGTCTTTTCTGCATTTAATTAAAAACATAGGCTGGTTTTCATTTACACTAATAATTTCAAAAAGCCCTACTTTACCAAATTCAGCTTGTACAGCTTCCTTGTCATAATAAAATATTTTTGCGCCTTCATGAAATTCATAACAGTCTTTACTAATTAGTTTTCCTTTGCCGTAATTTGGTGCTTCTTTTGTTATTGCCGTAAAAACCAAATAACCGTTTTTAGTTAGTTGATTGTAGCAGTCTTGAATTAGTTTCGCTCTTTCGTTATTGTCCAATAAGTGAATTAAGGCATAGCAAAAAATTCCGTCATATTTTTTGTTGTCAAAAGGCATGTCAGTTACAGAACCATGATAAATGGTCATATCAGTTCCATAATGTTTTCTTGCTAACTCGATAGCGGTTTTTGATATTTCAATTCCTGTTACATCAATTCCGTTTTCCTTGAAAATTTGTGCATTTCGTCCATAACCAATGCCAGGAATGAGAATATTTGTTATAGACTTATTTACAAAAATGTCTTTTGTCAATACAGCGGATTTTGCTGGTTCAAAACCCCACATTTCTTGTTTGTCAGCAAAGTTTTCTTCCCAAAATTCAATCATTTTTCAATCGTAATCGTTATTATTTTATAAGTTCGTTAAAGCAGATAGTTTACAAAGTTAAAGGAACGTAGTATACACCATATTTTGACGTAACCTTATTGATACCTGTTTATCTCTTATATTCATTTCATCAAAGAAACGTAGGGCAGGTGTATGGTTATACGTTTCGGACCTGCCTGTCGACAGGCAGGTTGGTACTAAGTCAAATATAAATATTTTGCTTTTATCTTTTTTTTAAATACCCAACGAAGGACTATTATTTTACTACAGTAGCTTCTAATTCTATTTTTAATGTTTCAAAAAGGCCTTTTACTTCCAATAGAGTGCTTGCTTGTTTTATGTTATGTTTAGCCACCCAGTCTTGAAAAACATCAAAACAGGTGAAAAGCTCTTCAGATGAAGTTGTATAAACATTTAATCTTACGATATTTTTACATTCATATCCTGCTTCCTCTATAACTTTTTCCAAGTTTTGTATAGCCTGTATTAATTGGGTTTTCATATCACCTGTACTGGATTTTCCTTCAGCATCAATTGCTGTCTGACCAGAAACATATAGTGTTCCCTCTGTTTTTGTTACTTCAACAGCTTGCACATAACTTCTTTCATTCTGCCATTTCCAAGGGTTAACTATTCGTTTTTCCATTTGTTTCTCATTTTTATTTTGTGCCAATGTCGACATAGTAGTTAATAGTAAGATTGCTAAAATTTTTCCTTTACAATTCATAATTGTGGATTTATATGTTCGTTGCAAAGATTTGAACAATATCATTGTTTCCGCGTGACAAACATCACAATTATAAAAAAGTAAAAAAGACTAAGAAGAAAGTCGACTAAGTGTCTCACGCGAAACACCCAGGTAAGACGCTAAAAGAGTTTTGGGAACTCGTTGAAATAATGATGGATATGTTTTGAGCAGATGCTCGTATCTTTCCTTTGCATTTGAGGTTAGAAAAGATAATATTCTGTTTTGTGAAGCAATGTGACCTGAGATAGATTTCTTGAGAAAGAAACTCTCCATTTTGTGCAAGCTAGTAGATAGTTTTTGGTAATTTTTAAGTGTAAGACAAAATACATTAGTGGCTTCAATACATTGTAGTGACATTTTAGCTTTAGTTTGCGTAAAATATGATAAAAAATCACTTTCCCACCAGTCCTCCATTGCAAATGATATAATGTGTTGTTTTCCATTTTTGTCATCATAAACTAATTTTAAAAGTCCAGAAATAACAAAATAGCAATGTTTTACATGTTCTCCTTGTTGAATAAGAAAATCATTTTTTTTATATTTTTCAAATGAGAAATGTGATAAAACAAATGAGAACTCATCATCCGTAATAAATATTACTTCTTTAATATGTTTTTTAAGTTTTTCTTTCATCAAATAAGACTTATAACTTGAAAAATTTGCTGTAACGTATGCCTACTCTGTCATTTTTGTAAATAATTGTTTAGGATTATATAGCGTTTATTTAGGACGAGTTACTATTGCTTGCGCTAAATATATGAATCGGAGCAAGGCAAACAAGCCAGAAGCAATCGATCTATCTGCGCATTTTTATTTCTTGCCCGCCTGCCATCCGCCAGGTAGGCAGGTTTAATGTATAAAAATTTAGCTCTACCGCAAAAAGGTAATGACCTTTCGTTTTGGTATTAAACTTTGCTCTGATTTAATATATGATGTTAGCGATAGTTTTAGTCCCACGAGCATCCACCAACTTTATATTCTCTAAATAAATCTTTAGATGTATTATCAGATAAAAATATTGAAAGCGTTGATCCTGCATAATGTTCAGAGATTCCAACTAACAAGTCAATTAATGTATCTCCATTTAAATCACCAATCCAATGGATAAATACACCTCCTTCAAAACCTCCAGAGGGAAAAGAAAAAAGATCCATTTTTTGTATTGATTGACGAATTTTGTCGGAATATGAATCGACAATAAGTTCATAATTTTCAATTTTCTTAAAATATGGAAACTCCCCTTTTTCCATTTCAATTAAATTTCCTCTTGCGTAAATAAAGTAATTTTTGTTTTTCTCTTCATCTTTCAAATTATATATTGAAAATGAAATTGATTCTCCAGGGTATAGCATTCGATTTATCCATTTTCCAGTTGTAAAAATGCTGTCTTTTAAATTCAACCCA
This sequence comes from Aquimarina penaris, assembly GCF_040786285.1. NCBI lineage: Bacteria > Pseudomonadati > Bacteroidota > Flavobacteriia > Flavobacteriales > Flavobacteriaceae > Aquimarina > Aquimarina penaris. The sequence goes on from NZ_JBFMKQ010000001.1 coordinate 1,950,418, forward strand.
CTTATTAAAAATTTTGGAACAGAAGATTCTGAATTATTATATTTCTTGATTAAAAAATTATCCCAATTATGATAATTTTTTTTCTCATAAACACCCCAATATTCTTCAATTAAATTTGATTTTAATTCTTTCCATTCCGAGTCTATACCACAATTAGGTATAATGGCAGTAATTTTGTCAACTTGAGAATAGGAGTAATAACAAAAAAGTAAAAATAGAAATGTGATTATAGATTTATTCATAATTATTGCTAACGCCAAATATATGAATAGGAGCAAGGCAAGTAAGCCTGAACCAATCGATCTATCTGCGCATTTTTATTTCTTGCCCCGCCTGCCATCCGCCAGGTAGGCAGGTTTAATTTATAAAAATCCAGCGCCATTGCAAAAAAGAAAGGATTTTTCGATCTATCACTGAACTTTGCTCTGATTTCATATATGATGTTGTGTCCCGTATTTTTCAACATATTTTATAGCGATCTTTCTAATCCACGTAATTTTATCTTTCGTAAAAGGTTCAATTTCTTTTTCATAACCTTTTGTTTGCATTTTATATAAAGTATATATTATTTGTCCGTTTATAGATTTATCATTAATCATTTGAATCAATTTAGGAGCGTATTCAGATAAGTGTTTATAACCTAGTAAAAGAACAAATGATTGTCTTCCTCTCTTTGAGTTTTTATTAAGACAAAATTCTATAATCAAGTCGTTTATTTCTTTGTCCTTTCTTAATATCTTTTTAGAATAAAGTATTTGTCTAATTTCCTCTCCTATAGCCCATATATCACTTTCATATTTATGCCAATCCGGAACGTCAGGAAATCCCTCAATAGGATTTAGATTTTTTTCCAGTTTTTCAGGAGTAAGAGTGTTGGCTTTATTTATTAATTTAATTATTACTTCTTTCTCCATTCTTTAAGTTCAGATATAGCATACAACGCCAAATATATGAATCGGAGCAAGGCAAGTATACCTGAACCAATTGATTTATCTACACATTTTTATTTCTCATTCAATTTATAAAAATTTAGCGCCATTGCAAAAAGGAAGTGACCTTTCGATCTAGTACTAAACATTGCTCTGATTTCATATATCGTGTTGTACACAGTTTTTATTCTTCGTTAAATTCAATTTCCCTTATTTCAGGTGTTTTAAAAGCTAATATCGTTAAACAGCCGTTGGTTGTTGCTATAAAATATTCCTTTAACCCCTCTATTACCAATGACGAATCTAGGACTCCTTTTTCTTTTACTTCTCCAGATTTCCAACCTCCATTTGTTATTTCATAAAGATGATAACCTCCTCCGAATTCTATGTATCCCCAGTATGCGAACAAATCGACTTCGTCTAAATATCGAAAACCTCTGTATTCGTTAAATCTATATTCAATTTCGATTAGGTTTTCTGGACTTATCCATGAAGAGACTGAAATTGTTAATCCATCATCGGTCAATTGTAGATTTGTAATATCGCTTTCTTTTCCTTGAGAATAATATTTTTTACCAATTTTGTCAGCGTCTATCTCGATCATTCGATTTAGTATTTCTAATTGTGTACAACAATGTTATAATAGCAATTGCTATTATTTTATTTATAAATGTAATACTATTCTATAAGAAAGCTAGGTAATTTTGTTCGGTATTAATGAAAATGGTCTAAAAAGAGTTGCACCACAAGGAGCACCAAAATTAACACCTGGATTCCGTTTTGCAACGGGTTAACAAAGCCATAAAATTCAAAAAATCCAAATCTTAAATCCTTGCCTGATAAGTGTATAGGTCAAAATATCTACCCTCTGCCGCAATAAGTTCCTCGTGAGTACCACGTTCGGCAATATTTCCTGATTCGATAACCAGAATCTGATCGGCTTTTTTTATAGTGCTTAATCGGTGTGCGATGACAAAAGTTGTTCTTCCTTTCATCAATTCCCCAAGACTCTTTTGGATCAAAGCTTCACTTTCGGTATCCAGGCTGGATGTAGCTTCGTCTAAAATGATAATTTTTGGATCGGCAAGTATCGCTCTGGCAATGGCAATTCGCTGTCGTTGCCCACCCGATAATTTAACCCCGCGTTCGCCAATTAGTGTATCTAATCCATCGTCAAAACGATCTGTAAATTCATTTACATATGCCGCTTTTACCGCTTGTTGTACTTGCTCTTCTGTAGCATTAGGACGGGGAAATAAAATATTGTCGCGAATAGTGCCTTCAAATAAAAACTCATCCTGTAGTACCACGCCCAGGTTTTTTCGGTAACTACTTAGGTTTACTTTAGACAAATCTTGTTGGTCAATGGTAATTTGCCCCGATTCTGGATTTAGAAAGGTGGCAGCCAAGCCCGCAATGGTGGATTTACCCGATCCCGAGCTTCCCACTAAAGCAGTAACGGTTCCTGACAAAGCTTTAAAACTGATATCATGCAGTACTTCTTTTCCTTTATCGTAAGAAAAAGAAACATTGTCAAAAACAATATCTCCCGTAACACCATTAAGGTGTATCGTTCTGTTAGCCAAGTCTTCTTCGGGATCCATATTCATCAATTCTTCGGTACGATCCAAACCAGCTAAGGCTTCAGTTAATTGGCTTCCGATATTACTCATTTGCACAATAGGAGCAATCATAAAAGCTAAAACCATAGTAAAAAACAAGAAATCTCCGGTGGTCATAGGATCTATATCTTGCATCATATAATACCCACCAATACCCATAATACCGGTAGAGGCTATCCCAGCTAATAAAAATGTAGAAGAACTAGTCATTAAAGCGGTGGCAGTAAGGCTCTTTTTTACATTTTGAAATAAGCGATCTACACCTTTCTCGAAAATCTTATTTTCTTGCTCTTCTGCTCCAAACCCTTTAATTACTCGAACACCGGCAAGGGTTTCGGTTAATCTACCTTTTACTTCGGCATTGATTTCACCTCTAACTCTAAAAATTGGTCGAATATACTTAAAAGCCTTTAAAGCAACCAGACCAAATAAGCTTACAGGAACTAAAACAAATAGGGTCATCCATGGATTAATGTAGATTAATATTGCTAATGAGACAATGGCCGTAAATGTTCCTCCGACCATTTGTACAAGGCCTGTACCGATTAAGTTTCTTACGCCTTCTACATCACTCATTATTCTAGAGACCAAAGCTCCCGATTTGGTGTTGTCGAAAAAACTGATCGGTAGCGAAAGCACTTTTTTCTGTACTTGGGCCCTAAGTTCTGAAATCAGATATTGGGCCTGTACACTCAAAATTCTGGTGAGTAAGAAAGAAGTAGTGGCCTGGATTAGTATGGCTCCACCCACAATGATTAATAATTCATACAACTGCCCCATATCTTTACTTGGGATTACTTCATCTAGTAAGGTTTTACTTTTCCAGGGAAGTATAAGTCCGGCTATTCTATTAAAAATAATCAACACCAACCCAATAAAAACGAGGTTACGTCTTGGCCAAATGATCGTTTTAAACGCCTTTGTTATGGTAACTTTTGGCTTCTTTTTAATAGTACTTTTGTCTTTTAATTCTTTCATTTTTAATGTTTGACTTTAAATAGAGAAATGGTATAATCAAGCAAACTTTGATCACCATGTTTACCATGTCCCGGAATAACAACCTTTACTTCTGGGTAGGCTTTTTTGATTTTGGCAATCGTATTTGACCATTCATTGATGTTTGCATCGGCTAGGTTACCTTTCTTAGCATCAAGACTTTTAATCATACATCCACCAAATATTATTTTTTCATCCGGAAAATATGATATGATATTATCCGATGTATGTGCTTCTCCAAAGAAGGTATTTTGTATAGATTTGTTTCCTAAAGTTAATTCAAGATTATCCTCAAATAGTAGGTTAGGCTCTAGATATTTTTTCTCTCGCATCAATTTAGCCGTCTTTTTGCTCGCCATTGAAGGGACACCGTGCTTCTTAAAAACATCTGCACCTTCATTGCAATCTCTATGGAAATGATTGAATACTACACCTTTTATGGTAACTTTCTGGTCATTTTGAAGCCAATCAATTAATTCAGCCGTTGCAAGATCATTAGCTGGAGTATCAAAAACATAAGCTTCATTATTATGTAGATAAATAAATCCGTTGCATGGGTAGATTGCCCCACTCTCTAAGGTAATAGATGAAATATGAATGTAGCTATGATCATTAATTTTTGTGAGTTGTAAATCTTCAGAGATATAAATAGTTTCTGATAACTTGTTTTTGTTACAAGAAGCAAAGCTTAGACATAAAATCAATACTAAGAATAGTTTAATCGATGTTTCTATCATTTGGTATAGAGGAGGTTTTTTTCTTTTTTAGGTATTGCATTGCTAAGATATACATCCCAGCCGGAATTCCGATCCAGATCAATTCACTTAACAATACTTTAATGCCCCAAATACCAAAAAATTTACTGAAGCCGATGGGCGAAACCTGTATGGGTCTCCATGGAAAGAAATATCGTGTATCATCAAAAGGAGAAAAAAATGCAATGCCCAATCCTCCCGAGGTCATGGCATCTAATATACCATGCGAAGCTGTACAGATCGTAAAATAAAGAATTAAAGAGAGCCCTGTCTTATAAAAGAATTGTTTATTGTAAAAAACAAAAGTGACCAAGACCCCTAGGAGTAACGCAAATACAAGGGAATGTGAAAACCCTCGATGTCCCCAAAAATCTTCGTAGGCGATACCAAATTTAAAACCAATCACATCTACATCGGGTATAATGGCACACAAGATTCCTAATAGCCAGAATTTAGATGTGGTTATTTCTTTGGAAAACGTTTTTCCTAAGGCAAATGCGGTAAGTCCGTGTGCGAAGATTGAAGCCACAATATGAAAGGTTTAAATATTGGTAAATAAAATTTACGTTCTTTTGGTAGCTCTCGATTTTTGCTGTTTTTTATTTCTGACATAAATTAACTTAGAACGTCCTTTTGAAGCTTCTCGTTGTTCTATTTCAAAGTTTTTGATGGATTTGATCAACGGAGTTAGTTTTTGAAATCCATAATTTCTAGAGTCAAAATTGGGTTGCTTTTTTTGTAAAAGACTTCCAACATCTCCTAAAAAAGCCCAACCGTCATCATCTGCCAAATCTGATATTGTATTCGAAATTAGTCTAATATCTTTTGGAGTTATTGTATCAACGTTACTCTTAGCAGTAGGTTTACTATCTATAGATTCGTTTTCTTCGGCCTCATGCTTCAGTATTTCGAGATAAATGAATTTATCGCAAGCCACAATAAAAGGGTTTGGTGTTTTCTTTTCGCCTATCCCAAAAACTTTCATTCCGGCTTCACGTAGTCTTGTTGCCAAACGAGTAAAATCACTATCACTAGACACCAGGCAAAAACCATTAACTTTTTCAGAATATAGAATATCCATTGCATCAATAATCATTGCAGAATCTGTGGCGTTTTTACCTTTTGTATACCCATATTGCTGGATAGGTGTAATTGCATTTTCAAGAAGTATTTTCTTCCACTTGGTGAGGTCTGGTTTGGTCCAGTCGCCATAAATTCTTTTGATGGTGGGATTACCATATTTAGCAATTTCTTCCATCATTTCTTTAATGTAGGTAGAAGGGATATTATCACCGTCGATGAGTACTGCAAGATTTAGATCCATAAAAATTATTTTCTTTTACTATAAATATCAGTCCACATTTTTCTCCATATTTTCCAGGACGCATCTTTTTGTTTTCTATATACTGTAGTATTAATACCTTTCTGGGTCATTCCGAATTGTATTGTATCTTTTTGGTAAGACCAGTCCAATAAGGTAGTGTGCGTTGTTATTGCTAAAGAATCTTTAATATCCAGATTGAGTAGTTCTGTTTCAAAAGCATTAATAGTCGTAATAGAGCTATCTTTAGGAAACCAAAAACTTCTGATTTTCTCTTTGCCTTCAATAGGTTTTAACGAGTTAGGTTGTATCCTTGCATTATTTTCAAAAAGAGACATGATTTGTTCTTCATTCATGTTTTTCCATCCATTAACATAATTGTCATGAATGGTATGTATTGCATCTTTATTATTATCTTTAATCAGTAATGTATCTTCGGTAACTTCAGTATGTTGTTTACATCCCGATAGTATAAAAAATAAGATTATAACTGATAGAGTTTTCATGCTTATCTTCTTTTTTTCTTGTTCTTCAAATTATAGGTTTTATCACCTTTTGTCTTCGGTTTTTTGTATTTCTTTTTGATTTCACGCTGATACGAACCTCCTTGGTTTACTTTTCTGTTTTTTTCTTTCTTTTCATGAAACGCAGCTCCAACTTCATCATTAGGTCGTTTATGCGGATTGTTGATTTCTTTAACTTTAGGTTGCTCTTCTGGGGTGAGTTGATCCGAAATTTCGACTCCTTCTGGCAATTCAAGTTGTTCGATGTTCATTTCCATTAAATTCTCGATAGCATCCAGGTGTTCTTGTTCTTTCTGGGTAGTAAGAACAAACGAAACCCCTTGCTTTTCTGCACGTCCTGTTCTACCAATACGATGCATATAATTTTCTGGGTATTCTGGAGTGTCAAGGTTAATTACCTGGCTTACATTTTCTATATCGAGCCCTCTGGCCATGACATCGGTGGCAATAAGTATTCGGTTTTCACCTTTTCTAAATTGTTCTATGCTACGTAGTCGGTAGTTTTGTGTTTTATTAGAATGTATAATACATATTTCATCGGCATATTTTTGTTCTAACTGCTCGAACAATCGATCGGCAATTTTCTTAAAACCAACAAAAATCAATGTTTTATGATAGGTTTCTTTGTCTGAAAGTAAGTGTTCTAACAAATTAACTTTTGTATAAAAGTTCGGAACTTTATAGCCAAATTGCTGTATGTTTTCTAGTGGTGTTCCACTTTTTGCAACCGATATTTTTTGAGGTTTGACAAATGTTTCTGAAATCATTTGATCTACGTCATCGGTCATTGTAGCCGAGAACATAATATTTTGTCGCTGTCGCGGAAGAATATCAAAAATATTCATTAATTGATGTCTAAACCCTAAATCCAGCATTACATCGACTTCATCTATAACTACTTTTTGAATAGATTTTAATTGTAAAACTCTACTCACTGCAAGGTCGTACAAACGTCCCGGTGTAGCTACAATAATATCTAAGCCTTCAGAAACGGCTTGTTTTTGTGTGTTAATATTGGTACCACCATATACACCAGTGATTCGCATATTAATATAGGTCGATAGTTTTTCGATTTCGTCAACTACCTGTACCACTAATTCTCGTGTAGGAACCAATACTAAAACTCTTGGATTTTGTTGAACAGAATACTTTAGCATTCTTAAAATCGGCAACATATAGGCATAGGTTTTACCCGTACCTGTTTGTGCTATACCTACGACGTCTTTGCCAGACATTACCACAGAGAAAGCCTGCTCCTGGATTGGAGTAGGAATTTCGAACTCCAAATCATCAAGGGCATTAAGGAGTTGTGTACTTAAATTTAAATCTCGAAAAGTCAATTAATTTATTTTTTATCATGCAAAGGTAGCCTTATTTTGTGACTGTTTTCATTTTAGTTACTTTTGGTTTCTTAAGATCATTGTAATGAAAAAAATTCTTGCCTTTTCCGGTTCAAATAGTAGTACTTCTATCAATCATAAATTGGTAGAATTTGTAGCTTCAGAAATAAAAGATCACGAAGTGAAAGTTATTAATTTAGTTAATTACCCAATGCCAATGTATAGTGAGGATGAGGAAAAAAAAGGATTTCCCGGGATGACTATGGGCTTAAAACAAGAAATTTCTGAAGTAGATGCCTTACTCATTTCGGTGAATGAGCATAATGGGAGTTGGAGCGCCTTTTTTAAAAATATAATAGATTGGTTGTCTCGTTTGGATCGTAATTTTTTAGAAGGAAAGAAAATATTGCTTATGAGCACTTCTCCGGGGAAAAGAGGAGGAATTGGCTCATTAGAATATGCCAAAAATGTGTTCCCTAGATTTGGTGCCGAAATCATAGAAAGTTTTAGTTTTCCATCATTTTATGATAATTTTTCTACAGAATCTAATGCGATTACAGAAGAGACATTGTTATTGGGATTAAATGAAGTTCTCAGTACTTTTGCACATCAAATCAAATAAGCAAGTGCGAAGTATTAAAAAATATACTTTAGAAAACCCTTTAGAATTTAAAACTAAAATATTGCTTTGGGCGCAACAGTTTGAAGATGTCGTTTGGTTAGATTCTAATCATTATTCACAGCACTATTCTAGTTATGATGCTGTACTCGCAGTTGATGCTTTTACCTCTGTAAAAACAGATTATCAAAATGGTTTTGATGCTTTAAAAGAGTACCAGGAGCAAACTGCAGATTGGATTTTTGGATATCTTTCTTATGATCTGAAAAATGATGTAGAGCATCTTGTTTCTAAAAATATAGATGAGCTTCATTTTCCTGATCTTTATTTTTTTCAGCCAAAAAGACTTTTTCTGATTAAGGAGAATACACTAGAAATGCATTACCTAAGAATGGTTGATGATGAGATGAAAGAGGATTTTGATAACATCTTGGCCACCCCAGTGAATGCCGGAATCTCTTCTGCTTCTGAAGATAATGATGAACAGCCATGTGGTAAAGTGAAAATTAGCCTTCGAATAACGAAAGATGTATACAAAGAGAAGATAAATAAGATGCTAGAACATATTCATCGGGGAGATATATATGAAGCCAATTTTTGTCAGGAGTTTTTTGCAAAAGGAAGTTGTATAGACCCTTTGCAGACCTATCATCATCTTAATGATATCTCAAAACCACCTTTTGCTACTTTTTTTAAAATGAATCATCAATATGTATTGTCTGCATCCCCTGAGCGATATATACGAAAAGAAGGCCTTAAAATTATTTCTCAGCCTATTAAAGGAACGGCCAAAAGGTCTCTCAATGAAAAAGATGATCAAAAACTTATCGAAGACCTTAAAAATGATCCTAAAGAGCGCTCAGAAAATGTAATGATTGTGGATTTGGTGAGAAATGATTTGTCAAGAACGGCTATAAAGGGGTCGGTTGAGGTAGAAGAATTGTGTAAAGTATATTCTTTTAAGCAAGTTCACCAGATGATATCCACTATAATTTCTGAGGTTGACACAGAGGTCTCTCCTGTAGATGTAATCAAATCGACGTTTCCTATGGGAAGTATGACCGGAGCACCTAAGATTTCAGCAATGCAAATCATAGAAAAACTTGAAGAATCTAAGCGTGGTGTTTATAGTGGTGCCATGGGATATTTTACGCCAAATGGAGATTTTGACTTCAATGTAGTGATTCGAAGCATTCTTTATAATAAAGAAAATGAATATATTTCATACACCGTCGGGGGCGCTATCACGGCCAAATCCGATCCAGATAAAGAATACGAGGAATGCTTGCTAAAAGCAAAAGCTATGCGAGAAGTGCTCGAAGGGCTTTAGTCTTTTAGAAAGTGACGACTTTTTGAGGAGGTGAGTAGGCCTCACATACTCACTTCTAATGAACTCACAACTATATTAGGTTTCGTCTAAAACTTTTTCTGACATCTATAATAGTCTCTTTAACTTCATTAGCTGTCATATCTTTTATGGTTGCTATTTCTTCAAAATTTAACCTTCCAAAAACAAAAAGATCAATAATTTTAGAGGTTTCCATGGGTAACCAACTATAAAACTTACCTAATAATTTTTGTTTTCTAAAATCTGAGGAAGGTTCTGAATCAATAATTTTAAGAATTTCAGAATCCAAGTCATCATAGATGAAATTTTGTTTATCCTCAGAATTTTGATGGTAGCATATATCGTTGAGATCCTCATTCATAACAAGCTCATTGTCTCCTTCTACGGTATAGTTTTCTTCAAGTTTTTCGAGTTCTATTTTCAAAAAATGACTGGTGCTTATGTTTCTTTGATGCCAACCTTCATTATTGTAGAGTTCATCAATAAGATCATCTGCGATTTTAAAAAGCTGAAGTTCTAGTGATAATGTGTCAACTTCAACATCTATGTCATCAGAATATAATTTTAAAATTGCATCATCAATAATCCCATTAGAACAATACATGTTTTGAGGTAGAATACCGACACTTTCGGCAATGTATAATCTGTGTTTAACGTAAGGATGTAAGTGGGGTACAATGGATAATAGTTTCTTACTGAACTCTCTTTGATCATCAGCCCCATAAAATTTCTGTAGTTCTTGCGTGCTATTCATTAGTGAATGATTTAAGAGTTGTTTTCTAAAAATAACGAAAACAAACTAATTTTGGTGTTAAAAACTTGAAAATCAACACATAAATCAATTTTTTAAACGAATTGTGATAGCAATTCAAAATCGTATATTTGAAAAATAAAAAAGTATAAGTCAAAATCTTTTGCTACAAGAGTTCAAGAACCATATCAATAATGACCTTTCATTTCTTTTTGGAAACAAATTATTAATTGCTTGTAGTGGAGGGTTGGATAGCGTTGTGCTCACTCGTCTTTGTCGTTTGTTACATTTAGAATTTGGTATTGCACATTGTAATTTTAACCTCAGAGGATCAGAAAGCGATGATGATGAGCAATTTGTAAACGATTTTGCCGACCAGCTTAAGGCTCCTTTTTTTGTAAAGCGTTTTGATACAGAGAAGTATGCTAATGATCACAAACTTTCTATTCAGATGGCCGCAAGAGAACTTCGGTATAATTGGTTTAGAGAAATAGCCAACAAGCATCAATACGATTATATTCTTACAGCGCATCATGCCGATGATAATTTAGAAACATTTTTGATCAATCTTTCAAGGGGAACAGGTATCGAAGGACTAGCAGGAATTCCTGAAATTAATGAAATATTTGTTCGACCGTTATTACCATTTTCTAGAGATCAAATTGTAGAGTTTGCTAAAGAAAGTAAAATAACATGGCGAGAGGATAGTAGTAACAATAGTGTAAAATATGTAAGAAATAAATTAAGGCATGATGTTATACCTGGTTTGAAATCAGTAAATCCTCAATTTTTGCAAAATTTTGGAGTTACTTTAGAGTATATTAAACAAAGTAGTGACTTTATCAAAGGGCAGATGCTTCTAATCAAAAAAGGATTATTTGAGTTTACAGAAGGTGATATCATTAAAATACCTATAAATAGACTACGCGAATTTGGAAACCCAAGAACATGTTTATACTTTTTACTAAAGGATTATGGGTTTAAAGCATGGGATGATATCGAAAAGGTAGTTACCGCACAATCAGGGAAACAAATTTATTCTGAAACCTATAGATTGGTAAAAGATAGAGATTATTTGTTGCTAAGCCCGATTATTGAAGGAATCTCGGATAGAAGTTATAAAATTCCCGAAGAAGAAAACATGATTATGATTCCTTCGGGAACGCTAAAATTTAAAATTGTTAACGAAATGACTGATGTAGATCTGAAAACAATTTTTGTTGATAAAGAAAAGTTAAAGTATCCCCTAACTGTAAGAAAATGGAAAGAAGGCGACTATTTTTATCCATTGGGAATGAGAGGCAAAAAGAAATTGAGTAAATATTTTAAAGATGAAAAACTATCTTTACTTGCCAAAGAAAGAGTATGGTTGTTGTGTTCTGGAAAAGAAATCGTTTGGATAATAAACTACAGAGCAGATAACCGATTTAAGATAATACCCCAAACTAAACAAATATTAAAAATTACAATAACCTGATGAGGTACTTCCTATTATTGCTGACCACATTTTTATTTTCAACACCACTTTTTTCGCAAACTTTGGATCCTATTAAATGGAAAGCCAATGTCGAAAAAGAATCTGAAGATAGCTATATATTATATTTTAAAGCCACTTTAGATAAAGGTTGGCATTTATACTCTCAAAACGAAGCAGAAACAGATGAAATAGCACCTACACCTACAGAATTTACTTTTAATAACGGTGCGGAAACCTATACTTTAGTCGGAGAAACCACAGAACCAAAAGGTATTGAGAAATATGACAACATATTTGAAATGGATGTCAAGTATTTCGAAAAAGAAGCGACTTTTTCTCAAAAAATAAAGCTAGTTAATAAAAATCTTGCAGCCGTAAAGGCCGAAGTATTCTTTTCGGTTTGTGATGATGAAAAGTGCCTTGCTCCAGAAGTAATAGAGTTTGATCTAAACCTTGCTGGTGAAGCCATAGAAAATAAAGGGGATGTATCTACCATTACTGCCGAAGACCGAAGTAAGTCTGAAGCTTTACATATTAATATAAAAGGTAAAGAAAAATTCTTATTAGAAGAAGTAGAAAAGAAAAGTTACTTGAACATATTTATTTTAGGTTTTTTAGGAGGGTTAATTGCTTTATTAACACCTTGTGTTTTTCCGATGATACCTCTTACGGTGTCGTTTTTTACCAAAGGAGCAAAAGACCGAAAAAAAGGAACATTTAATGCCGTTCTTTATGGTGTTTTCATATTTGCAATATACTTGTTACTTAGTCTTCCTTTTCATCTCTTAGATTCTTTAGATCCAGAGATTCTCAATAATATTTCTACTAACGTCACACTAAATATTATCTTTTTTATAGTTTTTATTGTCTTTGCGATTTCATTTTTCGGGTATTTCGAGATCACTTTACCAGCATCCTGGAGTAATAGCCTCGATAGTAAAGCAAATAGTATTGGAGGAATAGTAGGAGTATTTTTTATGGCACTAACGTTAGCTTTAGTATCATTTTCTTGTACTGGCCCCATCTTAGGATCATTGTTAGGCGGATCATTAAGTTCTGATGGAGGAGCAATGCAATTAAGTTTTGGTATGGGAGGTTTTGGATTGGCTCTGGCACTACCATTTGGTTTGTTTGCATTATTTCCAAATTGGCTCAATTCCCTACCTAAAAGTGGCGGATGGCTAAATGCAGTAAAAGTGGTTTTAGGGTTTATAGAACTGGCACTTGCGTTTAAATTTTTATCCAACGCCGATCTTGTAGAACATTGGGGTATTCTAAAGCGAGAAATATTTATAGGGATATGGATTGTTATAGGAATAGCAATGACACTATACCTTTTCGGGAAGTTACGCTTTCCACATGATAGCCCAATTAAAAAATTGAGTATTGGAAGAAAAACTTTAGGAGTTTTAACATTAGCTTTTGTATTGTATTTAATACCAGGATTAACCAATACAGCATATGCTAACCTAAAATTATTAAGTGGTTTTCCTCCACCATTATTTTATAGTGTATACGAAAAAGAAACGCATGGCCCATTAGGATTAAATGCCTATACCGATTTTGAAGAAGGTATAAAAATGGCAAAACAACAAAATAAACCGATTATGATCGATTTTACGGGCTGGGCTTGCGTTAATTGTCGTAAAATGGAAGAACAAGTATGGAGTTATCAGGAAATTACAGATATTCTGAAGGAAGAATACATACTTATCTCACTCTATGTTGATGATAGAAAACTATTGGACGATAATGATCAATTTAAATTTTTAAAGCCTGATGGTGGCGTAAAAAACATTAAAACCGTAGGGGATAAATGGGCAACTTTTCAAACCTTAAATTTTAAGAATAATTCTCAGCCATACTATGTTTTACTAGATTCAGAAATGAATTTATTAAATCATACAACAGCATATACACCCGATACGAATGAGTATTTAAAGTGGTTGAAAAAGGGGATTAAGAACTTTAACCCCTAAGTTTTTTCGCGTATAACGCTTTTATCCACCTTCGCTGTAAGGATTGGATAAAATATCGACTGTAATATAGCGGTAGATACTAGTTTGATATAATTTCCAAAAGGCTTTGGCCTACTAGAGCTAACACAGGAGTAAGATTATTTTTAATAATGAAAAATTCTAATTCACTTAGGTGTAGGTTACAGTGTGCTGTAGAAATAGTAGATATGTATATTTACTATTTTAGAATATAGATATGCTACCAGTAATTAACCGTAAAGTATAAACGTAATAAACTTATTTAATATGAAAAATATAGCACTTTATTTTGTATTAGGGACATTGATTTTTACTTCGTGTAATAGCGATGACGATAGTACTCCACTACCTAATACGGGAGTTCCTGATGGAGTGGGAAATGTAGTGATTAATGAAGTTAATTATGGAGATGATAATTTAATAGAATTATTGAATAATGGAGATGCGTCTATTAATTTGGCTTCATACTGGTTATGTTTAGGACCCGGAAGATATCTTAATATAGGAAGCACAACTCCGGTTAGTGGTAGTATTGAATTGGGGGCAGGAGAGTTTTTGGTGATTAACTGGTCCCAGTTGAGAGATAGTGAAGGATTAGGACTCTATTCTACAGATTCATTTACAAGTTCTGATGCCATTGTAGATTTTGTGCAATGGGCAGCTGGTGGTAGTGCAAGAGAAAATGTAGCAGTAGCTGCGGGTATATGGACAGCTGGTGATTTTGTCGAAGCGGTTACCACTACAACAGCCAGTATTTCCTTTGACGGGAATGGTAATACAGCCTCAAACTGGTCTGAGACTACAAGTACAAGTTTTGGAAACCCAAATGTAATCCCGCCTAATCTTTAGGTAACACTGTTTTAGATTATTTCTCAAAATACACAACGGTTAATCGTATATAGTATAAAAGGAGTTTGTTTTTATAACGAATTTTTATTCATTTATTTTTGAATGAATAAAAATTCGTTTACCTTTGTTTCGAATTTAAATTAGGAAATGCCTAAGCTCAAGGATAAAAATAAAGTAAATGCTATTCATAAAGCCACTATTGAGTTAGTGACTAAAACTGGTTTTTCTGGGCTTAAAATGGCAGAAGTAGCTAAGAAATCAAAAATAGCTACAGGTACTTTATATGTATACTATTCTAGTAAAGAAGAGCTAATCAATGATGTGTATGTCGTGACCAAAAAAGAAATATCCGAAGCCATAATAAACTCTAAATACATTAAAGATACATTTTATGAAACCTTTAAAGCAATGTGGTATGGCTATTTTTCTTATTGCTTAAAACATCCCGATAAAATGCTTTTTGTAGAGCAGTTTATTTATAGCGGCTATATTTCTGATGTTAATATTACAAAAGCAGATACATATTTCGAATCGCTTGATCAGTTTTTAATGGATGGTCAAAAGCAAGGATTTATTAAGGATGTAGATGTCGAAATTATTAAGGCACAATTACAAGGTGCTATTCACGAAATAGTAAAAATGGTAGTAAAAGGACATATCCAACTTCAAAAAGATGGTATGAATACTTGCTTCATTATGGCATGGAATAGTATTAGGAAATAATTTTTTTAACTTTTAAACGAATAAATATTCACTATAATAATTTTAAAAATGAAGAAGACAGCGCTAATAACTGGAGCATCAAATGGTATAGGATTAGAACTAGCAAGAGTACATGCTTCCAAAGGAGATAATCTGGTTTTGATAGCAAGAAACCAAATCAAGTTAGAAGAACTTAAATCAGAATTAGAAAAACAGCATGGAGTAAGTGCCATGATCATTACAAAAGATCTTTCTGCCCCAAATGCAGCTCAAGAAGTTTTTGATGAAACCAATCAAAAAGGTATTCAGGTAGATTTTTTAATTAATAACGCAGGTTTTGGAGATTTTGGAATGTTCTACGAAACTGACTGGAATAAAGAACACAAAATGATTGAGCTTAATATTACCACATTAACACAGTTTACCAAACTGTATGTAAAAGAAATGGTAAAGCGAAACAGTGGTAAAATCATGAACGTTGCGTCAACTGCTGCTTTTCAACCAGGACCCACTATGGCGATTTATTATGCTACAAAGGCGTATGTTTTACACTTTTCAGAAGCGATAGCCAATGAACTTAAAGGTCAAAATATCACAGTTACTGCACTGTGCCCGGGAGCAACAGAAAGTGGATTTCAATCTGTTGCACAAATGGAAGAAAGTAAACTTGTAAAAGGTAAAAAACTTCCTTCATCTAAAACAGTAGCAGATTATGGTTATAAAGCCATGATGAAAGGAAAAACGGTAGCTATTCATGGATTTATGAATAGAGTACTGGCAAACTCGGTACGGTTTATGCCTAGAAAAATGGTAACCGCAGTAACAAGAAACGTTCAAGATAAAGCTTGATGATTCTATTTTTTTTGGGAGTATAACCCTATGAAGTATTGAATATTTCATAGGGTTTTTTTGCAGTGCTGTTAAAGTCTCCTTAAAACTATCCTGCTCGCACTGTCAATTTTTTATCTTCAGCCATAAACTAAATTCAAATCAATGCAATTCGTTAAATTTATAGTGATAAGAGGACTTTTTCTCTTATGTTTTCTTTTTGGATATACTCAAAACCCTGATTCCTATAGTGTAAAAGACCATTACAACAAACAAGAAGTTGATATTGTGATGCGAGATGGGATTAAACTACATACCACTATTTATTCCCCAAAGGATACATCAAAGAAGTATCCAATCCTTATGCAACGTACACCTTATAGTTCAAAACCTTATGGTAAAGATCAGTTTCGATCTAAAATTGGACCGAATGAGTTTTTAATGAAAGAAGGTAATATTATTGTGTATCAGGATGTACGTGGTCGTTGGATGAGCGAAGGTGTTTATGATAATATGCGAGCATACATTCCTAATAAAAAAGGAAAACAATTTGATGAAGCCAGTGACACCTATGATACTATTGATTGGCTGGTTAAAAATGTAGACAATACCAATAAAAAAGTTGGAGTTTGGGGGATTTCATATCCAGGCTTTTATGCTACATATTCTTTGCTAGATTCGCATCCGGCCCTAAAAGCTGTATCTCCACAAGCCTGTATTGGAGATTTTTACTTTGATGATTTTCATCATAATGGAGCTTATTTGTTGAGTTACTGGAGAGCCACGGCTGTTTTTGGTTATGAAAAGACAAAACCAACTCCAGAATCATGGTATACGTTTCCTGATCTTAAAAGCGAAGATCAATACCAGTTTTTTCTAGATGCAGGACCTCTTAGTAATTTGGATAAATACTATAAAGAAGACAATGTATTCTGGACACAATTAAAAGAACATCCAGATTATGATGAATTTTGGCAAAAAAGAGGGATTATTCAACATTTAAAAGATATTAAACCCGCAGTAATGGTTGTAGGAGGACTTTTTGATGCCGAAGATTTGTATGGCCCTTTTGAAACGTATGAGAAGATAGAAAACCGAAGTGAGAATTATAATATTATGGTTTTTGGTCCATGGAGCCATGGCGATTGGGCAAGAACAAAGAAAAGACAAGCTATAGGTAATGTATATTTTGGTGACGACCTTTCTTTAAACTATCAAAAGAATATAGAGACTAAGTTCTTTAATCATTTTTTAAAGGGTGAAGCAAATGAAAAAACGGGTCTACCCGAGATTCAGATTTTTGATACCGGCAAAAAAGAATGGAATTCGTATGAAAGCTGGCCACCCAAGAATATCGAAAAGAAAACCTTTTACCTTTCTGAAAACGATCAGTTATCTAATGAAACAGGAGAGGGCTCTTCTGAATTTATTAGTGATCCTAAGAAGCCTGTTCCGTACTCAGAGGATATTAAAATGGTATTTACCCCAAGAAAATACATGACAGATGATCAAAGATTTGCAGCACGGCGTCCAGATGTATTGGTATTCGAAACCCCGGTACTTTCAGAAGATATAACCTTATCAGGAGAAGTGCTAGCAAAATTAAAAGTGGCTACAACCGGAACAGATGCAGATTGGGTTATAAAACTGGTAGATGTTTACTCTAGTGATATTAAAGATACCGAGGAAACCCAGAAATACCTAAAGATGTCTAATTATCATATGTTGGTGCGTAGCGAAGTAATGAGAGGAAAATATAGAAACAGTTTTAGTAAACCAGAACCCTTCGTACCCAACACAAAAACTGATGTAAATATAAAATTACAAGATGTACACCATACATTTAAGAAAGGGCATAAAATTCAGATTCAGGTGCAGAGTACATGGTTTCCTCTGATAGATTTAAATCCGCAAACGTATGTGTCTAATATTTTTAAAGCGACAGCCTCTGATTTTACCAAACAGACACATAAGGTATATCATGATTCTAGGATTGAAGTTACAATATTGAAATAAAATAACTAACCTTTAATAAATTAATAAGAAGATGAAAATAAAAATTAGTATACTACTTCTTTCTTCTCTTTTGACGTTATGGAGTTGTAAGCAAGATGCTAAAGAATCAGAAGAAAACAATGCAGTTTCTGCCGAAGTAATCCAAGAGCACTCTAAGAACTTAAATACTTGGTTCGAAGTGCAATTTCAGGAATATATTGCAAAATCACCCATGACACAAACGTATTTAGGTATTAAAACCGATTACGGTAAATGGGATGATGTATCGTCAAAAAAAGTAGCAGAAGATATTGAACGCGATAAGGAGCGTCTTATGTATCTTAAAGACTCTGTAGATGTATCTAAATTAAATGAAGCTACATTACTTAGTTATAAATTGATGAAGCAGAGCCTAGAAAATTCAATTGATGATTTTCAGTATCGATTTTATAACTACCCTGTAAATCAAATGCACGGACAGCAAGCAGAAATTCCTGCTTTCATGATAAATATGCATAGAATAGGGGATAAGAGTGATGCAGAAGCCTATATTTCAAGATTAAACGGCATGAAAGAATTGTTTGCCCAGATCGTTGAAAATATGAAGATTCGGGAAAAAAACGGGATTCTTCCCCCTAAGTTTGTTTTTGCCAAAGTTTTAGATGATAGCAGAAATATCATAATAGGACAGCCTTTTGATAAATCTAATAATGAAAGTACGCTGTTGGCAGATTTTAAAGGAAAAGTAAAAAAACTTCAACTCTCTGATGAAGAAAATAATGAATTAGTCGCCAAAGCAGAGAAAGCACTTTTAGAAGGAGTAAAACCTGCATTCGAAAATCTTATTGTTTTGCTTGAAAGCCAGCAACAAAGAGCTACTACAGAAGATGGATGTTGGAAATTCCCTAAAGGAAGCGCGTTTTATAATAACGCTCTTAAACGTACAACTACTACAGACATGACTGCAGACCAAATCCATGAACTTGGTTTGAAAGAAGTTGCACGTATCCATAGCGAAATGCGTGATATTATGAAACAAGTAAAATATGAAGGCACGTTACAGGATTTCTTTAAGTATCTGAAAGAAGATGAAAAATTCTATTTTGCAAATGATGAGGAAGGAAAGAAAGCATATATGGAGCAAGCTGTAGGGTTGATTAGCACCATGAAATCAAGATTGGATGAGCTATTTATAACGAAACCAAAAGCAGATATTGTTGTAAAGGCAGTAGAGCCTTTTAGAGAAAAAAGTGCAGGAAAGGCCTTTTATCAAATGGGAACTCCTGATGGATCCAGACCAGGGACTTACTATGCCAACTTGTATGATATGGAAGCAATGCCAATATATCAAATGGAAGCATTGGCATATCATGAAGGGATCCCCGGACATCATATGCAGATTTCAATAGCACAGGAACTACAGGATATTCCAAAGTTTAGAAAATATGGAAGATATACAGCCTATATAGAAGGATGGGGGTTATATAATGAGTTTTTGCCTAAAGAAATAGGAATGTATAGTGATCCATATTCTGACTTTGGAAGATTGGCAATGGAACTTTGGAGAGCCTGCAGATTAGTTGTTGATACAGGGATTCATGCAAAAAAATGGAGTAGAGAAGAGGGAATTAAATATTATACCGATAATACTCCCAATGCAGAAAGTGATGCCGTAAAAATGGTAGAACGCCATATTGTAATGCCTAGTCAGGCAACAGCATATAAAGTTGGGATGAATAAAATTCTAGAATTAAGAGAAGACGCAAGAAAAAAACTCGGCGATCAATTTGACATTAGAGAGTTTCATGATGTTGTATTGACCAATGGAGCTGTACCCCTTAATATCTTAGAAGAGTTGGTACAAGATTGGATTGCTATAAAAAAGAATGACAGTAATACTCAGGTAAAAAATGAAGATCATTCTTAATTAAAAACGATAAGAATACTATCTATATAATCATAAGCCTTTCTTGCAAGAAAGGCTTATCTTTTTTTTTAAACCTATGTGATTTTACGGTAAAACCATAAAATAAATGAAAGAATAAACTTACAAAATAGAATAAAATACATAAATTTGTGTATTTTGCAGATTAAATATGCTTTTTATCATGTTTAACCCCAAAATAAACAAAATGAGCAACACAACCTTAACCTATTTAACTCTGTTTCTGATGAGTTTTTCGATTTTTTCACAAAATCGGGCGTCGGGAATAGATCTTTCAGAGATAAGAACATTAAAAGATTCATCGGCATTTGATAATGCAATCAGTGATTTACGAGTACTCATTGCAGAAGAACAATTAGATGGGGCACAAACGCTATCCGATGAACTTCTTGGTATTGGTAATGCTATTGGATACAAAAAGGGTCTGGGTTTAGTCTTTAGAGAAAAAGGTGTTATAAGTAATAAGCACAATAGAAATATAGTCTCTAATAAGAATTTCGAAAAAGCAACAAATTATTTTAAAGACATCAATTACCTTGAGGGGTTGGCTATGGTATGTAATGAACGATTTATTATTGAACAAAGCAGGGGTAATTTTGAAAAAGGAGCCGATTATCTTCTTGAGGCTAAATTGTATAGAGAACAACTAAAAGATAGTGTTGGTTTATCTGGTATTTATAATAATCTGGCAATAATATATAAAGAACTCAAAAATATACCTTCTTCTGAAGAATATTACTTAAAATCTATTACGCTTAGAAAACAATTAAAATTAAAAGGCCAAGGACTGGTCATGAATAATTTGGCATTATTATACACCGAAAATGGGAATCTCTCAAAAGCTAAGAGTTTATTACCTGAAGCATTGAAAATTAATAAAGCGGAAAAGGATATAAGACATACAGCTCAGTCGTATAGCATTATGGCTAAAGTTGCGATGTACAACGAAAATTATAAAACTGCAAAAAAATATTATGATACTACTTTATGTGTAGCAAGTCAAACTAATTTTAAACTTTTGGTAATTAACGCAAAACAACAACTCGGTATAATTGCATTAAAAGAAAGAGAATATAGTAAGGCAGAAGAATTGTTAAAGATTGCCAGAGAGGATTTTATTAAGGCTAATGCCATACCATTGGTGTTAAAAAATTATCAATTTTCATTCAAATTAGACTCTGCAAGAGGTAATCTGTTAGGTGCTATACATTGGCAAAAAAAATATCAAAAGCTTCTAGATAAAAGAATGTCTGATATTACAGCTAAGAAGGTTGAAAAGACCAAAACACAATATGAAGCAGAATTAAAACAACTAAAATTAATTGAGGAGCAGGAGAAAAGAGAACGTGATACAAAGGCTAAATTGTTTAAATTTCGTTTAATTGCCTATATAGCCCTTGCAGTAGGTTTAGTGATTCTTACGTTCTTAATATTAATAATCAGAACTCGAAATGAGCGAAAGAGACTTATAGCTATGCTGGATAACTCTAATAAAGTGAAAAATAAATTATTTTCTATAATCGCTCACGATTTAAAGAATGAAATCAATGGTTTAGAAGGGAGTCTTAATTTACTTAAAGAAAATTCTATATCAGAAAAGGAATTCAAAGAAATTGTTCCATTACTTGCCAGTGGAACACACCAGACTTCTATACTTTTGCATAATTTACTAAATTGGTCAAAGTCTCAGTTGAAAGAGTTAAATGCGAACCCAACCTCTTTTGATATTTCAGAAGTTATTTGTGATAAATTCACCTTCTTTGAGCAGAAAGCACAGCAAAAAAATATTAAACTTATCAATAAATTAAATCCTACTATGATTTATGCCGATAGGGATATGTTTGCTATTGTTGCTCAAAACTTAATTGCAAATGCGATTAAATTTTGTAATTCTGGCGATTCTATAGCATTACTTTCTGAAGAGAAAGATGGACTTTATGAAATTTGTTTTAAAGATACGGGTATTGGTATTGACCCTAATCATATTCATAAATTATTTGCCGAAGATACGTATACTACAACAGGCACTCAAAATGAAACAGGAACAGGTCTTGGTCTTAAAATATGCAAGGAGCTTATCGAACTTAATCAAGGTAAGATTGAAGTAAAAAGTGCTCTTGGTTCGGGCAGTGTTTTCTGTATTTCACTTCCTAAAGCAGCATAATAGTTTTTTTAATATGAATCGAAACGCAATACTTAATAAAGCGTATACTATTTGTCTACCAAGGTTCTAAATTGATAAAAGAAACGTTCGATAAGTCTAAGATCTTCAGTAACAATTTCTACCACCCCTCTCATCTCTTGTTTAAAGGGGATTTCTTTATCATAGGTAGTGATTAACTTTTCTGGTAATTCAACATCAATCAAATACAATCCATTTTTATCTGGTAAAAGAGAGATATGTTTTACTTTGCCTTTTAGAGTTCCAAATTCATCATCAGGGAAATTTTCTAATCTGATATTGGCTACTTGTCCTATTTTTATCTTTCCTGAGTTTTGTGAAGGTGCCTTTATCTTTGCTAGATAAGATGAATCCTCAGATGGAATTACAATAAATACGAGATCACCTTGGGTTACTGTCTGATTTTTAGTCCAGAAATTAAGGAATGATACCCTGCCTTCTATATCAGATTTAAGTACATATTGTAACTCCCAATCCTTGATGCTCTTTTTTAATTGATCAAAGGATTGCAATACTTTTTTAAATAGGTTTATTTCTTCTTTTCTTTTGTTAATCTCTGTACCCTTGGATGTTTTGGTAGCATTACTAATATTTTCTTTTATTTGAGATAATTGTACATCATTACTCTCATAATTACGCTTCACCTGAAGATAATCTAATTCTTTACTTTCATATTCCTGGGTAGAGATTACACCTTTTTCAAATAGGTTTTTTTGCCGTTGTAATTCTTTTCGTTTAAAATCTAATTCGGTTTTACTTAGCTTTTTCTGAGCTTTGAGACTTTCTTGTCTTCTATATAATTCTGATAATGATATTTGATTGGCTAAAGCTTCATTAGAAAATGGTTGAAGCTCTTTATTAAGAATATATTCAGAATAACTGTTTTCAAATAGAGCAAAATTGGTTTCGATATCACCAAGAAATAAAACCGGTAACTCATCTATAGGAAAAGTAAAGGATTTATTATTTATTTTAATGGTATCAACTACAGATTTAAGCAAAAATATATCTTTATAATTTGCAGAGCTCTGTAAAATGGCTAAAGGACTGTTTTCGGGTACAATTTGACCGTCTTCTACAAGTATAGATTCTATCTTTCCACTCACTTTGGCATATTCCTTTTGCGGCGGAATTTGTGTTGTGATTATGGCTTCAGCAGGGATTACATCTGGATATTTGATCAACCATGAAAGAAATAGTAGTAATACTACTAAGATTAGGATCAATAGATTCCCCCATCTAATCATCCAATTTGGAATACGAGTAAGTATCTCTTGTACTTCTTCACTACGTAACTGTATATCGTCTATAGTATCCGGCATAATATTTTAATTGAGAATTATAAATTAAGAATTATCAAATTTTAGATTTTGTTGTTTTTTGAATTGAACCAATAATTTTTAACAATTCGTCACATTTTTCAATTAAAATATGACTTTCATTATTGGATAAGTATTTACTATCTCTGAGTAGTCTTAGCCAATAATGTGTTTCTCTAGCTTCTTTATAGGCAATGGATACTTTTGCTAAAAAATCTCTGGTACTTTGACCACCAATTGCCTCTTCTATATTAGCTCCTATCGAAGTTCCACTTTTGAGAATTTGTTTAGATGGAATATATTCATTTTGTTCTTTTGTCAGTTTCTGAAATAATTTAATACATAATAAAGCAAAATCATAACTTTTAGTCTGAACAATATTTTCTTTATTTAATTAGTAACTCTTAATTCGTAATTTATGATTGAGCTTTATTTTCCTAATTCAAGCTGATTTTTTACTAAGTTATAATAGTTTCCTTTCTTTTTGATCAAAGCTTCGTGGTTTCCTATTTCTACAATTTCTCCTTTGTCTAAAACTACGATCTGATGTGCATTTTTAACAGTACTTAATCTATGCGCTATAACCATAACCGTTTTATCTTTAAAAAAGGTATCTAGTTTTTCCATAATTACCTTTTCATTATTAGCATCAAGTGCTGAAGTAGCCTCATCAAAGAATAAAAACTTAGGGTTTTTGTACACTGCACGAGCTATAAATAATCTTTGTTTTTGACCTGTACTCAAACCTACACCTTCCATTCCGATTTTAGTGTTGTAGGACAAAGGAAGAGATTCGATAAACTCTTTAATATTGGCTACATCTACGGCATGAGCTAATTTTTTCTTATCTACATAATCTTCTCCTACAGCAATATTATTTGCAATGGTATCATTAAAAATATAACCTTCTTGCATTACTACACCAAAATGATCTCTCCAGGCTTTTTGAGATACATTTTGGAGATCATGAGAGCCTATATAAATCTGACCTTCATCTGGCTCATAAAACTTGAGCAAGAGTTTCATTAAGGTCGTTTTTCCACTACCACTTACTCCTACAACTGCCGTAATCTTATTGGCAGGAATCGTAAGGTTCAAATTTTCTAATACAGGTTTATCAGAGCCTACGTATCTGAAACTTAAATCTTTGATTTCAAAACTTGAGTTTTCAGAGATCTCTCTTATTTTTTCATCTCCTGGTTGTTCTTCATCTTCTTTATTATGGATCTCTCCTAAACGTTCTAGAGATATTTGGGCATCCTGAAGCTCTCTAAGAAAGTTAATTAGTTGAGAAATAGGAGCATTTAATTGGCCAACAATAGCTGTAATTGCCAGCATCATACCTAGTGTGATATCACCGTCTATAACAAGCTTTGCAGAAAGCACTGTGATAAAAATATTTTTGAGTTCATTTATAAATGAAGAACCTACATTTTGATATTGTTCGAGTGCTAGGTTTTCTATAGAGATTCTAAATAATTTTGCTTGAACAAACTCCCAGTTCCATCGTTTTCTCTTTTCTGCATTATGAAGTTTTATTTCCTGCATACCATTCACCAACTCAATAACTTTACTTTGCTCCTCACTGATTTGAGAAAAGCGCTTATAATCAAGTTTTTTACGTTTTTTAAAGAATATTAGTATCCAGATAAAATACAGGGTACTACCTACAGCAAAAACACCAAAAATAGGAATGCTATAGTATATCAAAACAATACTAAATACCACTAGATTAACCATTGAGAACAGAACGCTCAAAGAAGACATGGTTAATATTTGCTCAATACGTTTGTGATCATTAATTCTTTGTAATAAATCTCCTGTCATCTTTACATCAAAATATGAGATCGGCAAATTCATGAGTTTAATAAAGAAATCAGAAATTAGTGAAATATTTATTCTGGTACTTAGATGTAAAAGAATCCAACTTCTTAAAACATCAATTACTGTTCTACCAATAAATAAAGAAAGCATGGCAATTAAAACAAGGTACACAAAATTTAAATCCTGGTTTTTTATACCGATATCAACTATACTTTGAGTTAAGAATGGGGTGATAAGCTGTAGTATACTACCTGCCAGAAGACCTAGTATAAGCTGTATGATAAATGTTTTGTATTTAAAAACATATTTAGATATGAATTTAAAACCAAACTTTTCTTCTTGTTCATCCAGATCGTCATTATAAAATTTAGGGGTGGGTTCTACTAATAATGCAACACCTTCTTCGGTATTTTCATTCGCATTATTGCCAATCCATGCTTTTATAAATTCATCCTTCGTATATGTTATTAAACCATGTGCAGGATCTGAAACATAAATGGTAACATGACCTTTTCGGGTTGTCTTCACTTTATATACTACTACATAGTGTACTTTGTTCCAGTGTACTATACAGGGTAGTGGTACTTCTTCTAATTTTTTTAATGAAATTTTAACCCCAAGAGATCTAAAACCGATTTGTTCTACTGCATCACTCAAACCCAAAAGGGAGCTCCCCTCACGAGTTGTTTCACTTAATGTTCTGAGTTTTGCAGTATTAAGAAGTTTTCCGTAATGTTTTGCAATAATCTTAATACATGTAGGTCCACAATCTTTGGCTTCAGCTTGATGATAAAAGGGAAATTTAGGCATTAACTATTTTTAATTAATTTGATTTTGTGCTAAAAATTGATCTTCCTATCCTATAAGATCTTCTACAAAGAAAAGTAATTCTTTTCTATTATATTCTTTTGGGTATGATTTCCCTTCAATTAAGATTTCGGGAGTAAAGTTTTTGTTATGCTCAATGCACCAATTGTTTTGTTTTTTTAATACATCAAAAGGACTTTCGGTATCACAAAGTCCCCATTTTTGGATCCATTTTTCTGGTTCTAAATTCATATAGGCATCATGCATGGCACTCAAACATTTTTCTTGGCCTTCGGTATCGAATAACTCAATAAGTCGAGCAGTAATTTTAGTACTGTCAATATCACGAGAAGAAGCGGGTACATTAAACCTAATAATAATTTGTATTTGGTCCTTGTATAGCTGCAATAGTTGCTCAACTAGCGCATGTACTTCTTTACAATGACTACAGGAAGGATTGGTTATTATTGTAATCTTTAACGCGGGATTCTCTGTTTTACTACCTAATACAATTTCATTTTGATCAATAATGCCAACAGGTAATGTGTCGGACTTTGATAATAATATATTAAATACAGAGTAGTTTCGTTTAAATTTATGATGTTCAATTTTTAAATTTTTTAGCGCTATCTCTTTCTTTAGTAACGGAAGGACATATGACCATAATACAGATACAAATGAAAAACTAAATAATAATAGAAGCAGTGCAGAAAGATCATAGGATACATTCTTTATATCGAAACCGTAAACATAGATAGGAACCACTTGAAGCCATAAAAGAGCAACCACACACAAACAGAGAGTACACCAGCTTTTTACAACGTAGAGCTGATAAATAATAGAATACAATGTAAAAGGAATGGTTAACAAACTTATGATATAAATAAGATCAAAGTTGTGATTGCTGACTAGAAATAGAAAGCTAGAAAAAAATAGACTTATGAAATACACGATTCCAATATCACTTAATTTTACTGTTCCAAATATCGAGGCTCCCTTAGAGTTTAGCACCGCATCACAACTAACTTTATTTTGCCCTAAGGAGCAAAAACGATCAAGGGTATTAGACTGCAGTCCTAATTCCTTTAGAATAATGAGTATACTAAACACTATTCCTATACCTGATAAAAGAGTATGTAAAAATTCTGTAAAAATTGGTTTCAATACGATAAAAGAAATAATAAATGATAGACATGCAAGTATAATTCCTACAATTCTCTTGTTATTATTTTTAGCATTAAAATGTATTTCTGCTTCACTGGAATCGATAGCTAAAATAACCCCGGTCCAGATCTTAAGGAATTCTTCTTCAGAAAGTATTTGTGTATATTCTCTACTAAAAACGAGGTGTATTTTATCCTTTTTCCTTGTAAAAAGAACAAAATGCTCACCGGTATCATTTTTAATTTGTGCGAGAAAATGAGATTCTAATTGAGATAATGTTTCGTTATTAACAGGAGCCTGTACCGCGATGTTTTCTATATTAAAATGATCTAAAACACCAGTAATAGCGTGTAAACTAGGGTAGGTGGGGTGGCTTAATAATTGAAATTTAACTTCTTCTTCATCTACAGTAATTTTATTTTTTCTCAGTAGCTTGTACAGAAGGTAAACAACAGAATCTTTCATAAAAAATATATTATAGCGTTACAGGATGTAAAATTTCTATAAGTAACGTTTTTTCAAGTACAAAGGACATAATTTTATTTTTAAATTTTGACAAATCCCCCTGAAATTGTTTCATTAGTGCTTTATCCTGAGATAATTCATCATATAATTCTTTCATAGATACAGGTTCTAAAAAATATAAAAGAATAGCGTCCCAGCCTTCTAATTCTTTTTTGTGCAGTTGTTGGTCATGAGGGATTGTATACGCTACAGTTATGGGGTCTGATTCAAAATCAATAACACAGTTTTCATTGATTTTAAATTTGGTATTCCAAAGCTCATCGATAGATGTTCGATCAACAAAAGAGTAAAAATCATGGATGTATTTTAATCTCTTTTCTGAAATTTGTGTAGTAAAGTATTGATTTCCAAAATGTTTTTGTAGTTTCTTGTTTAGATGCTTGTAATATTCGGGGAAATGGTAGCTTAATCGGGCTTCTATTTGTTCACATGCAAAAACTGATTTTTTTGCATAACCAATACAGTGTATATATTTAGATGAAACAGGTACCGAACTAAAGTCTATTATTTCTGCAAAATTGGGAGCAACTTCTTCGAATAAATATTGAACTTTAAGATTTTTGTTTTCAGTTAAGGCATGACCTAATTGTTGCTCAAATATAGTATTGAATATTCCTATATCAAGATTTTTTAAATGATGTGTATTCGTTTCGATTAGATTGAATGCTTTATTTTTCAGTTCTTGAAAAAAATCAAAGTTTTTCCCTCCAATAAAACCGGCATTATGAGCTAATATTTTTCCGTTTTTATAAAAAGAATGGATTAGTTCCTGAGGGATTGATTCGAAATTTGTGAGCATATATCCAAATGCTTTACTGTAGTTAGGGAAATCTTCTTCTACATTTTGTGCGATAATATCATAGTTATCTATTTCATATGAAACCTTATCCCAAATGAATATATCATTATCAAGATGAATAAATGGCTCTTTCTGATCTGCGCAAGCGACTAACTTACCTAATGCCCATAGTTTAGGATTATAATCATTTAAACTATCTAATTTCGTATGGATTTTGGAGTAAGGGAGCTCTAATAAATCATGGAATAATTCTTTTCCTCTTTGATCTGTATATAGTTCATTCTGAGAATAAAATTTATCTATAGTCAATGCACTTAGTGCAAAGCTGTAAAAGGCATTTTTTTGATTCGGCCAACCACCGTTAAATCGAGCATTAGTGTCGTCTGAATTGTGATATGCTGGTTTGGTCCAAAAACTTTGAATTATTTTCATTACATATAAGCTTAAAAAAAGAGGATGTTAGAAACAACATCCTCTAATACATAATTAGATTCTTTTTGTTGAGTGAAATTATGCTCTACAAAAATTAACACTTTGGTTGTCCCAGTATAAAACACCACAACTACCACCCCATACTCCAAATGGAGGATAAGTTCTGTCAGATGGACATTTAGGATAAGGGCAGGCTCCATAACCAGTATATCCACCGGTAATTTCTTTAGCTTCAGCCTTGTTCAAAATTTCACATTTGATTTTTTTCAAAATCTCTGATTTTTTCATAATGATTTGTCTTTAAATGATTAATAATACTCTAATCTATATAAATAATGATCGAGACAAAAAACCAAAAATAACTCTAACGTTATAGTGTTGATAAAGATTTGTGTTTTACAGGATTTTTAAGAAAATTAATGCCAAAATCTATGTTTTTGGCTTAATGAGGTTATGGTATTTACATAATTTTAATTAATAATTTGATGATCTTGTAGAGTGTGGTTTTTACTTTTTTTATACCCTAGTTTTTCTTTGTGGTGAAGCATCTTTGTTAAGTTCTATTTTGATTTAATAGCAACAGCAGTACCTTAAATAATACGAGAGAATAAACAAGCTTTAATGTATAGAGTGTGGTGTAGGGGAAGTATATAACAAAAAAAAGAGTGCTTACAATAAGCACTCTTTAATCATTTTGGCTAACTCAAAATGTGTGAATATCATTATTTAGTAACAGACCAGATGGCATAACCTCCTGCAGGTGCTTGTAAAACAGCGTTACCTTCACCGTCAGCAGTTGGAGTAGCTCTTGTGTTATCTGTATAATCAACTAAGGTTCTGTTTGCCCAGTTTGTTTTTACAGTACGTGTTTTGGTTTGTCTACTAATATTCATGTATAAGATTAGTCCTGGATTATCTCCACTACCGCTTCTTTTCATGATGTATTCATCTTTACTAGCTTCGATGATTTCAATATCACCTACTGCTAATGTGTTATAGATCTCGATCAGTGTTTTAAGCTGTCCTTTGTATGCCTCATAATCTAAATAGAAAATAGTAGGATATCCATCATGAGTAAGAATATAAGAGTATGCTAGTAATTTATTTGCATAACTAATTCTGTTGTCTTCATTTTCATCTTTTTCTGTATCATGATTAGCAACAAAGGTAACGGCCATACTAGGGTCTAACTTTCTTAGCATGTTATCTGCTTCTCCTAAAGCAGTAAGATCTTGAGCTCTATCAAGAGTCTCATCTAGTCTATAGAAACAAGCAAAGTCAAAAGCTGGCGAGCCAGAAGCATCAACCCAGTCTTTTAAAACATCTTGATTACCATCAAAGTTTTCTCCTACAGAGAATCCACCTACTTTATTATTCCATTCTGTTACCCATTTTGCGGCAAAACTTTTTACGTAATCAAAACGCCATCCATCAAAACCTAAAGATTTATAAAACTCTGCTACAGAGTCATCTCTTTTCCAAAGCCAATCCTGAACATAAGGTTGGTCATGGCATAGATCGGTTTTTTCAAAGAATAAAGCTTGTTCGTCATTAGCATGAATATCATTAGGGTGGAAATGCTCATAAGAACGGTTAAATTTACCAGATGCATTACCATTCGCTTCATTAAATAAGCTAAATACTTCAGTATCTCCAGGTCGAAGAGGGTTATCTTGTAGTCCTCCTCCAGAGTTGTGTCCCATTACAATATCAGCAATAACTTCAATACCGTTAGCATGAGATTTTTGTATTAAACTCTCCAGTTCTTCTCTAGAACCAAAACGAGTTTCAACGCTATCACCTCTTTGACTAAATTCTCCTACGTCGAAATAATCCATTGGGTCATATCCCATAGAGAAACTACCCGAAGCACCTTTACCTGGTGCGGGTAACCATATTCTATTTATTCCTGAAGCGGCATAATCTTCAATCTTTTCATTGACTACATTGTACCAATCACCAATAGGTTCTACGTCCCAATAAAAGGCTTGCATAAATACTCCTGCATCCTCTTTTGTAAACGGAGTAAGATCCATTTTTAAAGTACGGCTATTGACAATAGGATCGTCAATACCAGTACCAACGGTTTCATCGTCCTCATTACAACCGACCAATCCAAGAACCACCCCCCCTAAAAGGAGAATGGTTTTGGTTGATATATTTTTGAATTTTTTCATTTCAACTTTTTAAGTTTATTAATCGTTTATTCTACAGGAACTAATAAATAACGTCCATCAAGGTCATTAAACCATATGTCATATTTACCAGCGGTAACCTCAATTGCAGGAGGGTCACCATCAGTAATACCAACACCTGTAAGAGGTGTAGCACCACCCCAGTTACCAGGCCAGTCATCACTATGTCTGAATTTTAAAGGTCCGTCAAATAAATCAACACCTTCTAAGTACCAAATATGAGGGTTAAATGGAGACTGATTCATATCTGTATCAGGAGCATTCCATCCACTATCGTCACCAGTTCTTGATGCACCAATAATACCAATAGTACCATAGGTAGGCTCTGTAGTAATAGTAAAAGGAGTAAAAGTGTATGTTAATCCTGCAGGGTCAATATTCACCATTAAGTCATAATAACCAGAAGCAGCTACTGTAAACGCACCTGGATCACCACCAAGGATATCGCTACTTGTAAATCCACCACCATCTAATCCCCATTGTGGCTGCCAAGCACCTTGAGTCTCTAATAATTTAAATTCGTTTCCGTTATCAATACTGAAATATCCTCTAAAATGGAAAACGTTTTCATTGTCAGGATCTCTAAAAATATAAGTATTGGTTGCAGCAGCAGCAGAACCATTATCCCAATCATCATTATTAGCAACTCCATCTTTATTTGTATCTACAGAATTACCTACTAAGAAAAGGTTTTTTACAGGTAAGATTGTTGGATATGGAGTTAAGGTAATAGAAGTAACGTTTGATATAATTCTTGATCCGCTATCTGTACCTATAGTAGAAACCACGCGAAGATCAATAGCACCTTCAGTAAGAGGCTCTACACCTAATTCTATCGCTAGGTTATTAAGCTCACCTATAGTCCAGCTATAGAAACGGTCATTAGTTGTAGCGATTACCGCTCCTTCTTCTAAAGTGGTTTCGAAGCTTGTTCCTCCCAGACCTGCTTCGATGTTATACGTAATAGGAGTATTAATATTATACGCAGCATCATTCCAATGCATAGTAAATACTGTTTCATCCTTTCTTGCTTCATCAAGAGTTACTATAGCATTAGCTGAAGTAATCTGAGGTCCTTCTGTTTGTTCTTCTTGGATAACGAATGTTGGTTCTTCATCCTCTACACATGCATTGAAGCATAACGCTGCTACAAATGCAAACATTAAAATTGATATCTTTTTCATGACTGTATATATTAAATTTTTCATAGTTTATTAGAATCCTGGGTTTTGTCCTAAATTGGGGTTAGCGGCTCTACTCTGTTCTGGAACAGGAAATAGCTCAAAGTTATCTGAAATAGAAGACCCATTTGGTGTACCTCCTTTATATCTCCAGTTATACGTTCCGCCAGTATAACGACCAAATCGTATTAGATCCTGTCTTCTGTGAGCTTCCCAATATAATTCTCTAGATCTTTCATCTATTATGAAGTCTAGGTTTAGAGCACCTTCAGTGATGTTTCCAGAAGTATCTCCAAAAGCTCTTTCTCTAAGTTCATTTACGAATCCTGTAGCAGCAGTTAATGAACCACCACCACCTCTTAGGTGCGCTTCGGCATACATTAGGTATACATCGGCTAATCTGAATAATGGGAAATCGGTATCGGCGAAAGTAACATTTGATCCTGGTTCACCGGTTGATTTAATATTCGAAAACTTAGTTACTAAATATCCGTTAGAGAAATCTGTAAAGTCTTCTCCAATTTCGATTGGTCTATCAACAGTAGCAACAGTAGGATCTGTACTCACATCTTGTGTAATCAGGGTATTTCTTGCATCATTATTAAAAATAGGATCGTTAACAAATACTTCAGAAAATTGTCTTCTTGCTCTGTACAGTGTTGTAAATCCTTCTACCCCAAGAGATTCTGGTGTAGGCTCAAATCCTGCAGCATTATGCTCTCCTTGTATAATTAGTGATGCACCACCAAAGTTTCGTACCGAGTTACCATCACCAATGATTGGGAAAATAATTTCGTTTTGAGCACCATTAACATCATTATCTGCATTAAAGTTGTTTAGATAAACAGGATTTAATGAATATCCGCTATTAATGATTTCTTCACAAACTCTTAGACAGTCTACATATCGATTGTTACCATCTCCTAAATATACTTCTGCATTTAGGTATAGTTTGGCAAGGATCATCTTAGCTACTCCTTTATCCGCGCGCCCATAGTTTTGACCAGGGTTTACATCTAATAGCTGTGCATCTACAGCAAGAAGCTCTTCTTCTATGTAATTGAATAAGTCTTCGCCTTTAATTTCTGATAACCTTGTAAATCCTACTGCATCGTTCTCTGTTGCAAAAGGAGCTCTTCTGTATGAATCTAGTAAATGATAGTAAGCTAATGCTCTTAGTACTTTAGCTTCTGCTCTAAAGATCTGAATCTCATTTCTAAGATCTCCAGAAACTCCTCTTTCGTCTAGTTTACCATC
Organism: Aquimarina penaris; assembly: GCF_040786285.1. Taxonomy (NCBI): domain Bacteria; kingdom Pseudomonadati; phylum Bacteroidota; class Flavobacteriia; order Flavobacteriales; family Flavobacteriaceae; genus Aquimarina; species Aquimarina penaris. The sequence continues at coordinate 1,984,101 of NZ_JBFMKQ010000001.1, forward strand.
TGTTGTTTGACGCAAAAATTCGTTGGCCAAAGAAACTTGAAAAGTAGCTCTAGCAAAAAAGCTAAGCAGAAATACATTATTTGCATCCCACCTGTTTCTCTGAAGGTCGGCAATACCTGGGTCATTTTCATAGGTCCAGATCGTTTCATCAGTAGAAACATTTTGCATAGAGAATAGCCCTCTTATGTATTGGCTGGTTCCGTCATCAATCCCTTCAAGGTTGGCAGATTCGGGTCTTCCGTCTGCAGTAACATCAAGTCCGATCAATGAGAAGTTAGCATATACACCTCCTAGAGCGCTTCTATAATCATCTCGTGTGTTAAATACATCACTAGCGAGTAAATCATCATCGTCTTCTAATTCGATATCTAAGTCTCCTTCACAAGAGGTGAAGATACCTATTGATAGAAATGCGTATAAAAAAATCTTATATAGTTTCATTTCTTGTTTTTTTAATATTTATAGTTTATTCCTAATAAAAGAGTACGTCCTCTAGGAAATATTGTATTATCTACTCCGTTATTTTGAATCTCCGGATCCAATCCAGTATAATCGGTAATAACAAAGGCATTTTGTACACCAGCCCATATTCTAAGGCTAGAAACACCTTTCATGATATCTCGTAATGTATATCCCATTGTGATGTTATCCATTCTTAAGAATGAAGCATCTTCCACATAAAAATCTGATAATATTACATCAGAAGTACTCTGGAAGTTAGTATCTAATACAGAAACCGGTGTATTGCTAAATACCGTTCTAACAACGTTACCTAATTGTGCATTTGATGACGCTACGTTATTGTATATCTCACCACCTATATTAGCTCTCATATTAAAACTAAAATCAAAGTTTTTGTAATTTAAACTAGTCTGAAGTCCCATTATATAATCTGGTGTTCCTTTACCAGAAACATATCTATCATTATTATTTAGTACACCGTCTCCATTTAAATCGGCATAAGCACCTTCTATTGGTCTTCCTGCACTATCATATATTTGAGCGAATGTAAAGAAAGAGAATGGTGCCTCTCCTTGTCTTTGGATTTGGATAGTATTACCTGTACCACCACCAATATCAGTAGTCAATATATCTTGACCAAAGGCTAAGCTTTCTATTTCTCTATCAATAAAAGTTGCATTATAACTTACATTCCAATTAAAATCTTGTTTTTTAATGATATCGGTACTAATAGAAAATTCAACACCTTGTGTTATAAATTTACCAATATTTTGGAAACCTTGATTAGAAAAGTTTGCAGCATCTGGTATCGGTGCTTGAGAAAGTAGATCATTGGATTCTTTTCTAAATACATCAACCGCTCCACTAATTCTGTTATTCCAGAAACCGTAGTCTAATCCAATATTATATTCTGTTATCTTTTCCCATTCAATGTTTTCGTTTCTAAATTGAGGCTGTACAATATTTATTACTTCACCATCTAGGATGTATTGCGTAAATGGACTACTACCTCTATATCTTTCTAAATAGGCGTATGCCTGGTCGATATCTTGTTGACCTGTAATACCATATCCTAAACGAAGTTTTAAATCACTTAATACAGATGAGTTTTTAAGGAAGTTCTCATCGCTGATCTGCCAACCCAATGATGCCGATGGGAAATATCCCCATCTGTTATCTTCACCAAATCTTGAAGTACCATCTCTACGTATAGAAGCCGATAAGAAATATTTATCGCTAAGTTTCAAGTTTGTACGTGCAAAATATGCTATCAATACTTCATCGGGATCAATTGTTCTTTCGGCCACGTTACTAGGGTCACGTTGATTTCCTGTTTCAAACCTATCTAATTCGAATTTTTGATAAGAATATCCTCCTGTAGCTTCGATATTCAAAGCTCCAATAGTTTTATTATATGTCAAATAAGCATCTAGAAGTCGGTTTTTAACAAGTAAATCAGTATCTGATTTAGAACCAACAAACTCTCCTTGTGTAGAATTGAAACCAATTGCACTTTCTGTAGATACATCTCTAAAACGATCAGTTTCACTATCATCTAAACCTAAGTTAACTACAGCACGTAGATCAGGAAAGAAGTGTAATTGATAATCTAGTTTTACGTTACCAAAATACCTTCTAACGTTTGCAATTTCGCGAGTTTGCTCTAGTTCAGCTACTGGGTTTCTCTGTACATTTCCTTGCGCAAAACCAGTACCCGAGTTTATATATTCAAAGTAACCTCCATAAGGAGAACTAGCGTCAAAAACTGGTTGAGTAGGGTCAAAAGTAATCGCAGCACCCTCTACATTTGGAGCAAATCTGTTTTTCTCGAAGTTAAGATTGGCATTAATGTCTATTTTTAAGTGATTATTAAATAATCTAGGGTTCAAAGCAAGAGATGATGTTGTTCTTTCAAACTTAGATGTTTTTCTAAGACCTTCTTGATCAGATCGTCCAAGTGCTACCCTTGTAGGAAGAATTCCCAGAATTGAACCACTTGCAGATAAGTTATGATCTGTAGAAAAAGCAGTTCTGTAGATCTCATCTTGCCAATCTGTATTAGCAGAACCTAATTCATCAACTCTATCCGGAAAATTTTCGGCAATAAATTCACGATATTGGTTTGCAGAAAATACATCAACAGTTTCATTAGCAGTATTTATACTGGTTTTAGAATCTAAATTGATTTGTAAATTCTTTTTTCCTTTCTTAGTTGTAATAATAATTACACCATTTGCACCTCGATTACCATAAATAGCGGCAGATGATGCATCCTTAAGAATAGAGAATGACTCAATATCATTTGGGTTAATAGTCGAAAGAATCGATCTAGATCCGTTAGACAAATCACCTGGATCATTTAGGGGTAGACCATCAACAACAATTAATGGATCGTTTGATGCATTTAGTGAGGCACCTCCTCTAATTCTAATTTCAGAATTTCCTGCCGGACCACCATTGGTGTTAATATTAACACCGGCTACTCTACCATTAAATAAATTCTCTGCAGTAATATTGTTACCGGTATTAAAATCTTCTGATGTTACAAGGGCAACAGATCCTGTAAGATCCTTTTTCCTTGAAGTACCATAACCAATAAGTACTACTTGTTCAAGTTCTGCAGCATCTTCTTCTAACGATATGTTCACTGTGGCTTGTCCAGTGTATGCTACTTCCTGTGTCATAAAACCAACGTATGAGAATTCTACAATATCTCCATCGTTAACATTGTTAAGGGAATAATTACCATCAAAATCAGATGATGTTCCATTTGTAGTTCCCTTTACAATGATATTTACACCAGGAATGGGTTGACCACTTCCTGCATCAGTAACTGTTCCATTAACAGTCGACTGTGCAAAAAAGCTCATTGGTATCAACCACAATAAAAACAATGCGCTTTTTGTAAATGTTTTCATAAAAATTAAATTAGTTTTTGATTGTTTTAAATCTTATATTTTCACTTTCCTGCAACCAAAGTATGTAAATTTTGTGTTAATTTTTAGGTAAGGTTTAACCATAACCTTACGAAAACGTTTGCGTGTGGAAAACTTTTAAAATTTTGTTAAAATTTTAAGTGTAATTATGACCATATGACATATTTTCGCAGCGAATTTTGGCTTTTGATCAAAAAAATAGAACTAAATACTATGTTAAAATAAATTGCGTTAACACCTCTCTGTAAATTTATATGAGAACGGAATAATGTGTATTGATTTTACCATTTAGAATGACGATATTTAAATTAATAAATAAACCAATATATAGAACATAAAAAATCGATGAGACAAAAAGTTACATTAAAACAAATAGCTAAAGAATTGGATGTTTCCATTTCTACGGTGTCTAAAGCATTAAAAGATAGTGTAGAGATAAGTTTGGATACTCGTCAAAAAGTTAAGGCTTTCGCTAAGTTGTATAATTATAAACCTAATAATATAGCTTTAAGTCTTAAAAACAGGAAAACAAAGACCATTGGTGTTATCATTCCTGAGATCGTACATCATTTTTTTACTACGGTGATTGGTGGGGTAGAAAAGGTAGCCAACGAAAAAGGGTATAATGTAATTATATGTTCTTCGAATAATTCTTTTGATAAAGAAGTTATTAATATGGAGATGCTTGCCAGTGGTAGTGCAGATGGGTTTATTTTATCTGTAGCTAAAGAAACCCAGCTTAAAAAGGATTATCATCATATAGAAGAAACGATGAGTCAAGGAATGCCTGTAGTCCTTTTTGACAGGATTATAGACGAAGTTGTTTGTGATAAAGTAATTATTGATGATGGCAAAGGTGCTCAAATGGCTACAAATCATTTGTTGTCTGTAGGCTGCAAGAAGATAGCTATTCTTACTACGGTAGATTATATAAGTGTGGGTAAATTACGTACCAATGGGTATCTAAGAGCACTACGAGCATATGATGTTCCTGAAAGAGAAGAACTGATTCTTAAAATAGAAGATATCGATAATTGTGAGTCAGAAATTGCTGATTTTCTTGTTGATAAAGATATTGATGCTGTTTTTGCTGTAAATGAATTATTTGCGGTTACTGCGGCAAAGGTTTTAAACCAACAGGGTAAAAAAATTCCAGATGATATTTCTATTATTGGCTTTACCGACGGGATTCTGTCTAAACATTTTATACCAAGTTTAACCACTATTAGTCAACATGGAGAAGATATGGGGGTTAGGGCAGCTAAACTTTTAATAGATAAGTTAGAAGGAGATGAAGCGGCTACAGAAGAGTATAGAACTGTAATTATTGATACTAGCTTAATTCAAAGGGAATCAACAAAAAAAAACAAAGAGTGATCTTTTAATTGAAAAATTATAATATCTTTGGCCTTCGTCAAAACTTATATTTTCACTTTCTACTAAATAAGTTTTGATAAGTCATGCGCTTATCAGTGTAATAATTAAATATTCACTTTTAATGAACAAGCGTAAGTTAAGTTTCTGGGAAATTTGGAACATGAGTTTCGGTTTCTTAGGGATTCAATTCGGTTTTGCTTTGCAAGGCGGATTTATGTCTAGAATTTTCCAAACCTTAGGTGCCGAAAAAGATGCAATACCTTTATTATGGATTGCTGCTCCTTTAACAGGGTTACTAGTACAGCCTATAATCGGGTATCTAAGCGATCGAACTTGGAGTCCAAGGTGGGGTCGTCGTAGACCTTACTTTTTAATAGGTGCTGTGTTGAGCTCTATCGCTCTGTTTTTAGTGCCACATTCTCCTGCACTTTGGGTTGCTGCCGGTTTTTTATGGATTTTAGACGCTTCTATTAATATTTCTATGGAGCCTTTTAGAGCTTTGGTCGCAGACAAGCTTCCAGAATCTCAACGGTCTTATGGATTCGTAACACAAACATTAATAATAGGAATAGGAACATGGGTAGCTAGTAATTTACCCTGGGCGGTGTCACAAATGGGAGTAAGCGATGAAGCACCAACGGGAGTTGTGCCTATGTCGGTAAAGGTTGCTTTTGCAATTGGAGGTCTTGTTTTTCTAGCAAGTATTCTTTATACAGTTTTTAAAACGACCGAATATCCTCCTGAGGATATGGAAGAATTTGAAAGGGAAAAGAAGAAGAAAAATCAATTTATTCCTGATATTTTAAATAATATAGGAAGCATGCCTCTTACAATGAAGAAACTGGGGTTAATACAGTTTTTTAGTTGGTTTGCATTTTTTACGATGTGGAGTTTAGCAAATCCAGCACTAACAGAACATGTGTTTAAAACACCAGTACCAATAGAATCTGCGTACAATATGGATATTCCAGAATCTGCGGCAGCTTTTAAAGAAGCAAGCACTGCATTTCAAAAATCTTCTAATGATGTAGGTAGATATATGGGGGTTTATGGGTTGTCGTCAATGGCTTTTGCTCTAATACTAACATTTTATACTTCAAGAAAAAGAATAAATAGAAAATTAGTTCATCTTGGGTCGTTAGTTTTAGGAGGAATAGGTTTTATATCGATGTACTTTATTCCGTCTCCAGAGTGGTTGATTTTTTCATTCACTTTAGTAGGTTTTGCTTGGGGTAGTATATTATCTATGCCATATGCAATGCTTTCTAGCTCTGTAGATCCTAAGAAGATGGGAGTGATTATGGGTATATTCAATATGTTTATTGTAATTCCCCAAATCATTGCAGCAGTAGGAGGTATTAATTTTGCCTATAAATTGATTGGTGACCAAACCATTAATGCAATGATTGTTGCCGGTATAAGTTTAATAATAGCTGGTTTTTGTAACTTGTTGATTACTAACAGAGATGCGATTACCTATAACCCGAAAGAAGTAGCGGAATAATGAAGAAAGCATTTATATTTGATCTGGATGGTGTGATTGTAGATACTGCAAAGTATCATTTTTTAGCCTGGCAAAACCTTGCCAATAGTTTAGGTATTTCTTTTTCTGAAGAACAGAATGAACAACTAAAAGGAGTTAGCCGAGTACGATCTTTAGAAAAAATATTAGAATGGGGTAATAAAACCCTTTCAGAAGAAGAGTTTACCAAATTAATGTCTAAAAAAAATGAGGAATACCTCGTGTATATCTCAAAGATGGATACTTCAGAAATTCTACCTGATGTGCCTAGAGTATTGGATTATTTGATATCAAACGATCAAGCCATAGCGCTAGGTTCTGCAAGTAAAAATGCAAGAGTGATTCTTGATAAAGTACAACTAACCGCTAAGTTTCATGCTATAGTAGATGGGACCAATGTATCTAAAGCAAAACCAGATCCAGAAGTATTTTTGATTGGAGCTCAAGAATTAGGCGTTTCACCAGAGAACTGCATAGTGTTCGAAGACTCTGTAGCAGGAGTTCAAGCTGCCAATAACGCTAATATGATAAGTATAGGGATCGGTGACGCTGAAGTGTTACATGAAGCAGATTACATTTTTAATGATTTTACAGAAATAAGAGAAGAGTTTATAAATAATTTGGTTTCGGCCAAAAAAGTATGACAGACGATGAATCAGGATTATATAAAACCAGATAACTGGTCAATTATTGAAGAAGGGTTTGATGTTGAAAGAGTTAAATCCTCAGAAAGCCTATTTAGTATAGGAAATGGAGCCATGGGACAAAGGGCCAATTTTGAAGAAGAATTTTCAGGCCCAACTTTTCAAGGAAGTTATATTGCGGGAGTTTATTATCCCGATAAAACTAGAGTTGGTTGGTGGAAAAATGGGTACCCAGAGTATTTTGCTAAGGTACTTAATGCACCAAACTGGATAGGAATTAATGTGGAAGTTAGTGGAGAAAAATTAGATCTTTATAGATGTAAATCAGTCACTAATTTCAGAAGAGAACTAAACATGAAAGAAGGTTGGTATCAACGTTCTTTTAACGCTGTTTTACAAAATAATATAGAAGTATCTGTAAAATCTACGCGTTTTTTAAGTTTAGACCTTGATGAAGTAGGTGCAATTAGATATGAGGTAACACCTATAAATGAGGATGTAGAAATTACATTTTCACCTTATCTAGATTCGGGAATCACAAATGAAGATACTAATTGGGATGATAAATTCTGGGATACCTACGATTTATCTCACAAAGGTAGCTCTGCATTTATATTAGCCAAAACAATGAAAACCGAGTTTCATACCTGTACAGGTATGTTAAATCAAGTTTTTGTTGAAGACGATTTAAAAGATATTTATCCCAAAGTAGATATCAACGGAACATTTGTTAAGTTGAATTATTCAGTCGAAGTTCCTAAAGGAAAAACGGCTAGTTTAGTTAAATTTGGAGGATACACAGTATGCCTTAATCATAAAAAAGAAGATTTAGCTTCTGCAAGTGCCACAGTGCTTAAACAAGCTTCAGAATCTGGTTTTGATGCTTTGCTAGATTTGCAAAAGAAAGCTTGGTCCAAAATATGGGAGATGGCCGATATTGTTATTGAAGGTGATGTCAAAGCGCAACAAGGTATACGTTTTAATATCTTTCAATTAAATCAAACCTACCTTGGGAAAGATGCAAGACTTAATATTGGTCCAAAAGGATTTACAGGAGAAAAATACGGAGGAAGTACCTATTGGGATACCGAGGCGTATTGTATCCCATTCTACATGGCAACCAAAGATCAGCTAGTAGCACGTAATTTATTGACGTATCGTTATCACCATTTAGAAAAAGCTATAGAAAATGCTGAAAAACTTGGATTTACCAATGGCGCAGCATTATACCCAATGGTTACCATGAATGGTGAAGAATGTCATAATGAGTGGGAAATTACTTTTGAAGAAATACACCGTAATGGCGCAATGACATTTGCCATCTATAATTATGTTAGATATACTGGTGATTATAGCTATGTGCCTGAAAAAGGATTAGAGGTAATGATCGCAATTGCTCGTTTTTGGCACCAAAGAGCTACTTTTTCTACAGATAAAGATAAATATGTAATTCTTGGTGTTACAGGGCCTAATGAATATGAAAACAACATCAATAATAATTGGTATACTAATTATTTGGCAAAATGGTGTATCGAGTATTGTATAGAGAATATCAATAAAGTAAAAGCAGAATACAGCAAAGACCACGATAGGATTATTGATAAAGTTAATCTGAATCAAGAGGAAATTGATGCAATGGCAAAGGTGGCAGAGAAAATGTATTTCCCGTATTCAGAAAAACATCAGGTATACTTGCAACAGGATGGGTTCTTGGATAAAGAGCTAATCACCGTAGCTAATCTTGATAAAACACAACGACCTATTAACCAAAAGTGGAGCTGGGATAGAATATTACGCTCACCTTATATTAAACAAGCAGATACTCTTCAGGGGATGTATATGTTTGAAGATCAATTTACTAAAGAAGAGTTAGAGCGTCACTTTGATTTTTATGAGCCATTTACGGTGCATGAATCATCTCTTTCACCTTGTGTACATAGTATTCAAGCAGCAACTCTTGATAGAATGGACCAAGCTTATACCTTCTATTTAAGAACGTCAAGGTTAGATCTTGATGATTATAATAAAGAAGTAGAAGAAGGATTACATATAACTAGTATGGCCGGTACCTGGATGAGTATTGTTGAAGGGTTCGGAGGACTTAGAATTAAGAATGACCGATTGTCATTTACACCTAAGATTCCTAAAGAATGGAAAGGTTATACCTTTAATGTAAACTTTAGAAATCAAATTCTTAAAGTGAATGTTTCGCAAGAAGGAACCTCTTTTAATCTAGAAGGAGATCAGGAATTAGTGATTTATGTAGATGGGAAGGAATTTAAAATATCCCCTGATAGCTTAATCACAGTTTAATCAAATAGTATTGATAACAATATAATACCCCAAAGACCCTGTTTTTGGGGTATTTATGTCTATAAGAAGAATACACAAAACATTTATTTAATCAAAAACTCATAAAATGAAGACTAAACTAATTGTTCTGTTTTCTTGGTGTCTGGTAGCATTGGTGCAAGCACAGGTAGAAAAAATAGAACCTCCATTCTGGTGGAGCGGAATGCAAAGTGAAAAGCTGCAATTAATGTGCTATGGAAAAGATATTTCTAAATACAATGTGCAGATCGAAGGAGTAACTATTGATGAAGTAAAAAAAACTGAAAACCCAAATTATCTGTTCGTAACAATAGATACCAAAGAGGTTAAAGAAGGAGTTATTTCGATAGATTTCAAGGAGAAAGATAAAGTTGCGTTTTCTCAGTCCTATGAATTTAAAGCTAGAAGAGAAAATTCTGCACAACGTAAAGGTTTTGATAGCAGTGATGTGATGTATCTAATCATGCCGGACCGATTTGCAAACGGAGATCCAAAAAACGATTCGCATCCAGATACCGCAGAAAAAGCAGATCGATCAAACCCAGGAGGTCGTCATGGTGGCGATATACAAGGAGTTATCGATCACCTTGATTATCTAAAAGACCTGGGAGTAACTGCATTATGGAGCACACCCTTATTAGAAGATAATGAGCCAGTATACTCATATCATACCTATGCGCAAAGTGATTTTTATAAGATAGATCCAAGATATGGTACCAATGAAGATTATAAACGTCTCGGTTCAGAAATGCATAAATTAGATATGAAACTTATTATGGATTATGTAACTAATCATTGGGGATCAAAACATTGGATGATTAAAGATTTACCTACCAAAGATTGGATACATCAATGGCCAGAAGGGTTTAGAAGAAGTAATTATCGTATGACTACTCAATTTGATACCAATGCTTCGAAAGTAGATAGTAAAGGTTGTATGGATGGATGGTTCGATACAACCATGCCAGACATGAACCAAAGTAATCCCTTGCTTCTTAATTATATCACTCAAAATGCAATCTGGTGGATAGAATATGCAGATTTAGATGGATTTAGAGTAGATACCTATTCTTATAATGATAAAGAAGGTATAGCTAAATGGACAAAAGCTATAATGGATGAGTACCCTAGTTTTAATATTGTCGGTGAGGTTTGGATGCATGATCAGGCACAAATGGCCTATTGGCAAAAAGATAGTAAAATAGGAGCCATTGATAATTTTAATTCTCACTTACCATCGGTAATGGATTTTACGCTTCATGATGCACTAATGGTGATTTTTAATGAAGATGAGAATGCCTGGGATAAAGGGATGATTAAGGCTTATGAGAATTTCACTAATGATTTCTTATATCCAGATATCAATAATATTCTATTGTTTGCCGGAAATCATGATACCAATCGCATTAATGAGATATACCAGGGAGATCTCAATGCATATAAAATGGCAATGACCTTGATATTCACTACCCGTGGAATCCCGCAAATATATTATGGAGATGAGATAGGAATGTTAGGTAATCGAGATAAAAAAGGTGATGGCGATATTCGTAGAGATTTTCCAGGAGGATGGTCTGGTGATAAGCAAAATGCATTTTTGGCTGCAGATACAGAAAACGGTAGAACCAAAGATCAAAAAGCGTTTCACTCTTTCACTAAAAAAGTATTGAATTGGAGAAAAACTGCAGAGGTTATACATACTGGGAAACTATTGCAATTCATCCCTTTTGATAACGTCTATGTATACTTTAGATATAATAAAGAGAAAAGTGTAATGGTACTTATGAATAACAATACCAAAGACCAGAAAATAGATATCACCCGTTTTAAAGAAGGTATAAAAGATTTCAAAACAGGAACAGATATTATTACCGATTCTAATATTGATATTACCGAACCTTTTGCCATACAGGCAAAAACATCAATGATACTTGAACTAAAATAAGCTAATAACCATAGATAATTTAATAATATGAAAAAGATAGTAGTGAGCCTTATAACCGCTGGGATTTTATTTTCCTGCGGAAAGACTAAAAAAGAAGAGCCAGTAGCCGAAGTTACTCAAGAAGAAGTTAAAGAAACGCTTGCACCCGTAAGCGATGCGATCATGGAAAACGCCGTTATTTATGAAGCTAATATTCGTCAATATTCTGAGGAAGGATCTTTTAACGCATTTACCAAAGACATTCCTAAACTAAAGGAACTTGGAGTGAAAATACTTTGGATTATGCCAATATATCCTATTTCTACAACCAAAAGTAAAGGATCTTTAGGAAGTTATTATGCTATATCCGATTATACCAAAGTAAATCCAGAATTTGGATCTATAGAAGATTTTAGGGAGTTGGTAAAAACAGCACATGACAATGACATTTATGTAATTTTGGATTGGGTTGCAAATCATACAGGATGGGATCACGTTTGGTTAAAAGAACATCCAGAATATTATACTAAAGACAAAGAAGGAAATATTACCCATACCGTTGATACAGATTGGACCGATGTTGCAGACCTTAATTATGACAATACGGCCATGCGGGAGCAGATGAAAAATGATATGATGTATTGGTTAAAAGAAGAAGGAATAGATGGGTTTCGATGTGATGTGGCAGGAATGGTACCTCTTGATTTTTGGGATGCAACAGTTGCAGAGTTAAAAAAGATAAAACCAATATTTATGTTGGCCGAAGGTTGGGAACCAGAATTATTAGAGAATGCCTTTGATATGGGATATGGATGGGATACACATCACAAGATGAATGATATCGCTAAAGGGAAAGCCGATGCTAAAGAATGGGATAAAAGAATGGCTCAGATAGACACTATGTATGCAAAGGATGATATTTTGATGAATTTCACATCTAATCATGATGAAAATTCTTGGAATGGTACCGTGCAAGAAAGAATGGGTGATGCTGCCGCAATGTTCGCAGCACTTTCATATATGGCTCCCGGAATGCCATTAATCTATTCTGGTCAGGAGTATGATATGGATAAACGCTTGCTATTCTTCGAGAAAGATACCATAATCAAACAGAAAGGAAAATTTTTCCCATTATATGAAAAGTTAGGAAAACTTAAGAACAATAATCCAGCATTACACGGAGGAAAAAATGCAGCTTCGTATACTCGTGTTACAACTTCAGAAGACAAAAAGGTGTTAGCTTTTAAAAGAGAAAAAGAAGGTAATAGCATATTGTTTGTTGCTAATATGACAAAGAATCCTGTGAAATTTAATGCTGAGTACGATGGAAAGTACAAGGATTACCTTACTGGAGAAGTAGTAGAAAGAAAACAAGGTCAAGAATACGAACTAACCCCTTGGCAATATCAAATATTGATTCAAGAATAGTCAAAAATAGATATGTTTATTTATGAAAACGACTTGCTTAGGCAGGTCGTTTTTGTTTTTTATTCAAATTTTAACGGTACAAAACCTTAAAAAAGACGATTTTATGATATTGATCTATTCTTAACGTGGTCAATGAAAATATGTTAAAATAATGCTTTTTTTGTCAGTAAATACTGAATTTATTAACCGAAAACGTTTTAGTTTTTTAGCAAATTAGGTTATTAATACCAATAACGATAGATTTGGTTTCAATGATGGAGAAAGTTAAAAATATAGCCGTACTTACTTCTGGAGGAGATGCTCCAGGAATGAATGCTGCAATTCGTGCAGTAGTTCGTGCATGTAGTTATTATCAAGTACGTTGCTTTGGTGTTTATAAAGGATACGAAGGTCTTATAAACGATGAAATTGAAGAACTTAACGCACGTTCGGTTCGTAATATCATTAATAAAGGAGGGACATTTCTTAAGTCTGCACGTTCTAAAGAATTTAGAACCGTAGAAGGAAGACAAAAAGCGCATGCTAACCTTATTAAAAATAATATAGATGCTCTTGTGGTCATAGGAGGTGATGGAAGCTTTACCGGAGCCTTAAAATTATCGGAAGAGTTTAATTTTCCTGTAGTAGGAATTCCAGGTACTATAGATAATGACATTAATGGTACAGATTACACTATTGGATATGATACCGCTTTGAATACCGTAGTCGAAGCAATTGATAAGATTAGAGATACGGCAAGTTCTCATAATCGCTTGTTTTTGATAGAAGTAATGGGCCGTGATGCAGGTGATATAGCACTAAATGCAGGAATAGGAGCAGGTGCCGAAGAAATTTTGATTCCCGAAGAAAATATGGGAGTAGATAGGTTGATAGATTCGCTGCGAAAAAGTAAAAAGACAGGTAAAACCTCTAGTATTATTGTCGTTGCTGAAGGAGATAAATCGGGTAAAAATATTTTTGAACTTGGAGAACATGTTGAAGAGCATCTTGATGATTATGAAGTAAGAGTATCTGTATTAGGACATATTCAACGTGGTGGTGCACCAAGTTGTTATGATCGGGTATTGGCAAGCAAACTAGGAGTAGGAGCAGTAGAAACATTATTAGAAGGTAAAAGTGAAGTTATGATTGGGATTGTTCATAAAACAGTCACTATCGTTCCGCTTAAAACCGCATTAGACAAAAGATTACATAAGCATGATATGCTGATAAAAGTAGCCGATATCACTTCGGTTTAATTTTTATTTATATAACCACATTTTAAATTAAACAACTAAATTATTTAGATATGAGTACGTTAAAAATTGGAATTAACGGTTTCGGTAGAATTGGAAGAATTGCCTTTAGAATCGCTTCTAAACGTGATAATGTAGAGATTGTAGCGATCAATGATTTACTAGACGTAGAACACTTAGCTTATTTATTAGAATATGATTCTGTACACGGAAAATATGACGGAACAATAGAAGTAAAGAATGGAAACCTTTTCGTAAACGGAAAAGAAATCCGAATTACTGCAGAACGTAACCCTGAAGAATTGAAATGGGATGCTGCTGGTGTAGATGTTGTAATGGATTGTACAGGGATATTTACTACCTTAGATAAGGCAAATGCACATTTAGTTGCAGGTGCAAAGAAAGTAGTGATCTCAGCTCCATCTGCAGATGCTCCAATGTTTGTAATGGGAGTAAATCATAAAAATGTTAAAGATTCAGACACTATTGTTTCTAATGCTTCTTGTACAACGAATTGTTTAGCGCCCTTAGCAAAAGTAATCGATGATAACTTTGGTATAGAAGAAGGATTAATGACAACGGTACATGCCGCAACAGCTACACAAGCCGTTGTAGATGCTCCGTCTAAAAAAGATTTTAGAGGTGGTCGTTCTGCTTTAAATAATATTATACCATCATCAACGGGGGCAGCTAAAGCTGTTGGTAAAGTAATCCCTGAATTAAATGGAAAACTTACCGGAATGGCTTTCAGAGTTCCTACCGCAGATGTTTCTGTAGTGGACCTTACGGTAAAAACTAAGAAATCTGCATCTTTTGATGAGGTTAAATCAGCACTTAAAAAAGCTTCAGAAAATGAATTAAAAGGCGTTTTAGCCTATACCGAAGAAGCTGTGGTGTCTCAAGATTTTGTCGGAGAGGCACATACATCTACATTTGATGCCGGAGCAAGTATTGCACTTAATGATGGTTTCTTTAAGTTGGTATCTTGGTACGATAATGAATATGGATATTCTTCTAAGTTAGTTGATTTGTCAACTTATGTAGGGAATTTATAAGAAAACAGTATACTTTTAGAAGTATACCAAACTTTCATATTGAGCGGAGTCGAAATGTATTTGTAGTTCGAGATAAATATCTCTCGACTACGCTCAGAATGACAGTGTATTTAATTTTTGAATAGTATTTTTTCTCTTTGCAAATAATAAACAAATTTTCAAATGATTTTAATAGCTGACGGTGGTTCTACTAAATGTGATTGGATTCTTCTTGATGAATCAGGAGAAATCGTTTTTAAAACCCGTACAGAAGGTCTAAACCCTGCTGTATTCGAAAAATCTTTGCTTGAAGAAAGAATTAGGGATAATAAAGAACTTACTTCTTATCGAGAGAAAATTGATGCTGTCAACTTCTACGGAGCTGGATGTGGTACCAAAAAACCAACAGCAATGTTGAAAAAAATCTTTGAAGATTTCTTTGTAAATGCTGCCGAGGTTGTAGTTAAAGAAGATATGGTAGCTGCTGTATATGCTGCCACAACAGAACCAGGAATTGTCTGTATTTTAGGTACAGGCTCAAATAGCTGTTACTACGATGGTGATGATATTCATATGGTAGTAGACTCTTTGGGCTATATCCTAATGGATGAAGCAAGTGGGAATTATTTCGGAAAAAGATTAATACGAGATTACTATTATAAAAGAATGCCTCCCGAAGTAGCTTCAGAGTTTGAAAAGCGTTTTGATCTTTCTTCGGATGCTATTAAAGAGAATTTATATAAAAAGGATAACCCTAACACGTATTTAGCGTCATTTGCTGAGTTTATATTTACCAGTGAACGAAATGGGTATTTTTATAAAATCGTAACAGAAGGTATCCAGGAATTTGTAGAAAACCGCGTGTTGTGTTTCCCCGAAGCACAAAATGTACCAATACACTTTATTGGATCCATTGCACACTTTAGTGAAGATATTATTAGAGCGGCCGTTTGGCCTTATAATTTGACTGTAGGTAATATTGTAAGAAGACCAATTGATGGTATTATCGATTACTACCGTAACGAAGTGTTAAAAAAAAAACCAAATAATGTCTAGAGCTTAATGTTCTGGGGTCGTATAGTTTAATGTTACTCTTGTTCCTTGATCTACAGAAGAATTGATAAATAATCTACCATTTATATAATTCATCCGCTCTTTCATAAAAAACAAACCCATTCCACCTTCTGCATTATTACTAGGTTTGGATGGGATATCTTCAAGATTAAACCCTTTTCCGTTATCATCAATGGTAATACTTAGTAACAAATCCGAGTGATTAATTGCAATCATGATATAATCAGATTGGGCATACTTAATTGCATTGTTTACCGCTTCTTGCGTAACGCGATATAAATTGGTTTCTACTAATGAATCAAATCGTTGATCGAAATTTGATTTGTTCTCAAAAATAATGTTCTTATTGGTCAATTTAGAAAGCTCTTTTGCCATTTTCTGAAGAGCAGTACTAATGCCATAATCTTTGAGTTCAGGAGGGGTAAGATTAAAGGTTGCAATTCTGATTCCTTGAATTAGATCTTTTGACAATTGCTTCAAGCCTTCAATTTTTTGAGATGCTTTGTCAATATTGTCTAAGTTAATAGATTCTATATTAAATTTGAGCGCCGTAAGCATTTGCCCAATACTATCATGAATTTCTTTGGCAATTCGTTTCCTTTCCTCTTCTTGTGCTTCTACTATTTGGCTGGCATTAGACTTTTGCACTTCTTCTTTTTCTTTGTATCTAGAAGCGTTTAATCGTTCAATTTCATTTTGAGCTTCTTTTCGCTTTGATATATTAGAACATAAGACAAGCCGTTCAGAATCCCCGGATTCTTTAAATACGGTAAGTATTGATATATCTAACCATATTTTTTCTTTAGTCGTTGTTTGAAATTGAAACTCTTCATTAAAAATACCCCCTTTGTTTTGAGAAATAAGACCCAATAACCTGTTTTTTTGAACCTCACCTAAATCCATCAGATCAGTAAGGTTTTTTCTCTCATAATTGTTTTCTACATCTAACAATTTAGCAAAACGCTCACCTAAAGTAATTATATCTCCATTCTCTTTTGTTCTTGCATACAGAATATTTTGATTCATTGCATAACTCAATGCAGAGAGCTCTTGGATATTCTGATCTTTTAAAATCTGTAATTTTTCTAATTGCAGAAGAGTATGTGTAGCTTTTTTTTCAGACTCTTGAAGCCTGATCATGAATTTATTAAGTTTCGTAATTAGGACACCAAACAAAACACCAAGGAAAACAAGAATCATTCCTAATGATGTATATAAAATACTTGGGGAGATTATTGAAAAGTATCCCAATAGTATAATGCCAAAAAGTACGGCAATACCAATATAAACTAATAGTCTTATGTTTTTTGTGTGTTCCAAAAATTTCTTTTGTAGTCCTAAAGCTTATTCGCTTAATGCTTTCTGAACTAAATCTAATGCTTTTTTTGAATATGAGAGCTTTAGCGCAGCTTGATGCCCTTTTTCAGACATTTTGCGCCAGGTTTTTTGTAGGATATCGATGATCTTTTCATCAGTATGTTTGGCTAAAAAATCTTCATAATAAAAGTTGAGAAAAACAAGGCAAATTACATCTTCTAGAGCTTGTGTTTCCTCATCTTTTTTTAGTTTTTTCTTTTGAAGTAAAAACGAAACTCTGTCTATGGTTTCCTGATCATAACCTAAAATAGTAAGGATTTCTGAGGTTTTTTGGGCATGAAACTTTTTCAAATCTTCCCTCCATTTCAGATATCCAACCCTGTCCATCTCGTAGCTAGAACGTGGTATTTCCCAACGACAGATATGCTGAGATCGTGCAGCTAATTTTAATACATCAGATGCTTCAGGATCGAACTGCTCTAAAGTTTGTGTCATTCGTTGACTGTATAGTAGCTCTTTGGGAATAAGAACTCCATTTAGCTCTTCTTTATTAGGATCTTTGGCATTAGCTTTATCGAATAGTGTATACGCTTCAGATAATTTGTCGGTTGGCATAAAAGTATTTTATTTGGTATGACCAAAGTTAAGTCTTTTTCACTAAACCTCACGCGTAAAGGAAATCTATGCCTTTTAAACAGCTTGTCCAAAGACGAACAAAAATCCATCTATCAGAATATTAAATAAAAACCCAGCTGTATTATAGCGTAATTGGGTTTGTTTTGTATTTTATTATTCTTACAGGACGACGTTAAAAACCGTCGTAGAATAAAGATTTTTAATCAATGAGCTTCACAATCATTATCAAAAGTAGGACAATACTGCTCTGTAAATTGAGGCTCAGGTTGTGTTGTATAAGTAGGAAGACTACCTCCTTTAATTTTAAGTTTAGAGGAATTATCAATTTTAGTTATTGTAATTTTTTCTAAGCTTATTTTTTTTTTGTTTTCTTTTTTCATTGTTATATTATTTCTAAAGATAAAAATAAAAAAATAACTTTAACCGCAGTATTTATTTATAATTTCTTTCATATAATTTTTATTACTATTGTGACTAATAGTTAACCTGAAAAGATAGTAAATAGTATTGTTATATTTTACTAATACTAGAAGAAGCTTGTTTGTTTTTTTAAAGCCTTTCGGGATTTGTCTTTCATATAGACCTGTGAGGTTTATATGAAAGATATAGTTTAATTTTCTGTTATTCAGAAAACCCTACATAAACGATATCATCCTCAATTTTTACTGGGTAAGTGGCTATAGCTTCTAAATCGCCATTAAGGTTTTCTCCATTCTCTAATGAGAATGTTTTTTTATGCATTGGGCATGCTACTTTAGGAATCCCACTTTGATCTCCAATCATACCTCTGCTTAGCACCATCTCCATTTTATGCGGACAAACATTTTGACATGCATACCAGGTATTTTTTCTTTCAAAATTAAAAACAGCAATTTGCTTTCCTTTGTATTTAACGCAAGCCCCTCCATTTTTCGGGAAATCACTTACTTTGGCTGCTTTAAACCATACTGTTACATCTTCTATAGTAGTGGTTTTGTATATTTCTAAAATTTCTTCCATAATTTTTTAGTTTGTGGTTTCAAATTTCTGATTCCAGGTTTTTATTTTTTTAGAACCTAAAACAGTAAATTTTAAACTTCTATTTCCAGTGTTCTGGCATCTTTTGATCTCTCAACGGAACAAAAACCAAGTTATCATCAGGCTCCTCGCTATTTACAAAATGATTAAATCGTTTCATGATCTCTTCATCCTCTATGGCTTGTGTCCATTCACATTGAAATGTATCTACAAGTGTATACATCTCTGTTTCTAACTCATCGGCTAGACTAAGTTTGTCATTAATTACGACTTCTTTTAGGTACTCAATACCACCTTCTAACGTATCTAACCACTTAGCGGTTCTTTGCAAGGGAGCCGCAGTACGGATATAGAACATCAAGAATCTATCAAGATATTTGATCACGGTTTCGTTATCAATTTGTTCTGCTAGCAATTCTGCATGCTTAGGGTTGGCACCACCGTTACCGCATACATAAAGATTCCAGCCGCCTTCTACAGCAATAACTCCAAAGTCTTTACAACGTGCTTCGGCACATTCTCTAATACATCCCGAAACACCTCCTTTTAACTTATGAGGAGATCGAAGACCTTTATAGCGTTCTTCTAGTGCTATGGCAAAGCTTACACTTTCATCCATTCCGTAGCGACACCAGGTTGAACCCACACAACTTTTTACCGTACGCAGAGATTTACCATAGGCGTGACCACTCTCAAAACCATGATCAATTAAATCTTTCCATATTTTTGGTAGCTGATCTAATCGAGCCCCAAAAAAATCTACACGTTGTCCACCGGTTATTTTAGTGTATAAATCATATTTTTTACCCACTTCTCCTAAAACGATTAATTTTTCGGGAGTAATTTCACCACCGGGAATTCTAGGCACAACAGAGTAGGTTCCGTTACGTTGAATATTAGCCAAAAATCTATCGTTAGAATCCTGTATCGGAGCTTCTTCGTTTGCGGTATCGGCATAAATACTTGCCATGATAGAGGCTACCAAAGGCTTACAGACTTCGCAACCATCTCCTTTACCATGATTATCTAATACGTCATCATATTTTCGATATTCTTTTAACTTGATAATGTCATATAGTTCTTGTCTGTTGAATTCAAAGTGTTCACAGATGGTATCTTTTACTTCTTTTCCTAAAGATTTTAAGGTAGCATCTACAAGGTCTTTTACCATAGGTTTACACCCTCCACATCCTGTTCCTGCTTTAGTGCAGGTAATAACATCTCCAAGAGTATCACAAGTACCATCTTGTATTGAACCGCAAATAGCTCCTTTACTCACACTTTCACAAGAGCAGATTTGTGCGTCGTCTGGAAGATCCATGACGTCGCCTAAGAGAGATCCAGCCTCACTACCGCGATTCCCTAAAATTAAATCTTCTGGGTTTTCTGGTAGTTTCATTGCGGTATTATACATCTGAAATAAAGCATTGTAGTCTGAAGAATCACCTACTAGAATACCACCTAGTAATTTTGTTCCGTCTTTGGATACATTGATTCGCTTGTAAACTCCACTTCTTTTATTTTCATAAATAATAGCATCCACATCATCACCATCATCAAGTGCATCTCCAAAACTAGCTACTTCTGTTCCAATCAATTTTAATTGGGTGGACATATCAATATGATCTATCATAGTGTTATCGATATCTCCTGTAATTTGGGACATTGCTATTTCTGCCATGTCATATCCAGGAGCCACCAATCCATAGATCATGTTATTGTATAATGCTACTTCACCGATGGCGTAGATATGATCGTCTGATGTTTTCATTCTGTTATCTACAATTATACCACCCCGTAAGCCTGCTTCGAGGCCGCATTCTTTTGCAACTTCGTCTCGAGGACGAATACCCGCCGAAATCACTAGCATATCGACTTTTAATTCTGCACCATCGGTATATTGTAAACCTTCAATTGCGCTTTCACCTTGAATAAAATCAGTTTGCTTACTTACATGCACGCTTAGCCCTAAACTTTCAATTTTGGCTTGTAACATATTGCTGCCGCCTTGATCAAGTTGTCTGGGCATTAATCGAGGAGCAAATTCTACCACATGAGCTTCTAATCCTAATTCTTTAACTGCATTAGCGGCTTCTAATCCCAATAATCCGCCACCTAATACGGCAGCCTGTGTTTTTCCTTCAGATTTTAGTTTTTTTGCGTACCCTTCAATAGCTTCAAGGTCCTCAATAGTTCTGTAGACAAACACCCCTTCTTTTTCTACACCGGGTATAGGAGGGACAAACGCAGATGATCCTGTAGCCAGGACCAAATAATCATAAGAATATTTTATTCCGCGATGGTTTGCAACTGTTTTTTCTTCTCTGTTAATTTCGGTAATCATTTCGGAGGTATGAAGATCAATATTGTTTTCTTCATACCAAGTGGCAGAAGACATACTTAAATCTTCGGCAGTTTTTCCTGCATAAAATTCGCTTAAGTGAACTCTGTCATAAGCTCTTCTGGGCTCTTCTCCGAAAACAGTAAGTTTATATTCACCAAACTTTTCTGAGTTGACAAATTTTTCACAAAACTTATAACCCACCATCCCATTACCAATTACGATTACCTTTTTCATAAATTACGTATTTATGATCCAAAATTAAGTATTAATACGTATTTAAATAGTAAGAATTACGTAATTATCAATATGGTAAATTGAGGATTTCAAAAAAATATATAGAATACCCTGCAAAATCATTTTTGCAGGGTATTCTATATTACTTATAAAGTTGATAATATTATTCTGTTAGAGGTACGGCTGGTTTTGGGCTCCACTTTAAGAAGTTTGGTTTCACAACTAACATAGCCCAACCCCAATTTTGAGTGCTTGCAGGATTTGTTACACCTTTTAGGATTTCCATCGAGTCTGATGCAAACATATGTGAGTATCCAATTTTTAGAGTAGCGAAAGGGAGTAGTTTCTGAGTAAATACTAGATCAACTTCGGTACCCAAATAGTCATCTACATTATCAGCCAAGCTTTCTGCTCCAGAGAAGTAATGCGCTTTGATAAGTAAACTTGATTTTTCTCCAGTCTTGATCACTGTTTTTGCATAAATATCATTTAATCCAATAGTATTAGCATGATTACCTACATAGAAATAATCCATATATCCATTAAATTTGTGGTTGGTTCCAAAAATTGGGAAGAACGATGTAATTTCTCCATCGGTACCACCATCGTCATCACCACTTAAAGTTTCAAAACCAAGTCCAAATAGTGTTTTTCCCGGTTTGTATGTTACCTCTAGCATTGCATTGTATGCAGATAAATCAATATTTTCTGTGAATTCTCCTGTTTGTCCATATAGATTAGCGGCTATAGAAAGTCCTTTTGTAGGTTTAGCAACCAAATGAGTTCCGAAAGTTTGTCTATTTATGTTACCATCCACAGGAGTTTGGCCATCTACGGGGTCTAGGTTTTGATAGGAGTTATTAGTAACAAGAAAACTTGCAGAAAACCTCTCCCAGTCTTTATGTAACCAAGCATACACCATTCCTTTATAATCAAAAACTGCTCTTGCATTTCCTCCATTGTTAGGATCAAATAAAGTGGTTTGTCTACTTATTCCATTTTGATTAAAAGCCAACCCAATATCTAGTTTAAAACCTTCCTTTTTATATTGAAGTAAAGCAGCATCATGAAATCGTCCTTGCATTGCCCAATCCAAACCTCCAAAAATTCTCTGATCATCATATGAAAGAGCTTGCCTTCCTAATTTTGTAGACCAACCACTCCCAAATTTGAAATCAATCCAGGCTTGAGCTAGAGAAAAACTATTGTTGTTATCTGCCGCTGCAATCTGTGGAGTATCTCCCCAAACGCTTACATCCTGAACACTTAGATATGCTGAGAATTTTTCTTGCTTAAACCCAAATTTTAATCGAGATCGTTGTTGTACAAATAATCCCGCGTCTAGACCATCGGGAATAAGATTGCCAAAACCATTTGAATATTCTAATCGAGGTCTAATATCGGCATCAATACTTATTTCTTGTGCTTTCCCTATAAACACAATTACTATTAGTAGTAAAGTAAGTTGTAATTTGTTTTTCATTTGGATATTTTAAAATTAACTATCATGTACTTTAATGTATTTTGAACAAAACTAAGTATTAATACTTAGTTTTAATATAATTTTTACATAAAAATACGTATTGATAATTTTCATTTGTTTAAATTTACTTAGCTGTTTTTGAAATATTCATATATTTGAAAGTACTGATATTCTAAGTTTAGAATATTCTAAATATTAAGGTTAACTAATGATTAAAATAGTATTGGTAGACGACCATTTTATGGTTAGGGATGGTATTCGTGCAATCCTTGAGGACGAAAAAGATTATAGTGTAATTGGAGAAGCGTCAAATGGAATAGAGGCAATAAAGTCGATTCAAGATTTGAAGCCGGATATTGCTATATGTGATATCCGTATGCCAGAGATGTCTGGTATCGAAATGGTGCAAGAAATAAAGAAACTGGGTTTATCAACCAAGACTGTAATGTTGTCTATGCACGATTCTGATGAATATATTTTACAATCCATTAATGCCGGTGCAGATGGATATCTACTTAAAGGAGCAAGCAAAGAAGAGTTTTTGAAGGCGCTTTCTATGGTGAGTAGAGGTGAAAAGTACTTTAGCGGGGATGTGTCATCTATTTTGGTTAGAAAAATACGATCAGAGGAAGATACATTTTCTAACGATGTAACTTCTATTGCCAAAACTAAAACAATGGCTAAAAACCCCTTTGATTTAACAAAAAGAGAAAATCAAATACTTCACCTGGCAATTTCTGGAATGACCAATAAAGATATTGCAACAGAGCTTAATATAAGTAAGCGTACTACAGAGGTGCATCGATTCAATCTAATGAAAAAGATGGATGTTAAAAATGTATTGGAACTGAATAATAAAGCGAAGCAGTTCGGAATGATCGATTAAAAAAAAGAAATGAATCTTTTTTTGTTATAAAATTTATAATTTCTCCCCTCATTTTTATTTAAATATTTAATTTTTAAAGCGTAAATTTTTTAAGTATGTAATTTTTACATGGATTACGTATTTTTTGTTTTTTGAATTAAGTAAATTAAGTATTTATACTTAGTTTTGATTCAGAAATTTGCATTCAATGCAAATAGAATATTATGAATCTAAAACTAAGAATTATGAATACTTATGGTAAGTCTACTAGTTTAAAACTGCTAAATTTCAGAAGTTTACCCATTAGAACATTTTGGATTACTTCTGTTGCTTTCTTTTTATGTTTTTTTGCATGGTTTGGTATTGTACCCTTTATGCCGGATGTGGTGAAGGATTTAGGATTAACACCCGATCAAAAATGGAATTCTATCATTGTGGCCGTATCCGGAACAGTATTCGCTAGATTATTGATTGGCAAACTATGTGATAAATATGGTCCTCGTATTTGTTACACATGGTTGTTGATTCTTGGAGCTATCCCAGTTATTTTACTTGGATTTGTTCAAACACCATTACAATTTATTATTTGTAGATTATTTATTGGTTTTATTGGTGCTTCATTTGTAATTACTCAATTTCATACATCTATTATGTTTGCTCCTAATATTGTGGGTACCGCTAATGCAACATCGGCAGGTTGGGGAAATCTAGGAGGTGGAGCCAATCGTTTAGGGATGCCCTTGATTGCTGCTGCAGTTGTGAGTTTTGGTGTAGCAGAAACAGATGCATGGCGATATAGTATGATCATCGCCGGGATTGTGTGTTTTTTGATGGGGATAGTATATTTCTTTTTTACACAAGATACTCCAAACGGAAATTTTGCAGAACTGAAGGCTAAAGGAGAATTACCTCAGTCTAAAAAAGATGAGGTTAGTTTTTCGAATGCTATAAAAGACTATAGAGTTTGGATACTTTTTGTTGTATATGCCGCATGTTTTGGTATGGAGCTTACAGTATATGGTACCATGGATGATTATCTTCAGAATACATTTCAGTTAGAACGGGTTACGGCTGGTAATCTGGTATTGTCATTCGCTTTGATGAATATTTTTGCCAGAACTTTAGGAGGTTTTTTTGGCGATAAATTTGGGAAATTAAAAGGATTAAGAGGACGAGTTATATTTTTAGCC
This sequence comes from Aquimarina penaris, assembly GCF_040786285.1. Lineage (NCBI taxonomy): Bacteria > Pseudomonadati > Bacteroidota > Flavobacteriia > Flavobacteriales > Flavobacteriaceae > Aquimarina > Aquimarina penaris. Next base: position 2,009,154 of record NZ_JBFMKQ010000001.1, read on the forward strand.
ATAATATTAGGTGTTGAAGGGCTTATGCTGTCATTATTTTCGGGCATGACCGGATTAACTATGGGAATTGTATTTTTAGTAGGTTTTAGCCTTACAGTTCAAATGGCTGAAGGAGCTACTTTTTCTGTGGTTCCCTTTATTAATAATAAAGCTATAGGATCTATTTCGGGTATTGTAGGTGCAGGAGGAAATGTGGGAGCTTTTGTGGCTGCTTTGGTATTAAAATCAAAATCAGCAATAGCTGAGAAAACTGCCATTGCTGCTAATAAAAATTTGGGACAAGAGGCCGTCGAAGCAGCTCAGGCTTTAGCTTCTTCAGAGGCAGTTTCGAGCGGGTATTTTATAATAGGAGTTTTTGTGGTTTTTACTGCTGTAGTATCGTTAGCCATTAAGTTCTCTACCGAGGATGAAAAAGCGGTAGCTAAGGAAATGAAAAACATTCCTGCTTATAGTTAAGATTGGGGTGTTTACTTTAGAAAAGTTGTTTCAATATCATTTGAGGTATTATAAAAACATAAAACATTCTTTGTTAAAACAGCTTTATTTCTTTACCTTGTTTAGAGAAAGAAATATTTTAATATAAACATTTGGGGCTTACTATTTGAGTGCGTGTAGAGTACTATGTTTTCTTTATTATTTTTTCAATAAATAGTATTTTCATAGACTAAATAACTTTCCCATACGTTTAGAAAAAGGTTTGTGAGATATCTTACATCGTATTTTTAATACATATAGAATTTTGATATATAAAAACATAACAATTTAGTGTTGAAACCTTAAAGAATTAAGTAGCTTTAAGCGTTTCTTGTGTTGCCGGTTATAACTCGTTTGTAACCGGCTTTTTTTATGTTGAATATGATAAAATAACCCTTTTTATAATCTCATTATCATTTTTTAATCAGCTATATTTTGTTGAATTAATAATTCTTCTGATTCTCGAATAGAAAACGGTTTTGAAGTTATGATGAGTACGTATTTATACTTAGTTTTGAATAAAGAAAAAAGTATTTAAGCAAATTATGTCTGCATTCAAATCATATAAAACAACGTGTTCATACTGTGGCGTAGGCTGCGGAATTATAGCCAATAAGGATGCAAAGGGTGTGATTACGGTAAAAGGAGATCCCGATCATCCTGTCAATAAGGGGATGTTGTGTTCTAAGGGGATGAATCTTCATCATGTAGTTCAGGATAAGAGTGATCGAATCTTATATCCAGAAATGCGTTGGAGTAAAGGACATGAACGCCAAAGGGTTTCTTGGGATCAAGCGTTTGATAGAGCTACGGCTGTTTTTAATACTATGATTAAAAAGTATGGAGCAGATAGCGTCGGTTTTTATGTTTCAGGACAATGCCTAACCGAAGAGTATTACTTGGTAAATAAATTGGCTAAAGGATTTATTGGAACCAATAATATTGATACAAATTCTAGATTATGTATGAGTTCTGCTGTGGTGGGTTATAAACAAGCCTTAGGAGAAGATAGTGTTCCTATTGCATATGAAGATATAGAACTTGCAGATTGTTTTATGATTGCTGGAGCTAATCCTGCGTGGTGTCATCCTATTTTGTATAGAAGGATCGAAGCACATAAAGAAAAGAACCCTAATACCAAAATTATAGTTGTAGATCCCAGAAGGACACAATCTTGTGACATAGCCGATTTACATTTACAAATTTTGCCTGGGACCGATGTTGTTTTGTATAATGCAATAGCCAAAAGACTTATCGACAGAAAAAAGATTGATAAAAATTTTATTGCCAATCATACCGATAATTTTGGAGTGCTAAAAGAATCTGTACAATCTACGTCTCTTACAGAAGCGGCTAAAATTTGTGGCATTACAGTTGCCGGAATTAAGAAAGCAGCTTCATATATATCAGATGCTAAGGGGTTTATTACATTATGGGCGATGGGACTTAATCAAAGTTCTATAGGGGTTAATAAAAACAATGCTCTTCTAAATTTGTCTTTGCTAACTGGTCATATCGGAAAACCGGGATCAGGGCCATTTTCATTAACAGGTCAACCAAATGCTATGGGAGGACGAGAAGTCGGTGGTATGGCTAACTTATTGGCCGTGCATAAAGATTTAGGCAATGCAGAGCATAGAAGAGAAGTAGCTAATTATTGGGGAGGAAAAGAAATATCTCCAAAGCCTGGACTTACAGCGACCGAAATGTTTGATGCTTTAGAAAGTGGAAAACTAAAGGCAGTTTGGATTATATGTACTAACCCTCTAGTGAGTCTGCCCAATGCTAATAAGGTTGAAAAAGCCCTAAAAAATGCAAAGTTTGTCATTGTTCAAGATATATCACATCGATCAGAAACAACAGAATATGCTGATTTAGTACTTCCGGCCGCAGGTTGGGCAGAAAAAGAAGGTACTATGACTAATAGTGAACGTCGTATAACGTATCTAAATAAAGTAGTAGATCCACCGGGAGAAGCACTACCAGATGCAGAAATTCTCTGGAATTTTGCCAGAAAAATGGGATATAGAGGGTTTGATTATAACTCTGTAGAAGAGGTCTATAAAGAACACTGTACCCTTACCAAAGGAACTAATATTGATATTTCTGGACTTAGTTATGCACGCCTTAAAACCGAAGGTAGTTTTCAGTGGCCTGTGCCCGATAATAATCACTTAGGGACACCCCGTCTTTTCGAAGATAAAAAATTCTATACCGATACTAGAAATGCAAAATTTGTAGTTCCTAGGTTTACTAAGCCAACTTCTGAATTACTTACCGAGAAACACCCATTAATTTTGACTACGGGTCGAGTAAGGGATCAATGGCATACCAGGACAAAGACAGGAAAAGTAAATAGACTTCTTACCCATGTTCCTGATCCGTATTTAGAAATGAATCAAGTGGATGCTTTCTTACGAAAGTTAAGAGATGGTGATATTGCAATTGTAGAAAGTAAACGAGGTAAAGTTCAGGTCAAAATAAAAGTAAGCGATACGATCACTAAAGGAGTTGTTTTTCTTCCTATGCATTGGGGTAAAGTTTTAGGTAATGATTACGGTAGAGCAAATAATCTCACTACGAGTATAATCGACCCAATTTCTAAAGAACCAGATTTCAAGTTTTCTGCTGTTCAGGTATCTAAATACAAAAAATCCAAGCAGAAAATATGCATTATTGGTGCGGGAACCGCTGCATATCGCTTTATTCAAACATATCGCGAATATAATACAGAGGATGAAATCGTAGTGTTTTCTAAGGAACCTTATCCATTTTATAATAGAGTTTTATTGCCAGAGTATGTAAGTGAAGAGTTAACATGGGCACAATTACAGAAGATGCGAGAAGGGAGTATGGAGTCTCTTAACGTAACGCTTTCAACAAGTAATCCCATCGAAGAGATTAACCGAGAAGAAAAGTATATTGTGGATAGCAAAGGCGAAAAACATACCTATGATGTGATTTTGATGGCCACAGGTAGCCGTGCTTTTGTGCCAAAAGAAGTTCCTATTCATCTATCCGGGAGATTTACAATGCGTGATCGAGGGGATGCAGATAAGTTGAAGACCTATCTTAATCAAACAGGTTTACCCGAAAATGAACAACATGTAACTATAGTAGGAGGTGGGTTGTTAGGTCTTGAATTAGCTGCTGCACTTCGTAAAAAAGAGGTAAAAATTACTATTGTACAACGAGGAAACCGCCTGATGGAACGACAACTTGATATTGTAGCTAGTCGTTTATTAGCAGAGGATGTTCGAGAAAAAGGTATGCAAATTCATTTTGACAATGAAGTAGATACGGTTTTTAACCAGGATGCAGGAGATTTAGTGGTCAATCTAAAATCTGGAAAATCTTTTAATTGTAATGCGGTGGTGTATTCTATTGGTACAATTCCGAATATTGATCTGGCAAAAAAGATGGGAGTGGATTGTCGTAGGGGAATCATGGTGAATCAATACTTACAGTCTAGTGATTCAAATATTTTTGCAATAGGAGAGATTGCGGAATTCGAAGGGAATCTATATGGCATAACCGCAGCCGCAGAGCAACAAGCAGATATAGTAGCAAAGTATTTACTAGGTGATTTCAGTGCGATATATCGTGGTTCGGTTTTTATGAATATTCTCAAATTTGAAAACCTGGATCTTTGTAGTGTTGGTAACATAGATGTTCCAAAGAATGATCTCTCTTTTGAAGAAGTCATTTTTATGGATGTTAGAAAGCGTTTTTATAAAAAATGCATAGTAAAAGACGATAGATTGGTGGGTGCAATTTTGATGGGAGATAAAAAGGAGTTTGCAGATTTTAAACGCTTAATTGAAGATAAAATTGAACTATCAGAAAAACGCGAAGAACTGCTACGATCCTCTCAACCGGGAGAACCAGTTTTGGGAAAACTTATCTGCTCTTGTAGTCAGGTAGGAGAAGGAAACCTGGAACAGGTTATCAAATCAGGATGTGAAGACTTCTCAGAGCTTTGTACTGCCACAGGGGCGGGCTTAGGTTGTGGAAGCTGTAAACCCGAAGTAAAAGAAGTACTTAATAATGTTATACAATTAGCGTAATCATGAAAAGAGAACACGATTTGCAGAGAGTAGATGTTAAAGGTGGTGTTTTATCTCCTATAGAATTACAGCATATTATTGATTATGCTCAAGATTTAGGGTTAGATACATTTTATTTTGGTTCTAGACAAGACATTATTTTCCCGTTAAATAACAATAAAGGAAACATGATTACTTCTCATAATTCCTTTGATTCCTCGTTCTTTGCTTCAGAAAAACAGCAAAATATTAGTAGCTCCTATGTTTCTATTGATATTTTTAATGCTACTGTATGGCTACGAGGAACAACCTATTTGTATATTCTAGAAGAGTTTAGCTATACACCAGAATTAAAAATTAATATAACCGATCCTAAACAACAAATAGTTCCATTGTTTTCTGGAGACTTAAATTTTATAGCGTCTCCTCATGAAGATTATTGGTATCTGTTTTTGAAGTTACCGGATTGGGAAGAAATGTATTATCCTGTGCTTATTTATACCTGGGATATTGCAAAAATAGCAAAGGCCATTGAGGAAGTATATCAAGAATTGAATAACGTAGAAGAGCTTTTTCAATTCCTGAATGAAAGTTTGGACACCAATAATAGAGTAATAGAGAAACCACTTAAGGTTGACTTTAATCCTTTTCCATACTATGAAGGGATGAATAAAATGGGAGTGAATCAATATTGGTTAGGATTATATTGGCGGAATAATCAATATGACTTGAAGTTTTTAAAAGTACTTTGTGAATTTTGTATCGAGCATAGAATTGGTAAGATATGTTTGACTCCATGGAAATCTTTTATACTTAAAGGAATCCCAAGAGAAAGTAAATTGGCCTTAGAGAAACTACTTGGACAATTTGGGATAAATGTTCGTCATTCTGCCTTAGAACTAAATTGGCACTTGCCAGTTAATAATAAAAAGACATTAGATCTTAAAAAGTTTTTGGTCATGAACTTTGATCAAAACGATATAAGTACTTATGGTTTGACATTTGGGATTACAACAAATCGAAGAAAAAAAAGATATTTCACCTCTGTGGTAATAGAGGAAAATAAAACACCAGAAGTTATTCGAGATTTTGTGGTGAGACCAACATACAATGTATTGTATGCAAAAAACTTTAATCCAAATACACGACAGTATATTGTATATGCGCAGGATATTGATCAAATGGACTTGCCTGGATTATTGCTTGAACTTACAAAAACCTATTTTCTAAACTTAGGAACAGAAGAGGATGATCAAACCGTTGGAGGTTTGGTAGAAAAAGAAACGCTCGAGATAGAAGTTTATCAATGTCGGGATTGCCATACCATCTACGATGCTTCTGTAGGAGATGTTGTGAATAATATTCCCGAAGGAATAGATTTCGTTGAACTGCCAGATGATTATTCCTGTGCTCTTTGCGATGCTTCTAAAAATGATTTTGAGAAAATTATTATTGAAGTTGTTTAGAGTTTAGAATCGTAAAAAAGGTAGTTGTTTTTATTGGTATTAAATTATAATAGAGTTTGTTTCATGCTCAAAATTTTAAATAGTATTAGTAACCAAATTTTATGCTTATGAATATTGAAGAGTTAATTATGGCGTCAATAGCAGAGTTCTTAGACGTAGAGGTGCATAGGGACACAGAAACCTTAGATTTGTCATCAAAAATAGAAATTGTTCAGAAAAGAATAGCAGATAAAGTAAAAAATAGCCCTAATGCTATCTTGTCTAAAAATGGATCGATGGACTACGAATATGAAATGTTTTTTAGAAGTAATCCTAATGATAGAATAAAGATAGACGGCTGGATACCTATAAAAACTGATAAAATTGGAAAATCTGATCAGATTTCTGAATATATAGAAATAGGTCTGTTGCGAAAAGTGGAAGCAAATTAGAGCTAACAAAAATTAGTTATTTGTACTTAGAGAATAATAGATGTAGTTGACATAAATAAACATATATAGTTAGTTTTAAGTTTTTCGATCACAGTAATTAATGTGATCGTTTTTTTATTGTAATTTATAATATTTTGTTAATTATTTGGAACGATCATTCTGTTATAGTAAATTTGTGCTCAAATAAGTATAAACATAAAGACAAAATAAAATGAAAAATTTAATCAAAAACCATTACAACAAAATCTTAGTACTTCCACTGGTTAGTTTAATCTTCTTATTTGTTGTATTCAGCTTTGGCATAAAGTCAAATAAAACTATTGTTCCAAAAAATGAAGCTCTGATCAGGGCTAATACTGATGTTTTTACAGTAATCAACGTAATAACACCTAAAGAAGGTCAGCAAGAAGAGATCGTTCAACTACTACAAAAAGGTATGACCGAAACAATGAGATATCAACCTGGTTTTGTATCTGCAAACATTCACAAAAGCCTGGATAGTGAGCATGTTGTTGTATACGCTCAATGGAAAGATGCTGCCTCACTTCAGCAAGCGGTACAACTTATTGAAGCGGGAAAAGCACCAAATATGCTAGAGGTTTTTAGCAATGCAACACCAGATTATCATCCTTACCAAGTGATTTCAGTTAATTTACCATCAAAAAAGCAATAATTTATTACAGGTTCTTAAATTCTTATGAGCAAAATTATTAGGCTTTTGATTTGAAAAACTATTTTTTTTAACTAATTTTGGAACGATTGTTCTAATATAAAACCGATTGAACTTCTAAAGCTTCAATCGGTTTTGAAATACTATATTGTATGCCACGTGTAAAACTATTTGATGAAGAAGAAGTTCTTGAAAAAGCAATGAAATTATTTTGGAAGCAGGGTTTTTATGCTACTTCTATGCAAGATTTAGTAAATGAACTAGGAATTAATAGGGCTAGTATATATGATACCTATGGTGATAAAAAGAAATTGTTTTTAAAAGCATTTAGTTTGTATAGAAAAACTTCTAGGACAATGCTCAAAACTTTTTTATACTCGCATTCTTCTGTCAAAAAAGGATTTCTTGAATTGTTTCTATTGGCTGTTGATGATGGTATTGAAGATAAAGAAAGAAAAGGTTGTTTTGTCGTTAATTCAACAACAGAATTAGCATCTGAAGATGAAATTATTTTCGAAATCATAAAAGAAAACAAGCAAGTTTTTGAAGAATTATTCTATGATCATTTAAAGTTAGGCGTAACTCGAGGTGAAATTGATGAAAATAAAGATATAAGAGCAATAGCTTCTTTTTTGTTTATATTTAATAATGGATTAAAAGTTATGCTTAAAGCTGGATCATCAAGAGAAGAATTAAAAAGCACGGTGAATCTGGCTTTGTCCATTCTTGATTAGTACAATTGATTACCAGTGAAAATCCCTGTCTTTTATTTTAATTTGCTCTGTTACAAAGGTGTCTATAAAGATGCTTTCTGATGAAAATTGTTTATGTCTATATTGTAGCTGTAATGTGTCTTCTGTTATTTTAAGTATTTTAAAAAACTTATACTTTTTTTTGATATTCATTACTTGGGGCAGTTGATCACTAACCCACTTTATATATGATTTTCCTTTTTTATTGGTAATAATTTCCCAGTTTCCCGAAAGTGAAGGCCCACAGTTTTCATGATCCTCACTATTATCTTTTATAGTCATATCTGGCCGATATGTAATTCGGTATGAAAGGAAACAACCACGCATATTCATACGAATACCATCATTATAGCGCCAGGCTATTTTCCAGTTTTTTCCTAACTCTCCAGACAATAGTTTTATAGCGTTTTCGGGCAATTTATAGGGTTCTTTTTGAGTGTTTGAACACGATACTGTTCCTATGACTATTAGAACTATAAATAGAATTTTGAAAAGTGTTTTCATAATGGTTTGTTGGTCAAGATAAGAGTATCAAAAATCATACCTCCAAACCCAAATAGATCGTAATTGTTAATACTTATGTGTAAAAGTATTCGGTCTATTTTGAATAAGAATCTATTTAAAATTTATTTTAGCCTTGTTAATTATTTATAATATGACAGAATACGTGCTTTTGACAGACGATGAAAATTATTTTGTAGAATACCTAATTGGAGAACTTGTGTTATCTAATAGTATAAGTGAAGCTATGAAATTTAATGATGAAAATATTGCCTTGCGTTTTAAACAGATGCTACATAGTTCTTGTAAACTCACTACAAGTGTAAATACCTATATTCAATAATTTTTTTTAAAAAAAGGAGGGAAGAGTGATTTGTTTTAACCTCCAATCAATCTAAAAATATAATCAAGTTGAGGATCTTTACCTTTGATTAAATCCTCTATTGAAAGTTTAATATGCTTGTCGGGAGGTACACCTGATCCTTTAGGAATAGTTTTATCTTTTACATAATTGCTTATTTTCTCCATCGACATGACCATGCTAATTTTGGAGTTCGGGAATTCGTAATACACAGGAAACTCTCCATTAAGAAAATAATATCCGCCTCCCGTTTCTTCTCCTATTAAGGTCATATCGGGATCATTTTTTACATTCAAAGTAAAAGTAGATCCTGCAGAAAACGTTGCGCCACCAGCTAAAACATAGACCTTACCCTTAAATCTGTTTTTGTCTGGCACCATGATAGTTTCCATATCATCAAAAGTAAGTTTCCAACCATCATATATAGGATGATTTTCGAATTTTTCCTTCAAGAATTGTTTTTCATTTAAAAATGTCCTTGTTGCATATTCTCGTTCAGGAACAGAAAGGGAAATAACATATTCGCTGGTAATTTGCTTAAACACATTCTTAGTAAGAAACGAGAATAAATGTATAGCATTTGGTCTAAAGCCTCCATCGTTATTTCGTACATCTATGATAAGATGTCGGACTTTTTTCTTATTAATTTCTTTGAAAATTCTTGTTAGATTCGATTTAAAAATTCCAATATCTCCTCCAAAAGAATTTACAACCAGTATAGCCGTATTTAATTCATTTTTATAATAAACGAATGGATCTTTATTACCAATAAATTTATTGAAGAAGTCGAAACCATTTTTTTGTTTATGATATTGGGCAAAGTATGAGTTACGTTTGGTGTTTCTTAGTTTTACTTTGACGAAAGATTCGGCTATAACGGTCGTTTTTTTGTCCTCTCCAGCGGGTGTTGTGTATTCTACAATAAATTGTTTTTCTATACCATATTCATATGCGAAGTACAATCCAAACTTTAGTTCTATATTCCTATATTTTCCTGTAAGATTGTTTCCATCACTAGCGGCATATTTTTTTAATCGTTCGAGAATTTTGGATACTTTTTTTCCATTGATTAATTTTATTTTTGAACCTACCGGAATTCCAAAATCATCGGTATCTGTGTATAAATTGGTATTTATAATTTTTAGAATTAAAGGGAAATAATATTGATCACTTTTAATGCTATTGGGAGCAAAAAGCAAAAGATGGCCGTCTTTAATTGTGCTCGTAATTTGAAGCATCTTTTTATATAAATCAATATCTGTAGAATCGTTAGAAAGTGATTCTTTTGTAGTTTTAAAAAGATAATCTAAAGAATCTTGATTGATATATTCATAAAGGCTTGGATGCCCTTTTTTTAAGATACTCTCAAAAATTTTAAAATCTTCTTTGATACCAAGAGAATCTATAGGTTTTTGTGCTAATAACGTATGGATGTTTATCCCAATAAGTACAATAAATAGTATTCTCTGCATTCTGTAATTCTGAAAAAAAAAGTAGTATTTCTATAATAATTAACTTATATGTATAGGATGATGTTGCAATATTTTGCTTTCCTTAAAGTAAAAATAATAAAATAGAAACACGAATACTACTTAGGTAGATGATAAATAAAAAAGAACACGCATATGCGTGTTCTCTGGTATCAGGATATTTCGTTTTTATATTGTTAATTTAGTTTTCGTAATTGTTTCTGTATTTTTTTGATAGCAGATTCAATAGATTTTTCGGGTTCGATAACATTGTATTCTCCCCAGAACTTAGGATCAGAAAATCCTGATGCTGCATCGCTAATAACTACAGATGATTTTAATCGGTCTTTTGGTTTAAGAGTCTCGTTTTCAATGTTCTTTTTCCAATCTGTGATTGCCATTTCAACATTTAGTTTGTATACCGAATTAAATAACTTCTTTTTCCAATTGATTTTGATGGCAAGATCTATTCTTCCGTAGCCATAGTGCCATTTACCATTACTTTGTCGGTAATCAATATTGTAAGTAGCTTCTGTTGGTTGTACTTTTGCATTTCTTGGTTTTTTTCGTACAAACATTTTACTAACTTCTTCTTTGTTTTCCATGTTTAGACTATAGACAGCCTTGGTCATAGCCAGTGTTTCGGCATCAATATAGAGTTTCCCGAAATACATGGGTTCTTCTATATTAGGACGTTGTTTGAATTTTAAAACATAAATATATCGATCATTAATTTTAGTGGACTTGTCGAAACTAAACTCATAGGTCTGAATCATGTTATCTGTGAAAAGAATCTCAGGATTTTTCATTACATCGATATATAATGTGCTCGAAGGGCCTCCTTGTAGTTTTACAGTTAAGGTGTCTAATTTCTTGTAATCGGCACTTTTTCTAGCTCTAAACAGCTTAATAACGTCTGTTTTTGCCGAGACATACGGATTTTTATATACATCTACTACGGCTTCCGAAAGAGAGACATAACTTCTACGTTTTTTTATAGTTTCTCGGTAAAAGGCAGTCATAATAGTATTGTCGTTAAGGTAATTACTTCCTTTTTTCTTCATTACCGCACGAATTAGAGCTTCTGGATCTCTGGGATCAATATTAATTTCAGAGAGCTCGGTGACCGATAGGTCAAGTTTTATTTTTAGTTCATTTCCACCAAATTGTGAAAGATTTATAGTTTTATCTCTATATCCTAAGTGAGAAATAGTGATTTTACCATCGGTCATATCTTTCGGAACTTTGAGTAAAAATTCTCCTTCATCATTGGTAACTGTAGAGATATTGGTGTTATCAACAGTTATTGATGCAGATATAAGTTTTTGGTTGGTTTCGTTAGCTACTACGGTCCCTTTATATTCATTATAATTTGCATCTTGTAGATAGGTAACAGCATGTATATTTATTGAATATCCAATAATGAAAAAGACAAACAATAATGAGGTCAGGTGTTTTTTGCAGAATAAAATACTTTTTTTGTTCATCGCTCGAGTTTTTTTAGTTTAAATTCTCATCAAAGAGCTTATCATACAAGGTAATGAATTTTATCTAATTATTTTATCTGTATTTATGAAAATGGCGCGTTTTTGGTTATTCTGAATCAATGATACTTATGATGATCTCCAAACCAATTTTTAAGCTTAATATTTAAAATTTCTGTAGTAAATGGCTTGGTGATATAATCATCAAGGCCTTTAGCTATAAATCGCTCTGCATCGCCAGGTAAGGCGTTAGATGTTATAGCTATGATGGGAGGAATTTTGTTATGGTTTTTTCGTATTAAATTACTTGTTTGTACCCCGTTTAATTCTGGTAGATTGATATCCATTAAAATAAGATCGTATACATCTTCTTTGAACATTTTTAATGCGGTTCTACCATCTTTTGCGATATCAACAGTACATCCAAGGTATTTTAATATTTGTTTGGATACTAAAATGTTAGTGTCTGAGTCTTCTACTAAAAGGACGTGTAAGTTATACTTTTGGTTACTTGAACCAATTATATTTTTATCTTCTTTGGTGACAGGAGCTCTTGAGGCTTTGGCCTTAAATGTAAACCAAAAATTACTACCTTCTCCAAGTTCACTTTTTACACCAATTTCACCATGCATTAGATGTGCTAGTTTTTCACAAATAATTAATCCTAAACCGCTTCCTTCTCCTGCAATAATAGATGCCTCATGAAATTGACTAAAACGACTAAATAAATTTTCCTGATCGATTTTGTTAATACCAACTCCAGAGTCGATTATTTCTATTTTAACCATTAAATCATCGTTCTTTTGGGATAATAAAGAGGCATTGATTTTAATACTTCCTTTATCTGTAAATTTAACAGCATTACCAATAAGGTTTGAAATGATTTGTGTAAGTCTATTATTATCTACTAAAATGATTTCGGGTAATTCTTTTGAATAGTCTAGGGTAAAATTAATTTCTTTAGCTTTTGCTATGGCAATAAAAAGATCAATATTTTGATGAATTGATTCTTTTAAATTAATGTTTTGAGGGGATAACTCGAACTTTCCAGCTTCTATTTTTGAGAGATCTAAAATTTGATTTAGAATATCTAATAAATTGAGCGAAGATCTATGGATGATATTTACATACTCTTTTTGTAGATCATCCAGATTTGTGGTTTTATAAAGTAGATCGATCATGCCTATAACCCCAACCATTGGTGTTCTAATTTCATGACTCATGTTTGCAAGAAAATCCTGTTTGAATTTTGAAGCTTTTAGTAGTTGCTTATTCTTTTCTTTTAAGGTATCTAAGTTTTTACCACCAAACATTGCGAATAGACCTAAAAACAAGGGAGCAGTATCTATGATATAATGAATAGGATATTTTTTATGCACAAAAAACACAGATTGCCAGGTAAACTCGAGGCCTAGTTTTGTAATATCAATGCATATGGCAAGTATTGGAAATAGTAACCCAAATAACACACCATAAACAGTGTATTTTACCACTTCAGATTTCAACCACGATCTTTGTGTCATATTAATTGATTTTGTTTACTTACTATAGTAGTTAGTAATTCAAAAAATAGGGGATAGGGGTAATTAACAGAGGACTATCAATGTATAAATATAGTTGTTTTGATACACCAGCCCAAATGTTTATACGAAATTAAAGAACGTTAATTATTGTATTCATATAAAAAATCCACGACTTAAGATTAATTGTCGTGGATTTTAAACCTTACTTTTAATGATTATGGGGTTAGCCTTTGAAAACGTATTTTGTTATTTTATAACCTTCTATTTTTATTAAATATGTCTTTGGATCTACAAGATAATGGATGTAATCATCGATTTCTCCTTTGTCTAATAATCTTCCAGACATGTTATAAAGGCTGTACTTTAGACCTTGGGGTACTTCGATTATATGTCTAAAGGTCTTTTGATCTTTACTTTGTTGACAAGTATCATCTGCCAAAAAATTATTAATAAAAGTGATTCTACCTTGTTCTTCACCTTCAAGAGTAACTGTTGCAGAATCATCAATATCTATAATTCCGTTACCTGTTAAGTCACCTAAGATAATTAAACATGCGTTTCTCACTTTTATACGAGCTCCAGCCTCAATATGTAGACTCTCTGTAATAAATATAACACCTTCTTCGGTATTTTCATCTAAACCATTAACTACAGTATTCTCTGTAACCGACATTAACTTGTATGAAATGTCGATTTTTGTGTTTGCAAAAGTTATGCTGGTTAAAAACAAAGCTAATAGGGGTAAAAATGTTTTCATATAGTTTGGTTTTTAGGGTTAAACCTCAAATTTTAAAAATGTAGGTTTTATACTACATTATTTAGATTTTTATCGTTGTAAAACACAAAATCAACGACAATATACAATATTTTATACTAAAAACGTAAAAAATTAAGGTAGAATATTGATTTTTTATAGCTTCGAAATTCGAAAAAACCCGAAAACCCTAGTAATTACAAGATGTTCAGTGAGTTATATTTTTTGTTTTTTTTAACAAATAAATTATAAATTTTAGGTATTTGTTTGATTTTTAGTCCTATAATACATTAAAATGTGTCTTAATAGGTGCTGTTTATGGTATTCGTTTTAGCTAAACTTAAAATACTATGTAATATGTATACAACATTACTCCATTTTGTTTCGTTATTGTTCCGACAAAAAATAAATAATTAGATTTTTACTTTGATTTAATAGTGTCTAGAATAGATGGGTTTTTACCTTTTTGGATTAAATTAAATGTCGTAAGTGTTAAGTTAGATTTAATTTTATGTGCAGATAGTGACAGTTGTCATTATTTTTTGTATTTTTGTCGCAAAACATAAAAGTATGGGAGCAGTATCTCCGTTAGATTTTGATAGTTTTGAGAATAAAGGGTTGCTTCGATATCTAAATATCGATATTCCTTTACGTAATATGTACGACTTTATTGAATTGTCTAGAAACGGGATAGACAAAAAAGCATTATTACATCTTGCAAAAACAATTGGTTTTGACCTTAAAGAATTAGCACATGTACTACATGTGTCCGAACGCACTATTCAACGTTATGATTTGAATAAAAAAATGAGCACCGAAGCCAGTGCTAAGGCATTACAATTAGCGAAGCTTTATGCTAAAGGGGAAAACATTTTTGGAGATCTAAATCGTTTTAAAAATTGGATGGAACATCCTAGTGTTGCTCTTGCTATGAAAAAACCTAAAGAACTTTTAGATACTACCTTTGGTTTTCAATTGCTTAACGAAGAACTGGTACGAATAGAGCATGGAATTTTTGCATAATGCAAGTATACAGGATAGCAAAACAGAAATATATTAAAGATCTTACAGGGATTGGGGCAAAAACAGTAGGAGGTAGGTGGAATCCTAAAGGAGTAGCCGTATTGTATACGAGTACATCGGAAGCACTTTCTGCTTTAGAAGTTTTAGCACATTTACCCGCCGCTTATTTTCCAGATGATATGGCTATGGCATCTATAGAAATACCAAGTAATTTAGTAACGGAAATAAATATAAATCAGCTTCCCAAAAATTGGAAAGAAACTCCAGCACCTATAGAGATTCAAAGTTTTGTAATGCAATGGATAAATGATGAGAAATATGTTGGGATAAAAGTACCTAGTATCATTATTCCGAATGAACAAAATCTTTTGATCAATCCATTACATCCTAAATTTAATAAGGTAAAGTTGATTAACATCGAACCTTTTAGTTTTGACAAAAGACTTATTAAATAACCTATTCTTGAATAACAGAGATATAGCACAATATAAAACTTCTTTATTTTTAAGCCTTTAAAATTTTAAATCTTATTTTTTAGTTAAAAAAAACGGCTTCTTACTATCAACAGTATCCATTTTATATATATTACGGCTTAATATGCGTAACAGAATATTTATTTTTACGTCATATTCTTTATAAATAATCTTAATATAATAATAAAATGAGTATAAAATTGAAGAATGTATATTTTTTGGCTGCATTCACACTTGCTTTTGTGAGTTGTAAAAATGAAACAAAAAAAAGTGATACTGATACTACTGCTGTAGTAGAAAAAATCCCAGGAATAGTTCTGGAAAATATGGATACTAGTGTTAGTCCGAAAGAAGATTTTTACAATTACGTTAATGGTAATTGGATGAAAAACACAAAAATCCCAGACGACCGTACAAGTTGGGGTGGATTTGGAGTATTACGTAAATCTACCGATAAAGATGTTTTAGACATTTTAGCAAAAGCAAAAGAAAGCGGAAAATATAGTGCAGATACCGATCAAGCCAAGGCATTAGCTATTTTTGATACCAAGTTAGATACCGTTGCTAGAAACGAAGCGGGTTTAAAACCGTTACAACCTGCTCTTGATGATATCACATCAATTAAAAATCTAAACGATTTGCAAACAGTGTTAGCAAAAAACCCTTCGGTTTCTTCGCCATTTGCGGGTATTGGTGTTCAGGCAGACTTGAATAACAGTTCTATGAATGCAGTATACCTGGTAGGAGGTGAATTAGGATTACCAGAGCGTGATTATTATTTAGATCAAGATGAAAAATCTAAAGAGATTCGTGAAGAATACAAAAAGCATATTGCAAAAATGTTGCAAATGTTGGGGGATTCTGAATCTGATGCTACTAATGCGGCTAACAAAATTCTTGAATTAGAAACTAAGCTTGCAGAGCCAAGATTAAACAAAGTCGAAAGAAGAGACGTTCGTAATTATAATAATCCTAGAACAATTACAGAAGCCGATGCTATGCTTTCTTCAATTGACCTTACTAAAATGGTTACAGATTTAGGGATTACTAAAAAATTTGATACGATCATAGTTACTCAATTACGGTATACAAAGGCATTGGATAATTTTTTGAAAAGTACGCCAATTGAAGACTTAAAAACGTTAGTTAGATGGGATACTTTTAATAGTGCTACAGGTAGATTGACTACAGATATTGAAATTGCAAATTGGGAATTTTATAACAAATATCTTAGTGGTCAAAAAGAACAACGCCCTGCTGATGAACGTGCTCTTGCTACAGTAAATGGAACTGTTGGGGAAGCATTAGGTCAATTATATGTTGATGAGAAATTTCCGCCAGAGGCCAAAGCGAAGGCAGAAAAGATGATAACTAACGTTATTGAAGCTTATAAGGAACGTATCCAGAAATTGGATTGGATGAGTGATTCGACTAAAACCCGTGCTATTGAAAAACTCAATAAGTTTACTGTTAAAATAGGATATCCAGATAAATGGGAAGACTATTCGAAAATGGAAGTATCTGCAGACAAGACATATTTCGAAAATATGGCAGCTATTGATAAATGGGCTAGAGATAAGAATTATGATGAGATTGGGGAGCCTGTTGATAAAACTAAATGGGGAATGTCTCCACAGACAGTAAATGCATATTTTAACCCTCTTAATAATGAGATTGTATTTCCGGCGGCTATTTTACAGCCACCATTTTATAACTATACTGCTGACGAAGCTGTTAATTATGGAGGAATTGGCGCAGTAATAGGTCACGAAATATCTCATGCTTTTGATGATTCTGGAGCGCGTTTTGATGCCGATGGAAACCTTAAGAATTGGTGGACAGAAGATGATCTTAAAGCTTTTACAGAAAGAGGTGATGCACTTGCAGAACAGTATAGCGCTATAGAGGTATTAGATAGTCTATACATTAATGGTAAATTTACATTAGGTGAAAACATTGGAGATTTAGGAGGAGTACTTGGAGCTTATGATGGACTTCAAAAGTTTTTAGCAGAAAATGGACGACCAGATGATATCGATGGATTTACTGCAGAGCAACGTTTCTTTATGTCTTGGGCTACTGTGTGGCGTACACTTATGAGAGATGATGCTTTAAGAACTCGAATCAAAACAGATCCACATTCTCCTGGAGCAACCAGAGCTGTTCAACCATTATTAAATATTGATGCTTTCTATGATGCATTTGATATTAAAGAAGGAGATAAAATGTATTTAGCACCAGACAAAAGAGTACGTATCTGGTAATTTTTTAATAGATTACAACAAAAAACCCGCTGTACAGCGGGTTTTTATTTTATGTCTAATCTTCTTTTATCTCGTTCATCAAAAGAAAGGCTTTGTTTACATATTCCTTTTCAAGAAACAACGTAAAATAGTTTGAGGTAGAAATTACTTCAAAAACCGGAATTCCTTCATAAGCTAATAATCTAAAAATATAAAAGTATAGCCCTATTACTTTAGAATTATCTTCGGGTAAGGCAATAGACATAGAGGATAGGTTGTCTGCAACAGAAATACAGGTTTCATCCTTAAAATGTTTTTCTACAGTATTTTTAAGTGAAGAGCTTACCAGTATATTGCTTTCTTGAAAATTACTTGAGTATGTAAAATATGCTTTAGTTTCATGCTTTACACTATCTAAAAGGTTACTTTGACTAGTCAATATGGTACTAGAGTTTAAAAATGTATATTCGGTGATACCAGATCTTACCACAATATCTCCTAGACTCCTTAGATTATCAATGTTTTTAATACGTTTTGGATTGTAACGCCGTAACGCCATAACAATAGAGCCTGGTTTTACAGGTTTTCTCATTACTCTTTCTACTTGAGGCAATAAATCAATAGCTAAAGAGCTAAAATTGATAATGTCTCTCGATAGAGCATCTTCAAGAAAGGGTTGGTGTCTTAGGATATTATGCACGCAATCTGTGATTGTTTTCATTGTTATATATTTAACATTCTGTACAAATTTATGCTTTTTATTTTAAAATATTTATTCTTCACTTGTTATTAATTAACTATGCATCGTTAAATGAAATAATAAACTAGAATTGATGAAAATTTTAAAGTTTGGTGGAACCTCTGTAGGGTCAGTTGAAAATTTGAATAGAGTTAAAGCAATTTTGACAGCAGATCAGGAAGAAAAAATTGTTGTTTGCTCTGCAATGTCAGGGGTAACAGATCAATTAGTTCGATTACTAGAGAATATAAGATTTGGTGATACAGACGCTATTACCAGAAATTTACATCGACTTGAAAATAAACATGCCGACGTAATAGATGTGTTAATCGAAGATCTTGAAGTCAGAAACAAGCTTAAAGACGGCTTGTCGATCATGATTACAGAAATGTTCGAGATATCTAGTCAACAATATTCCGAAGAAATTAACTCTAAAATAATTACTTACGGAGAAACACTTCTGACCTATATTTTTTCTGGGTTTTTAAGTGCTACAGGTGTACATAATGTACTCTTAGATGCTAAAGAATTTATGTATGTAGATTCTATAGAGAATCCTAATATAGAAAAGGTTGGTAAAAAAATAAACAAAGTTCTTGATAAAAATATTGAGTCATCACTTTACATTACACAAGGCTTTGTCTGTAAAAATAAAGAAGGACAAATAACTACCTTAAAAAGGGGTGGGAGCGATTATACTGCTACCATTATCGGAGCAGCTTTGCATGCTTCAGAAGTTCAAATTTGGACAGATATCGATGGATTGCATAACAATGATCCGAGGTATGTGGAGCAAACATATCCAATATCACATCTTACCTATAATGAGGCTGCAGAGTTAGCTTATTTTGGAGCTAAAATTCTTCACCCTCAAACGGTATCACCAGTAGTTGATAAAGATATCCCTGTGTTGTTAAAAAACACATTTGATCCAGAAGCTCAGGGTACAGTAATTTCTAATAGAATTCATAAAAAGGGCCTTAAAGCAATTTCCGCCAAGGACGGGATTACAGCAATTAAAATCAAATCCAACAGGATGTTAATGGCTCATGGATATCTAAGAAGAATTTTTGAAGTTTTTGATAATTTTCAAACTTCTATTGATATGATTACAACATCAGAAATTGCTATATCACTCACCATAGATGATACCAGTAATCTAGATCATATTGTTAGAGAATTAGAAGGCTATGCAGAAATTACTATAGAACAAGATCACAGTATTATCTGTATAGTAGGAGAATCTGTAATTAATGACAGGAACTCATATAAACTGTTCGAAATATTAAATTATATACCTGTAAGAATGGTTTCTTATGGCGGAAGTAATAATAATATTTCAATTCTGGTGGATACCAAAGATAAAATACCAACATTGAGGTTTTTAAATGAAAAATTATTTCAAACCCAAGAAGAAGCAGTTGTATAATTGTTTATCGTATAATTTGTAAATGAAGTAAGGTAAGAAACACGTAATATCTGCATATTATATTCTGAAAGTGTGTACCTTACTTTTATTAAAGCCTGAAAGTCAATATTGATTTTCAGGCTTTAATTTTATAAATTTTCACCAGGTATATAAAAATTGAGTTTCATTTTTTAAAACTAAGGAGTGCTATTTTTGCATCTAAGCAAAAATATAGAGTATGCTCATTAAAGTATTTGGTAGTGCTGTTTTTGGTGTCGAAGCTACTACAATTACTGTAGAAGTTAATATAGCAAAAGGTATAGGGTACCATTTAGTTGGATTACCAGATAATGCAATACGCGAAAGTAGTTACCGCATAGCCGCCGCTTTGCAAAATAATGGATACAAACTTCCGGGTAAGAAGATAACCATCAATATGGCGCCAGCCGATTTACGAAAAGAGGGCTCTGCTTACGATCTTACTTTAGCCTTAGGCATTCTTTCTGCCAGTTCGCAAATCAAAGGAGATCACATTTCTGAATATCTAATTATGGGAGAACTTTCTCTAGATGGTAATCTTCAACCTATCAAAGGAGCGTTACCCATAGCTATTAAAGCAAGAGAAGAAGGTTTTAAAGGGTTTATTCTTCCCAAACAAAACGCAAAAGAGGCCGCAATTGTTGATAATCTTGAGGTATATGGAGTAGAAAATATTAAAGAGGTAATTGATTACTTTGATGATAAAGGTTCCTTAGAGCGAACCATTGTCGATACGAGGGAAGAATTTTTTGCTGCCCTGGATAACCCTGAGTTTGATTTTGCAGATGTAAAAGGGCAAGAAAGCATAAAGCGTTGTATGGAAATCGCAGCAGCAGGAGGGCATAATATAATTTTAGTGGGTCCTCCAGGAAGTGGAAAAACAATGCTTAGTAAAAGATTGCCAAGTATACTACCTCCTATGTCTTTGCAAGAGGCCTTAGAAACAACTAAAATACATAGTGTTGTAGGTAGAGTTAAAGATAATATTGGATTAATGGCTCAACGGCCTTTTCGTAGTCCTCATCACACCATATCAAATGTGGCTTTAGTCGGTGGAGGTAGCTATCCTCAACCGGGAGAAATCTCCTTGTCGCATAATGGGGTTTTGTTTTTAGATGAGCTTCCTGAATTTAAAAGAGAAGTTTTAGAAGTGATGCGTCAACCTCTCGAAGATAGGGAAGTGACAATATCCAGGGCCAAATTTACAGTTACGTACCCTTCTAGCTTTATGTTAGTGGCAAGTATGAATCCAAGCCCCGGAGGATATTTTAATGATCCCGATGCCCCAGTAACGTCGTCACCAGCCGAAATGCAACGGTACCTCAGTAAAATCTCTGGTCCCTTGCTGGATAGAATTGATATTCATATTGAAGTCACTCCGGTACCTTTTGATAAGCTTAGTGAAGAAAGCAACGGTGAATCCAGTATCGATATACGAAAACGTGTCATCAAAGCAAGAGATATTCAAACCAAAAGATATGCAGATATGTTAAGTATTCACTATAACGCGCAAATGGGGGTGAAACAAATACGAGAATTTTGTGAGTTGGATAATGCTTCAAAAGAATTACTAAAAACAGCTATGGAAAGACTAAACCTTTCGGCCAGAGCTTATGACCGAATCCTAAAAGTCTCTCGAACTATCGCCGATCTCGAAGGGGTGGATAACATCAAAGGCGATCACATCTCTGAAGCCATTCAATACAGAAGCCTGGATCGTGATGGGTGGTTGGGGTAGATGTGTTAATTAACGTTTTATTAGTTCTTTAAGCTGATAAGAGAAACGTTCAATTAAACGTAAATCTTCAGTAATAATTTCGGGAACACCTCACATTTCCTGTTTAAAATCTATTTCTTTATTATAGGAAGTAATGAGTTTTTTGTGATACTTTGCAATTATTTTTAAGCATGTTGCCTCACAAACTTTAGAATCTAATTGTTTATAAAAAGGGAAACGTTTAATCATTTGTGTTGATAGTCTTTTCTGTAAATTTCAATTTTTTTAAATAGTTAAGTGTTAAATAATAAGATTGAAACTCGTTGAATCTTGGTTTATCATTAAATAAACGATTCATACTCATATGAATAACATCAGAAATATATTGTTTTTTTTTATAAGTTCTTTTTTGAAGATGTAAAGTAATTTCAGATTTAAGAGAGGGGATTTCTAGAAATCCATGATACTGTTTTTCATTTATTTTTACCAATATGTTTTTACTACGTTTATTAAAAGATTTTCGTAATACTTTATCTAAAGGAAACTCTTTGGATAATGCCGCAACGCTTAACTCACACTGCAATATCATTTCATCTAATGTTAGACTAAAAAAATCAAAATAATATTTTATTTTAAAAATTGCCTGCAAAAATATTGACTCTTGATCTAAAGTATCATGTTTGATAATTTGATTAAAAGTATCTAAGCTATCCAAATGGAATATTTTTTCTGATAGCATCATTAATTTTTCCCCACCATATCGCCCTAATTCTTGATGGTATGGCTTTATAAGATATTCTAAAACCAAATTGTTTCGTTTTAAGTCTTCTATTTTTGTTAATAGTATAGATTTTGCTTCTATAGATTGTGTTTTAAAACGAACTCTAAGATGATTTTTCGGGTAATTATAACGTACAAAAAAGAAGAGTTCTATTGTACTAGGAAGGAATTCCATAATGGCATTTATTATTTCATTTTCGCCATACGTATTACAGTACAATTCTAGGTATAACCATTCTGAAAGAATTGGTGTATTTTGATGTTCTTCGTTAACGTTAATTGTAATATTGGATAGGGGTTGAGGAGGCTCAAAATCAATATTCTTTATGCTGCTATATAACTCATGCGCAAAATGTTCTGAATCTTGTTTTATTTGAGGGGTAAACGAACTATATAGAGATTCTGAAATATAAAATGAATTTAGTTTTAGTATTTTTTTATGAAGTATCAAAAAGGTTTCTTCATTTTCAAAATCCAGGGTTATTGTACCTTTTTTATCAGAAACACAAATTTTATTCGGAAAAGAATACAATTCCATCAATTTAGATACATAGACTTTAAAGTCTCCTAGATTCAAATTGTTATTCACTAATAAAAGTTGTGCTGGACGTAGAAGGATATCATCTTTGAGATAAATTCTAGGAATATAGGGCACGCCAACACTATCATAAGAATTCATATTAAAATTTACAGGAGTCAATTCTCTATTCTGATATTGCAGATCGCAAAGAAACCGGTATAGATCTGAATTACTTAGGTGATAATTCACAGCAGAGGTGAGGGAAGGAATTACCTCTTTTTGTTTTTCCTTTGAAATTAATATAAATCGATATCCATCAAATTTTAAATACAAATCCTCAAGATATATGGGAGACGCATCTTCATCAAAAACCGTATTTAATGGAATTACATGTTTGTAGTATCTTTTTTCGGCAAAAACATTCAATAACCTGGGTTTTATTAGCATGTTAATCTCTGCTACAATTTGTTCGCTATAGCGGCTTTCTTCGTAGGACGCGATCTCCTTACAAAGCGCTTCGGTCACATTAGTAAAACGCCCTAACATTTTTAGGGCAGACCCTCCTCCTGCAGATTTAAAATATATGATTTCTTTGCCTGTTTTTTTACATTTTAACAACTCATATATTACGCTAAAGGTTGGGTCCAATTTCTTAAGCAAATGATCTACCTTAACATCAGGCATATCCATGTAAATGGGTTGGTTGTTAGATGTGATTATTTTTTTAAAAATAGGTTTAGGCAAGGCACTAGATACACCCTTGTTTTTAGAATTGTATTGTAGACCGCATTTAGGGTTAAAAACTTTACTTAGAGGCACAAAATCATCATTAAAATGATGATAAAATTCTCTTCCAAATTCTAATAATTTTTCAGTAATTGGTTTATGATGATGATTAAAAGCTAGAGTAAAATTGATATAATCCTTTATTTTTTCTTTAGTACTATTGTGAATATGTCCTTCCATTTGGTCATACCCAGTAACCATATATAGGTTTTTGTGTGCATTTTCTTTACCTAATTTATCTTGTTCTTCGGTTAAACGATTCACAAGAGAATTCATTAATTTTTTAGAATTAATAGTATGAATCTTTTCTTTTACGAGTAGAGATTCTAAAGTATCGATGGTTAATAATTTGGAAGTGTTTCGAGGAGGAAACAAGCACGAATTTATAATAAGCCCTGCCTCAATAATTGTAGTTAAATAGTTGTTTATTTCACTTATTTCGAAACCATCGTTCTCTAATAGATTTGTGATTTCTTGAATTTTAGCTCCTTTTTTAAATTGATTAATTACCCACTCTATATTCTCATCAAAATCTAACTCAGCATATTCTGTTTTAAAATTTCCATCAGAAGTAACATTAGTTTTATAGTAGCTCAATCTATTTTGTGATAAAAAATGGATTGTAGGATTCGTATAATACAAATACTTCATCCAATGTGTTTGTAAGGCTTTCGACAATTCTTTTGTGAAAACAGAGTTATCTGCAGTTATTGTTATAAAAGCAATATTAGATTTATGTATTTTATTCGACACACCCCATTGTAAGGTGCCTACTTTGCTAAAAGTGCCAAAAGGAACGGCATTAAAATGAGCGCGTTTGAAGTAATTTTCTAATGCTGTCTTTACCTTATCCTTTTTATTTTTTTTTAAATCTTTATATAAATCTTGAGACGCAATTGATATGGATAATTGAAATAGTGTGTTTTTTTCAAAAAAGGAAATAATATCATTTTTGTGTCTATCAAAAGATTCAACCGAAAAAGAGGCGGTTCTTGAAACAGTTGTATTGAAAAATTTCATTATTTAGTGTAGGTTTAAAGATCTTAACCAGTCGCTTTCGATCTTACCATCTAAGGTTAATAGCATAAGTACGATTCCTGTAACTCCTGTAAGAATATTAGAATTCTCAATAAAATCGGGGTATACATAAGTTTTAAATGTGGTGAAATTACCTGTTTGTTTTTCTAATTCGCGATACCACCTTTTTTGAATTTCTTTAGTATCTAAAGCACCCTTTTTTTGAGCCAAATAATATTGTACAACTAAACCTGCGCTTCCATGACACAATACACAATCATATACTGCAGAAGCTTTTAAAGAGACTTTTTCTGTAGAAGTAATCAATTCTATCGCCTCTTTTTTTATAGTGTTGTCGTTTAAAAGTATACCGGCATTGTATAAAGAAAGACCAATACCTAAATCTCCTTGACACCAACCTAGTCTAGAAACACTAACAGTACCATGGTTATCAATATAGTTAGGATAGTATTGTTGAGAAATCGTATTAAATGACTTTTTAGATTTTAAGAAGTTTATTAGTTTAATAAGTGCTTGTTTTATTTCAGGCTCTAATGATTGAATGTACTTACTTAAATAAAAAAGAAAATTAATAAAACTACTTATGCCATGCGCCAGACCAAAATAAATAACTTTCTTTTTTCCTTCATTTTCTATAGATACAATGACTTTATCCAAATCGTGAATAAGTTTATCTAAAAAATCTTTAGAAAAATGAGTTAGTATGGTCAGTACATTTGCATTATTTTTTTCTGCTTTTAACCGCTCAATAAAGTACATTGCAACTCCTGTTGCGCCATGAAGAAAATCATAATTATTTTTATTAGAAAAAGAAAGTAAGGCTTCTTCTAATATGCTGTCGAGGGTTTCAAAATATGTTTCACTAACAGCAACTATATTTTTTTTTAAATTTAGTAGCATCCATCCATAACCGGCTAAACCAGAGTAAAAAGTATATGATGGCGTATTTTTAGAAACCAATTCATCAATACGTTCAACTACTTCCAATAACCGAGTGACATATTTTTCGTCTTCATATACTTCGAATAGTTTAGAATAAAATAATGCAATGCCTGAAAGGCCTTTTAAAAGCCCTATGCTATTTTCATTTTTAACCGAATTCCAAACTCGATTTTCAATCTTTAAAATTTCAGATCTTTCCAAATAATATTGTAATTAATTCGCATAAAAACCCCTCTTGCTCATTATTGTTATTTGTATGATTATTTAGATATAGACTTTAATTTCTTATTGATAAAGTCTATATCTAATTACTAGTTAGGTTATCGTATTACCGTAGGGTCATCTGAACCTCCAACTGGGCACATGCCTCCTGGGTCTTGAGGAATATAATTCAATGACGAATCTGCATTACAATCTGCACTATTACTCATTGTACTTCCTCCAAGAATTTTAGTCTTAGCACCTGAAGATAACGCTTTAATTTTCAAATTTTTTAATTCCAATTTTTTCATTTTAAACTTATTTTAATTGTTCTTACTCTGTTTTATAGGATTTTCAGATGCCTCCTTAACTTTAATCTAGAATGTTATATCCTATTATTTTTACAAGTATTTAAACCAAAAACATTCTGCTGTAACTTTAAAAATTTGATATCAAATTTTTAAAGTTTAACCATGGTTAGAACCTGTTACACAACCTAATGCTTTGATGAAATTTAAATTATTTAATTTTTTACCCTTAAATTTATTTGAGATGTAATTTTTAAAAATATTGCATTTCACAGCTTTCATTAGGCTGTTTCCCTAATTGTACAATATTATATAATATAATTTTTAGAAAGTTCTGGATCTTCAACTTGTTAAAGATCCAGAACTCATTTAGATGCTTTTTTTGAATTGATTGGGAGTTTGAGAAGTATGTTTTTTAAATATAGTATAAAAATTAGATTTAGATTTAAAGTCACATTCTAAAGCAATAGTATAAATAGTATAATTATTATATGAAATATTGGTAAGTTTTATTTTAGCTTCCTCTATGCGTAATTGGTGGTTAGGGTAGTACTTTGATAAAATTCCTTTCAGAATTTATAAACTATTTTCGGTTCTTATTAACAATTGAATCACCATACCTCGGAAAATCAATATTTTTAAGAATATTCAATACATATTTATGAAAAAATGGCTTGCTAATATTGGTCCTGGTACCTTGGTCACCGCAGCATTTATTGGTCCAGGGACCGTAACAGTGTGTACTTTGGCCGGAGTCAAATTTGGATACACACTATTGTGGGCATTAGCATTGTCGATTATTGCATGTATCGTTTTACAGGAAATGGCTGCGAGATTGGGGATTATAACCCAGAACGGACTAAGCGAAGTCTTAAAATCTCAATTTGATAATAAGATAGTAAGATGGGTGCTCATAGGGATTATCATATCTGCAATTTTTATTGGTAATGCGGCCTATGAAGCCGGAAACATTAGTGGGGGAGTATTGGGGTTGTCAACTATCTTAGGAAGCCCAATTATTAACATAGGAGGCTATGCGTTTAATTATGCAAGCTTCGTTATTGGGGTGCTGGCTTTTATTCTTTTGTATATTGGGAATTATAAAGTACTCGAGCGTAGTTTGATTGTATTAGTACTAGGGATGAGTTTAGCTTTTGTAATTGCAGCGATGGTTACTAAGCCTAATCTTTCTTCAGTTTTTAAAGGATTTGTGCCGGATTTTTCTTCAGAAAAGCTCATTACCATTATTGGTTTAATAGGTACCACAGTGGTGCCGTATAACTTGTTTTTACATGCTTCTTTGGTAAAAGAAAAGTGGAAAACCCCATCAGACTTACCTCTGGCGAGAAAGGATACAATTGTCGCAATTATAGTTGGTGGTATCATGTCTATGGCAATTATTATTTCTGGAGCTGCAATACAAAATACCGAAGTGCAGAATGCAGCAGACCTTGCAAAAGGTTTGGAGCCAGTTTTTGGATCTGCAGCAAAATATGTGCTTTCTCTGGGGCTTTTTGCAGCCGGAGTAACTTCGGCTATTACAGCTCCTTTGGCTGCTGCCTATGTGGTTAAAGGGTGTTTGGGTTGGAAAGGCGGATTAAAAAGTAGAAAGTTTAGGTCGGTTTGGATGTTTATTCTCTTTTTGGGAGTGTTATTTTCTTCCTTAGGAATAAAATCCATAGAAATTATACAGTTTGCTCAATTTGCTAATGGACTTTTATTGCCAATAATAGCAGGGTTTTTGTTATGGGTAATGAATAGAAAAGTACTTTTAGGAAAATATACCAATAGTTGGAAACAAAATGTAATGGGAATTTTGATTCTAATCATCGCAATTTTTCTGGGATTCAGAAGTATTTGGAAAGTTATCGCTAGCTTGTAGTATGTTTTTTATAAGAATATGAAAAGAATAATTCTTAATGCCGATGTTGGTGAGGAATCTGGTTTTGATGAAAAAATCATGCCTTATGTATCTTGGTGCAATATTTCATGTGGAGCACATGCAGGGAGTGATGAGGTGATTCAAAAAACAATAGCATTAGCAGTTAAATACAATGTGAAAATCGGTGCCCATCCTTCATATCCTGATAGAGAAAATTTTGGAAGGCTTAGTATGAGAATCCCATATGATGATTTAGTCGAAACTGTGACTCGTCAGATTCTAAAAGTGAAGTCATATGCAGAAGAAGCAGGAACAAAACTATATCATGTAAAACCACATGGAGCACTTTATAATGATGCTTTGAAAAATAAAATAGTGGCTTCTGCAATTATTGATGCAGTAAAAAATGTCGACAGAAGGTTGTTTGTAGTTACGTCAAAAGATTCAGAGTTAGCTCATCAATGTGCCGGAGTTCTTGATGTAAAATATGAAGCCTTTGCGGATCGTAATTATAATAATGATTTGACTTTGGTATCACGGGCAGAAAATGATGCTATTATTACGAATCCGGAAGAGGTTTTTGATCATGTGCTTAGAATGGTTTCTCAGGGGAAAATCAAAACAACAAAAGGAGAGGAGAAGCCTGTCTTTTTTGACACAGTATGTGTACATGGAGATAATCCAAAATCAGTCGAAATTTTGGAATACCTGCATAAAAGATTTTCTGATTTAAATTTTGTTTTTTAAATAAAATTCATGAAGTTTGAACTGCAATATAAGAGGTATTCTGAAAGTGCTATTTTAATAGAATGGCCACCCGAGATTAGTGAAGAAGTACTAAATGATCTTCTTTCATACAAAAATTTCCTAGAAAAGAGTACTAATGAACTAATTGTTGAGGTAATCTCCGCATATAGCTCATTGTTAGTTTGTTATAAGTACACTATAGAGAATGTCTATAGCGAGATTTCGATCTTAAAATCTCATTATTCTACCAATTTTGAATGTACAAATGCAAAAAAGAGACTCTGGGAAATCCCTGTGTGTTA
This sequence comes from Aquimarina penaris, assembly GCF_040786285.1. Lineage (NCBI taxonomy): Bacteria > Pseudomonadati > Bacteroidota > Flavobacteriia > Flavobacteriales > Flavobacteriaceae > Aquimarina > Aquimarina penaris. Next base: position 2,038,233 of record NZ_JBFMKQ010000001.1, read on the forward strand.
TTCTACTGCATTGGCACCAGATTTAAAATCGTTTTCCTCAAAGAAATCGCTTACAATTGATGAGGTAATATCTTTACATTCTACACCAATATACACAATTTATTTTATAGGCTTTCTACCTGGGTTTTTGTATTTGGGTGGTCTGCCTAAAAAGTTACATCTATCAAGAAAAGCAACCCCTTCCTTAACAGTAAAAAAAGGGGCTGTTGCTATTGGTGGAAATCAAACCGGAATATATCCTTCAGATAGTCCAGGAGGGTGGCATGTAATCGGGATATGTCCCTTGGATTTTTTTGACCCTACTTTAAAAAAACCTTGTTTTTTTGAGCCTGGTGATTTGATAAAGTTTAAGCCTATTGATAATCTCGAATATAACGCTATACGTTCAAAGATTATTCAAAATAAATATCAACTAGATCCTGTTGTTGTATGATGGGAAAAGTTACTATAGTGAAACCTGGTTTCTTTGCAACCGTTCAAGATAAAGGGCGATTCGGATTTTCGAAATATGGCGTTCCAAAAAGTGGTGCAATGGATCAGCTTTCATTTGCAATGGCCAATTTATTATTGGATAATGAAGAGAATGATGCATGTATTGAGTTTGCTTTTCAGGATTTAGTTGTAGAGTTTTCCGAGGATACTGTGATTGTAATTACAGGAGCAGCTATGCATATTTCTTTAAATGGTAGAAAGAAAGATATGTATCGAAGAATTAAAGTGTGTAAAAATGATGTGCTTGAGTTTAAATACGATAAGACGGGTATGTATACCTATTTGGGAATAGAAGGTGGGTTTTTAACGCCCGTTGTGCTAAAAAGTAGATCGTTCTATGCCCCAATTACTAAAGAGTCTGTATTGAAAAAGGGAGATGAATTACCATACATGATAAATGAGATGCATAATGATCAGTTTTCTAATATTTCTAAACCTTTGTGGTTAGATAATTCTAATATAGTAGAAGTATATACAGGACCTGAATATGCTTTGCTATCCCAAGAACAAAAATCAATGTTGTTAAGCATTGATTTTACCATTTCTAATACTGTTAGCAGAATGGCAATGCAATTAGTAGAAAAACTGCCTAATGATTTACCTTCTATGCTAACCTCTCCAGTATTACCAGGTACCATCCAGCTCACACCATCGGGCGGTTTGATTGTATTAATGAGAGACTGCCAAACTACAGGCGGGTATCCTAGAGTTTTGCAATTAAACCAAACATCAATAAATACCATGGCACAGAAAAGGGTCGGAGAAAAGATTCAATTTAAGCTGCTTGAAGAGAAGTAGACTAAAATCTTAATAAGCGTAAAATAAAGGGGGTAAAACCCCCTGTTTGCATTAGGGGGAAAATCCCCTACTTGTATTTTTCTTGTTCTGAGATTATTTTCATAAAAGGCTAATATATATTGTATTAGCAGGGTTTGATGTGTTCGTACATTCTGAAAAAGGGCTAAGATGTTTGCTTAAGAGGTTGTTTTTTAGATATATTAGCAATTACTAACCCTAAAAAAGTAAGGTAATGGCAAAAAAAGTACCTAAAAACTGTATTACAGTAGACGAAGCAAAAGAATTACAAAAAGGATGGTGCGATACTCGAACCCCAGAGATAGATAAATGTATTGGATTTCAGGATACCAGAGAATTTTGGTGGAGTGTAGAAGAACTACAAGAATATCTTAAATATGTAAAAAAACAATCCAAAAAACAGGGAATTGATAATCCGGGAGTTAGGATGTATTTTGGAGCGTATCCCAAAGAAAAGTGTAAGATGAATAGAGGGTATGCTACAATGTTTATTGCGCCAACAGGAGCACCCGCAGGAGGTTTGGGTAAAGGAGGAGATACTGCTTCCAATAATTATGAAATAAGACCAATGAATATAGGACAAGGAGGACATCCACCAAATGAATATTAGAATTGGATTCGATTAGTATATTATATTTCAAGGAGACGATATTTTTAGTTGAGTTTTTGGCAGCTCTAACTGGAATATTAAAATTTAAAAAATGCCGAGATGACTTTTCTCGGTATTTTGTTTTTTTTCTTTGTTTTGTTTTTTTTGTTGAATTCTTGGGACATTATACTTCTCTTTATAAGTATGGTTATTTGTCTTTTTTAATTGGTACTAAATTTGAAAAGAATTTTTGGATTTATAATCCTTATCTAATAATTAACTTCCTTTTTTATACTTTGTTTTTTTTGCATAATATGAAATCATTAAAAATGAGGTTGTTCTTTAAATCTGCGTCAATTTTTTATTTAATTAGCGCAGTTTTAAATTTGTTACTAACAAATGTCTTTTTTACCACTTTTTCGGCATATTCATTTGTTTTCGGAACAATACTTCTTTTATTAGCGGTACTTTATTACTTTTATGAAGTTTTATATGATGATGAAATAATAAATTTTAGGAGCTCATTTTCTTTTTATGTAGCGATTGGGGCTTTGGTGTTTCATCTTTGTGTTGCACCGTTAGTAATTTATAGTATATATTTTATTGAAGAAGATAATCCACTTTTTGTTAAGGTTTATTTAATTACTCTTACCTTGACTAATATTTTTATGTATACTTGTTACGCTATTGGTTTTATAGTATGCTCGAAAAAGAACAAATCTTACTTATAATATATTTTACCGTAATTATTCTATTTTTTATAGTTTTCGGTATCATTTTCTTTGTGGCTTTCCAGCGTAGAAAAAATAAACTCCTTCTCGATAAATTTAAAGCAGAACAACGTTTTGAGGATGAGATTTTTAAATCTCGTATAGAAATCCAGGAACAAGCCTTAAAAAATGTAAGCTGGGAGCTTCATGATAATATTGGTCAGTTATTATCTACGGCAGTCATGCAAATTAATATTATGGGGACAGCCATAGATGCTAAGTCGGCAGATTCTCTGCAAGATGTGCGTAAATTAGTAGGAGATAGTCTTCAAGAAATACGTAACTTATCCAAAACATTAAATAATGAAGTAATCCATAATATAGGATTGGAAAAATCTATACATGTAGAACTGGATCGATTCGAAAAACTTCGCTTTCTCAAAACAGAACTTACAGTAACCGGAGAAGAGTTTCATATTGATCCAAAAGATGAGATTATTTTGTATCGTATCATTCAGGAGTTTTTTTCTAATACTATAAAATATGCAGAGGCTTCTAATCTAAAAGTAGCATTAGAGTATACTTCAAAAAGTTTAATGATTAAGATCGAGGAGGACGGAATAGGCTTTGATATGAAATCTGTTCAGGCTAGTTCTGGATTGTTAAATATGAAGAGTCGGGCGGCCTTGGTAAAGGCAAGTTTTGATTATAGATCGGCACCCGGGAAAGGAGTGTCACTTTTATTATCGTATCCTACAAAGGAATAAGGATTGAATAAAAAGCGTACTAAACATGAAAAAAAAGACTATAGTAATTGTTGATGACCATCTTCTGTTTGCGCAATCTCTAGAGAGTTTGATTTCTAAGCTTGAAGAGTATGAGGTTTTGGCAATTCTTAAAAACGGTAAAGAACTCACGCAATATTATCTTCACAAAAGAAAAATCCCTGATCTTATTCTTTTAGATGTAAAAATGCCCGTAATGGATGGGGTGCAAACCATGTTATGGCTTAAAAAAAATCGACCTGATCAAAAAGTACTGGCCTTAACAATGGAAGATGATGAAGAAACAATTATCAAAATGCTTAGAGCTGGCGCAAAAGGGTATTTGCTAAAAGATATCCACCCAGAGAATTTTGAGTTTGCCATGAAAATGGTAATCGAACAAGGTTTTTATTATTCAGGAAGAGTTGAAAGTGCATTAAAACAATCAGAAGGATTTGAGCCTGTTATAGATCTTCAGGAAAGATTAACCGATAAAGAAAGAGGGTTTTTAAAATATGCATGTTCAGAACTTACCTATAGAGATATTGCCGCAGAGATGGGGTTAAGTCCAAAAACGATAGAAAATTATAGAGAAGCCGTTTTTAGAAAGCTAGAAGTTAAAACCAGGGTTGGGTTAGTGATCTATTGTATCAAGAATAATCTATTCAAAATATAGATGATTTTATTTTATAGTACTGCAAAGGTTATTTTTATATAAAAAATATCTATATTTATCATCATATATGAAAACAAACAACATCAATATTGTAAATGTCATTACTATTCAGGTGATTATTTCACCTTGATAAGGGATGTTTATAGTATTAAATATATAATGAATCCCTTTATTGTAAAGGGATTTTTTTATGGATAAAAATTTTAAAATGAATATATCAAAATACATAATTAGTATTGTCATTATCATCGTGGTGATTCACTCACCATGAAGGGATTTTGTTTTTGAAAAAAACGATAGGACTCCCTTCAATTTTTGAAGGGAGTTTTTTTATGAATTAAAATAGATGTTTAATAAAAATTAACAAATAGTGATTGTAAATATTTTATATCTAATTACTTGATTATCAATGATTAATACATGTATTGTAGCTATTGGATGTTGTAAGGGTATTGAATAATATGCAATGGTTTAGCCACAACGAAATAATTTTATACTGTGGTTTATTTATTAAGGTATGTATATCTTATTTTTTTAGTTAAAATTTTAAATAATTCTCAAAAAAATCACAAAAAGAAGAATGAGTATCAATAAGTATAGTAAACAAGTCACTCAAGATGACACACAACCAGCAGCTCAGGCGATGCTTCATGCTATTGGTTTAACCGATGACGATTTTAAAAAGCCATTAGTGGGTATTGCAAGTACTGGATATGAAGGAAATCCTTGCAATATGCACCTAAATGATCTGGCTAAATTGGTAAAAAAAGGTACCATAGAAGAAGATGTGGTTGGATTAATATTTAATACCATCGGTGTAAGTGATGGGATTTCTATGGGAACTCCCGGAATGCGTTTTTCACTTCCTTCGAGAGATGTGATTGCTGATTCTATGGAAACTGTTGTGCAGGCCATGTCATATGATGGTATGGTAACTGTAGTAGGATGTGATAAAAATATGCCAGGTGCATTAATGGCAATGCTTAGGTTAAACCGCCCTGCGATACTAGTCTATGGGGGAACAATAGCTTCAGGCTGTCACGAGGGTAAAAAACTAGATGTAGTTTCGGCTTTTGAAGCTTGGGGAGAAAAAGTTGCCGGGACTATAAGTCAAACAGAATATAAAAGTGTCATAGAAAAAGCCTGTCCTGGAGCTGGTGCTTGCGGAGGAATGTATACCGCAAATACAATGGCTTCGGCAATAGAGGCATTAGGCATGTCATTGCCTTATAATTCATCAAATCCCGCAATAAGCAAAAATAAAGAAGAAGAGAGTGTTGCCGCTGGTCGCGCTATGCGTTTATTATTAGAAAAAGATATTAAACCAAAAGATATTGTAACTAAAAAATCGCTCGAAAATGCAATTCGCTTGGTTACGATACTTGGCGGATCCACGAATGCAGTGTTACACTTTTTGGCCATAGCTCGAGCTGCCGATGTAGAATTTACCTTAGCAGATTTTCAGAGAATTAGTGATGAGACCCCGTTTTTGGCCGATTTAAAACCGAGCGGAAAATACCTTATGGAAGATGTTCATGAAGTAGGAGGGATTCCTGCAGTGCTTAAATATCTATTAAAGAAAGGGTTGCTTCACGGAGATTGTTTAACCGTTACCGGAAAAACATTAGCAGAAAATTTACTGGATGTTCCTGATTTAACCGAAGGCCAGGATGTTATCAAACCTTTGGAGAATCCTATAAAGAAAACCGGACATCTTAGAATTATGTTTGGAAATCTTGCAGAAGATGGATGTGTGGCCAAGATAACAGGTAAAGAAGGGTTACGTTTTCAAGGAAAAGCAAAAGTATTTAATGGAGAATATGATGCAAATGATGGTATCCGAGATGGTAAAGTTGAAAAAGGTGATGTAGTCGTCATTAGGTACGAAGGACCCAAAGGTGGCCCAGGAATGCCAGAAATGCTAAAACCTACTGCTGCAATTATGGGAGCTGGTCTTGGTAAAGATGTAGCATTAATTACCGATGGAAGATTTTCTGGAGGTACCCATGGATTTGTAGTGGGCCATATTACTCCAGAAGCACAAGAGGGAGGTATGATAGGGTTGGTAGAAGATGGTGATATCATTACCATTGATGCCGAAACTAATTCGATTACTGTAGCTGTTGACCAAGCCGAAATTGATAAAAGAAAAAAAGCATGGGTACAACCTGAGTTAAAGTTTAGCAAGGGGGTATTGTATAAATATGCAAATACGGTTTCATCGGCATCACAGGGATGTGTAACCGATGAATTCTAATACTCTTGTAGTATTTAATTGAAGTATCATCTCGTGAAAACGGGAACTTAAGAAAGTAAGAATAGTCTAGTCTCTAAGAGGCTAGTCTTAAAATAAAAATCGCGTATGGAAACACAAACGCAAACCATAAAAAAAGAAACTAAAGTGGAGACCGAAAAAATGACTGGTGCAGAAGCTGTTATACGATGTCTTTTGGCAGAAGGAGTAGATTTGATTTATGGATATCCAGGCGGAGCGATAATGCCCGTTTACGATGAATTATACAAGTATCAAGATCAGTTGCATCATGTTTTGACCAGACACGAACAGGGCGCTACACATGCAGCGCAAGGCTATGCCAGAACTAGCGGTAAGGTTGGTGTTGCCATAGCAACTTCGGGCCCAGGGGCCACCAATTTTGTTACGGGTATAGCCGATGCTCAGATTGATTCTACACCTATGGTATGCATAACAGGTCAGGTAGGGTCTCATTTGTTAGGTTCTGATGCTTTTCAGGAAACTGATATTATTGGAATCTCAACCCCCATTACTAAGTGGAATCATCAAGTAACCAAAGCCGAAGATATACCTGCAATTTTGGCTAAAGCATTTTATATTGCTAAATCAGGACGGCCAGGTCCAGTTCTTGTTGATATTACTAAAGACGCGCAATTTGGAGAATTAGATTTTGCTTACGAAAAGTGTAAAGGTGTACGAAGTTATAAACCAGTTCCCAAAACAGATCCTAAAAGTATAGAAGAAGCTTCGAAGTTGATTAATGAAGCTAAGAAACCTATGATTGTTTTTGGCCAAGGGGTTATCTTAGGTGAGGCCGAAGAAGAATTGAAAAATTTTATAGAAAAATCCGGAATTCCATCGGCTTGGACCATCTTGGGATTATCTGCATTGCCAACCGCTCACCCTTTAAATGTAGGTATGGTGGGTATGCATGGTAATTATGGGCCAAATAAGCTAACCAACGAATGTGATTTGTTATTAGCCATAGGAATGCGTTTTGATGATCGTGTAACCGGAAACCTGGAAACTTATGCCAAACAAGCCAAAATAATTCATTTCGAAATTGATCCGGCAGAGGTAAATAAAAATGTAAAGGCTGATGTAGCAGTTATGGGTAATGTTAAAAATACATTGGCGCAAGTGCTTCCTTTGATACAACCTAATACGTATGATTCTTGGGTACAAGAGTTTAAAGATTATGATACCATTGAGTATGATAAGGTAATCAAAGAAGAACTACACCCGTCTAAAGATGGCCTTTCTATGGGTGAAGTACTTAGAGGGATCAATGAAGAAACCAAAGGAGATGCCGTAATTGTGTCTGATGTAGGGCAACATCAAATGATCGCTTGTCGTTATGCCGAGTTTACTAAAACCAAAAGTAATGTTACCTCTGGTGGTTTAGGAACGATGGGGTTTGCGTTACCTGCAGCAATTGGTGCAAAAATGGGAGCTCCAGAAAGAGAAGTTGTAGCTATTATAGGAGATGGTGGTTATCAAATGACCATACAAGAATTAGGTACAATTTTTCAAACCAGAGTGCCGGTAAAAATAGTGGTCCTAAACAATGATTTTTTAGGAATGGTACGTCAATGGCAACAACTATTCTTTGATAAACGATATGCTTCTACAGAAATGGTAAATCCTGATTTTGTAACTATTGCAAAAGGATATCACATTGAGGCTAAAAGAGTAACGAAAAGAGAAAACTTACAGGACGCTATCAAAGAAATGATTGCTTCAAAAGAACCGTACTTTTTAGAAGTATGCGTAGAAAAAGAAAATAATGTTTTTCCGATGATACCTACAGGAGCATCGGTTTCGGATATAAGGTTAGAATAGATAGATATGAAGAAAGAAAATTATACAATATCGGTATATACCGAAAATAATATAGGACTACTTAATAGGATATCGGCCATCTTTATGAAACGTCATATCAATTTGGATAGCATGACAGCTTCGCAATCTGAGATTAAAGATGTGTTTCGGTTTACTATAGTTGCAAAGTTAACTGAAGAACAGGTTAAAAAACTTGTCGGACAGATCGAAAAGCAAATAGAAGTAATAAAAGCTTTTTATCATACAGAAGAAGAAACTATTTATCAGGAAACGGCTTTGTTTAAAGTGGACTCAAAATTGTTATTCGAAGAACGACAAATCCAAAATGTAATTAAGAATAGTAATTCGAATATTGTTACCGTCACTCCAGAATTTTTTGTCATCGAAAAAACTGGAAGAAGAAGAGAAGTAGAAGCATTATATCATAAGTTAGAACCTTATGGATTGATGCAATTTGTGAGGTCTGGAAGAATTGCAGTGACTAAAGATAAAATGCATATTTCTAAAATACTGGAAAATTTTACTGAAGAAGCTGTGTAAGGGATAGCAGCGACATCCTTTTTTATTTTTCGCACCCTGAGCTGCTACGCTGAGTTTATCGAAGTGCTGTCGAAGGGTAAGAAAAATAAAAAAGATAAAGCGTATAGCCCGACCCTGAGTTCTCGCACTGAGTTTATCGAAGTGCAGTCGAAGGGATACACTAAAAAAATAAACAACTGTAAATCAAAATTAAAATCAATATTCCGTAACAGGAAAAAACAACTAATTAAGAAGGAAATGGCAAATTATTTTAATACGCTATCATTAAGAGATCAATTAACGCAATTAGGAAAATGTAGGTTTATGGATGCTGAAGAATTTTCGGCAGGAGTTGATATCTTAAAAGGAAAAAAAATTGTTATTGTTGGATGCGGTGCACAAGGCCTTAACCAAGGATTAAATATGAGAGATTCGGGATTGGATATCTCTTATGCACTTAGAGAAGCAGCGATTAAGGAAAAAAGACAATCGTTTAAAAATGCTAGTGATAACGGATTCAACGTAGGAACTTATGAAGAATTGATTCCTAATGCAGATGTTGTAATTAATCTTACACCAGATAAGCAACATACGCAAGTGGTTACCACAGTGATGCCACTGATGAAAAAAGGAGCTACCTTATCTTATTCTCATGGGTTTAATATTGTAGAAGAAGGAATGCAGGTTAGAGAAGATCTTACCGTAATTATGGTGGCACCAAAATGCCCGGGATCCGAGGTAAGAGAAGAGTATAAAAGAGGATTTGGTGTACCAACATTAATTGCTGTTCATCCAGAAAATGATCCACAAGGCCATGGTTTGGATCAAGCCAAGGCATATGCGGTAGCAACCGGAGGTAATAGAGCAGGAGTATTAGAATCTTCATTTGTTGCCGAAGTAAAATCGGATTTGATGGGCGAACAAACAATTCTTTGTGGGTTGTTGCAAACAGGATCTATTTTGTGTTTTGATAAAATGATAGAGAAAGGAATTGATGCGGGATATGCTTCTAAATTAATTCAGTATGGTTGGGAAACGATCACCGAAGGATTGAAATATGGAGGCATCACTAATATGATGGACCGATTATCAAACCCATCAAAGTTAAAAGCATTCGAATTATCTGAAGAATTAAAAGATATCATGCGCCCTTTATTTCAGAAACATATGGATGATATTATTGGCGGACATTTTTCGAAAACAATGATGGAAGACTGGGCAAATGACGATAAGAATTTATTATCCTGGAGAGCCGCCACTGGTGAAACTGCTTTTGAGAAAACACCGGCAGGAAATGTTGAGATTTCTGAGCAAGAATTTTATGATCATGGAGTACTCATGGTAGCTTTAGTAAGAGCTGGGGTAGAATTGGCTTTTGAAGCAATGACTGATTCTGGAATTATTGAAGAGTCTGCATATTATGAGTCTTTGCATGAAACTCCATTAATTGCAAATACCATTGCACGTAAGAAGTTATTTGAGATGAATCGTGTAATTTCTGATACTGCAGAGTATGGTTGTTATTTGTTTGATCATGCTTGTAAACCATTATTAACTGATTTTATGAAGAATATCGATACCAATGTAATTGGTACATCATATGATCAAGGCAAAAACAACGGTGTAGATAATGCAAAATTGATTGAAGTGAATGCTGCATTAAGAAATCACCCTATCGAAGTTATTGGAGCTAGATTAAGAGCTTCGATGACTGCAATGAAGCCTATAGTGTAAAAAAATCGTCGATTCGAGTACTTCGACATGAGGAGAAGTGTATCGAGAATAAGATTTTGAATAGTTGAAGCTTTTTTCGATGCAATTTTTCTTCATTTTATTACGAAAAATCACTCGAAATGACGCTTCAAATAATGTATTTGTCTAGCCGGGTCTGTTAAAGTTTTTTGAGATGTGTATTGTGTAATCTTTGATGGATCCAGGCTGACAAAAAATAAAGTAAAAATTATGAGTACAACGACTACTACCTATTTTCCTGATTTAGAGGATATCCAAAAAGCGGCTTCAGTGATTAAGGAAGTTGCAATGGTTACTCCTTTGATGAATAGTATTCGGTACTCAAGGAGATACGATGCTAATGTTTTATTAAAACGAGAGGACCTTCAACGTGTACGATCCTATAAAATAAGAGGTGCTTTTAATAAAATAAGCTCGCTCACTAAAGAAGCATTAAATAAAGGTGTGGTTTGTGCTAGTGCAGGGAATCACGCGCAAGGAGTTGCTTTTGCTTGTCATCATTTAAAAATTGAAGGAACAATTTATATGCCATCGGTTACTCCGAAACAAAAAGTTGCACAAACAAAAATGTTTGGAGGAGAGTATGTAAAAATAGTTCTTGAAGGAGATACTTTTGATGACTCCTCAAAGGCTGCGATGAAGGCCTGTGAGTTAGAAGAAAAAACTTTTGTACATCCTTTTGAAGACCCCAAAACTATAGAAGGTCAAGGAACCATAGGGCTTGAAATATTTAAGCAAACAGATGTACCAATCGACTATGTTTTTGTAGCAATAGGTGGAGGCGGATTAGCTTCTGGATTATGTGGAGCGTTAAAAGCATTGTCTCCTAAAACTAAAATTATTGGAGTAGAACCAGATGGAGCTCCTTCGATGTTAACATCTATTCAAAACAATAAGAATACAAAGATTCCTGAAATTGATAAGTTTATTGATGGTGCCGCTGTACAAAAGGTGGGTGATCTAAATTTTGAAATTTGCAAGGAATATCTATCCGATATGTTTACAGTCCCCGAAGGGATGGTATGTCAAACCATATTAGATTTATACAATAGAGATGCAATAGTAGTCGAACCAGCGGGTGCCCTTACGCTAGCAGCTTTAGAATTTTATAAAGATAAAATCAAGGGTAAAAATGTGGTTTGCATTGTAAGTGGTAGCAATAATGATATTACCCGTACTGCAGAGATCAAAGAAAGAGCATTGTTGTATGCAGACCTGAAGCATTACTTTATTGTACGATTTCCTCAACGTGCTGGTGCATTAAAACAGTTTGTAGGTGAAGTATTAGGGCCAAATGATGACATTACACATTTCGAATATTCTAAAAAGTCAAGCAGAGAAAATGGTCCTGCTGTGGTTGGGATTGAGTTAAAAAACAAGAATGATCTTGAGCCGCTTATCACAAGAATGAAAGAACTTAATTTCTTCGGGGATTACCTAAACGATAAACCTGATCTATTTCAGTTCCTGGTATGATTTGAAACAATAAGTAGGGTATTGAAGCCTTTATTTTTTCGAATTAGATGTTATTATTTATAATTGTCTATATGTCAGTGGATTATGGTTTTTAAATTAACAATTTATCTTAAAAAATTGTTAATTAATGTTTTTTATCGATATATTCGCTCCTTTAAACGATAAAAACTTAAATCTATTATGAAAAAATTATTACTTTTTACAGCTGTAGCTTTATTAGGATTTACAGCTACAAATGCACAGGTTAAACTTGGTTTTGGTCTTGGTTATGCAATGCCTACTGGAGATATCGCTGATTTTACTGATGGTGGTGTTTCTGGACATTTTGAACTTGGTTATGGTGTTACAGAAGATATCGATGTATCTTTCCTTTACCAAGGAGATTTTTTAATTGGTGCTAATGGAGAAGGAGGAATATCTTATGGAGCTATTGCCTTAGGAAGTTATATGGTAAATGGTCGTTACTATTTTACAAAAGAAGGATTTAGACCATACGGTAGTCTTGGATTAGGTATAACATCTGTTGGTGCAATAGAATTAGAATCAGTATCTGCTGGGACTAATGTTGAAGTAGGGGCAAGCACATCTAATTTTGCTATTCGTCCAGCACTAGGTTTTAAATATGGTGTTCTTAATATGAATTTTTCCTATTTAAGTGCAGGTAAAGTGGGTGATACCTCCGTAAGCGATTTCGGAATAAACCTTGGTCTTTTATTTACTTTTGGAGGAAAGTAATTAAACCATTATTGATATATTTTAATAAGACCATCCAATAGGATGGTCTTATTTATTTTTCTACATTGAATTTCATATATAAAAGAAACCCTTACAGCATTTTGCAAGGGTCTTTCTGACAATTGTGAAAACAGACTGCCAAGAGTAATCTAATTTCAGTTTTGGTTCACTACATAACAAAAACACAAAACATGAGATCAATCTTCTTTTCTTAATTCATGTACTATTTGAATTGATTTCCTGGTTAATTTCTCAATCTTTTTATAGTCAAAATCATCATTACTATCTTTAACGATAAGTTTTGATCCCATGCCTACACAATAGGCTCCTGCATTAAACCAGTTCGTAAGGTTTTCTTTTTCTGGAGTAACTCCACCACTTGGCATGATACTAGACCAGGGGCATGGTGCTAAGATACTTTTGATAAAATCTGGACCGCCAATGGGTGCAGCAGGAAATATTTTCACAATCTCTGCGCCTAATTCTTCTGCATAATTAATTTCAGTAAGAGTAGCGCACCCAGGTAACCAAGATATTTTTCGCCTATTACAAACTTTTGCTATATCTGCGTTTAAAATAGGAGAAACAATAAAGTTTGCTCCTTTTTGAATGAATAATGAAGCAGTCCCAGAGTCTACAATGGATCCAATACCAAGAATCATCCCCGGAAGGGCATCAATGACCCATTTTGAAAGCTCTGAAAAGATGTCCTGAGCATAATCTCCTCTATTTGTGAATTCAAATATCCTTGCTCCTCCATTATAACAAGCTGTGATTACCTTTTTTACTATGTCGATATCTCGATGATAGAAGAGAGGTACGATCCCCGTATCTTTCATTATCTGTGCGACTTCTATTCTTGTATACTGTGCCATTTACCTGCTTATTCTTCCTGTTACGTTACCCCTAATAATGTGCAATACCTCATCTTCAGTAACTAAATTAGCATCTCCTTCTATCGTATGCTTTAATCCGCAAGCTGCATTAGCAAATTCTAAAGCCATTAGGTCGTCATAGTGTAATAGTCCATGAATTAATCCAGCTGCGTAGGCATCACCAGTGCCAATTCTATCAATTACATGAGTAATTTCTAATTCATTAGTTTCTAAAAACTCTTTTCCGTTCCACATTCGGGCTTTTATTTTATGCCAGTTTGCATTAATAGATATTCTTGTTTTATCAAATATTTTTTCTATGCTCGGATACTCATTGATTAATAATTTACTACCCGCTACAAATCCTTCTTTAGTATGTGCAAAGGTAGTGCTTAACAGTTCATTAATTTCATTTGGCCCGCCAATAAAAATGTTCGACATATGGATCAACTCATTTAGGATATCGATAGCATTTTTTTCGTAATTCCATAAATTGCTTCTATATGCTGGATCTGTCGATATTGTTATTCCTTTCTCTTTGGCAATTATTAGCCCTTCTTTAAGTGCTTGATAGGCGTTATAGGATAGGGCAGGAGTAATACCCGTCCAATGAAACCATGTGCAATCTTCAAGAATTGTATGCCAGTCTATTTCTTTGGGATCGATATTACTAAATGCAGAATGAGATCTATTGTAAGATATAACGCTTGATCTCATGACTGCACCGACCTCCAGAAAGTATACCCCCAAAGGATGGTCTGTATCAATAATTGCTTCTGTATCGACCCCAAACTTTTTGAGATAACTTTTGGCAGCATCACCAATAAAATCTTTAGACACTGCACTAACATGCTGGGTTTTAGTGCCAAATTGAGATAATGAAATAGCCACATTGGCTTCTGTTCCACCAAAGTAATATTCTAGTTGATTGGATTGCTTTAATTTTTTATTTCCAAGAGGAGCTATACGCATTAAAACTTCTCCAAAGGTTACTACTTTATTCATTTTCAACTTTGATTTATTGTGTTTAGAAGTATACCTTTTGGTTAAACTTCCATTTATTTTAACATTATTCCCTATAAATAAAGATGATTAATCACTAGCTAAATTAGCAATTATTTAAATTCATATAATGCTTTATTTTCAAATTCCTAAGGCTTGTCCTCCACCAATTTGAATAGTTTCGGCCGTTATAAAAGCGGCATTATCACTAGCTAAGAAAGAAACAACAGACGCTACATCTTCTGGTTGACCTAGTCTTCCTAATAAGATATTATTTTTCCAGGAAGCAAAAACTTCTGGCTTTGTTGATTTAATTTGCGCGTGGAATGGAGTGTCAATAGTACCAGGAGATACCGCATTTACTCTAATTCCATACTCCGCTAGGTCTTTTGCTAATGCTCTGGTTATTGCATTCACTGCTGCTTTAGAGGTTCCGTAAATTCCTGCTCCAGGCCCCCCTGCAGTCCACCCTGCATTTGATGTGTAGTTAATGATAGAAGCGTTTTCTCCTTTTTTAAGGAATGGAATAGCGGCTCTTGAAGCAAAAAAAGTGGAGTCAAGGTTTAATGCCATTACAGATCTGTAAAATTCTGTTGTCATTCCTTCAAATCGGGATCTTCCACCTAAACCACCGGCATTATTTACCAGTACATCAATTTTACCGTACTTTTCTCCAATTGTATTTATGTTTGAAGTTACAGCATCTTCGTTTGTAACGTCAAATCCATAGTATTCGGCAGTTATTCCTTGAGCGGTAAGCTCTTCTACTCTTTGAGCTCCTTTATCATCTTCTATACCGTTTAAAATTACTGTATATCCATCGTTGCCTAATCTTTTTGCAACTTCGAAACCAATACCACCGGTAGCCCCGGTTACTATGGCAACTTTTTCTTTTAAATTCATTTTTTTAAATAATTATTAGGTTAATTTTTTTCTTTTAATGGTTTTATTTCTTTAATCAGTACAAAAATCGATAGTACCGATAGCGGTGCCAATACTGCCAGAATGATAAATGCCGGAGTATAGGAAACGGTTGTTATTTTAGGGATAATAAAGTTCATTATTGCTACCGAAATAGCCCCAATAGTACCGGCAAGTCCAGCTAGGGCTCCTACCGATTTACTTTTTAAGAGGTCACTAGATAAGGTTTGTATATTGCTAATAGAGAATTGAAACCCAAAGAGCACGATAAATACAAAAGATACGAACTTGATAGGCGTGTCTGCGAACAGGATAGCACCTATAATAGATATAAAAATAATGGCTCCTCCAAGAGCGATAACTCTTTTTCTGGCTTTGTCTAGACTATGCGATTTCATTAATCTCTGCACATACCAACCTCCTGCAATACTGCCTATAGCAGCTCCTACATAAGGGAACCAGGCATAAAGACCAATCTCTTTTACGTTGAATCCATATTCTTTATTAAGATAAATGGGCATCCAGAATACAAATAACCACCAGATAGGTTCAATAAAGAATCGAGCGGCTAATATTCCCCAAGCTTCTTTAAATTTCAGTATTTTTAAGAGCGGCAAAGCTTTCTCTTGATTATTGTCTTCATTGTTTTGTTCTTGATCAGATAAGATATATTCTTTTTCTTCATTAGTTATCCATGGATGCTCTTTGGGTTGTTTTTTATTGAAAATTAACCATGGAATGATCCATAAAAACCCAATCACACCAATGATGATAAAAGTCCATCTCCATCCATATCCTTCAAATAACTCTGCAATCGTTGGGGCGGCAACTATTGAACCAATAGCGGCACCAGCATTAAATATTCCTTGTGCAACTGCTCTTTCTTTTATGGGAAACCATTCTGCATTATTTTTTACAGCCCCAGGCCAGTTTCCAGCTTCCGAAACTCCTAATATACCCCTATAGAGCCCCAAGGAAGCCAGCCCTTTGGCAAAGAAATGAAGTAAAGACGCTAACGACCAGAAAAAGATAGATAGTACAAACCCAATCTTGGTACCTACCTTATCATATACCCAACCAGAGATAAATTTACCGGCTGCATAAGTGATAGTAAAAATGTTGATAATCCAGGCATAATCTTCTTCTGTTAGCCCTAAATCTTTTTTCATTTCTGGCCACATGATACCCAGAGCAGATCTATCAATATAATTAATTATTGTTGCAAGGCATACAAGCCCTATGATCCACCATCTTAATCCTTTAACTTTCATATTTTTTGTTTAGTTAAAGAGAATTCTCTGAAAAGTATTCAAGAGCTTTACCTTCTATAAAGATGTAAGGCAGGCCTGGTATTATTTCAGTTTACTGAGAAGTCACTGAAGTTCTAGATAGATCTAAATATATCTTAACTATCTAAATACTTTTTTGTGAAATGGTCTAAGTATGAATCCCTCTATATATTTTTAATAAGAAAATAAAAACGTGCAATTTTATTTTCTATGCTTTTATTTAATCTTTTTGGTTGTAACAGTATTGATATAACATTTTGAAGTGAGCTTTCATTTTTTGCTTAGCTAGCTTCGGGTTTTGGGTTTTAATGGCTTCATAGATATCTGTATGCTCTTGGATTCCCAAAAATGCCTGGTTAGTGTCACATACATGGTATTTTTCAAAATTGGTAATGATTCCGGGGGTAATAATAAGCATGAATGTATTCATAGTACTATTACCACTTGCTTTGGCAATTGCCAAATGAAATAACAAATCTTCTTGCACTGCATCTTCACCTTTGATAACTTTATCTGCATATGCGTCAAGAGCTTCTTTAATAAGTTTTAAATCATCATCGGTTCTTCGTAAAGCAGCTAACCGGGCTGTTTTTAATTCTAGTAATATTCTGGTTTCAACTAAAGATTTAAATTCAGGTTCCTCCAGACGTAAAATGTCTTCAATCATACCATTCATCGCAATAACTCCAATGTTCGCTACAAAAGTGCCACTTTGGGGGATGGACTGTAAAAGTCCGTAAAACTCTAATTTCTGAATGGCCTCTCTAATGTTTCCTCTACTAACTTCAAATTTTTCTGATAAAGTTCTTTCTGAAGGTAACTTATCACCTGGTTCTAAATTTTTATAATTGATTAAATCCCGTATTTGAGAAATAATTTTTTTCTGAATTTCGCGGTTTTCATTCTTTGTTAGTATTTCTAATTTCATAGTCATTAGTGTATGTTAAATAAATTGGTTAACCAGATTGGTTTTCCAAAATTAAAAAATTATTTGTAACAATAAAAGGATATAGGTATTTATAATTTTACTTGGCTTAGTCTATTGATTATCAATAGAGTTTGTTACCTCTTTGGGTCGAGATAACAAACTCGATAACAAGGCTAACTCAATTCTATCTTATTCATTTTGTTCATATTATCCTTAATTTATAGTTCAAATAATTATATATTATATTTTAAATCAATGATGTATTTCTAGCTCGAAATATTTAACTTTTGCAAAGGCACCTTCATCGCGTGTAACTAAATAATTACCAGCTTTGAAATAGTTTTCAAAAACACCCCATTTTTGAATATTGATATCGTCATATACCACCGAAGTTTCATCATTTAAAATGATTTCCATCTTTCCTTCTGAGGCTTTAACTTCTAGTGTGAATTTTTCAAAACCAACATAGTCAGGAAACGTATATCCTTCATCATCTCCCCAGGCATCGGTTCTTAATAGCTCTGTGTCACTTGCATGTATATCCTTCAGTACTTTTGTTTTCACTCTTACTTTACCATGAGCCCAGTATATTTTTAAAATAGGTGGTGCGTTATTGTCCCTTTGTCCAATCAAATCTCTTTGTTGATCAGTAAGTCTTCCATGAATTTGCATGATAATGGTTCTATGATATTTACCATTATCATCTTTTGTGATCTCGTTCATAGCCAAAGTCCCCTTCATGGTTCCACCTTGTTTAAAGGTCCAGTTGGTTGTATTGCTTCCCGGATCCATTTGTTCTCTAAGTTCTGTTCTTGAATATGACGAATTTGCCGTAGATGAACCTGGATAGGTGTAAAAAACTAAAGCACCAGCTGTAGAGTCATTGTACATAAAGGGTTTTACTACTTCGTTTGTAGCATAGTTTAAAATTTCTGGAGGTTTAACCTCAGTTGGGTTTCCGATTGGTAATGTGACTTTCCAATGACTCAGGTCAATATTTGGTAATGTATAATTTTGTGTGTTTGGGTTTTCGTCGTTAGTAATATCATCGTCTTGGTCGGTACTGTTTATTTCTTCTTCTAAACTATTATTTTGCTTCTCATTATCACTTTGACAGCTTGTACATAGTAAAAAAAGCATGGTTGATACTATTACTAGTATACAGCTAAACTTGTTCATTAAAGTAGTTTGTATATATGTGATTATGTTTTTTGAAGACATCATAGCTTAGTGACTAACGGTTAAATCATAAAATTTTACTTTAGCAAATGCTTTTTTATTTTTTGAAGCTAAATAATTACCGGCTTTAAAATAATTTTCAAAGATTCCCCATCTCTTCATATCGATTCCTTTGTATACTTTTGCTTGTTTATCATTTAGAATTACCTTCATTTTACCTTCTGAGGCGATTATCTCTATAGTGAATTTTTCAAAACCAACTTTTTTGGGAAAATTGTATCCTTCATCATCTTTCCAAGTGGATTTTTTTAAGATTTCTTTATCCGAGACATATTGATCTTTAAGAAACTTTGACTTTAATCGTATTCTACCGTTATTCCAATATACTTTCATAATTGGAGGGGCATCATTATCGCTTTTACCAATTAAATCACGTTGTTCATTAGATAATCTCCCATGGATTTGTAGCACTATCACCTTATCATATTTGCCTTTTTCGTTTTTTGAAATTTCATCAATTGCAATAGTGGCTTTCATGCGTCCCCCTTCTTTAAACGTCCAATTGACATTATTCTTACCAGGTACCATTTGCTCTCTAAGTTCACATCTAGAGTATTTAGTGTTTGTGGTTGTTGCTCCTGGTGTTGCATAAAATACTAAGGCTCCATCTTCTGGATCATCATACATATACTTTTGTAATGTAGGGTTGTTTGCATAATCCAAAATTTCAGGTGGACTAACATTAATTGGCTTTGGACTACCAATAGGTAATGTTACTTTCCAATGGCTTAAATCTATTTTGGGCGATTGATTTTCTTCTTTCCTTTTCTCCCATTCTTTTTTAACATTCGAATCTGCAACACTGCTTGTCTGGGATTGACAAGTAGTGCTGACAGATAGAAATATTATTACTAAAAATGGTAATATATTTTTTTGAATGTTTTTCATTTTACAGATTAATTAGTAGCTGTAATCGTTACAGAATCAGCTCGTATTTCTTCATCTCCACTGTTATATCCGAAGTCTCCACCGCCACCACCAGTAGCTGGGCCTCCAATTCCTCTTATAAAAAGAGCAACACTGTTATTAGCACCTGAATTAAATGAATATGTATACGTAATATAACCATCATCATTAGGGTTAGCTTGTGTCTGAATTAAAAGGTTATTTGCAGCCTCTTCAACCTGTGAAATTGAAGAATACCCAAAACCATCCTGGGGAAAGTCTACAGTATCTGTATAATACGTGGGAGTGTAACCACCTGTATAACCAGAACCTGCTAGAACTCTTAATTCGAGCATACTAGGAAATGAACCACCTGCGGGACTTTTAAAAGATGTAACTATTTCTACTGTATAATCTGAATCTGGCACAACTTCAAACTCTTGATATAGATGATCTGGCTCGTTATTATCAAATTTAACAACGTTATCAGAACCTCCATTACCAGAACTAGATTCTCCTTGGTCACCAATACTCTTGTTAATCCAACCAGAGCACGTACAATCAGAACCTGAAGATTTTGGAAGTTTGTCAAAATCAGCGTTAACCAAAACAGGGTCAGGAACATCTGGTTTTGGGGGCTCAATTACTTCAATACTTTTAGTAATTGTGCTCGTCTTTCCCAATTTGTCTGATGATGTTAAGGTCACCTCAAATGTACCTTCTCCAGGAAATTCTAGATTGATGTTTTCTGAAGCAAGTGTAGGAGTAATGTCATCTTCTGTATCCAGATCTAATAATATGACATTCTCAGGGATTTCCCATTGATAATCAGTAGAGCTTACAGACTGATTTGTTATAAAATAAACTTTAAAGTCTTCTTCTAAATTTGTTCCTTCTTTTTGAATCGCTACAAAGTTTGCAGAAGGAGGGGTTAAATCAGGTAAGTCTCCAACTTCTGGAAGGTCATCATCCTGACAAGATATCAAGACTGCTATACCCGTTATAAATAACCAAGTATATGTTTTTAGATATTTCAGCTTTGTCTTCATTTTTAAATATTTTAATTATTTACTTCCTGAAATTCAGGAAAGAATATAGTGTTAATAGCCTGGGTTTTGTGGATAGAAGTTATCTGTTACATCTCGCTCTCTTTGCGGAATAGGTAGCAAGAGGTCATTCGCAGAAAAATTATATCCATTATCATTAGAAAACTGAGTAAGTATTGGCACGGCTTGATTAAATCGTATTAGATCGTATAACCTATGATTTTCAAAAGCTAGTTCGACTCTTCTTTCGTTTAATAAATCTTCTTTTGTAAGAACATCCCCACCTGCAATAGGCGCTACTCCAGCTCTTTCTCGTACTCGGTTATAAGAAGCTATTGCATCTGCATCAGAGGTTTCTAAAAATTCTCCCATAATTGCTTCGGCATGCATTAGTAAAACATCAGAATAACGTAGTACTATCCAATCTCTACCCGAATTTTGATCGGCATCAGGTTGAAATTTATTGTTTTCAACTCTGTTGCTACCAACAGTAGAACTTAAGAAACTTACAGGAAATCGTATTGGTTCGTTTGCTGCTGTAATTAATGCCTGAAGCTCTGGTGTAGCCAGGTTAACTCCTTGCGCACGACCAGCAGCCGTCATATCAATACTGAATCGCTGAGAGTCTCCTTGCACTTGTGCATCACTATTATCTCTGGCATCAGAAGTTATGGGTGGAGTACTTAATGATTCATAAGAAACCGCAAATATGATTTCTTCATTTAACTCATTGTCAAAGGCAAAGACACTTTCAAACGAATCTAAGAGTTGATATCCGTAAGGGTTATTTTCGTCAACAAGTTCGTCTAGTACTATTTTTGCCTGTGCATAGTTAGGAGTAGGAGCGCTTAAGTATACTTTAGCAAGCAATGATTTTGCTGCTCCGGCGGTTCCTCTATTTGCTTTTGCACTAAAACTTTCTAAATTGGAAATTGCATTATTGAAGTCACTCACTATTTTTTGATATACCTCACTTAAGGGTAGTCTTGGATATTCTTCAAAATCCTCTGGAGTAATTTCTCTATCTACAAAAGGTACGTCTCCAAACGCTCTTGCTAAATTAAAATGGGATAAACCCCTCATAAAATAGGCTTCTCCGATAATTTGGTCTTTATTGCTATTTTGGATTCTATCTTGATTATCAAGAATAATGTTTGCCGATAATATTACTTTATAATTGTTGGTCCAGTAATTGGCTGCTTCTCCCAGGTCTGCGGTCATACTAAAAGACTCGATGTCTCCAAAATCTCCATCTCCATTTGCAGATACGCCATTATCTGATCTAAGTTCGGTAATAAGAAACTCACCTGCCGGAATTTTTTGGTATCCATCATACATTCCATTTAGAATCGAAACAAAACCAGAAGGATCATTAAGAGTTGGAGCTTTATCAGGTTCGTTTGGATTGCTTATGGTTAGTTCATCAACAGAACAGCTAGTTAGCATCAAAGAAACAACGGCTGTTGTATATAATATTTTTAAAAAATTAGTTTTCATGCCTTTGTATGTTTAAAATTGAAGATTAAGACCCATAGAAACTACTCTAGGAATTGGCGGTGCCCCTCTTTGATATCCAAAGGTTGTCGCTAAATTTGCTCCTCTGGTATTATAATTTGCACCTTCAGGATTAAATCCAAAATAGTCATCGGCTGTTATATAAATTAAATTTTCACCGTTTAGGTATACTCTTAATTTATCGATATTCATTTTTTTAGTTATATCCGTGGGTAATGTATAACCGATTCCTATATTTCGTAATGCTATAAAAGAAGCATCTTGAATATGATCGTCTGTAAAGATTCGTTTTCTTAAAAATTCTCTATCAGGTACATCACTGGTAACATCCTGATTTGAGCTAAATTCGTTTCTTTGATATTCTAAATCCGAAACACGAACTTCGGCTCCATGAGAACCTTGTAATGAGAAACTTAAATCTACACCGTAAAAATTGAAGTTACTAGAGAATCCCCATTCAAAGTCGGGATAAGGATTTCCTAATTCGGTTCTATCCTCATCATCAATAATACCATCACCATTTAAATCTTTTACGTATACATCTTGAGATTGTGCATTGATAGGGTAGAAGGGATTGTTAAGGTATTGAAAAGGAACTTCTCTGTCCATTACAAAACCATAAAAAGAAGTGATGGGTTGTCCTTCGTTTGCGATAAATTGAGTAGCTCTTTTATCATCTTCAATAGAGGAAATTAATCCATCATTTTTGCCAAAATCTACCAATTCATTAGTGTTTTTTGTGAATTGAGCAGAAACATTCCATTTAAAGTTTTGTCCTGAAATAATATTAGAACGTGCTTCAATTTCTATTCCTTCATTTTTAACTTCTCCAGAGTTTTGTAAAAAACCTCTTGCTCCTGTAACAGATGGTATTGGTAAAAATAGAATAAGATCATCACTAGATCTCGTATAGTAATCAGCAGACAGGCCAAATGCACCGTTTGCTATTTCTAAATCAATTCCTGGATTAAATTCAATTAGTCGTTCCCATCCAAGATCCGGATTGGCGATAACGGTAGGTTTTAATCCTGGTTGTCCATCAAAAACAACAGGAGACAGGGTGCTTAATGATCTGTATAAAGAACTAAAAATATTACGATCTATGGCATTAGACCCTGAAACCCCATAACTAGCTCTTATTTTAAGATCTGTAATTATATTACTGTCCTGAAGGAAACGTTCGCCAGAGATTCTCCATCCTACTGAAGCAGCAGGGAAAAATCCAAATTTTGTATTTTCTCCAAATCTTGAACTCCCATCAGTTCTTGCACTAATCGAAAGTAGATATTTGTCATCAAAATCATAATTAACACGTCCAAAATAAGAGATTAGTTTTTCGTTCCCCAAACGAGTAAAACTTCCTTGCTCACCTACATTTGCTGCCGGAATATTATCCGTAATATCATCGGTAAACCCTAAACCTCGTGTAGATTGCTCTGTAAAGTCAAAATCATCAAAAGAAAAACCACCTACGGCGTCAATAGTGTGGCCTCCCAAGTCTTTTTTATACGTTACTAAGGATTCTACACCATAGTGAGTTACAGTTCTTACTCTTTCATCTCTTTGAGTACGTCCAGATCTATTTTGGTGATGAAGAATACCTCTTTTATCGTAATCTCTGGTGAATCTAAAATCACCATAAATTGTTTGTTTAAACTTAAGTCCTTCAGCTAATTTAAATTCTAAGAAAGAACTTCCGAGGATTTTGGTTTCTCCTTTCGTTCTTTTTCTTTCTAATACTTTTGCTAGTGCATTGGCATCACCTGTAGTACTTAGGCTAATTCCTCCACTTGTTCTCGTAAAATCTAGAACAGGATTTCCTAAAGCATCTCTAAGTATACCTCCACCATCTTGTGTATAAACATGATCAAACATTCTCTCAAGCGCATAGTCGCCAGCTATGGCGTCAGAAAAAATAACTGCCCCACGGCTATCTGCTGTATTCACTAGGCCCAAAGTAGCATCGTTTAACCTGGTTGGTACCCATGGAGATTGTCTAAGGGCGGTTTCAATACCCACAGGAAACCTTCTTTGTAGAGTATTTTGCCCGTTTAGGTTTAACCCAAACCTGATTTTATTGTTTTTGGATTTTGAGTTGATCTTAACTCTGGCATTATACCTTTTAAAATCATCGGTGAGTAATATACCTTCATCATGAACATAACCCAGTGAGGCATTGAATTTGGTTTTAGGCGTACCTCCTGTAGCAGAGAAAGAGTGACTTTGAATAGTCCCACCATCTATCATGATGTCTTGCCAGTCCGTTTCTCCACCATTTGCTGCAGCAATTATGCTGGCAACTGTTAATGTTGCATTGCCTTTATCCAAATTTTCTTGAAATCTTTGCCCCTCGGTAGAGTTTGGATCCAGGCCAGATTGAACCCCATTAATATATTGTTGCCAACGGGCTACAGATGAGGTGTACTGATCATTTTTTGGCGCAAACTTGAACCCTGTATAGGTGTTGTAAGCAAATTTTGTATCACCGCTTTTACCTTCTTTCAGGGATACTATAATAACTCCATTAGCCCCTCGAGATCCAAAAATAGCAACTGATGAAGCATCTTTTAATACCTCGATAGACTGAATGTTGTTAGAATCAATACTACCTAATAAATCAGGATCAGTACCCAGTGCTACACCGTCAACTACTATTAAAGGACTTGAGTCGCCCGAAATAGACCCAGGACCTCGAACTGTAATTTTTGGTGCCCCACCAGCTTCTGGATTTGTGGCTTGGATTCGGATTCCGGCAACTTTACCTACAATTGCATCATCAAGACGAGCAACCGCTCTGTTTTGAATTAATTCTCCAGATACTTTTGCAACAGATCCAGTTAGGTTTTTTTTGGATTGTGTACCATATCCAATGACCACAACTTGTTCAAGTTCTGCAGCGTCTTCTTCTAATACAATGTCTATGGCGGTTTGATTAGTTATGATTACAGTTTGTGTTTTAAATCCTACATATAAAAACTCAAGAATATCTCCTTGCTTAGTTTTTATAGAATAATTACCATCAAAGTCGCTTGAGGTACCATTAGAAGTACCTTTAACAAGTATGTTTACACCCGGAAGTGGTGTTTTGTCTCTTGCATCTACGATTGTTCCTGTTACTGTATAAGAGCCGTCCTGTGCCAGCAAAGGAATTTGAAATAAGATAAGGACAATAAAAATTAGTTTAACTTTAAAATTCATTTTGATTGTGTTATGTTCCTACAATTTTGTTTGACCCCCTAAAAGGTGTCTTCATGAAGAATATTTTTTCTTTATTCCCCATTCTTTATTAATCACATAACTATACGGTTTTAACAAATTTTCGTATTTTTGCTTAGCATGTGATTTGTAAAGTGCATGCTTGTTTAAGTATTACTTCCCTATGAAAGAAGTAATTTTTTAAAAAGGATAGGCGTGCACCTGTCCTTTTTTTGTTTTCTAGTAATTAGTTTGTTTCATAATGACTGAGTTTAATTTTTTGTTAGAAGTAATTAATGTGTTTTTTTGGTAAACCAAATTGGATAACCAAATTGGTTTACCAAATATATGTTATTTTAATGTTAATAAAAAAATAATTCTAATTTTAAATGTTAAAATTTTGAACACCCTTAGTTTTTAGGGGTTGAACATTAAAAGATCTTCAGTTTTTTGCGTTTGAAAAGCAAAATGTACTAGATGTTACTCCATAAAATCTTCCCGAATAGGGCTAAACACATCGATCAAAAAACCAGATTCCTTACAAATAGCGCCATGCATTACATTTGGAGGAATATAAAAAGAATCTCCTCCTTTTAATGTTTTTGTATCTTCACCGATGGTAACATCAAACTCACCGCTAATCACATAGGTTACTTGAGAATGGTAGTGTTGATGCATGATGCCAATACCGCCCTTGTCAAATTTTACATTAACTAACATAACCTTGTCATCATACCCCATAATTTGGCGTTTAACTCCATCGCCAACGGTTTCCCATTCGATTTCCTTACCGATTATAAACTCTTTACTTGATCCAAAACTTTTCATGTGATAATTATTAAAAATAAAAATTAATTTTCTTTGGTATACGAGTAGGGGCCAGACCACTTATATATCTTTCCTTCCAAATTTATTTTATGCCCAATTTTGTTATCTGCATTTGTGGTATATAAAATAAACGTATGTACTTTGTTTTTTTTGGTTGTGATTGACCAAGCAATATAAGTATTGTCTTTAGTAGATAATCTTTTTATTTCTTTGATGCTGCTCTGTGTATTGTTGGCAATTTCTGTCACCGCATCATAAGATCCATGTGTTTCGATTACACTTATAAATGCTTCATTTTTGGCCCTGGGCTTTCGTAATATAAAAGAAGGATCTCTTCGAAGATTAAAATTGGGATCATTTGCTCCAATACGAGCAAATAGAAATTCATCATTAGTTCTAGCGTGTGTAGATAATGTATAAAAAGTGTTACTTAATAGCCATGTTGCCTGCACAGTCCTATTATTTTGTAATACACCTTTACCTTCTAACCACAAATGTTGATATCCGTTTTTGTTTCCAAGCGTAGAAAGGGTGTTGGGACTATCGTACTCGAAATTAGTACTTATTATTTGTCCGTGATAATAAAATGGAAGATCAAATTGGTGTATGGTGTCAGAGTTAAATTGCATAACATCAATTAATATTGGATTTTGGAAATCCTCATCTTCAAGCATAATCATCGTTCTATGAAGTTTTGTATTGGGATAAGCGTTGTTTTCTTTTGCACTTACTATTTGAAATTTAGTATTTGAAGTGTTAAAGAGGTATTTTTCTGAATGATGATTACTTCCGGTTTTAAAATCACCGTTGAAGTGAGAACCTTCATCCTGAATGATGGTGTTATGAGCAATACTTTGTTTAGCCCATGTCTTATTTTCTTTAAGATAACCACCTCCATTTTTTTGTTCAATATTTACAAACCTCGCTAGGCCATAATCTTGCAATATTTCAGTGCAATTATTGTAATAAGAAAAAGATAGTTTATCATAATGCCCATGACTTAAACCTTGCGCAGCGTATTTCATTACTAAACATAAACCCGAATCTTTAGAACGTAAGATGCCCACAGCACCTTTAGAACCATCAGAACCATCTTTTAGTTCAATTGATTTTTTTATAAACGGAGTTGCTTTATTGTGTTGTAAACCTAAAGCAACTGCTAATCCCGTATCGTCTAATTGTACTTTGTCCTGCTGTTTGGTAATACTTAGTAGAGATGTATCATTTCCACCAAAATGATAGGCAATATTTACTGCAGAAATTAATTCTCCAGAGTAGTATGACATTCCTTTCTGGCCATCATTAAGAGGGAAAAACTCCCCATTTGAATCTGTTAGGTTTAATAAAGCATACACAGCCTTAATTAACACACCGTCTTTGTATTCAAATATTTTTAGCTCTGGTTTTACATTCTGTAATGCTTCCGCAAACACCATAAAAGGATACATCGCATATCGTTGATAATATGGCCCTTCGGTATAATATCCATCTGGCGAAAAAGGTTCATCAAGATTAGCAAAGAATCCAGCTTTTTGGCCTTTTGGTTTAATAAAGCCCCCATCATTATCTTTTAGAGTAGGGTTGATATTGTCATTTTTTAATCCGTATAGTGCTCGATTGATTAATTCTTCATTCTTCATAACCAGTCCAATCATACCTACCGCTACATTACCCCATGTACTATGATTGTGAATACGATTAAAAAATTGAGGGCTTTCTTCTGAAAGGAAATGTGCATAAGGAAGGAATAGATTTTTTTCTAAATAATCTCGATCTTTTTTGGATAAATATTCATAAATACAATCGTAAGCCTGACTTACATATACCAGCCAATTTGCATCATTTAAGCATTGCCAAAATATCTTCCCTCGGGCATAAGATCTGGTTTGAGGGTGCATAGGAAGTTTTGGGTACATTTCTGCATAGGCCTTTAAAACATCATGGACATAATCTGCATATTTTTCTTCTTCCAAAAGTTGATAAAGTACTCCCGATTTCTGTAGTATTACCCCATTCTTTTTATGCCGATCGTGTGTATAACCTCCGGCCATATCCTTTGGTATGGGTACATGAATTCCGCTGGCAATTTCTGAATCAATTTCTTTTTTCGTTTCTGCCAGAGTGTTATCAAAAACGGGTATCTTTCCTAATTGTTTTCGAATATTATCAACTCCTTTTTTGGTTAAAATTAGATTGGGATGACCCTGTGTAAAACCTTTTGAACAAAGAGTTAGTATTGATACAATGAGTACTTGTTTCAATACGTTGATAAACGTTAACCTTACCTTGATGAACATAATTATTTATTGATTACTCCTAAGTTTAGATTATCATCTCCTTTTTTGTGCAAAGGAGAATCTTCGGTAAGCTGATATGTATTGGTATTCTTGAATTTAGGGTCAAAAGACCAAAGGCGGTCTATTTCATATTTTTGGTCTCCGGTAACAGTTATTTTTTCTGACTCGAAGAAGTTGTTATTATGTATTTTGGCTATAGGTCCACCTACGACAAGATGCATTTGGATACCCTTACTATTGTTAAAAATACTATTCTTAATTACGGCGTTTTGAACACCTATCAAAGTAATAGCTTTTTTATTCTTGTTTCTTTTTCCGTAACCCACATGGTCTACAACATTATGGTCAAAAGTTAAGAACGGCCCAAATGTGCTTTCATCACGACCATCTCTCACTAAATTTAGTATTGCTCCCTCAATATCCGAAAAGGTATTGTTTTTTAAGATTACAAATTCTGCATTAAAGATTCCATTCTCTCCAATTTCTTTATCTAATGCAAGTACATTACCAGATATATTTTTAAAGGTCGAATTTTCTATTCGAATCATATCGGCCATTGTATTTTTGAATACCTTGATCACATCGTAAGAGTGGTTAATATCTAAGTTTACAAAATCACAATTATCTATTAGTAATTTATAATTTTTATTCATAGAATATTTACTCGTTCTAATCACTGCATTTCCAGAATAATCAGGTGCTTCTTTTCCATCAAAAATTAATCCGCTTAGTTGTAAGCTACCACCGTTTTGAATATCAAAAAGAGATTTCTTTTCGAAAGTAATTGTAGATTTTTCTGCAAAAGATCTAATAGTTACTGGGTGGTTGATGTTTATACTTTTAGTTACCAAATATCCATGGGGAGATGTTAACTCTATAATATCACCAGGAGCCGAATTTTTTATAGCATTGAACAAAGTATTGATTCCAGGAGCTATCTGTATTGTTTTACCAGAGTTAAATGCAATGGCTTTATCTTTCTTTGCATACCAAAAAGCACCTGTTGATTCTTTAGTAGGAATTTCACCTTTAATAAAAGCGCCAGCGTGTATTGCCTCATTTGTAGTTAATAACCCATTTGCTTCTTTTTTGAAATTTAGTTTTTTAGTAACAAAACCTTTGTCAGCAATGGGCTTTGTATTTGGGCTTATAATATTGTTACTGAAATGTATTCCATTAATATCATCATATACTGTAAATGAATTATCATTGTATTCATTGTAAAAAACATTGTTTTGCATCACAGAGTTTATCGGAGTTGCACTTCTTTCGGCATCGCTTCCTGCACACAATTGTATATAATCACAGTTAATAAACGTATTATTCTTAATTTTTGCATCTGATACTTGGAAATAACGATTAAGAGGTGAGTTAGGAACTCCGTTCATTACGACTAACGCACCTCCAAAACGGTATCCGGTAAGTCCTATAGCATAATTGTTTTCTACAGTCTGTTTTCCATTAATAACACGAATACCACCAGTGCTGGGGACCCCATTACCAATAAATATATTGTTGTTTACATTAGTTTCATTACCATGACGCATGGTTAGTGTACCTCTACATTCGTAAAATACATTGTTACGAAATGTGTTTTGGCACGATTTATTCGAAATAATTTCTAATTCTCCTCCACAACGATCAAAGTAGTTGTATTCAACAATTGTATTTGAATTACTTAGCGAATGATGGCTTGTTCCTATACGCAGTGTTTCTCCACCGTTTGAACCTAAAGTTTGTCTTGGGCCAAAATAGTTATGATCAATCTGATGATGATTTTCGATGAAATTTTCTGAATTTAATCGAACAGCCATAGTTACTCCCAAATTGCTTTTCCCTTCGATATGATTATGGTCAATACGGTTATTTTTTCCATAAATCCCTATCCAATAATCTTGTTCTCTACGCTCAGGGTTACTGTAATTATCAATTACACATTCTGTTAAACGACAATTTGATGCAAAGTTGTCTTTGTCTTTTTTAAAGGAAATAACTTCAGAGGTAGGGGTGTAGCCGTTTTTAAAAACTAACCCACTGATCACCAAATGTTCCCCAGCTATACGAAGGTAAGATGCCCCTTCTAGAGAAGTTTTTCCTTTTTCTTCTACGGTTAAAGTAATAGGCTGGTCCTTAGTTCCCTTTGCTTCAAATAATAATTCGGCATCTTTCCAAACTCCTTGGGCCAATATTATAGAATCTCCGGGTTGTGCGATTTTAACAGCTTCATTAAAAGCATCAACAGAGTTAATCGTATTCACTTTTTCCTTTTGTGTATTTGTACACGAGCACAACGATATACTAATGAGTATATAAAAAAATATATTTCTTTTCATGAAGCTTATCTGGTTTACCAATTTGGTTAACCAAAAATAGAAATATAAATCAATAATCAAATAAAGTAATCTAATTTTTTGATGAAATGTTCAAAAAACACGTTGATATGATAACTTTTTGATAGAATAAAGAAGTTTTACATATAATATATGCAATGAAAAAATTTAGTTTTGCTGTTTTTGATCAGTAAAGAAAGCGAGTTTTATTCACTACAATACCTATGCAATTCTTTGAAATGATCATTAAGAGTCGAGACGGCTTTATCAACATCTTTTTCTATAATAGCATCTATAATTGCCTGGTGTTCTTTGATCAAAAGATAGTTTTCTTCTTTATTACATACCTTGTTTTTTACAAAATGAGTAATAATTTCTGGGGTAATAATAAGCATTAGGGAATTGATTACACTATTATTGCTCGCCTCTGCCAACTTTATATGAAACATAAGATCTTCCTCTACAGCATCGACTCCTTGCATTGCTTTTTGGCTATAGGCCTCATGAGCCTTTTGAATCTCATAGATTTGAGCATCTGTTCTACGGGTAGCTGCTAAACGTACTGCATTGGTTTCTAAGATTATCCTTGTTTCTACCAAGGATTTAAAATCAGGTTTTTGCAATTGTAAGATGTCAGACATCATTCCGTTTAATGCTGTTACTCCAATATTTGCAATACGGGTACCACTTTGAGGGTATTTTTTAACAAGACCATAAAACTCTAATTTTTGAATAGCTTGACGTAATTGATTTCGACTAACTCCAAATCGCGCGGCCAGTTCTCTTTCTGCAGGAAGTCGATCGCCTGGTTCTAAATGCTTAGAAACGATAAGCTGTCTAATTTTTGAAATAATAATCTCCTCATCCGTCTCTTTGATTTTATTTGGATTTTCAATCTTTTCTATTGAAGTGGATTTCATAGTAATTGTTAATTGGTTGACCATCTAAATTTACTTAAAAATATTATCGTATCACTTATTAGATAGAATATTTTAAGATAAAGATGTGAAATTACGCAACATGGTTTTTTAATACTTTTTAACCGTAGTGTTCTAACGGTTATTGGGTAGTAATAATCTTCATGAATTCAATAGATTCAATGATTACAAGATTTTTTTGGAAGTACACTTGATAATGATAATTCTTTATTTAAAATGCTAACAAATTGATTATTTGATAGTTATTTTATTATTTTTTTACGAAATCGTTTGAGTTGTGTTGTAAAATTACTAATATTGTCAAAAATTGGTTGACCAATTTATTAATTGGGCACCAAAATAGTATACACAAACTTTTACTAACGTTCTAATCTTTACAGTATGAAAAATCATTCAATGAATCGGGGAAGAGTTTCTTTTTCACAATTCACCAAATTACTGTTATTATCTACTTATTTGATAATAGCATCTTGTGAAACTGGCGAGTTTGATAATGAGACTAACGAATTACTACAAGAAAACGCAACAGCCAAAGCTATAATTACACCTGTTAGTGTATCGGCAAATGGTGATGATGGCAATGTACCAGCCAATACCTTAGATGGTAATTTAAATACCAGATGGTCATCAAAAGGGTATTCGGGAAAATATATTACATATGATTTAGGCTCATCAAAAACGATATCCAGCCTTAAAATAGCATGGTTTAAAGGAAATCAAAGAAAAGCGTATTTTAAAATTAGAGTGGGTAATTCTACTTCTAGTTTAAGCACAATTTATGATGCTAAAAGGACAGGAAGTAGCGGTAATACTACAAATTTAGAAACATATAGTTTTAATCAAGTGAGTGCCAGGTATGTTAGAATATCTTGTTTTGGAAACTCTAGTAGTGCCTGGAATAGTATTACAGAAACTCAAATTCACTCATCTGGTGATACGCCACCGCCACCGCCAGGAGGAAACTCGCCTGGAGATATATTAGGACTTACTTCGAATACTTGGAAACTTAATGGTTTTACGGGCAGTCCCGGTTCATCAGCAACCTATCGCGATGATGTGCTAGATGCTACAGGTGAAACATTTAGTACGTATGAAGATCCAAATTATTTCTATACCGATGGGGAATGGACATACTTCAAATGCTATCGAGGATTGGGAGGGTCTGCAAATTCTCAAAATCCAAGAGTAGAATTAAGAGAATTGAAAAATGGCAATCTAGCAAACTGGGATGCTAAAAATGGTAATAATACGATGACCTGGACAGTTAGGGTAGACCGATTACCAAAAAGTAAAAGCGGAAAAGATGGTGTATTATGTTTCGGACAAATACATGGGCCTTCGAGTACTGTGGATGATGTTATCAGAGTTCAGTTCATTGGTGATCCAGATCAATCTTCAGGAAATGTAAGGATTAAAATTAGTGGTTACATCACCGAAGAGGTGCAGGGAGGAAGTAAGATTTTAAGCGGTACCTATAAATTAGACACCAGTTATACTTTCAAGCTTGTTTATAATGACGGTTTGGTTGAACTTTTTGAAGGGGGCAATCGAATATTCGATCAACAAATGGACACAAGTACCGAAGGAAACTATTTTAAAGTTGGTAATTATTTACAGTCTGTAAAAGGAGCTTCATATACCGGTTCTCATGGTATTGTTAGAGTAAAAAACTTAAGTATCACTCACTAAATATTAAGTTAATTTAAGATTGCCTCAAAGATTGCAAAAAGCAGAAAGTCTTGACTTTCTGCTTTTTTATATACTACTCTAAAATAAATGTTACTTTCTTAATTTCTAAAAATAAGTTGTACCGTACTTGTGGGTTAAAAGTTTTCGGTAACTGTTATTTCGCTAAACTCAGCAATACCATTCCCAGTACTTGTTGAATTGATGGATTGATTGTAAACTCCTGCTTTGAAGTAATTGCTTTTACAGGTGATATTATCATATGTACGTATAGGAGTACTCATGTCTTCAAGGTAGATTTTCATCACACTATTTTGTACAGTGACTTTAAATGTTAACCAGTTTCCTAGTACATAATCATTCTTGATATACCTGTCACTATAATTCAGATCTCTAAAATCAACTGGGAATCCATCAGACATTCTGCCTTCTGTAACATCTCCTAATATATATATCCTACCGGTATCTCCTTCTTTTGCATTAGGAGTATCACTTTGCACTTGTATTCGCAATAGATCATCCCATACACTTTGCTTAAAATCATGAATTTGAGCAAAAGCGAATTTTCCTGTAGAAGAAGTTTGTATTACCCTTACTTTAAAAGTTAATGTTTTTATACTACCACTTGTAGCGTCCCACCCAGCTTCACCATCTCCATTAGATGGCATCTCTCTTAATTCACTTCTGGTATTAGATGAATTTCCTGTGGTAGGTGTACCATTTTCTGTAGGACAAGAAAACCTCACATTTCCGTTCTCAACAAAAAAGAATTCATCTTTATATGCTGTAAAACTTGGATCATCACTAAAATCATTTTTACTTTGATCAAGATATACTTCATCTGCCAAGTTATCATTATCAAAATCTCTGGGCAGTGTAATTTTCCAGTTTTTAAGTTCTAAAACTTCATAAGGAATGTCTGAGCTTGTTGTGCCGCCTCCATTGTCACCGTCAGTTCCTCCATCACCTCCGTTATCGCCATCAGTTCCTGGATCTTCATTACCTTCATTATTTTCATCGGTACCTTGTTCTTGTATAACCAGCTCATCAGAATCTGAAGAACAACTATGCAAAAAACCTATGCATATAATCATTAGAAGTGTACATTGTAGTCTAATAGTCTTCATTTTTTTTGGGGTTAAAGTGATTAAATAATTGGGTGACCAATTTAAAACAAAATCCAAAGAAAACATCAATCTATTCTAAAAAATATAGAAAGTTCTTGTTTTTTTATGGCATATAATGATCATTAATAGTTTTGTATATAGTAGAATCCATTTATTTTAGAACCAATCGTTGAAGTAGACTAGGGAGTATGTTTTAGCAGGTATATACTATTTAAGGGCCTTTACTTGAGTATATCGCAAATTATACATGCTAATTTTATGAAAATCATATTTTTGCAAAATTTTATGAGCGATCTTATATCGCGTATTTAGTTTTTATGTAATATTGTACCATCTAGTTAACGAAAGGGGCTACGGCCGACGATTTAGAGTTACTATTATGAAAACGGTAAAAAATATTTATTCAGGAGTTAGTGTTCAATCTTTGAACAAATTAGGTAATGTCTTAATACCTGTATACCGTATTCGCCGCCCCTTGGGGGTCTAATTTTCTTTTGAAGTAGGTGCGCCCTACTTCCCCTAGAGACAAATTCCAATTTTTGATGTAGTTGTATTAGTATTTAAAAATATACATTTTCGATATTTTTTAAATAGTATATATGCCACACTCGAATTCTATTCGGAATCTATTCCCTAAAGCTTAATACATAATTTTCTCATAAACGTAGTTCGTTTATGAAATAAGTAATAGTAATGTATTCGACATAAACCTAATAAGGTAAACATGACGAATTCCATCTGACCTTAAAAAAGGAATGAAAATAAACAGATGAAACAGATAGAAATACATATAGCAAATCAAGATCATCTTCAGTATGCAGATGAAATATGCGATGTAATATCAGACTCTGCAAAAGTAAGAGGCACTGGTATTGCCAGGCGTACTCCAGAGTATATAAAAACAAAGATGCAAAACGGAAATGCGATCATTGCATTATCGGGTAATCAATTTGCGGGATTCTGTTACATAGAGGTTTGGGGGCATGAGAAATATGTCGCTCATTCAGGCTTAGTAGTGCATCCAGATTTCAGAAACCAAGGACTTGCAAAAGAAATCAAAGAATTTACATTCAATCATTCTTTGAAAAAGTATCCAACGGCCAAAGTATTTGGTATCACAACAGGATTAGCAGTAATGAAGATCAACTCTGATTTAGGGTATAAACCTGTTACCTTCTCTGAATTAACAGATGATCCTAAGTTTTGGTCAGGTTGTAAAACGTGTACTAATTATGATATTCTTATGGCTAAAGATCATAAAATGTGCCTTTGTACAGGAATGTTATATGACCCAGCTAAGAAGGGGAAGAAAAGGAAAAAATGGTACAATAAAAAAGTATTGAGAAGATTAAAAAATATTAAGCAGACAATGCTTACAAACAATAAACAATTGTTGCTATGGAAAAAGTAGTATTGGCATATAGTGGAGGATTAGATACCTCATATTGCGTGAAATACCTTATTCATGAAAAGAACCTTGAAGTGCATACCATTTTGGTGAATACCGGAGGGTTTTCTGAAAAAGAACTAGAAGAGACCGAAAAGAGGGCCTACGAACTGGGTAGTGCTGATCATGTAAATACTACAATAGTAGAAGGTTTTTATAATAAGGCGATCAAGTATTTGATTTTTGGTAATGTCTTGAAAAATAATACGTATCCACTTTCTGTAAGCGCAGAAAGAATTTTTCAGGCCATTGAAGTCATTAATTATGCAAAAAAAGTGGGAGCAAAATATATTGCTCATGGCAGTACAGGCGCAGGTAATGACCAGATTAGATTTGATGTGATTTTTCAAACACTGGCTCCAGAGATC
The DNA here is from genome assembly GCF_040786285.1 of Aquimarina penaris. Lineage (NCBI taxonomy): Bacteria > Pseudomonadati > Bacteroidota > Flavobacteriia > Flavobacteriales > Flavobacteriaceae > Aquimarina > Aquimarina penaris. The sequence continues at coordinate 2,074,774 of NZ_JBFMKQ010000001.1, forward strand.
GAGATTATTACTCCGATCAGGGATTTAAAACTTTCGCGTCAGGAAGAAGTTGAATATCTCGAAAAACATGGGGTTCACTATAGTTGGGAGAAAGCTCAATATTCTATCAATAAAGGAATATGGGGAACCAGTGTAGGTGGTAAAGAAACTTTAACTTCTCATAGTGCATTACCAGATACAGCATATCCAAGCCAATTACAAAAAGAGAATGAAGAAACGGTTATTCTGAATTTTGAAAAAGGAGAATTAATAGGACTGGATGGAGTTAAAGATTCCCCGGTTAAAAATATTCAGAAACTCGAAGAATTGGCTAGTGCATTTGCTATTGGCAGAGATATTCATGTAGGAGACACCATTATTGGAATCAAAGGAAGAGTAGGATTCGAAGCAGCGGCTCCCGTGGTTATTATCAAAGCACATCATTTACTAGAGAAACATGTATTAACTAAATGGCAGCAATACTGGAAAGAACAGTTAGCCAATTGGTACGGAATGTTATTACACGAAGGTAATTACCTGGATCCAGTAATGAGAAATATCGAAGTCTTTATGGAAGATTCACAGAAATCGGTAACAGGAGATGTAATAGTAAAATTGAAACCATATCATTTTACCTTAGAGGGAATCGAATCAAGTTTTGATATGATGAAATCCGATTTTGGACAATATGGTGAAATGAATAATTCCTGGACCGCAGATGATGCCAAAGGTTTTATAAAAATCTATGGCAATGCTAATAAAATATATCATAACGTAAATCCAAGCGAATCATGATAAAAGTAGGAATCATAGGAGGATCAGGATATACAGCTGGAGAATTGTTGAGATTACTCGTGCATCACCCACAAATAGCATTAGATTTTGTGTATAGTACTACGAATGCGGGAGTTTCGATTCATAAACAACATCCGGACTTAATAGGGGAGACAGAACTTAAATTTACAGATACAATCAATCCGGTTGTAGATGTTCTCTTTTTGTGCCTGGGGCATGGTCGATCGAGATCATTTTTAGAGTCAAATACTTTTTCAGAATTAACTAAAGTAATTGATTTAGGTAATGATTTTAGATTAAATGAAGATCAAAATTTTCTGGGTAGAGATTTTGTATATGGTTTACCAGAATTGCAAAAAGATAAAATCAAGTCGGCTAAAAATATTGCTAACCCAGGATGCTTTGCAACTGCTATTCAATTAGGATTATTACCATTAGCTTCCGCAGGAAAACTTACCCATAGTGTTCATATTAATGCCACTACAGGTAGCACGGGAGCGGGAGTTATGCCAGGAGGTACAACTCATTTTAGCTGGAGAGATAATAATTTCTCGAGTTATAAGGTGTTTACGCATCAACATTTAGGAGAAATTGAGCAAAGTCTTCAGCAATTGCAACATGATTTTGAAGTTCCTGTCTTTTTTATTCCTAATAGAGGAAACTTCAGTAAAGGAATTTATGCCACGATGTATACTAAGTTTGAAGGTGATATAGAGGAAGCAAAAGAATTGTATAAATCCTTCTATACTGATGCAAAATTCACTGTTGTTTCAGAAGATGAAATTAACCTGAAGCAAGTAGTAAATACGAATAAGTGCATTCTACATGTTACAAAAAAGAACGGAATGTTATTGATTACTTCGGTGATTGATAATTTAATAAAAGGAGCCTCGGGACAAGCGATTCATAATATGAATTTGATGTTTGGATTAGAAGAAAAAACAGGATTAGAACTAAAAGCAAGCGCCTTTTAATTCCCTCCTTGAGAAGGGTGGCCAAGAGCCGGGAGGTGTAAAAAACACTTTGATAAGTTGAAATAAAATATAAAATGAACAAAATAACAATCATAGGAGGAGGAAACTTAGGTAAATCTATTATATCAGGATTAGCCAATAGTGACTTGTTTGAAGCAAAAAATATTACGGTAGTAGATAAGTCCAGGTATAACCTAAAAGAGGTCGAAGAACAACTAGGTGTATCTACTTCACAAGATATAGCAACATCTATTAAAGATGTAAAATGGGTGATCCTTTGTGTACAACCAAGACAATTAGACGCAGTTCTGCAAGAGATCAAAGATATTGTGACCACAGATCAAATATTAATTTCTACGGTTACTGGAACTTCTATTGCAGAGATTAATGAAGTGGTTCCGAACAATAAAGTGGTACGAGTTATGCCAAACACCGGAGCTGCAAAAAAGTTGTCTATGACTTGTATCGCAGCCAATGAAGATGTAAAAGAAGAGTTAACGACTGTTGAGAAAATGTTTAATACCATTGGAGAAACCTTAGTAATCGAAGAACGATTAATGCAGGCAGCGACTGTTTTAGGAGCTAGCGGAATTGCATTCTTTTTAAGGTTTCTAAGAGCAATGATACAAGGAGGTATCCAAATGGGGTTTCACCCTCATGAAGCACAAATCATTGCAGTGCAAACGGCAATTGGAGCGGCAACTTTGGTAGCAGAAAATGGAACCCATCCAGAGCGTGAAATAGATAAAGTAACAACGCCTCAAGGATGTACTATAGAAGGATTAAACGAGATGGAACACCAAGGATTAAGTTCTTCGGTGATAAAAGGAGTAATGGCCTCTTACGAAAAAATAAATACCATAAAATAGTTGATAAGGTACTCAGTGAAAATTGTACAAAAATTAACCAACAACTAATTAATATGAAACTATTTGATGTATACCCGTTGTATGATGTAGAACCAGTAAATGCGTATGACAGCATTGTGGTGGATAAAAACGGAACAGAATATTTGGATTTATATGGTGGACATGCGGTGATTTCAATTGGTCATTCGCATCCTCATTATATCAAAAAACTAAAAGAACAAGCAGAGAAAATAGGTTTTTATTCTAATGCTGTTCAGAATAGTTTGCAATCCAAATTAGCTGAAAAACTAGGCAAACTATCTGGTTATGAAGAGTATCAACTGTTTTTATGCAATTCAGGAGCCGAGGCCAATGAGAATGCCTTAAAACTAGCATCTTTTTATACCGAGAAATCTAGAGTAGTTGCTTTTAAAAATGGTTTTCATGGTAGAACTTCTGCTGCAGTTGCCGCAACAGATAATCCTAAAATTAATGCTCCACTCAACAGCCAGCAAGATGTTACTTTTTTACCGTTAAACCAGATTGAGCTAGTGAAAACTGAATTAGAAAAAGGAGATGTGTGTGCTGTGATTATAGAGCCTATTCAAGGGGTTGGAGGATTAGATGAAGGGACCACAGCGTTTTTTACTGCATTAGAAATCCTATGCCATGAGTTCGGAGTGGTCTTGATTCTCGATGAAGTACAATCGGGCTATGGACGAACAGGGAAATTTTTTGCCCATCAATACCATGGGATTACTCCAGACATTATTTCGGTTGCAAAGGGTATGGGTAATGGTTTTCCGGTCGGAGGAATTTTGATTGCACCTCATATTGAAGCTAGTTACGGAATGTTAGGAACTACTTTTGGTGGTAACCACCTGGCTTGTGCTACTGCTTTGGCGGTACTCGAGGTTATTGAAGCCGAAAACCTTATAAGTAATGCCAAGCTTACAGGGGATTATTTTTTAGCCGAGGCAGTTAAGATTCCTGGTGTAAAGAATGTAAAAGGAAAAGGTTTGATGTTGGGGTTAGAATTTGATTTTGAAGTAAGCGAGCTTAGAAAAAAAATGATCTATGATCAGCATATTTTTACCGGAGGAGCATCGAATAAAAAATTGTTACGAATATTACCACCGCTTACAATTGGAAAGAAAGAAATAGATCAATTTATTGAGGCTTTACAAAATGTGTTGGTACAAGAAAAAGTCGGATTATGAGTAGATTATTAAATATAGAACAAAGAAATTCGGTTTTACATAGCATGATAACTCTTGTAGATCAGTCAAGACAAGTAATCATGAGTGCTAATCAAAAAGACCTGAAAAACTATTCGGGAGATGATAAAGCAATGTATGACCGTCTTAAAGTAGATGATGATAAAATCGAAGGTATGATCTCTTCTTTGAAACAATTAGCAGATCAGGATGACCCGGTAGGAGTAGAGCGATTTAGATTTATACATGATAATGGTATGGAGGTTTATAATAAAACGGCCTCCTTCGGGACGGTTTTGATCATCTATGAGTCTAGGCCAGATGTTACGATTGAAGCAGCCGGAATTGCATTTAAATCTGGAAATAAAATCTTACTCAAAGGAGGAAAAGAATCATTGAACTCTAACCTGGAAATTGTTAAGCTTTGGCATCAGGCGTTAGAAGAGAATGAGATCTCAAAAGATTGGGTTCAATACCTAAGTTATAACAGACATGAAACTCAGGTTTTTCTTGAGAAACCGACTCAAAATGTAGATCTAATTGTACCTAGAGGAGGTGAAAACCTAATTGATTTTGTAAAAACACATGCTACATGTCCAGTTATTGTTAGTGGAAGAGGAAATAACTTTGTGTATGTGCATAAAGAAGCAGATAGAGCTTTAGCATTAGATAATATCATTAACGGGAAAACAGATAAAATATCAGCTTGTAATGCGGTAGACAAGGTATTGATAGACAAAAATCTTCCTAATAAAGAGGATTTTGTTAGAAATCTTATCACTACGCTTAAGAATTTTAATGTAGAAATACTGGGTGATGCATCTTTATCTAAGTATACAGAAGTAAAGAAGATAACAGGAGATAAGGTTTGGTACGAGGAATTCTTGGATTATAAAATTGTGATTGGCGAAACCAAAGATGAGTTAGAGGCTATTTCAAAAATCAATCAATATAGTGGGGGGCATTCTGCCGTAATAGTAACTAAAAATAAGGAAGAAGCAGAAAATTTTATGTCATCGGTAGATTGTGCTGCAGTATATCATAATGCATCAACACGGTTTACAGATGGTTTTCAGCTTGGTTTAGGTGGTGAGTTAGCTATAAGTACAGATAAATTACACCAAAGAGGTCCAATAGGATTACAGCATTTGGTAACAAATAAATGGTATATACATGGTGATGGGCAGATCAGATAGAAAGAGAATTGTACTCAAAGTGGGTTCTAATGTTTTAACCAAAGAGACAGATCATATCTCTAGGGGTAAGATTGAAGATATAGGTAGACAAATAGTTACTCTGCAAGATGAGTATGAGTTTGTGATCGTGAGTTCGGGTGCTATTGCAGTGGCAAAACAATTTGTGAATTTAGAAAGCAATGGGGCAGCCATTAATGTGAAACAAGCCTTGGCATCTATTGGTCAACCACATTTGATGAGAGTATTTCAAGAGAGCTTCAGAGACTTGGGATTATTAACATCACAATGTTTATTGTCATATTCAGATTTTGAAAGAGAGCAATCCAAAAAGAATATTGTCAATACGATTAATGTGCTGGTTGCTAATAATTACATCCCCATCATAAATGAAAATGATACGGTGGCTACCGACGAAATTCAGTTTGGAGACAATGATAAATTGGCAGGACTAACCGCGGCTTTATTAAAAGCCGATTTGTTGGTAATCGCGACAAATACAAATGGAATTTGTACAAAAGAATCTGTAGAGAACAATACCTATCATACAATTGATGAAGTAGATGATATTGAATTATTAGAAAGTGAAATTGTTACTAAAATTTCCACACATGGAACAGGAGGAATGAAATCTAAAATAGAAGCGGCCAGAATAGCACAGACCGCAGATATAGAAACCTGGGTGGTTAATGGAGTAAAGGATGATTTTCTAATAGATGTTATTCAAAATAAAGTTTCGTTCACCAAAATTAATTCAGAAAATAGAGTAGAGAGAAAAGATAATAGAGGAGAGGTTATTGAAAAATATAAATAAAAAGAAATTAGAGAATGAAAGGTAAGAGACATAACTATAAAAATTTGAAAATTTGGCAATTAGGATTAGAAATAGCAAATGGTGTTTCAGATATTTTGTTAGAATTTCCAAAACACGAAGTTTATGATTTAAGCTCACAAATGAGTAGATGTTCTATCTCAATACCTAGTAATATTGCTGAAGGTTCTGCTAGAACTGATAAGTCTTTTAGTCACTTTATTAATATTTCTTTAGGTTCTTCATTTGAACTTGGAACTCAATTATTGATAGCAAAACATAGAAATTATAGTAATGAGAAAAATTTAGAAAGTTTAGAAAAAAAATTAGAAGAATTTCAAAAAATGACGATGAGTTTTCAAAACAAACTCTAAAAATCTATACTCTATTTTCTTTCTTCTGTTCTCTTAAAAAATAAATATGAATAAATACTTTTCCATACAAGATATAGATTCACTCTCGGATTGGGTTGATCAAGCGATAGAGATGAAGAAAAACCCATTGTCTGATAAAACTTTGGGACTAGATAAAACTATTGGACTATTGTTCTTTAATCCCAGTCTTCGTACGCGTTTAAGTACCCAAAAAGCAGCTTTAAATCTTGGTATGAATGTGATTGTTATGAATTTTACTGGAGAAGGATGGTCACTAGAGTATGGAGATGGTACCGTTATGGATCAAAGAAATTCTGAGCATATAAAAGAAGCCGCGCAAGTAGTTTCTCAATATTGTGATGTTTTGGCCATACGGGCTTTTGCTAAACTAGAAAATAGAGAAGAAGATTATAGCGAAAAAGTACTGCATAGTTTTATAAAGTATGCTACAATACCCGTTGTGAATATGGAAAGTGCCACTGGGCATCCATTGCAAGCATTAACCGATGCCATAACGATTACAGAACATAAAAAAACAGATAAACCAAAGGTTGTACTATCATGGGCACCGCATCCAAAAGCTTTACCGCAGGCAGTTGCAAATTCATTTGTAGAAATGATGCAACGCACGGACGCACATTTTGTAATTACCCACCCTGTGGGATTTGAGTTAGCCAGTCAGATTACTAAAGAGGTGCCCATTGATTACAATCAGGAAAATGCATTCAAAGATGCCGATTTTATCTATGTGAAAAATTGGAGTTCTTATGAAAACTATGGTAAAACATTGTCTAATAATACTTCCTGGAAAATCACTGAAGACAAGATGAAACTTACTAATGATGCAAAGTTCATGCATTGTTTACCAGTACGAAGGAATGTGGTTGTGGATGATGCCGTAATTGATAGTGAAAACTCGATAGTAATCGAGCAGGCAAATAACAGAACCTATGCAGCACAATTGGTGTTGAAGAAAATATTAAAGAATAAATAAATTATCACTGTTCCCGCTCCTTGGGGAGAGGGTTAGGGTGAGGGGATAATAACTTTATCATGTTAAAACAAAAATTATTAGTAGCCAAGATAGGGGGTAACATAATAGAAGATCAAGAAGCATTGCTATCTTTTCTTGAGGATTTCTCTAAAGTCGAGGGACCCAAAATATTGGTGCACGGTGGAGGGAAATCTGCTACTCAACTTGCTAATAAGATGGATGTAAAAACAGAAATGATCGATGGACGAAGAATTACATCTGCAGAGAATTTGGATATTGTGGTGATGACATACGCGGGCTTACTAAACAAAACAATTGTTTCTGGATTGCAAAAGAATGATTGTAATGCTTTGGGACTAACTGGAGCCGATGCGAATGTAATTTTAGCAGAAAAACGATCTGTACAATTTATTGATTATGGATACGTAGGGGATGTGATTAAAATCAATGGACAGATCATAGATGGTTTCTTGAATTCTGGAATTACTCCGGTTTTTTGCGCCGTAACACATGATGGTAACGGGCAATTATTAAACACCAATGCAGATACCATAGCGTCTGAAATTGCTTCGGCAATGGGAGAATTTTATGATGTTTCATTGTTTTATTGTTTCGAGTTAAAAGGTGTTTTAGAGAATATCGAGGATAAAGATTCGGTTATCGAGCATATTGATTTAGAGAAATATTCAAAATTAAGAGACACTAATGTGATTGCAGACGGGATGTTACCAAAGCTTCAAAATTGTTTCGATGCTTTACAAAAAAATGTAAATACGGTGCATATCGCAAATGCAGATTTTATAAAAGATAATACTACCAAACACACTACTTTGAGTCTATGAGTTAGTGAGTATATTAGAGGTGAGCTGATCAGTTTTAAAAATTAAAAAATGGAAAAGTTAGAGAATAATAAATATAATTTACCAATAGATAATAATCAAGTATTTGATGACTCACGGGCTCAATTACTAAAACACTCAGATACTAAGCAACTAACAGATAAAGCAATAGAATTATTATGTCAATTGATAGAGACGCCATCTTTCTCATCAGAAGAGGAAAAGACTGCTCGATTGATAGAATCTTGGTTTATCAAACATGATATTCCTTTCGAGAGAGAGAATAATAACATATGGGCATATAATAAATATTTTGATGAAAGTAAACCAACAATTCTATTAAACTCGCATCATGACACAGTAAAACCTAATGGAAATTATACTAATGATCCATTCAAAGCTTTTGTAGAAGACGGAAAATTATTTGGTTTAGGAAGTAATGATGCAGGAGGGTGTTTGGTTTCTTTGATTGCAACATTTACCTATTTTTATGATCAAGAAGATCTGGATTATAATCTTGTTATTGTCGCTTCCGCGGAAGAAGAAAGTAGTGGTCCACTAGGTCTGAAAAGCGTACTAAAGTATTTAAAGAATGTAGAATTTGCTATCGTCGGAGAGCCTACACTTATGCAATTAGCTATTGCCGAAAAAGGATTATTGGTACTGGATGTTTCTGTAAAAGGAACAGCAAGTCATGCCGCACACCCCAATGATAATAATTCAATTTATAATGCTCTGGAGGTCATACAATGGTTTAAAGATTATCAATTTGAAAAAGAATCCGAAACTCTCGGAAAGGTAAAGATGACGGTAACTCAAGTCAATGCAGGAAATCAACATAACGTAGTGCCTTCGCATTGTGATGTAGTGGTTGATATACGAGTAAACGATAAGTATCAAAATAAAGAGATTTTAACCATAGTGAAAGAAGCAATGTCCGAGTACGCAGAAATAAAACCCAGATCGTTACATTTAGGATCGTCATCTATACCTAAAGATCATGCGGTTGTAACATCTGGGATCAATTTAGGAAGAACAACGTATGGATCACCAACACTATCTGATCAATCCGTTTTGAATTGTCCATCTTTAAAGCTTGGACCTGGAGATTCAACCCGATCACACTCGGCAGATGAGTTTATCTATGTAGATGAGATCAAAGAAGGTGTGGATTTGTATATAAAGATTTTAGAAGGAATTTTATAAAGAGATGATGATGTCACACTGAGCTTGTCGAAGTGTTGGTATAGAGTAGAATTGGCTTCGACAGGCTCAGCCTGACAAGAATTAAATAAAAATAAACGAATGAAACTTTGGGATAAAGGATTACCAACAGATAAGAAGATAGATATGTTTACGGTTGGTAACGATCGACAGTTGGATTTGGTCATTGCAAAATATGATGTAAAGGCAACCTTAGCCCATGCTAAGATGCTTCACAAAATAGACTTGCTTTCTAATGAAGATATTTCGGCAATCGAAACAGAGTTGGGTACTCTGGCAAAACAGATAGATGATGGCACTTTTGTAATCGAAGATATGTTTGAGGATGTACATTCTAAAATCGAGTTTGAACTTACCAAGAGCATTGGCGATGCTGGCAAACGAATCCATACAGCCAGATCTCGTAATGACCAGGTTTTGGTGGCGATGCATTTGTATTTAAAAGATGAGCTATTACAGATTAAATCTCAGGTTAAAGAATTATCACAAAATTTATTGAATAGTGCCGAGAAATATAAGGATATACTACTTCCGGGGTATACACATTTGCAAATTGCCATGCCTTCCTCATTTGGATTGTGGTTTTCGGCATATGCCGAAAGTTTTATAGATGATCTCTATTTTGTGAATGCAGCATTAAAAGTTGTTGATCAGAATCCATTGGGAAGTGCCGCGGGCTATGGTAGCTCGTTTCCAATTGATAGAGAATTCACCACCAAAGAACTAAATTTCGAGACACTTAAATATAATGTAGTAGCCGCACAAATGAGTAGAGGGAAATCAGAAAAATCCTCGGCATTTGCTATGAGTGGCGTGGCAGGAACCCTTTCTAAATTGGCTATGGATGTATGCTTATATATGAGTCAGAATTTTGACTTTATGAGTATTCCTTCAGAGTTCACGACCGGGTCAAGTATTATGCCTCATAAAAAGAACCCAGATGTGTTCGAATTAATTAGAGCAAAATGCAATAAAATTCAGGCTTTGCCTTATGAGTTATCCTTGTTAACCAATAATTTACCCAGTGGATATCACAGGGATTTACAATTATTAAAAGAAGGAATAATATCGGCTATTCAGGATCTAAAGGCTTCGTTAGAAATGGCAATGTACGCCTTGAAGAATGTAACTATAAACGAAAATATTCTTAATGACGATAAATATGACTATCTTTTTAGTGTGGATACACTAAATGAATTAGTAATGCAAGGGATGTCATTTAGAGATGCATATGTGAAAATTGGTTTGGATATCGAAAAAGGAAATTATAAACCCGAAAAGAATACAAAACACAGTCATATTGGTAGTATCAATAACTTGTGTCTTAAAAATATAGAAGAGAAGTTGAAGCAAGTTTAATTGAGTGTAAGTTGAGTTAGTTTAATTTTTTGGCTTCGACCTAGACCCCCAGAGGAGTAGTTAACCTATGGGGGTTGTTTTTTTAAAGGTATTAGTATTATATTAGAATAAATTTAAATCAATGAAAATCACCTGTTTCGGAGAAGTGCTTTGGGATATATTTCCTGAACACAAAAAAGTTGGTGGAGCGCCACTTAATGTTGCTTTACGATTACACTCAATGGGGATAGAGTCTTCAATCATCACCAAAATTGGAGATGATAATTTGGGAAGAGATATCTTAAAATACGCCAAGGATAGAGGATTACCAACAGATACATTTCAGGTTGATGAACAATACAAAACAGGAGAAGTGCTGGTAACATTGGATAAAGAGAACACTGCGACTTATGAAATAAGCCGACCGGTTGCTTGGGATTTTATTAAGTATTCTGGAAAAATTGCAGATAAAGTAAGAGCATCTGATGCCATAGTTTTTGGAAGTTTAGCAAGTAGAAATGAGGTTTCAAAAAATACGTTATTGAAACTATTGGATAAAGCCAAGTTTAAGGTTTTGGATGTAAATCTAAGACCTCCTCATTATGATAGAGCGTTGCTTTCAGAATTAATGAGTAAAGCAGATTTTATCAAACTTAATGATGAAGAGCTAGAAGAGATTTGCATTCATTTTGATATACATAAAGATAAATTTGAAGATCAGGTAAAAGCAATAGCATCATATACAAATACAAATCAAATTTGTATTACCAAAGGTGGTAAAGGTGCTACTTTGTTACATGGTGAGACATTTTATCATAATAAGGGATACACAATAAAAGTAATAGATACAGTAGGAGCAGGAGATTCTTTTTTAGCAACATTAATTTCAGCATTACTTCAGGATAAGGCACCACAACAAGCCATTGATTATGCGTGTGCCATAGGGGCCATGGTTGCAGGAAGTGAAGGTGCTAACCCTGTTTTTTCTGAAGAAGAAATTAAAAATTTTATTGGAGATCAAATTTAATGACTCCTATAATTTCATAATAGTATGTGATTTTAAAGTACTATCTTTAGTAGGATGATATAATCATGTTGATATGGCAGAAAAAAAAATTAATCGTAGAAAGGCGGTCAAAAATATGTCTATTGGCATAGGAGCCATTAGTATTGCGGGTTCTGTCATAGCAGGATGTAAAGATAACAATACAAAAGTTGCTACATCTCATACAGAAACTACTCTGAAAGGAAACATAAATCATTCTGCTTGTAGATGGTGTTATCAAAATATTCCATTACAAGAATTTGCCCAGAAAGGAAAAGAAATTGGACTTAAAGGAATCGACTTATTAAAGCCAGATGAATGGAAAATTGTTCAGGATGTTGGTATAGAATGTTCACTGGCGACAGATACGTTTGCTAGTATTACTCACGGGTTTAATGATCCTAAAAATCACAAAAGTTTACAAACACAATATCAAGAACTTATTTCTAAGGCATCTCATGCGGGAATAAAGCAAGTGATCGTTTTCTCGGGTAATCGAAATGGAATTTCTGATGAAAGTGGATGGGAGCAATGCGCCACGGGATTAGATGTATTAGTGAAACATGCAGAGAAAAATAAAGTGACCTTGATCATGGAGTTACTTAATAGCAAAGTTGATCATAAAGATTATCAATGTGATAATACCCCCTGGGGCGTTGCTTTAGTGGATAAAATTGGGTCGCCTAATTTTAAGCTATTGTATGATATCTATCATATGCAAATCATGGAAGGGGATATCATTGCTACTATCAAAAAATATAATGAGTATATCACACATTATCATACAGGTGGCGTACCCGGTCGAAATGAGATTAATAATAACCAAGAACTTAATTATCCTGCAATTATGAAGGCCATTCTGGCCACAGACTTCAATGGTTACGTGGCTCAGGAGTTTATTCCTACATACAACGATACTTTAAGTGCACTAAAAGAAGGGATTACAATCTGTGATGTCTAGCTTTTATCGAATTATTGCTCTTAAATCATCAACTACATTTAAGTTATGTCTTAGGTTTGCATACAGAATAAATAAAATGAAAATTGCTATTATAAATCCTAGTAACGTTCCATTTTTATTACTTGTAGAAAACTTTTTAGAAGTTCTTAAGTATACATTAGAAAGCTTTTTAGTGTATTTGGTTACCAATGCAAAAGCAGGAGCAAAAATAAGTACCACGATGGCCATGTCTATAAGTACCAAAAGATATCCTTCCTGATCCACATGTTTTTTTACGTATTTAATAATATGCTCATTAATCAATGCAGCACATAATACAGCAACGGCATAGATAGCGTATTGGGTAATTTTTTTATTATTCATGGAGTTAAAACTAATATTTTTCTTTTAAAACGAAAAACCGAATAGATTGGTATGATTAAAAAAAATCTTTTGAGAAAAAATACACTATTTATTTATAATAGATTTCAACCCAATAATTTTTGTATACATTCTAATGTGTATTTTAGTAGTCATATATTCAAAATTAATTGAAGAATACGAGTATATAAATAAAGAAATAATAACGCTCAAAATTTTGTTACTCTTAAAAGGACTAAATTTATTAAACTTGGATTCATGACAGATAAACAGAAAGCAGTTGCCTACTGGAAAGAAAATCTTAAATACTTAGTCATTTTATTAAGCATTTGGTTTTTGGTTTCATACGGAGCCGGAATTTTATTTAAAGATGCATTAAACAACATTAGACTTGGAGGGTTCAAACTTGGATTCTGGTTTGCGCAACAAGGTTCTATATATGTATTTGTGATACTTATCTTTATATATGTTCGATTAATGAACAAACTTGATAAAAAATACGGTTACGATGAGTAGCCTTAATACTTCCAAAAAAATATAATTATATGAACGTTCAAACATGGACATGGATTTTAGTTGGAGTTACCTTTGCCCTTTATTTTGGGATTGCCATATGGGCAAGAGCAGGCTCAACTAAAGAATTTTATATAGCAGGCGGAGGAGTTTCTCCATTAGCTAATGGTATGGCAACTGCAGCAGACTGGATGAGTGCCGCTTCATTTATCTCGATGGCTGGGATTATTTCTTTTAGCGGATATGACGGTTCTGTGTATTTAATGGGTTGGACAGGAGGATATGTGCTATTGGCACTATTGTTAGCCCCATATCTTAGAAAGTTTGGAAAATTCACAGTTCCGGATTTTATTGGAGATCGATATTATTCAAATACAGCCCGTACAGTAGCAGTAATTTGTGCATTGATAGTATCATTTACTTATGTAGCGGGTCAGATGAGAGGAGTTGGGATTGTGTTCTCGCAATTCTTGCAAGTCGATATTAATTGGGGAGTAATTATAGGTATGGCAGTGGTTTTGGTATTTGCTTTTCTAGGAGGTATGAAGGGGATCACCTATACTCAGGTTGCACAATATTGCGTACTCATCTTTGCATTTATGGTTCCTGCTTTTTTTATTTCGATGCAAATGACAGGAAATATAATTCCACAATTAGGAATGGGAGGTACGGTTGAAGATGGAACATTTTTATTGGATAAATTAGATACTTTACACACCCAATTAGGATTTAAAGAATATACGAGTGGCTCTAAATCGACTTGGGATGTTTTTGCAATTACCTTGGCCTTAATGGTGGGCACAGCGGGATTACCGCATGTGATTGTTCGTTTCTTTACAGTACCCAAAGTTAAAGATGCACGTAAATCGGCAGGTCTAGCCTTATTATTTATTGCCATTTTGTATACCACCGCACCAGCAATTGCTGTTTTTGCAAGAACCAACCTTATAGAGACCGTAAGTAATAAAGAATACAAAGTGGTACCAGAATGGTTTAAAAACTGGGAAAATACGGGCCTCATAGCCTGGTCAGATAAAAATGATGATGGTAAGATTCAATATGTAAACGGAAAAGCAACACATGGTAAGCCAGAGTATATTGATCAAAAAGGAAAGTATGGAGAGCGCTTGGTGTCTAATGTCAGTGATTCGGCTAATGAGTTGTATGTCGATAGAGATATTATGGTACTTGCAAATCCCGAGATTGCTAAATTACCAAATTGGGTAATCGCATTGGTAGCAGCCGGAGGATTAGCAGCAGCATTATCTACCGCTGCAGGATTATTATTAGTGATCTCAACTTCAATATCACATGATTTAATAAAAAAACAAATCAAACCAAACATTTCAGAAAGAGGAGAGCTTTGGGCGGCACGTATTAGTATATTAGTTGCTGTAATTATAGCAGGTTTATTCGGTATTTATCCTCCGGGATTTGTTGCTGCGGTGGTTGCATTAGCATTTGGCTTGGCAGCAGCATCATTTTTTCCGGCAATTATTCTGGGTATTTTTGATAAGAGGATGAATCGACAAGGCGCAGTTGCAGGTATGGTAGTAGGAATTACTTTGATGCTATTTTATATGGTTAGATATAAAACGGGATTGATTGGAGTTATGGAACCTAAACCGGCAAGTGAGTGGTGGCTGGGTACTTCTCCAGAAGGGTTTGGTACCATCGCTATGATGGTTAATGTAATTATTTCTATGGTAGTATCCAGAGTAACAAGCCCACCACCAGAGGAAGTACAAGAAATTGTTGAACGTATTAGAATTCCAAGCGGAGCAGGAAATGCAGCTTCACATTAACTTCTATTTAGTTATATTCAAAGTCAAAGCGCTATAT
The DNA here is from genome assembly GCF_040786285.1 of Aquimarina penaris. NCBI lineage: Bacteria > Pseudomonadati > Bacteroidota > Flavobacteriia > Flavobacteriales > Flavobacteriaceae > Aquimarina > Aquimarina penaris. The sequence goes on from NZ_JBFMKQ010000001.1 coordinate 2,090,081, forward strand.
AATGAAAACATAAATTTTATAACTTTTATATTTTAGCTTTTCTCCAAAGGATACGTTAATACCAAATTTTGATCATTTTAGCGAAATTTTTAAACTTCCGAAGATATATTTCTTTATTTTCCATATTCAAAATATAACTATCAAAATAAAGTCGATTGAAGATATAAAATAACCAACCACAATGAGTAATTATCACATAAAACATCTAGAAGAATATTATCAGGTTTATCGAAAATCAGTAAGAGATCCGGAAACTTTTTGGGCAGAGATTGCAGAAGAGCATTTCATGTGGCGAAAAAAATGGGATAATGTATTGAGTTGGGACTTTACAAAACCTGAGGTTAAATGGTTCGAAGGAGCTCAATTAAACATTACCGAGAACTGTATCGACAGGCATTTACGAAATAGAGGGCATAAAACAGCTATTCTTTTTGAACCTAATGACCCTAACGAAGATGCACAACACATTACCTATAAGCAGTTACATGAGCGTGTTTGTAAATTTGCTAACGTACTTAAAGAGCAAGGAATCCAAAAAGGAGATAGAGTATGTATTTATCTGCCTATGATACCCGAACTGGCAATTTCTGTATTAGCTTGTGCTAGGATAGGAGCAGTACATTCTGTAGTTTTTGCTGGATTTTCGGCTACAGCACTGTCAACGCGAATCAATGATTGTGATGCTAAAATGGTGATTACATCAGATGGATCCTATCGAGGGGTAAAAAGCATTGATTTAAAAGGTATCGTAGATGAAGCCTTAGAAGATTGTCCCGGTATAAAATCGGTATTAGTGGCTAAACGGATCGATTCTGATATCAATATGAAAGAAGGTCGTGATCATTGGTTACAACCATTACTCGATGAAGCTTATAAAGATTGTGTGCCTGAGATCATGGATGCCGAGGATCCTTTGTTTATTCTTTATACTTCGGGGTCTACAGGAATGCCTAAGGGGATGTTACATACTACCGCGGGATATATGGTATATACGGCATATACTTTTAAAAATGTTTTTCAGTATAAAGAAGATGATATCTATTGGTGCACCGCCGATATTGGTTGGATCACAGGGCATTCGTATATCGTATATGGCCCATTGGCCAACGGGGCAACCACGGTCATGTTCGAAGGAGTACCGTCATATCCCGATTTTGGACGTTTCTGGGATATTGTACAAAAACATAAGATAACTCAGTTTTATACGGCACCAACGGCAATTAGGGCATTGGCCAAAGAAAACCTGGATTATGTAACCAATCATGACCTTTCGAGCTTAAAAGTATTAGGTACGGTAGGAGAACCTATTAATGAAGAAGCCTGGCATTGGTATAACGATCATGTTGGTGATAAAAAGTCGCCCATTGTGGATACCTGGTGGCAAACCGAAACGGGTGGGATTATGATTTCACCTATACCATATTCTACACCAACCAAACCTACCTATGCAACCTTGCCAATGCCAGGGATACAACCTGCCTTAATGGATGAGAACGGGCAAGAAATCAAAGGAAACCAGGTTGATGGGCGATTGTGTATCAAGTTTCCGTGGCCATCAATGGCAAGAACCATTTGGGGAAATCATCAGCGATATAAAGAGACCTATTTTTCGGCTTTTGAAAATAAATACTTTACAGGAGATGGGGCCTTACGAGATGAGGTAGGGTATTACAGAATTACAGGAAGGGTTGATGATGTAATTATCGTTTCTGGTCATAACCTAGGTACGGCACCTATTGAAGATGCAATTAATGAACACCCTGCAGTTGCAGAATCTGCTATCGTAGGTTTTCCACATGATGTTAAGGGGAATGCTTTATATGGTTATGTCATTCTAAAAGAAACAGGAGAATATCGTGATCGTAATAATTTGAGCAAAGAGGTGAATCAACAAATTACCGAGCGTATTGGTCCTATTGCCAAGCTTGATAAAATACAGTTTGTACCAGGTTTACCTAAAACTCGAAGCGGTAAGATTATGAGGCGTATCTTACGTAAGATTGCTTCAAAAGATACTAGTAATCTTGGAGATACGAGTACTTTACTAAACCCCGAGGTAGTGCAAAAGATAATAGATGAAGCCTTGTAGTATATTCAAAAAAATACAATTAGCTTTAACAAAAGAAGCGTAACCCAAAAACTAGTACTCATGAAAACGTATTTTTTTTCTATTGCCTTTTTAGTACTGTCTCTAGTATCTATTCCTGAGGCATTATCACAAATTCAGGATAGAACGATTACTGTTACTGGGTCATCAACAGTTAATTTGTCTCCGAATGAGATCATTCTTAAAATCAGTTTTCAGGAATATTTTTTAGATAAAGAAGAAAAACCTGAGAGTAAAGTAGTACTAGAAGTTTTAGAAGAAAAAGTACGTAAGGCTATAGGTAAATCAGGGATTAATAAAGAAAAAATAACGTTGGGGTCGGTACAAATTGTACAACCTTACAAAAATGGGGTGTATCAAAAGCGTCGATTAAATAAATCACTTTTTGTTTGTGTAGAGAACACTCAGCAACATATTAATTTGGCCCGAACATTAGAAGAGGATAATTTGTTTGATGAAACGATAACAGATTTTTCAGTAATTGAATTAAGGCATACCGAAAAAGAGTCTTATCTCACTAAAAGTAGAAGTTTAGCCTATGGCGAGGCACTCAAAAAAGCCAAGTTAATTTTATCTCAATCGGGACAACAACTGGGAAAGGTTATAAGAATAAAAGAACTCAATAACAATCGAGCTTCTAATGCTTCTGGTAGTTTTTATTCTGTAGAGAGTACAGCAGGTAACTCTGGTTTTAGTCCCATTGTAATATCATATAATCTCGAAGTTACCTTTGAGATTAAGGACTAAGAGATTTTATAATCTAACATAGTATACTGAAACAAATAAATTGATTATATTGATGTTCCTTAATAGTACTAAGCTTTCTTATGAGATCTATATAGTATAAATGAAGCATGATCATTTCTCCTAAGAGAATGCTTCAAGGCCCAACTACTTTTACTTAAAACTACGTGCTTAATCTTTAAAACACCGCAAGATGAAAGTAATACGTTTTTCTATGTATGTAATTGCCTTTAGTGTATTTCTGATAAACACTATGCAGGCTCAAAACGATTCTCCACCGGTTGAAAAACTTAAAGAATTGTATACTTCTGATTCTAAATTTCAGTCCACAGTAGATAAGATGTTTGAAAATGTTAAGGATCTATCTGATGGTTCAAAGAATCCATGGCGAGACAAAAGCATTGAAGACTTATATACATTTTTAAATGAGTGGTTTTATTTTCTACCCAATAAAGATGATGGATTAGATCGTATTATTAAATTTTCACTGCTGTACTATCAAAATCCTGATGGTAAAAAGTTTATCCTCGAAGAACCAGGTCGAAGCTGGTCGTTATTTTTTATTGAAGAAAGAGGTAAGTTTATGGATAGTCCTGCTTCAACAAAAAATATAAACGAATGGTTGTCTGATAAAACACTGGGGAACGATGATTTTGTTTTACCTAAAGATGGGTTTAAGTCTTTTAATGACTTTTTTACCAGAGATATTAAACATGGGGCACGGCCTATAGACAAAATTCATGATAATTCTGTAATCGTATCCCCCGCAGATGGAGTAATCAATGTGATTAATAATGATTTAAGACTGGACACTAAAATTCCAACCAAAGCAAAAATGGAATTAAGTCTAAATGAATTGTTGGATTCGTCTGTATATGCAAAGCACTTTATTGGCGGTACAGCGATTGCCGTTTTTTTAATGCCAACAAACTATCACCACTATCATGCACCAGTATCAGGAATCATGGTCGAATCTAAAGAGAGTGTTGGTAATCGATTATTTGGTATGCCAGACATATTGGATGTGATTAATAATGGTAACCCCGGTTATAATAAGGATTATAGTGTGTTTCAGGATTTTAAACATGGTTATTTCATTATCAATACCAAAGATTATGGGCATGTGGCTATGATTCCGATAGGGTTGCAAACGATAGGATCTGTAAATTTTGTAGCAAAGTTTAGAGATATTAAATCTGATACTTCCGCAAAGGTATATAAAGGGGAAAAATTAGGTCATTTTGCTTTTGGGGGATCAACGGTACTATTACTATTCGAGAAAAACCGAATTAAATCACTAACTGTACAACAAGGGCAACGAATAGGAAAGCTTAACGGTAAAAAGTAACTGCATCATTTAAAAAGATAGGAAACATTAAAAGAAAGTAAAATGATCAAGAAAATATTTAAATGGGTTTTAATAGTCATTACTGCTTTAATCTCTGGTTTTATCATCTATGGATCGATAAGTCAACGCAATTATGACAAAAAAGTACTAGAGAAATATCAACCCGAAGGAAAATTTATTGAATTATCAGAGGGTCGTATTCACTACAAGTTCTTTGGAGAAGGAAAATACACCTTCATTCTTGAAGCCGGACTAGGAGAAAACATGGAAACCTGGTCTAAAATTCAAGATTCCCTTTCCTTATTAGGCAGAGTCTTCATGTACGATCGATCTGGTCTTGGGTTTAGTGATCAAGGCATAATCCCCAGAACTACAGAACAAATAGCTATAGAATTAAATACAATATTGTCAAAAGCAAATATACCTGGGCCATATATAATGATAGGACATTCAATTGGTGGGGCACATGTACGTTATTTTGCCCATATGTTTCCCGAGAATATAGTAGGACTTTTTTTAATTGATCCAAGTCATGAAAAAATGAAAGACGATCTCCCCAAACCTTCTTTAATGGAATCCTTTTTTCTTTATTCGATGACCAATTTATCATGGAGTGGTATACCGTATTTTATGCTTCCCGAGCCGCCACATCCAACATATAAAACTACAAAATGTATTAAGACATACGGAGAGGAGAACCGAGCTATAGACGCTTCAATAGAGCAATTCAAAAAAGCAAGTATCAATTTATCTGATCTACCCATTTATATTGTATCTGCTTCTAAAAACGATGGAGAATTCAAGGATAGGTCTCTCGCTTTATATCAAGAGCTAATAGACCACTCTAATCACCCCATAAAAAAACTAGTAGATTTTGAAAATAGTCCACATCACATCCACGTAGCCGATCCCAATATTGTCTTAAAAGAATTGAACGAATTTATGACTAAAATTGAATCTAATGAGTAGTTAATCAGATGGTGATAAGGTATAGAAATTACGTTTTGCAACATCCATAACAATTATATAGTTATTATTTTGGTAACGATAACTAGTACATAACATGAATTTATACTATTCGAGTAAGACAGGTATGCACTATGGAGTGATGATACTCTTAATGATTGTACTTAATTTTTTAGGTGAAGAATCAATAGCTCAAGCAAATATTGCAAACATACAAGAAGTAGAGAAAGCCTTTATCAATGCATTTAATAAAGATGCTGTTAAAGAGTTTAGAAGCTTTTTAGATGATAAATTGAAGGAGCGTAATTCTTTAAAAAAACTAAATACCAGTTTTAATCAAATCATTTCGCAGATTGGTACTATACGTTCTCTAACTTTAGATACAGTCAACGAAAATTCGTATACCTATAGAAGTGTACACCAAAAAATGGTTACACTAAAAGTGGTTTTTGGCATAGATGATACAGGTAAAGTATCCAAAATGGCGATTAGCAGTGATTATGTATATAAAGATGCTCCTGTATTAGAAAGGAGCAAGTCGGATCTAATACTGCCTTTTAATGGAGTGTGGTATGTGTTTTGGGGAGGAAAAAAAACCAGTGATAACTACCATAATGCGTACCCAAGCATGAAAGGAGCATTTGATTTTTGGGTTATGGGTAGTAATGGTAAATCACATCGCCCGGGAGCTACCAAAAATGAAGACTTTTATGCGTTTGGTAGAGAAATTATTGCTCCTGTAGATGGCAAAATACTCTATGCTCATGATAAGGTACCCGATAACAAATGGCCGGCTATGAATGCTAATGCAGGAACTGGTAATGTGGTACTATTAGAAACTAAAAACAAAGAGTATATTGTGTTGGGTCATCTTATGCAAAATTCTGTAACGGTTACAGAAGGTCAGCAGGTAAAGCAAGGAGACGTATTAGGGCTTTGCGGTAACTCTGGAAAATCTACAGAACCGCATCTTCATTTTCAGATGCAAAACATACCCGATTTTGCAGCGCCAAAGGGGGCATGGGTGTATTTCAAGAATATTAAAGTTAACGGAACGACCAAAAAGGACTATATTCCTGTACGAGGAGATAAAATTAGGAACTAAGATTGCGTTATCGCAGGTCAATATTGATTACCATTGAATAAAAACAACCATAAAAGAAGAGAGAGATGAAGTTTAAAGGATCAAAAGACATTAATCAGAATATTCATAAAGTAGCCGAACTTTTTGCAGATCCTAATCATCTCAAAGAGTATCAGGATGGTTTTATACGAAAAGTACTGGTTAGTGGTAATGCGGGCCAAGATGGAGCGGTGTCTAAAATGTATTACAAGTATGGTAAGGGCGAGATGGAATTGACCGAGACCATTACAGCAAACCGTTTACCAAATTCTTTCGAAGCGAGTTATCACCATAAGCATATGGACAATACCATGAAATGTACCTTTACTGCTTTAGATGATCATAAAACAAGGTATGCATACGAATTTGAATACACCCGCATCAATTGGATCATGCCCAAGCTTATGGCGATCCTGTTTCCTGGGATGTATAAGAAACCTGCAGAAAAATGGATGAATCAATTTAAAGAATTTGTCGAAAAACAATAGCTATACTGGTTACGTCTTTGACCAGAAGATATTGGTGTTCGAAGCCTATATTAATGGCATCTGGATTGCTTCTTTAGAGAAATATAATTACCTTAACTACCACGTAATTATCATCGAATATTGATTAAATAACAACTAGAAAATATGGATAAATTTCTTGTAGAGGCGATTAATGAAGCCAAAGCTGGCCTTGCAGAAGGAGGTATCCCGATAGGTTCTGTTCTTGTTCATAATGGTAAGATTATTGGCCGGGGACATAATCGAAGGGTACAAGAGGGTAGCGTAATACTTCATGGCGAAATGGATGCCCTTGAGAATGCCGGGAGACAATCTGCAAGTGTATATCAAGAGTGTGTTTTGTATACCACTTTATCTCCTTGTCCAATGTGTTCTGGAACTATTTTACTTTATGGGATTCCTAAAGTAATAATTGGCGAGAATGAAACCTTCCTGGGAGAAGAAAAATTGTTAACAGAAAGAGGTGTCGAAGTTGTCGTTGTTGATGATCAAACATGTAAAGAATTAATGAAGTCATTTATTCAATCCAACAAAGATTTGTGGAATGAGGACATAGGTGTCTAAAGAATAATTAAACCAGCCCTTATAAACGCTACCCAATGTAAAGAAAAGTAGAGGTTATCTGTAACCCTTTTGCTGATGCTTACAATATACAACCACAATCTAGTTATAGTTTCTTAAGACATACACCCATGGAAAATGTATCAATTTTTACGATTATTATGTTCATTCTAACCACCATAGCTTCTATATGGTTGTTTTATATCGCAAGTGATGAAAACAAAAAAGTAGTTCTACTAATACTGCTTTGGGCCATAGGTGTGGGCGCACTGGGATTATTGGGATTTTATCAAAAAACAGATACAATCCCACCAAGGTTTATTTTTTTATTGGCCCCAGGTTTTTTGGTCGTTTTGTTGTTGTTTCTTACTAAAAAAGGAAAACAATTTATTGATTCACTAGATCTAAAATGGCTTACTTTGATACATGTGGTGCGTATCCCGGTAGAGGTTGTTTTGCATGCTGTGTTTTTAAGCGGTTTGATTCCGGTGTATATGACATTCGAGGGGTATAACTTTGATATCATTTCTGGGATAACAGCTCCTATTGTTTATTACCTGGTATTTGTGAAGAAAACCTGGGGCAGACGGTTTCTTTTATTCTGGAACTTCTTATGTCTGGCCCTATTAATAAACATCCTTACTATTGCCATATTAAGTGCGCAGACTCCATTTCAGCAATTGGCCTTTGATCAACCTAATATAGGAGTTACATATTTCCCATTTGTATGGTTACCAGCTGTTATTGTGCCTATTGTATTATTCTCTCAATTGGCAGCCATTAGAAAGTTAGTACTCGAGAAACATAGTGTTGCCTAAACTGTTTTCAGATAAATTAAGTACCTTGGTTATCCTACAAATCAATCAAAAAAACAATGAGCGAAAAGATCGAAATCCCATTGAGCAAAACAAAAATTGTCCTCCTTTTATTAGGGGCATTGATTTTTGTAGTTGTCGGAGTATTTTTAATACTAGAACCTTCAACCTTTATTACCTCACGCATTAGAAGCGAAAGTATCATTAGAATAGTGGGGATTGCCTCTGCCTCTTTTTTTGGATTATGCTTAATATTTATTGCAAGAAAATTGTTTGACAATAAAGAGGGGTTGATCATAGATAATAACGGAATCACCGATAACTCTAATGCAACCAGTGTAGGGCTTATAGAATGGCAAGATATTACGGGAGTAGAAACCTTGCAAATTGCATCTACAAAAATCTTACTGTTACTAACAGACAAACCAGATAAGTATATCGAGAGAGCCAAAGGCAGTATGTCGAAAAGAGCTATGAAAACAAACCATAAAATGTATGGAACGCCACTATCCATAGTAGCAACCTCATTAAAAATTAAGTTTAATGATCTCGAGGAACTAATCGTTAACGAGCTTCATAAAAGGAAATAATCCTTTAAATTGAATCAGATTGCTTCACTATACTTGCAATAACAAGTACTATTCTTTCTCTTTGTGCAATAGCAAAGCCCCCGGCAGGTTTTTACCCTTTCCCGGGAGGTCATGAACCCTTCCCGGCGTTATGTATACCCTTCCCGGGAGGTTCTAAGGGTCTCCCAGTTAGGTTATGTATGGTCCCGGCATATATTGGAGTATTCCCGGGAGCTGGGATAACCAGAATTACTGCCGGGAAAGAGTAGTGAATAGCCGGGACAACCAAAATAGGTGCCGGGAAAGGTTAATAAGTTACCGGGAAAGCAATATTGCAAGCCGGGAGCTAAAAAAATCCCGTCAATTCGAGTATCACGACTTGTCGGGATGTATCGAGAATAGGGATTTTTACGAAATAGGTGTTGTTATTTTTTGTTATACCTACTTATATACCCCTTAAACCGTTCGGGAGTATTCTTAAAGACATATTTACCCGCATCACGTATCTCATCTACAGCTTCTTTTAGATGCGTAAATGCTTTATCACGTATCTCTTTGGCCAGAGAGTTTTCTAGGGTAGCACCATTGGCTTTGGCTAGTAGCTCTGCCATATCGTTAGACACCTGGGCGGCGATATCTAGCTTGGCTAATTTAAATTTAGCAATGGTTAACTCCCCTGGGTTGCTTTTTCCCAGTACGCTTAAGTCACTAAGGTCCTGGATCATATCGGCATTACCTTGCCCATTGGCAATCTCTCGTACCCGACTTAATAGATCAGGGCGTTTTCTAAAGGCGTATCTAAAATCATCCAATAGATCATCTCTAAGCTCATAGGCCTTGGGGGATTGTTCTTTCCAGGCTTTGTTGGCCTCTTCCTGCCCATAGCGTTCGCTAACCCATAATGATTGCGCATGGCGCAATGCCCCAGCACGAACAGGTAGATCTTTAGCAAATTTTGCCCAATCCAGTCCAGAGTTACCAATCAGGGCCTTTTTATCATCGCTGGCCCATATAAATAGGTTTTCGGCCTCTTGCAGTGCATTATCCACAGGCATATTGGGTGTTTTTACTTCGTTAATCGCCATGGTATTAAGCACAGCTAGTTTGCTTTCAAAATTTTCTTTAGACATAAACATTTTTGGTTTAAAAAATTAATACTTGGTTTAAAAAATTCGTCAGTTCGAGTATCCCGATGGTAATCGGGATATATCGAGAATAGAATTTTGATTTTTGAAAAGGCAAAGCTACAGTGATAATGATTACGTATGTTACGGGATTCCGTATCAGACGAAGTTTTTTACGTATTTGTTATAGTATCTTCTTTATGAAGGGTAGTGTAGGTTGATTTTATTTTTGATATTTAGGGTGTATAGTTACCTTGGTGATTATATATTATTGTTGTGCGTCATACAAAAAACATCCGTGCATTCAGCAAGTTTTGGGTTTTATGTACTTAATCGTCAATGTAATTTTGCATAGTAATTAATAATCAAAATACGAAATATGCAAACACTGAAAGACAAAGTAATCCTAATTACAGGAGCAAACAGAGGAATTGGGAAATCACTCGTTAAAGCATCATTGGAAAAAGGAGCGAGTAAAATTTATGCTACTTGCCGAGATTTAGGTAAAATGCCAAACTTTGAAGACAATAGAGTAATTACACTTGAACTTGATATAATTAATAAACATCAAATAACAAAAGTAGTCAAACAAGCATCAGACACACAAGTCCTTATTAACAATGCGGGTGTTTTAAATCCAGGTACTATTTTGGATGGAGAAACAAGTACTATTAAAAAAGATATGGATGTCAATTATTATGGTACTCTAAATATGATGAGAGCGTTTGCTTCCATCCTAGAACAAAATTCACCTTCAAGATTAGTTAATCTTACATCAATTGTAGCATATTCACCATTGCCCTCTATTGCAGGTTATTCTGCTTCAAAGGCTGCTCTACTTTCAGCAACCTATTCTGTGCGAATCGAATTAGCTAAAAGAGGAATAACGGTTCACGCAGTAAATCCAGGGGCAATAGATACTGATATGAATAAAGGAAGTGATTGGGATATGCCATCGCCAGATAGTGTTGCCAAAATAATCCTTGACAAAGTAGAAAGCGAAGAACTGGATATTATCCCAGAAGTCATAGGACTTGGAATGTTTAACGCATGGAAAGAAAATCCTAAAAATTTGGCAAAAATGTTTCATGAAATCTATCACGAAGAATAAAATGTACGAACGCACAACAATTTGTATATTGCATATGCTCCCTTCGGGAAGCAAACGCAACATACAAGAGACGTTAGATTCAATATTTTGAAATCACTGAATTAAATGATATGAATCCAAAAACAAGAAAAGATCTAATAACATTCTATTTAATCGTCTTCGCATTGTCATGGGCAATTTTTTTTACAATCTTCTTTATTGAAAAAAGCACTGGAAATAAGATACCTCGTGGTTTTCAAGCTATCGCAGCACTTGCTGTTTTTGGAGGAACAATTCTCTCAAGTTGGAAATCTGATGGAAAAGAAGGAATGAAAAATTTGTTGAAAAGATGTTTTCTATTTAAAGTTAACTGGAAGTGGTATACAATTATTTTTATTCCAATGATATTAATCGGAATTTCAGTTGCAATTGTTCAATTTTTCAAAACGTTTGAGGTTGGAATAAACCCGATAGGAAATTTATTAATAGGGTTAGTGTTAATCACCATTTTTATGGTTTTTGGAGAAGAAATAGCTTGGAGAGGCTATGCCCTGCCCAAGTTTCAGAGACATTATTCAGCTCTCAAAAGCAGTCTCATAACGGGATTTCTTTGGGGAATTTGGCATTTACCGATTTGGTTAATCGAGCCAGAACGAGCATGGGGGTTGCCATTCGTTCTAGCATTCATAATGTTTATTATAGGTAATATAGCATTTACAGTTTTCTATGCTTTCATAACTAATTCAACAAAAGGAAGTATTTTAATTTGTGCTCTATATCACGCGGCCGGAAATGTTTTAATCGGATGGTTAAATTACCCTGATGAATTCGATAAATACACGATTCCCATTTTTACGATTCTACTTGTACTTCTTGCCTTTGTTATCATCAAAATTACTGGACCTTCAAATCTCTCTAAGAAAAATAAGTTCACCATATAAAATAAAGAATCTAACAACGCGTATAATTAATTGCTTGGGTCTGCCCGCTTCAAAATTGCAATGGGTTGACAAGTTTGAAGTCTGCAATCGCCTACTTTGCATATACTGAACATTATGTGTAACTACTAACCAACGTGAAAGAAGAAGATTGGATAAAATTTAAAAATGTCTCTGAGAAAGAATTTAAACCTTTAACAATTCAAGAATGTTAGGCATTGAAATTAAGTTTTAAGTTTATCTTGTGCCCTTGAAATGACTAATCATTTCTTGTGCCAACACAACCTCTAAACCTTGAGGATGTCCCAGTTTATGATCCCTTATTAAATTATAAAGAAGATTAATAACACTTTTTTCTTCCGGACTGTTTAATTCAACTAAGACTTGATTGATATAGATTCTTCTTGGAATATGAGGGTTGGGAGGTGGAGAATATTCTTCTTCTTCGAGTAAAAGTAGACCTTCATCGTTTGGTAACATATCAATATTAATTTTTTTATCTAAAGAATCAATTAATGTTATCATCAAACTACAGGGGTGTGGAGGGCACCAAAAAGATACTTCTTTTATTTCTTCATATGGAGGAATTCTATTCATAAAACAAGATTTAGGGGGTTTTGAGATTTCAGAACCATTAACATATGTTACTTGATTACCATTAAGACATGCCTCAAATAGGTCTCGGGACTTAAACCTGTCTGCTCTTCTAAGAATTTCTATTTAAAACGTATCATAGATTAGACACTAAATAATTATTCAATAAAGTTCGCAATGCAAAGTTACGAAAAGGGATGAAATAAGCGAGAAGAGAAAGCACATAACATGGTGTATAGCTCATAGTTGTTTAGTGCATAACGAACGGTTCTACATATTTGCTAGTTCCGCCAAATCGTAGGTTTGGCTCTGTGATAAACTGAAACTTTTGTACTTTTATCACAACTACGAGCCATACATGGGTCGTTAGGTGCAAGTTCAAAAATAATCTAAAGACATGAAAATCAAAAATAAAATTGGAGAGTTATTTTTTCAAATTATACCCGTAATGATTGGTGTATATCTTGGATTTGTAGTCTCCAGTTGGTCAGAAAGAAGAGAACAGAATTCTAAGAAAAAAATACTTGCCGAAAATATTATTAGTGAAATTAAAGAGAACAAAAATAATGTTCTTGAAGTTGTTGAATATCATAAGATGCTTAGGGATAGTTCACGCTATTATTTAAATTCAGATATCACAACAACCGCTTCTTTTTTTCGTGGAATAAACACCCCATCACTTGTAAATAGCGCTTATGAAACTGGGATTCAAACAGGACTTTTAAATGAATTATCAATAGATAGAATTCAATCACTTAACCGTGTTTACAAAACTCAAAATACAATTGATAATTTTACGAATATAATGCTCACTGGACTTGTTAGCATGGACTTGGGGAAAGACAAGAAATCAACAAAAAAAATATTGAATTTTCTATCCATCACAATGGAGGATGTAGCGCTTTTAGAAAATCAACTGATAAACGACTATAACCATGTTTTAAATAACATGTCAGATAACAAATAAAACCAGTTGCCAACAATGGCTACAATGAATACGGGTTTGGGTTTTGAGTCAAGTTTAGTGCTTTTAATTCCCGCACTAACGATAACCGAGGCGTTGTGTGCCATTTGATAAATAAAATGTTATGAAAAAAGCACTTAATCCATTTGGGCTCCATACTATAACACCATACATGGTTGTTGAAAATGTTGAAAAGTTGATAGAATTTCTTAAAGGTGTCTTCGATGCAGTGTCAAGAGGGGAAATCAACTACCGTGATGACAATTCTGTTCAACATGCTGAAATCAAAATAGGAGATTCTGTTATTATGATGGGGGAACCAAGCCCTAAATTTCCAGATGTCAAGCCAACAAAGTGTGGAATGTACATTTATGTTAATAATTGTGATACCGTATATGAAAAGGCGTTGAAATACGGCGGATGTTCAATTTCTGAGCCTATGGACTATCCGCATGGAGATAGATTTGCCGGAATTAAAGATTTTGCCGGAAATACTTGGTGGATTGTCACTCATCTCCGAAAATAATAAATACAGCACACAATAATAGCTATAATCCGTTGCTGCTTTAATCAATTAAAAGTACCTTAGTCATACAACACTCTATGATTCCTACTCGGAAAATCCGTAGGATTTTCTCTCGCAACGGAATCATAACCGAACCGTAATAAACAATAAAATGAAAACCTTGATTGAAACCGAAAGGTTAGTATTGAGAGAAATTACTTTTGATGATAAAGAGGAATTGTTTCAGTTACACTCTGATCCAAAGGTGCAAAAATGGACAGGGGAGCCTGTTGCTGAATCCATGAAGGAAATAGAAAAGGCGATAAGGATAAGACTTAATGACTATAAGAAGTATGGATTTGGAAGATTAGCGGTAATCCAAAAGGAAACAGATGAGTTTATTGGTTGGGCGGGATTAACTTATTTACCAGAATTTGATAAAGTGGACCTTGGGTACAGACTCAAAAAGAGATACTGGGGCATGGGCTTTGCAACTGAGGCCTCTAAAGCCATTATTGATTACGGCTTTAACGTGCTTAATCTTGATTTAATAATAGCGATAGCATTGCCCGAAAACAAGGCTTCAATCGGGGTAATGGAAAAGGTAGGAATGATATATGATAAGCAAGCTCCTTATGATGAAGTCATACGAGAGGCAATTTGGTATAAATTAGAAAGAAACGCTTATAACAAAAGATAAAATGAATTAAAACTCATTTTATCGAGGACGTTATGGAGAATAGGTAAACTTGTGTTTTTTACCAATTTTTGGTATTTTTGAAATAAATAATACTAAAATGAGTAAAAACACATCGATATCACTTGGAAATTATTTTGATCAGTTTATTCAGAGTCGAATACGTGATGGACGGTTTAAAAATGTAAGTGAAGTAATTCGTGCAGGATTAAGACTTTTAGAAGAAGAGGAAAGTAAAGCTATAGCCTTAAAAAATGCTATTCAAGAAGGAATTGACAGTGGTATTGCTCACGATTTCAACCCCAAAGAACACCTTAAGTCTTTAAAAAAAAACTTGAATGACTAAATTCAAACTGACCAATAAAGCGGTTGAGGATTTATCAAAGATTTGGGATTATACTTTTGAGGTTTGGTCAGAAAAACAAGCTGACAAATATTATGATATGTTGATTTTTAATTGCCAAGAAATAGCTAATAATCCAGACTTAGGAAGGAACTACAACGAAATTGCTAAAAATCTATTTGGAGCAAAAGCAAATCGACATATTATTTTCTATCGAACTGTTGACGAAAATTATGTGGAAATCACAAGGATTTTGCATGAGAGAATGGATTTAAAGAAACGAATACTTGAATAAAAACTACTCACAACAATTTGTCCTATGCAAGGCCCTTTCCTAAATCCTAGATTAAAAATACTGTATTTTTAATCTAGGATTTAGGATACTGCTTTTACATGGATGCTATAGTGCATTGCTTCCCTATGGGTCAGCAACGTCAACATACAAGAGACGTTAGTCACAAGCAGAAAACACGAAAATGGAAGAAAAAGAAAAACCAAGGCTTTCAAGATTAACTGCGATTCTTACTCAACTACAATCTAAAAGAATTATTACGGCAAAACAGCTTGCTGAAAAACACGATGTTAGCGTAAGAACCATTTATCGAGATATTCGCACACTCGAAAAATCAGGAATACCTATTGTAACCGAAGAAGGGAAAGGCTATTCTATTATGGAAGGCTATCACCTTCCACCAGTTCTTTTTACAGAGGAAGAAGCAAATGCGTTAATCACGATAGAACAATTAGCAATCAAAAACAAAGACGTATCACTTGTTAAAAACACGACTAGTGCCATAGAAAAAATAAAAGCCATCTTGCGATACTCTCAAAAAGGGAACGCAGATTTGTTGGCAGACAGAATTTACTTTAGCGGAAACAATAATGAAGAAAAAACAAGTAATAACCTTATGCAAATACAATCGGCTATAACCCAATATAAGGTCTTAACGATGGACTACCTTTCTTCTGAAAATAAGCTAACCAATCGAAACATTGAGCCTTTTGCTATCTATAGCATTCACGGAGATTTTCTACTAATCGCTTTTTGTCGATTGCGAAATGATTTTAGACACTTTAGAATAGATTTTATCGAAAATCTTGTTACTGAAAACGAATCGTTTAAACCTTATAATATGACTATAAAAGAGTATTTTGAAAAATATGTAAAGAATCAGAAATACCCTTGACACACCTTTGTCACAACCTCAATTTACATTTGTAGAAATATTAATTAAAAAAACTAGAAATGGAAATTATCAGAATCGCAATCTTGTCATTATCAGCTTTAATGCTTGTCTTTGTAGGTTTAATGAGGTTGAGCAATCCAATAAAAACCTATCTAAAGAATTCAGGAATCAGACTAGAAAATGATGCCAGCCTATTAAACGAAATGAGAGGAGTCAGTGCAGTAATGCTTTCTGCGGGAATCATTACTGCACTAGGCATATTTATTGAAAAGCTAACCTTTACTTCACACTTTATTGCATCTCTAATTTTTGTTGGTTTCGCAATTGGTAGATTAATCAGTTTAAAAGCTGATGGTAAACCAAGCAAACAAATTACTCAAGGAATTTTATTTGAACTTGTATTAGGCGCAGCAAATGTTTTTTGTTTGATTAATATTTAAGGTTAAATTTAAAATAAAACCAGTGGCTAACAACGATATAAAAAATAGCGGTTTAAGAACAAACTTGAACCGCTTTTTTTATAATGAGTATCTTGCCAATAGAAAAGAGTAGTTTTAATTTATCCACTATTGCTCGTATACAAAATCGTTGTAAACAATTAAAACCAAATTTACGCATGAAAAAAATAATTTACCTGTTACTATTAATATTTTTTGGTTCATGTAAAACTGAAAGTGGCAACAAAATTTTTCATGAAGATTCTCAGAAAATTAAGACTTCAGATGTAATTATTTATTCTGAATTGGGGAAAAGGATTGATTCTTTAATGCTAAAAGAACAAGGTTTAGGTTTTTCAGGGTCGGTTGTAGTAATTTCAAAAGACACTACATTTCTTCAAAATGGTTATGGTTGGACAGATTCTACTAAAAAAAATAAGGTAACACCTAAGACCCTTTTTTATTTAGCATCTACTACTAAAGGAATTACTGGAACTGCTACTTTGTTGGCTCAAGAACGGGGATTATTGAACACAAATGATTCTATAGGAAAATATTTCTCAGATATTTCAATAGAACATTCTAAAATCAAAATTAATGATTTACTTACTCATACTTCTTTATTAAGTAATGAGTACGAAACATTTGGTTATACCACTATGGAAGAAAATGTTTCATTAGTATTTAAAAGAGGATTAAATAAAGACGAAGGGTTTGTTTATTCTGGCGCTGGGTATTGGTTAACAGCAGCGATTATTCAAAAAGCGTCTCAAACTCCCTATCATGAATTTGTTCATAAAAATTTATTTTCGGTTGCACGAATGAAAAACACCAAATTTTGGTTTGAAATTGATGAGAATAATAATGAGTTAGTTGCTCAAAAATTGAATAAATTTCCTCCAAATGATATAGCTCCAAATTGGGGCTTTAGAGGATCTAGTGGAATACTAACAAATATTAAAGATTTCAAAAATTATTTTCTTGCTCTTACAAACGAAAGACTTATAAGTGCAGAAGGGCTAAATAAACTTTTTGGTCCCCATTTAACTTTGAGCAGCAATATAGGAATTGGTTATGGGTGGTTTACTACGAAAACAGATAGAGGAACCACTGAGATTTGGTCAAGGGGAGGAGAAGAGTTTGGGCATAACAGTGCAATTCGATGGTTTAAAGATGAGGATGTCCTAATTGCGATATTATCAAGTTGTGGAAAATTGAAAGGAGAGAATAATGAAGCAAATAGATCTGTAAGCGATAAGATTACTCAAATAATATTTAAAAAAAAATAAAAACAGTTTACAACAAAGCATATATCTAATTAAGTAGAAGTCACTAAAACTTCT
This sequence comes from Aquimarina penaris, assembly GCF_040786285.1. Taxonomy (NCBI): domain Bacteria; kingdom Pseudomonadati; phylum Bacteroidota; class Flavobacteriia; order Flavobacteriales; family Flavobacteriaceae; genus Aquimarina; species Aquimarina penaris. The sequence continues at coordinate 2,108,042 of NZ_JBFMKQ010000001.1, forward strand.
GCTTTTTTAATACATTTATACTATCAAAAATGGTGGTGCAAACCAGAATGTTACTTTTTATATGCAACATTATTGTACTACATAAACTAAGATTAGATGATTATGAGTAGAAGTATGTATTTACCCATTGTTCTTTTATTTTTAATATTTAAAATGAACGCGCAAACGGCACAAGACTCTTTAGATATAAAACAAGTTGCATTAGATTATATCGAATCTCAACATAATGTGAATCCTGATCAATTCGAACGTGCTGCTCATCCCAGAATGGTAAAAAGAACCTTTTGGACAAATAAATCTACCAAGAAAGAATATGTAAGGGAGACTTTTAAGGACGCCATGGTATTGCTTGCCGAGACGTATAATCAAAACGGTGATAGATTTCCAGAAAATCCTAAGAAGGAAGTTGTGATATTAGATGTTTTTGATAAAATAGCATCGGTAAAACTAATTGCTGATGAATGGGTGGATTATATGCATATTGTAAAGCTAAATGGAAAATGGGCCATTGTAAATGTTCTATGGCAGTTTAATGACTCTGGTAAGCACTGAAAAAGATAGGTATATAAGTAGAATAAAGATTGTAAATGAATAACAAAATGTATGATCTCAAGTCCTAATAAGCTTTTTTTAATTGATGGTTTGGGAGCATTGTTAACCGCTTTCTTATTGGGTGTAGTACTAACAACATGGGAAGATTGTTTTGGGATGCCATCAAAAATACTCTACACCTTATCTATTGTGGCTTTAATATATGCTCTATATTCTATTAGCTGCTATTTCTTAACCATCAAAAACTGGAAGCCGTATCTAAGGGGTATTGCTATTGCTAATCTTATGTATTGTTGTCTCACTATAGGGTTAGTAGTGTATTTCTACCATAACTTAACTGGTATAGGAGTGCTTTATTTTTTATTAGAAGTTGCAGTAATACTCATTTTGATTGGTGTAGAGCTAAGAGTGTCTTCTAGAATTACGAAATAATCACGATTGTATAGATTTGTGGTCCATGCAAACCAATATAAAGTATGCTAGATTAAAATGTATAAGCTTTTTACGCTTTCAAATCGATTTGCTTCAGGTTTTCGATTCTATTTCTGATCAAAAATTCATCGATTGTTTCAAAATGCTCAATGACTCTTTGGTTTTTAAACTCGAATACTTTTTGAGACAGTCCCAGTAAAAAATCACGATCGTGAGACACCAGTATCAAGGTGCCATCAAATGCCAGTAAGGCTTCTTTTAATACATCTTTTGATTTAATGTCTAAATGATTGGTTGGCTCATCGAGTATAAGGACATTTACTGGTTCTAATAACAATTTTACCATGGCCAGGCGTGTTTTTTCTCCACCAGAAAGTACGGATACTTTTTTATCGATATCATCGCCACTAAACATAAATTGCCCCAAGATATTTTTGATCTTCGTTCTTATATCACCTTCGGCCACTTCATCTACTGTCTGAAAAACGGTTAGGTTATGGTCTAATAATGAAGCTTGATTTTGTGCAAAATAACCTACTTTGGCATTATGCCCCAATGCACATTCGCCTTCAACATCGATCTCGCCCATAATGGCTTTGATCATGGTCGATTTACCCTCACCATTACGACCTACAAAAGATACTTTTTCTCCACGGGCAATGGATAAGTTGGCATTTTTAAACACCACATGATCTCCATAACTTTTGGACAACTCTTTGGCAATTACAGGATAATCTCCCGATCGTTGAGAAGGAGGGAAGCGCAGCTTTAATGCAGAAGTATCAATCTCATCGATCTCTATGACCTGTAATTTTTCTAGCATTCGTTCCCTAGAATTCACTTGATTGGTTTTAGAATAGGTGCCTTTAAACCGTTCTATAAAATTTTTGGTGTCTGCAATAAATTTTTGCTGCTCTTCGTAAGCTTTAATCTGGTGTGCTCGTCGATCTTCTCGCAACTGAAGATAATGTGAGTAGTTGGCTTTATAATCATAGATTCTACCCATCGTTACTTCTATGGTTCGGTTAGTGATATTATCGATAAATGCTTTATCATGCGAAATAACAATCACTGCTTTTGCTTTATTAATCAAAAAATCTTCTAACCAGATTACAGATTCTATGTCTACGTGGTTCGTAGGCTCATCGAGTAAAATTAAATCGGGTTTTTGTAGTAAGATTTTAGCAAGCTCGATACGCATACGCCAACCACCACTAAATTCACTAGTTGGTCGAGTGAAATCTTCTCTTTTAAACCCTAATCCTTGTAGCGCTTTCTCAATTTCGGCATCATAATTTACTTCTTCGATGGCATAGAATTTTTCTCCAAGGTCGGTTACCTTTTGGATAATATTCATATACTCTTCTGATTCATAATCTGTACGAGTTTCGAGAGCTGCGTTAAGACTATCCATTTCTTGTTGCATGGCTGTGATATGTCCAAAAGCTTTAGAAGCTTCTTCGAATACCGTGCAGTTATCATCGGTTAAAAGATGCTGTGGTAAATAGGCGATTACTGCTTCTTTGGGATATCGTATATGTCCACGAGTTGCTTTTTGTACTCCTGTAATGATTTTCATCATCGTAGATTTACCCGCACCATTCTTACCCATAAGGGCAATCTTGTCATTCTCATTGATTACAAAAGAAACATTATTAAATAAAGTTTCACCGCTAAACTCTACTGCTATACCATCTACAGAAATCATATCTTTTCTTTAAAAGTGCAAAACTAAAAAAAAGGACAGTACAACAAAGGAATTATTTGGGTTTGTAATGTTAAGTGTTGGTGTATTAATTGGTAAATGGTTGGGGGTATAGAAGACCTCATAGGTTTTGTGCTTCGACAAGCTCAGCAACCAACTTATGAGGTCTAACTTTGATACTATACATTACAAAGGAATATTTCCATGCTTTCGTTTAGGACGATCAATCTTTTTATCCTCTAACATACTAAATGCTTTAAGAAGTTTACGCCTGGTGTTTTCGGGTAAGATGACCTCGTCTATAAATCCACGTTGTGCTGCACGGTATGGATTTGCAAATTTCTCTGCGTACTCAGCTTCTTTTTCGGCAAGCTTTGCTTCAGGATTATCTGCCGCTTTAATTTCACGTCTAAAGATAATCTCACTGGCACCTTTAGCCCCCATTACGGCAATTTCTGCTGTTGGCCAGGCAAAATTAAGATCGGCTCCAATGTGTTTAGAATTCATTACATCATAAGCACCACCATAAGCTTTACGTGTAATAACTGTTACCTTAGGCACGGTGGCTTCGCTAAGTGCATATAATAATTTAGCCCCGTGAATGATAATCCCATTCCATTCCTGATCAGTACCGGGTAAAAATCCAGGAACATCAACCAGTACTAACAAAGGGATGTTAAAACAATCACAGAAACGTGTAAACCGCGCTGCTTTTTTCGAACTATTAACGTCTAGTACTCCGGCCAAAAACATGGGTTGGTTGGCAACAATACCTACGCTTCTTCCGCCCAGACGGGCAAAACCAACAATAATATTTTCTGCATAATCCTTATGGATCTCATAGAAAGAGTCTTGATCAATAATCCCACCAATCACCTCATGCATATCATAAGGTTTGTTAGGATTATCGGGTACGATATCAGAAAGTACTTCGCGCACTTCATCTTCTAAAGTATAGGATAGCTTTTTGGCAACCTCTTTATTGCTTTGTGGGAGGTAGCTCAATAGTTTTTTTACATCTTCAAGGCATTCTATATCATTACCAGAAGTTACATGGGCTACTCCAGACTTGGTCGAATGTGTACTGGCACCTCCTAATTCTTCAGAAGTAACTTCTTCGTTGGTTACAGTCTTTACTACATTGGGACCGGTAACAAACATATAGCTGGTATCTTCTACCATAAGGGTAAAGTCTGTCATGGCAGGAGAATATACCGCTCCACCAGCACATGGCCCCATAATGGCAGAGATTTGGGGAATTACCCCCGAGGCTTGTACATTTCTATGAAAGATATCGGCATAACCACCTAGAGAACGAACTCCTTCTTGTATTCGAGCGCCACCAGAATCATTAAGTCCAATAATGGGAGCTCCCATTTTAACAGCCATATCCATCACTTTACAGATTTTTTCGGCATGTGTTTCGGACAGGGCTCCACCAAAAACAGTGAAATCTTGCGCGAAAATATATACTAATCTTCCGTTTATGGTTCCGTATCCAGTAACGACACCATCACCGTAATAGATTTCTTTTTCCATTCCAAAATCGGTGGTTCGATGGGTTACCAGAATTCCTATTTCTTCAAAAGAACCTTCGTCTAGGATATATGCAACTCGCTCTCGTGCTGTGAGTTTCTTTTTTTCATGTTGTTTTGCAATACGTTGTTCACCTCCACCTAACTTTGCCTGGTCTATTTTTTCTTGTAGTGTTTTTATTTTTGAATCCATAGTTTAGTGTATTGGTAATCGTAATGTTTCCTGGTCTTTTAAGTATTGTTTCATAGCAATTAAAGCAGCAATTTTGGCTTCTTGTTGTGTTGCGGTTTGTATTTTTTCTACGGAATAGTATTTTTTTACAAAATGCGTATCAAATTTACCAGATCTAAAGGCTTCATGCTCACATACGAATTTTCCGAAGGGCAGGGTAGTTTGCACACCTTCAACATAATACTCACCAATGGCTTTGATCATCAATTGAATGGCTTCTTCGCGTGTTTTACCATAGGTGATGAGTTTAGACAACATAGGATCGTAATAGATAGGAATATCCATACCTTCTTCGAAACCATTATCCACCCGAATACCTTCTCCGACAGGGATTTTATAAGTATCTAGATGTCCTACACTTGGTAAAAAGTCGTTTAGAGGATCTTCGGCATAGACTCTTAGTTCTAAGGCATGTCCGTTGATCTGTAAATCTTCTTGTTGTATTGGTAATTTTTCGCCTCGAGCAACTTTTATTTGAAGCTCGACCAGGTCTACTCCCGAGATGAGTTCGGTAACCGGGTGTTCTACTTGTAATCTTGTATTCATTTCGAGAAAGTAGAAATTATTGTTTTCGTCTAAAAGGAATTCAACGGTTCCTGCACCCAGGTAGTCACAAGCTTTAGCTACTTTGATTGCAGCTCCACCCATTTTTTCACGTAGTTCGGGAGTCAGCACAGATGAAGGAGCTTCTTCTACTACTTTTTGGTGTCGTCGTTGTACACTACATTCTCTTTCGAATAGATGGATTACATTGCCATGGCTGTCTGCCATTACCTGAATCTCGATATGTCTGGGTGAGGCAACGTATTTTTCGATAAATACAGAGCCATCACCAAATGCTGAAGTAGCTTCACTAATAGCACGTTGCATCTGTGATTCTAGATCACTTTCTTTTTCTACCACACGCATTCCTTTTCCTCCACCACCAGCAGAAGCTTTGATAAGGATAGGGAATCCAATTTCTTTTGCAATCGTTTTTGCTTTTACGACATCGGTAATCGCTTCATCGATACCAGGCACCATAGGAATGTCATAAGCTTTTACGGCATCTTTGGCGGCCAGTTTGCTTCCCATTACCTTTATGGCTTTGGATTTAGGCCCTATGAATATGAGGTTGTTTTTTTCTACTTCTTCAGCAAAATCTGCATTTTCACTTAGAAATCCATATCCCGGATGTATAGCGTCAACATCTAGTCTTTTGGCAACTTCAATAATTTTTGACCCTAATAAATAGGATTGATTAGAAGGGGCTTCCCCAATACAAACAGCCTCATCGGCAAACCGTACATGAGGTGCATTTCGATCAATAGTAGAGTATACTGCTACCGTTTTGATCCCCATTTTTCGAGCGGTGGTCATTACTCTTATGGCAATTTCACCTCTGTTAGCAACTAATAACTTTTTCATAATAAACTATATTAGAACAGATTGTCCTATTTAATACCCATTATGGGTTCAAGCGAATTCTATTAACAATTGTCCTTTATCTACAGCATCACCTTTGGTGGCCGAAATAGACTTAATAACCCCATCTCTTGGAGAAAGAATAACATTCTCCATTTTCATGGCTTCGAGAATTAATAAAGGGTCGTCTTCTTTTACTTCTTGATCGATCTTTACATGAATATCAAGCAGCAATCCCGGCATTGGTGCTTTAATAGCATTCACTTGTTTTGAAGCCCCTAGTGAGAACCCCATTGCTGCAATTTGCATATCCAAAGCATTGGAAATCGCAACAGAATAGGTGTTGTCATTGACTTTTATAGTGTATTTTTTATTGTTGAAGTCGGATTGTATAACTTCGGTATGGTATGATTTATCTTCCCGAAGGATATGATGCTGATTTTCTGATGTTTGTATGATGTCAATTTCAGAAATATCTTTATTGGTAAGGTCAAACTCTAAGGTTTTATTTACCTTGATTTTGTATGTGCTGTTCATAGTAGATATTGTTTATTTAATAAAAACAGGCGTTAAAGAGAGTAATTTCTTGCGATAAAAACAAATTAATTATGAATTCATTGATAATTTTATAACAACTCTTTTTGGTTTACATTAAGGAATAGGTTTTTAAAGTTAGTTTTTTGTTGGCTTAATAGCAACAGGATGCAGCCATCTTTTTAGGGCTTCCTTTTTTCTTAATAATTACTATATATTTACATACGTAATCAGTGTTTGTAATTCAATGTCATTTTTAGAAGGTTTTGGAATAGGTTTAGGGATGATCATTTTTGTAGGCCCTGTATTCTTTTTATTATTGAATAGTAGTTTTCAATCGGGTTCTAAAGCGGGTATTGCTGTTGCTTTGGGGATAATTGTAAGTGATATTGTTTGTGTTGCTCTATGTTATTATGGGCTTTCTTCTTTTATTAACATCGATGATAACCAGTTTTGGGTTGGTGTCATTGGCAGTGTTATTGTCTTTGTTTTAGGGGTTAATTACCTAATTAAAAAGGCAAAGATTACTACAGAGGTTTCTATTAACTCAAGAGGGCTACAGACGTTTTTTATAAAAGGTTTTAGTGTTAACTTTTTTAATCCATTTGTTTTTGTAGTTTGGATTGGAGTTTTTAACTATGGAAAGCTTAACTATCCAGAAACTCAATCTTTAAGTATTTTTCTTGTAGCCGTTTTATTAGGAATACTTACCACTGATTTATTGAAGGTATTTTTATCAGGTAGAGTAAAGAAATTTATATCTGTGAAACGCCTCACTACTTTTTTTAGAATCACTGGAGTTCTTTTGATATTATTCTCTATCAGATTGTTGTATTTGGTCTGGTAAAAACAGATAAATTGTTTTTTCCCTATATTTGAGAAACAACTTTAAACACTAATCAATATGGAAGTTAATTTTTTGATTGCAGCACTTGCGGCTTTAATACCAATGGTACTAGGTTTTATATGGTATAATCCTAAGGTTTTTGGAACCGCTTGGATGAATGCATGCGGGTTTACTCCAGAAGACTTAAAAGGAGGCAACATGGCTTTAATTTTTATCCTGAGCTATGTATTTAGTTTCTTCCTGGCTATGATGTTGAATACTATTGTAATTCATCAATTTGGGTTTTTCTCTACGCTAATGAATGATCCTGACCTAATGAAAGAAGGAACCGAAACATATCAATATGCACAGGATTTTATGGCTAAATATGGAGAGAATTTTAGAACGTTCAAGCACGGGGCCTTACATGGTACGATAGCTGGAATATTCTTTGTATTACCTGTATTAGGAACTAATGCGCTTTTTGAAAGAAAAGGATTTAAATATATTCTTGTTAACGTAGGATACTGGACAGTATGTTTAGCTTTAATGGGAGGTGTTATTTGCCAATTCGCATAAAAAATTGAAGAGTACAATAAAAAAGGATCTGAACTTTCAGATCCTTTTTTTATGATTTATTTCCTAAAACTCGGGTAAATAATTTTTTGAGTAATGGTGATGCTTCTTCTACATCCCGTTCTCTTTCTTTGGCTTTTAGGTCTCCGTTATCATCATAATATAATTCATAACTAAAGACAAAACGCTTTGCCTTGCCGTCTATACCAAATGTTCCGAACCTTAGGTCGTTAAAATATATACTGTCATCATTTTTTTCAATAGTGTACCATCCTTCAGAAAGTTTAATTAATCTTGGGATAAGTGGATCATTTCTCATTTCACCTAATAAATGATGGTTCTTAGGAAACTCTGAAAAATCAATACGATCATCTTCATCTAATAATGAGTAATAGCCAATTAAGAACGAGTCATTGGTTTCTATATTGGCTGTCCATAAAATACTATTTAATGGAGTAGGGCGAGTTTGTATTTCATTGTATTGAATATGTTGATTTTCTAGGTTTGTAGAAAAATTGGCTGTTGCAGTTTGCTGCAATAACAAAGTAATAACCATGTAAGAACTACTAATATATAACCCAAGGTTGTTATATTTTTTCCTTTTAGGATGTGTTCTCTTATAGAACATCGCTATGATTACAAAAATCAAAAATGGTATCGTGTATAAAGGATCAACGACAAAAATATTGTTAATCGCCACTTTATAATTAAATGGCCAGAATAATTGAGTTCCCCAAGTAGTGAATGCGTCTAGAATTGGGTGGGTAAATAAACCTAGAAACATCAATTTAGTCCAATCTTTCCAATCTGCTTCTTTATTTTTATAGAGTTTTGCTATTAGCCACCCAAATAAAGGTGCTGCCAAAATACTGAATAATATAGAATGCGAAAACCCTCTATGTAGCTCATTGGCTGTTACGTTGTCTACAAAAAGTTTGGATAATACATCTAAATCGGGAATGGTTCCGGCTACCGCTCCCCAAAGCATAGCTTTGTTACCAACTTTTCTACCTAAAGTGGCTTCGCCAACAGCCGCGCCAAGTACGATTTGAGTTAATGAGTCCATAAATTAATCTAGTTGAAGTTTGAATGGGTTTCTAACTTCGTATTCATTAGGAGAAATTAGTTCTACCAAGGGTTTTAGTAGTGTATTAGAGATAGAATTGCCATGTCGTACATATAATTTCATTTCTACAGGTTTTGCACCCACACAGCTCTTTATGATTTCTGCAGTTCTTCCTAATCTTAGTTCTTTTGTTTTTTTTGAAATGGCAAGGTCAACATAGTCGTATAGCATTTTTTGGTAAATATCGTACTCTTTATTGTAGCTATAATCTATACCAATGTGGTTTGCATCTATTACATCATCCAAAATAAAAGAGGTAGTAAAGCCTACTAATTTTTCATCTAAAAAATATCCTTTGAAAGTGAATGATTCTTTAAGGGTCTTTTTTAAACTCATAAAAGTGGAAGCATTTAATTTTCCGATTTTAAAATCTGCTTTTTCAATTACAGACAGATACAATTCATTAATTTTATCTTGAAATGTATCAATATCTTCGGTAGTAAAGTCCTTTACAACAATCTTTTCAGAGTTTTTAAAAACTTTTTTGGCTCTGGTTCTAAATTTGGTTCGCATGCTCGCCAGGTAGTCATCAAAGGTATTCCAATCTGGGTGAATGTTTAGTACCATATTAACATCAATTTCAAACTCTCTAAAATCATGTTCTTTAATGTAATCACTATTGTCAAAAGAGTGTGGCCAAAATTCCTTTAATAATATAAATGAGGGTTTATCTGTATTTTCAGATTTTCGTATTTCACGTAAGGCACTAGATAAGCTTTCAAAAGCATCTTTAGCAGTTAATTTATCAGCATTGTAGACAAAACCATGTTCACCACAAGAAAACAAATTACCGCATACTAATACTTTTACATCCAGGTTTTTGAACAAAGTGTTCTTTATAGCATCACTAATTCTACACGGAAATTCTTGAAATTTTAATTGTGCAGAATTAAATTTGATAAGTTGTGTAGCAGCAATTGCTACAGGAGTTTCTTTATGGTAAAATAGGATATACCTAAATCGAATAGTTTCAGAAAGAGTGTCTTCTAGAGTCTTTAGATACTCTAAGGAGAGAAAAATGTTGTTTTTCGGATTTGCTAAATTCCATTTAGCTCTAGGTATTTCATCGATATGACTATAAAAAGTATATCTTAAAGATGTGCTCTTGCACTTATTTTTTATTTTTTCAAGCATATATCCCTTGCAGACTGTTAGTAGAATTATAAGTCGTCTGATTTTGTTTAAAGTTACACTTATTTTTTAGAGTCTTTAGTAAAACTTTGTCAAAACTAATATTCACGATACAATCGTATTAATTTGATATTTGAAATTATCTCTACATCGTAAATCGAACCTAATTAGTTATTTTACCGTAAAATATGTGTTGTTAAACGAAAACTATTTTATTAAATATAGTTTTGTTATGAAATGTCGAATAAGTTTATTTTCTTTAATGGGTAATTGGAATAGTCATATGTATAAATTGGTGAATTGCGTCTTATTAATAGATGATGATAGGGCCACGAATTTCTTTAACGAAAGAGTTGTTACCAAACATGAAGGCTTTCAGCAGGTAAATACTGTGCAAAGCGGAATGGCAGCTCTTGAGTACCTTAACGCTGTAAAAAACAATACAGCTATTAAACCCGACCTTATTTTCTTAGATATTAATATGCCAGCTATGAATGGGTGGGAATTTTTAACAGAGTTTTCTAAGCTTGATCAAAATCTCACACATGGTATTAAGGTAATTTTATTATCAACATCTTCTAACCCAGATGATGTACGGGAATCAGCAAAAAATCATTCTGTAGATGATTTTATAAATAAACCATTGTCTTTGGGGTTATTGGATAATGTACTAAAAAACCATTTTGATAGTTGATATATTATAAAGGATAATTATTTTTATAATAAAACATAGAAAGAGATGGTGTTTTGACGCTTTTTTCTGTATTTAATCTAAAAATCGAATCGATTTCTTTCTTGTTTTAATTGATAACCTATAGTTTTGCATTTTTTTGCCGAAATATTGGATTCTAGTTTTCTAACATTAAACGGCGATGATAATAGATGAAATAGGTTAAAATCATTGTCTGAATTATCATATATATAAACATTCTTAGTAAATGAAGAAATTGAAATGTTTTCTGCTTATTGATGATAGTAAGGCAACCAATTTTTTTAATAAAACGATTATTGAAAAAGTGGGTTGTGTAGAAGAAGTAGTTGTTGCAGAAAATGGGAAAGAGGCTCTTGAGTATCTTAAAACAGGAATGATTCCTGAGATCATATTTTTAGATATTAATATGCCAATAATGGATGGGTGGGAGTTTATCTCAGAATATCAACAGTTAGATGATGCATATAAAAAATCTAATATTATATTAATGCTGGGTGCAGCGCTAAGTCTGGAAGATAAAAAAACTGCAGAAAGTATTCCCGAAATCAAAGAGTTCCAAGAAAAAATGCTGACAAAAAAAATAGTTAGTGATATTGTATCTAAGTATTTTGGAAATTCTCAAACAGATGAGTGTTGTACGTCAGGCAATTTAGTTTTGTGATTTAGAAGAAGTATTCAAAAAAAACAGATACATATTTGATTGTAATGCATCATATTTTTAAAGAAAACAATAAACCATCGGTGTACTATTAAAATAAATAAACACATTAAAGTCAAGAGCAAAAAAATACCCCTTTTTTTTCTAAGCCAGTATCAATTATTTCTTACTGTGATACTCTTTTTTTGTTGTTTTTCTCAAGTTTTTTCTCAATCCAGAGCCACAATCACAGGAAATGTTTCAGATCAATTTGGTAATTTACCAGGTGCAAGAGTTGTAATAGAGGGTACAGATAAAAGTACGACTACAGATGTTAATGGTAATTATGTTTTTGGTGTTGATGAAGGAGAGTATGTGCTTACAACGGGCTTTGTAATGTATACTTCGATTTCTAAAACTGTAACCATAAAAGTTGGAGATACCTTGAAAATTGATTTTCTGTTAGAAACTGGGTTTTCTATAGATCAACCTGTTTCTTTAGGGTCACGAGCTAAACCTAAATCATTACTAAAAAATACAGCAGCGGTAGACATTATATCACCGCAACAATTAACCAATACTTCACAGATAGAGCTAAGTCATATACTTCATTATTTAATTCCATCATTTCATTCTACAAATCAAACGATTGCAGATGGAACAGATCATATTGACCCGGCAACACTTAGAGGATTAGGGCCAGATCAGGTTTTAGTATTAATCAATGGTAAACGAAGACACAGTAGCTCCTTGTTAAACGTTAACGGGACAGTAGGTAGAGGGTCTGTAGGTACGGATTTTAATGCAATACCAATTGCGGCAATAGATCGTGTTGAAGTTTTGCGCGATGGAGCAACATCTCAATATGGTTCTGATGCTATTGCCGGAGTGATTAATATTATTCTAAAAAAGCAAATAGAGACTATTCAGGTAGATAATAGAGTTGGTGTAAATACAGAAGGAGATGGGCTTAACGTATATTCTTCTGCTAATTTTGGTCTTAAAATAGGGAAAACAGGTTATGTTAATGTTACCGCAGAATATAGAGAAAGAGAGGCTATAAATAGAGCAGGTAATTATACAGGAGCGGTGTATTCTAATAACGAAGCAGAGGATCAAATATTAATAGAAGAGAATAATTTTTTTGCGCAAACAGGATATTCTAACAAACAAGTTATGGAAATCGGGAGTGCAGAAACTCAAAACCTAGCCTTATCTTTTAATGGCGAAATACCGATGTCGGATTCGGCCATATTTTATATGCACGGAGGAAGAAATTATAGAGAAGGCAAATCAAAGGGGTTTTATCGTTTTCCTAAAGATGAAGATCGAGTTGTTCTTGACTTGTTTCCAAATGGTTTTTCTCCAGAAATTCTTACCGATATACAAGACGACGCCGTTACTGGTGGAGTAAAAGGGATAAAAAATGGATGGGATGTTGATTTTAGTCATTCTATAGGAGTAAATAGACTAGACTATACAGTAAATAATTCTATCAATGCCTCATTAGGAGTGGCTTCTCCCAGAACGTTTTATGCAGGGGGATTTATGTACAAGCAAAATACTACAAATCTTGACATATCCAGAACGTTTGATTGGCTTCATGGTGTAAATATTGCTTTTGGCGCCGAGCTGCGAGTAGAGAATTACCAGATTATAGCAGGGGAAGAAGCTTCGTATATTGATGGTGAGAGTACATATATTAATGATATCGGAGAAGAGCTACCCCGAATTGTTGGGGCTCAGGTTTTTCCGGGGTTTAGGCCAGAAAATGAATTAAATCGTTTTAGAACAAATAGTTCTGGATACCTGGATATTGAAGCAAATTTATCAGAAAAACTATTAGTTAGAGGAGCTGCAAGATATGAAGCCTACAATGATTTTGGAAGTCAGGCCATCTGGAAAATATCTGGAAGATATAGAATTAAAGATGAGATTAGCGTTAGAGCTGGTTTTTCTACCGGTTTTAGAGCACCATCACTTCATCAAGTGTTTTTTCAGAATATTAGCACCCAATTCGTTAATGGAGAAAGTGTCCAGGTAGGGACCTTTAATAACGAAAGTGCTGTAGTTACTGAAGCTTTTCAGATTGGGAAATTAAAACCAGAATTATCAAGTCACTTAAGTGCCGGGTTTAGTGGTAAACTAAATGATAATTTTACGTTTAGCATTGATTATTACTTGATTAATATTGAAGATAGAATTGTATTATCAGGAAGATTTTCTGAAGGATATGAAACCATATTAGACCCTTTTAATGCAGGAGCAGCACAATTTTTTGCCAACGCAATAGATTCAAAAACCTCTGGAGCAGATGCAGTTTTATTTTTTAAAAATTCTATTGGTACCGGAGAGTTTAATGCATCTCTGGGAGCAAACATTACAAGTACAACGGTAGAAGGTGATATTAAAGTTTCTCCTGCACTTGTAGGACAAGAAGAAGTCTTATTTAATAGAGAAGAGGTTGCCCGAGTAGAATATTCTCAACCAAACTATAAGATCAACTCTTTACTTTCTTATGATTTTAATAAGTATAGATTTCAAATGGTAAATACATTGTTTGGAGAAGTGAAATTCATTCACCCAGAAGATGGAAATCTCACCAACTGGGTTTTAAATGATTTTACAGGTACTGTAGAAACCCGAGACCAGATTTTTACTCCAAAATTAGTCACCGATATGGCGGTTTCATATCAAGTTAATGATTATATAAAATGTACTCTGGGAGGGAATAATGTTTTTAATGTGTATCCAGATAAACATAAGCATTCTGCTAACACCGAAGATGGTAATTTTATCTATAGCCGACGAGTACAACAGTTTGGAGTTAATGGAGCAAATTATTACCTAAGACTATTGCTAAGGTTATGATGTATAGATTTCAATATATATATGCATTAAAAACTCAATTGTTGTCTGTGGTCCTCTGCTTTTTTGCTATTACTTTTTCACTACAACTTCAGGCTCAAAACACGAGTAATGAAGAAGTAAAGAGATTACAAAGAGCTATTTTTATTTTTAATTTTGCCCAACAAATAGAATGGCAAAATCTAGAAGAGAAACCAACTTTTAAAATTGGCGTGCTGGGACCTGATAGAACTATACTGGATCTCCAGGCATTATCCCAAAAACGAAAGATACATGGAAAACCTGTTGAAATTGTTCGTTTTCAATTAGTGAAAGATGTAAAAGATATCCAATTGCTATATGTGAATCATAAATATAATTATGGGATTCACTATGTTTTAAGTAAAATTTCAGATAAAAATATTCTATTGGTAAGCGAAGATTATAACTTCAATGCATCTATGATTAATATGGTTAATGTAGGTGATTCTTTTGAGTATGAAGTTAATTCCGATAGGATCGAAAATGAAGAATTTTTAATGGCGCCTTCATTAAAACGATATGCAATTACATCTTCAGAAAAATGGAAACGATTATTTAGAAAAGCTGAAAAATCATTAACTAAGGTACAAGAAGAAAATAGAGAACATAAAACGGTAATTCAGGATAAGGAGAAGGAGATACAGGGCCAAAAGAATAAAATAACGGATCAGCTAGAAAAAATAGATCATCAGGAAAGAGAAATAGATAGTAATAGAGAAGAGATTGTTAAGCGTAATGAGGAAATTGAGAGGTTGTATACTGAGAGTATAATACAGCAGAAAAAGTTCGAAGAAAAGGCTATTATCGAAGAAGAGCTCGAGAAAAACATTCAGGAACAGATTACATTTATTAAGAAACAAGAAGAGAAGATTAAGGCCAGTAATGTAGAAATCGATAAAAGGAATGATTTTTTAGAGCAACAAGATGCTCAAATCAAACAGCAGGATGAAATCCTTGAACAGCAAAATTCTGAAATTGATATTCAGAAAAAAATAAACATGTTATTAATAGCTTTAGTAGTCTTGGCTATTGGGGTTAGTTTTGTGATCTATAGAAGTTACCTGGCTAAGAAAAGATTTAATATAGCATTAGAGAAAAAGAATAAGGCTATTTATGAACAATCTGTCGAGTTAGAAGCAAAGAATAAAGAATTAGAACAATTTGCGTATATAGCAAGTCATGATCTACAAGAACCATTAAATACAATTTCGAGTTTTATTGGACTCATAGCAGAAGATTATGGTGATAGTTTTGATGAGGTAGGAAAAGAAAGCCTGACTTTTATTAAGGATGCTAGTATAAGAATGAAGAAATTGATTGATGCTTTATTAGAATATTCTAGATTAGGTAGAAGTAAGGACTATTCTAATGTCGATTGCAATAGTATATTTAAAGAGTTAGCAGCAGATTTAAAAAGTATTATTGAACAGACTGGTGCTAAAATAGATGTAAACAATTTACCAATTGTAAAAGGCTCCGAGGTAGAACTACGCCTGTTGTTTCAAAACCTTATTAGTAATGCGATCAAATTTAGAGAACCCAATAGTATTCCAGAAATTGATATTTCTTGTACCAAAAAGAAGGGTTCAAAAGATATATCAAATGGTTTTTGGGAATTTTCGATACGAGACAATGGTATAGGAATTCCAGAACAACATAAAGAAAGAATATTTGCCATATTTCAACGATTACACTCCAGAGAACAATATCAAGGAACCGGTATTGGTTTGGCGCACTGCAAAAAAATTGTAGAATCCCACGGCGGTACAATTTGGTTAGAATCTCAAGAAGGAAAAGGAAGCACCTTTTATTTTACGATTCCTTGCTAATTAAATAGGATAGTACTGCTTAACGTATGTTTTTGATTATAAATCAAATAAATTCTAGACAACACCCCTGAAAACAGTGATATTTTCTAAGAAAAAATAAAATACTTTTGAAAAGTTAATTACATTTTTAGTAAACAAGGTTTGTAAAGCTGTATAAATAAGAAAGAATGTAATTCGATTTTAGTATTAATTTTAAGGAGTTGAGGATCATGGTATGTTACAGATATTTAGGTGTTTAGTGAATGATGTAAGTTGGTTAAAAGGACTTGTGATTTTTGGTTACCTAATTGAAAAAGTATATTTTCGCACTCCTTTATTAAGAAAACATTAACATTTGGCCCCAAAATTACTCTGTTACATTTTTTTCTTATGCTTCTCAGCAATTGCCTTTTGTCAAGACCTTGGACAGATAGGTAAGACGAAATTGTTTAAATTAACAGGAGGTGTGGCGGCTAATGCAATTTTTTATGAAGGGCAATCTAATCGAGAGCCATTTACATACTTTTTAACAGGAAATATTAATTTAAATATTAGTGGAATATATAATATTCCTTTTTCATTTTCATATTCTAATCAAGATTTTCAAAGTAGTAATCCTTTTTCGTTTAATAGACTAAGTATTCATCCGTCTTATAAATGGGTTACCACTCATATAGGTGATGTTAGTATGACGTTTTCTCCTTATACCTTAAGCGGACATCAATTTACGGGTTTAGGTGTAGACCTTACCCCCGAAGGGCGTTTTAAAATAAGCGCAATGTATGGACGACTGCTTAAAGAAGCAGAATATAATCCAGATGACCCGCAGTCGTTAACAGCATATAAAAGAATAGGATATGGATTTAAATCATCATATGATTTTGAAAAAGTTTCTCTTGCAGCTATCTTTTTTAAAGCTACCGATGATAAAAACTCTTTAACTAATCCTGTTCCCGTCGAACTAGAACTTCAACCTAAAGAAAATGTGGTTGTTAGTCTCGAGAGTACAGTCAAGCTTTTTGATAAAGGAGAGGTTCGTGTCGAAGTGGCATCCTCCGTCCTAACAGAAGATCTTAACGCGGTAGATGAAGAAGAAAACCCTTTTATCCTATCGGCATTGCTGGATAATAATGCTACAACTCAAAATTATAAGGCTTATAATGCTAATTTCTCTTATCCTGTTGGGCAAGGAACGGTTGGAGTTGGGTATGAATATATAGATCCGGATTATAGAACTCTAGGAGCTTATTTCTTTAATAATGACCTTGAAAATATAACACTAAATGCTACACAGAATTTATTTGAAAATAAAATTAACGTCTCTTTTAACGCAGGATTACAAAGAGACGATCTGGATAATAACAAAAGCACTCAACTACAACGTGTAGTAAGTGCTGTTAATGTAACGTATAGTGCAACAGAAAAACTAAATATATCAGGAGGCTATTCTAACTTTCAGTCGTTTACTAATATCAAAAACCAATTCGATTTTATTAATGAAGTTTCTCAGGTTGATAATTTAGATACATTAGATTTTCAGCAAATTTCTCAAAATGCTAATCTCAATACAAATTATATCCTAAAAGATACAGAAACACACAAACGAAACCTGAATATTGCACTTTCTTTCCAGAATGCAACAAACAAACAAGGCGGACAAACAGTAGAAAATGGTGAGTCTAATTTTTATAATGGAAACCTATCTTATGCCATGGGATATCCTACTATGAATCTTAATGTTTCTACTGGCGTAAATGTGAGCTACAGTACTATTGGAGTGGATAATAATGTTACATTTGGACCTATACTATCTGCAAACAAACAGTTTTTCGATAAAAAATTAAGAACCACAGGTTCTATAAGTTATAATCAAAGTACTAGTAATGGAGAAAAACAAGGAGAGGTTACCAATGTAAGAATTAGTAATACATATATTTATCTCAAAAGACACAATTTTAGTCTTAATTTATTATCTCAATTTAGAAATTCTACTACTTCGACTCAGGATTTCACAGCTACTTTTGGATACAATTATACCTTCGATAAGTTTAATCCAAAATTTGGACCTCCTAAAAGAAAAGAAAAGGTAAAGAAAGAAAAAAGTAAGAAAAATAAGAAACCAGAAGAAGAGCAAAGAGTTCAGTTTAGATATAGAGACTCATTGTATCAAGGAACTCTTGCAGAGGTTAATCTAAAATTGAAAAGTCTTCAAAATCATCCTCATTTTGATCATATTCCTGGATATAAGAAGGGAGAGCTTGCTATGTTACGACAAATTGTGGCAGATGAAAAAGAAGCTAAAGCATATAAACCTAAAGCTATTGATTTTTTGAAAGAGTTATATAGTTATGAAGATTTTTTAGCGGGATATAATCAACTTGTATTTAATATTTTACAAGAATTGAGAAGAGATATGCTACGTCTTGATTATGCCTTTGAAAAAGCCTTTGTAAAAGCAAAAGTGGCAGTAGATAATCACCAACTACATAAAAAATCAGAAACAGAAAGAGATCATGCCCATAAGGAGTTAAAAGAAACCTATCAACGCCTACAAAGAAACAGTGATATTGCTATAGGTAGGTTAATAGGACATCGTTGGATGCTTCCTATTATTCAAAGTTACAGAACATTAAAAAAAGTTGAACATCCAGATAAATATCTTTCTCGATTAATGGAAAATGAAAAAGATAATATATTCAGGATGAAAGACAAAAAAGAAGACGATCAAAAAATCGAGCTATATTTGATAACCCAGATTATTGATTTCTACTTAAAAGAGTCATTAAAACATACAGACCCTGATAAGTTTGAATTACGATATATCGACAAGAACTAACCACCTCATGAAAAACTTATTATGTACCCTTATTGTAATATTTTGTAGTTTCATTCAGGCTAATGCGCAACGTTTTCCGATTACCATCGTTCCACAGGTTAATCCTCCTGCGCCAGTAAATTTTCATAGTTATGCAGATGCAAACACAATCAATAGTCCATTACGAGTTCAATTATTACTTAGTGATGTTACCATTGCAAATGAGCAAATTCGATTAAAAGTTTATTTTGAAGGTAATGGAATCAACTTTGAAAGTAGAGATGTAGTTATAGGAGCTTCTCAATTATTTATTGATGGTGGTATTCCTTTAGTACTTACTAATACAGAATTGGCTCCGTATTTCGAATTTCAAAACCTACAAGGTATTAATGCCAATATTTATGGACGTACCATACCCGAAGGGAGTTATCAGTTTTGTTTTGAAATCTTTGATTTTACTACGGGTAATCGTTTGTCATCCAAAACATGTGCAAGTACGTACATCTTTAAAAATGAGCCGCCAATATTAAATCTTCCACTTAATAAGATTAACATTGAACCTAAAGAAGTAGATAATATTGTTTTTCAATGGACACCAAGACAAATCAATGTAAGTAATGTAGAATATGAGTTTAGTATCGTAGAGATATGGGATGATTTTGTGGATCCCCAAACAGCATTTTTATCAGCACCTCCTTTTTTTGAAACTACCACTAGAGCTACAACATTTGTGTATGGTCCTACACAACCGTTACTACTGGCAGATAAGAGGTATGCATGGCGAGTAAGAGCCAAAGCATTGCAAGGAGCAGAGGAAATAGGGCTATTTAGAAATGAAGGTAAAAGTGAGATTTTTTGGTTCTCAAGAACATCACCCTGTACAACTCCACTCAATATATATGCAGAACCTAAAGGAATATCCAAAATCAATGTTTTTTGGGATGAAGACCCAACAGTATATCAAGAATATACAATAGCATATCGAGAGGTAAATAAACCAAATGCACAATGGTTTACCATGCGCACCAATAGTGGATGGGCTACAGTTTGGGATTTAAAGCCAGGTACGACATATGAGTATAAGGTAAAGGGAAAATGTAAATTTCAATACGGAGAGTATTCAGATACACAAGAAATAACAACGGCTACTGCACAAGATGAGACGGCTAATTATAATTGTGGTATTGTACCAGATGAAGTTGCCATTAGTAATAGAGAACCTCATACCGGATTATTGGTAGGCGATCGTATTACTGCAGGGGATTTTGTGATTACTATTACAGATATAGATAACCAGGCTAACGGAATAATTACAGGTAGAGGTTATGTTGGTATACCCTACTTAAACCTTGCCAGATTTGGGGTTAAATTTGATGGGATATTAGTAAATACCGATAACCAACTTGCCCAGGGTGAGATTATAACGCTATACGATCCAGAGTTTGGTGAAGGCGCAGAGATGACTGTAGATATAGATGTAGATATTTCTGAAGGGATTACAGGAGACGAAGGAGAATTAGATAGTATAGAGGAAGTAAGCTTTGTTATAACTAGCATAACTATTAATAGCAATGGTGCGATTGAAGTTAATGGAGCAAATGGAGAAAAAGATATTTTTCCCGGAGGGCGAGATGTGCAAATAAGAGATAGTAATGGTGCAATTTGGTCTGTAGGTGATGATGGTACCATCATAAAAGGACAAGAAGCAGAAGGGGGAGCAGTTACCGATGATAATACCACAGGAATTAGTGATGGAGAAGTATCCGAAATCTCGGCCACAGGAGTACGTGTAGATTTTCAAAAATCAGGTACATACTATTTTGATAGTTTACCTGAAGGAATAGACTCTAAAGAACTTAAGGATGAATATAAAACACTAGCCATGGCTAATGGCGAAGTATATCATGTTCCCTATAAGGCAATATCCGACACAAAAGGAGAGGATGTTATTACGGCTAAAGCCACATTTTCTGATAGTAGTATTACCAAAGATGATATTGTTTTTAAGACCAAAGAAGGGATGAAAATTCCTGTAAGTTGGGAGGAGGATATCGCTACCCTATCTCTAAAGAAAAAATCTGGATATCTCATAGAAGAAGTACTAGCTACTGTTAAGCTTAAGGACTCAGGAAAGTATGCAGTCGCAGGAGCACTTAATTTGGTCCATTTGGGAGTAAAAGAGGTTGCGGCTATCGACTTGGTTATTGTGCCAGTTAATGGCGTAAGCATTACTTCTAATATTAAAGGACAGATTAATACTATTTATAATAAGGCAGGAGTTAATTTTAATATCAAAGTAGGGAGTAGATTGCAAATCCCTACGAGTGTATGGGATAAAGAAGTGGCAAATGGAAAACTTGATATTGGTGATAGTAGTATATTATCACATTATTCTCCCGAAGAAAGTGCAATCAATGCATATTATAAAGCAAATGGTGATTATAAAAAAGATACCTATTATGTTTTCTTAACCGATCTGCCAACTACAGACGATAGTATAGAAGGTTTTATGCCGCTTAAGAGCCAATTTGCTTTTGTGTTTAACTCAACCGATCAACCAAGAACTATAGCCCATGAATTGGGGCACGGAGTTTTTGGACTAGAGCATCCCTTTGTAGAATATAAAACGACAGAAAAATCTACAGATTTCTTGATGGACTACAAAGGAGAAACAGTGCTTAACCATATGAATTGGAAAAAGATGCATGCTCCCGGGTTTGAATTGTACTGGTTTCAGGGTGATGAAGAGGGGGAGTATACCGATTCAGAATTTGCGGATAAAATATTTCAGGTCATACGATGTGCATACCTTAATTCTGAAACAAACTTTATTTCTTTTGATACGGAAGCGTTTGGAAAGACAGGCAAGTATTCTATTGCAACCAGGGAATATGGTTTCTCGAGTGAACATTGCTTTGTAATAGATATTAAAAAAGGGAATTTTAGCGGTAAATCTACTGATAAACCTGAAGCTTTAGAGGTAAAAAGTGGCTACCGTTTCAAGTTAGATTATGGAAATGTTGTAATATATGCACCAACATATTGCACAGGAAGTTCTCCGGATGGATTAAATGAATTACGTAAATATCTCTTTCCCGAGGATAAATCACAATATATAAAAGAAACTAAAGAAACTTTAGCTCAACTTCTAAGTAAAAATGAGTTTAAAGATGAAGATTTTGAAAAGCTTAAAAGTATAGCCAATTGCGGAGCTCAATATTTTACTGCAGAACAAAGATTTTCTATACTATCTAAAATTATCGCTAGTACAAGTATCACAGAAAAATATGAGGACTTGATATTGGATTTGTTTGAAATGACTCCTTTTGTTGATGATGTGGGTCTTTTTTATAGCGAGTTTTATAAATTATTATTAGGAGAACCTAAAATATTAGAAGAGTTATTAGCTGAAATAGATGATTCTACTTTTGATAACCTTTGGAGCGGAAATGAAGATAACTATACCAGATTCATAAAAGCTATAGGAAGCACTACTTCTCAAATAAACAGTGATCTTGAAAAATGGGATGTTGTTAATTATCTAGTAGGTAAATATCATGACGATTTAAAGGAGAATCATCAGATGGCATTGAATACAATATTTTCTTCAATTGGAAGATATGGATCATTTGCAAATGAGATTCCGCAGATAACCAAGTTGTTTGTTGAAATGTTGGTTGAAGAAACTGAAAACCTTGATGATTATAGGGTCATTTTTGATATTGCCAAAATAAGAAATAGTAAAAAAGAAGGTTTTGGTCATTTTACGCAAATAGAATCTTGGAAAGATCAACATACAAATGGTTATACTGAAACAAATAATCTTTCATGGGTAGTGCCGCATAGAGTATACTCTAGAAAAGGAAGTGGAGCAGGAGATTATATTTCCCCATATAAATTTTATCGTTGGGCCAAATTATTAACAAATAAATATGGACAGAGAAAACAGAAAAGTTACGATAGAAGCAAGATAATTGATGAACAATTGACAAAAGAAAATTCTGAAGCCTTTTTTAAAGAATTTTTAAGTGAGTTTAATGGATTTTTGACAACTCATGAAGATTTTGGTGATAGACAATTTGTTGATGTTTTAAATTATATTAAAGGCTGTTATGCGGGAAAAAATGAAGAATTTCCTTGGAAATCTTTTATACATAAAAGAAAAACAGAAGGAGATGAAGGTACCTATATCTCATTTACAAAAGATCATACGATAAACCTAGGTGCGGATAAATTAATATTTAAGCTGAATCAACAACCGGACAAAAAAGTTGAAAAATTTAAAATTGCTCCAGGAAAAGAAAGTTTAAATATAAAGATCAATACTTTAAGAACTAATGTAACTTATGAACTAACCCTAAAAAACGAGAAAGATGATCTTTTTATATTCGAATTTGATCATCATGATCAGATAGAAGCATTTTGTAATTATCTCAAAATTGATCGGAAAGAAAGTCTTAAACTGCCTTATTTGTCTAACTATTCTAAACAAATAATAGATTACTTAAATGATAATTTTTTTCCTAAACAAGGTATTTCTGAAAGTACAGATTGCGACAGTATTGATACCTATTTTTCTGAAATACCGAGTAACTACCTTTCCTATATCCATGATTCAACATTTATTAATAATGAAAAGTTATGGTCGGCCTTAAGTGCACTTCTAGGCTGTTCTGTTAATGATATAGGAGTTTCAGAGGAAGACGCAGTAATCACTATTGTTGAAGCCTTAGGGAAGCGTTCAACGAATCCTTTTCTTAACAGTTTAAAGACCGAAAAGATTGATGGTGAAATTGCATTTAGAAAACTTTATAGTCGTTTAGATAATTGGGGAGGCAAAGATAATTTTACTAAGTTCATTAATGTCTTGTATGCCATTTGGAAAGAATCTGATTTTGTATCAAAACCGGTGCAAGATATACCATATGAAAGTGAAAAGACCTTAGGGTTTTACTTTAGTGATTATGATTTGACTTTTGAAGGAGATACATCGATCAAGTTAGAAGAAAAAATCAGCTTTATTACGGATAAACATATCGGTACCTTTGACATTTATGATCCAATAAAGTTAGTGAAGTATAAAAATATAGCTGATCCGGGTTTTATAGTAGAGTCTGTAAATATCCCAATGTTTATTCTTAAAGCTATTGCCGAAAACTACTCAACCAGTAATACCGATAGAGGAGCAAACTTTGCTTTTGAAGCAGTGCTTACGTTTTCTGGTATAGGAAATATTGCAAAATTAAGACATATCACAAAACTTGGTAAACTAAAGGGCATATTGATTGGATTGGATGGAGCAGATGCGATATTAGCTACAACTAATCTATTACTGAAGTACTCCGGAGCTTGTGATAATCCAAATCAGAATCAAACAGGGCAACAAACCAATCAAGAAAAAACATTTTGTGAGAAATTAGGCTTTTTTGGAGATGCCATAGGGTTAGCAGGTGGATTCGCTAACCTTGCAGAGAGAAGCGTGGCCGTTAAAAGAAGAGCCGATGATTTGCTAAAGGAAATAGAAAGTAATCCTAATCTTATTCCAGATGCTGGGGATAAAGATGCAATCCTTGATGGGCTTAAGGCTATCATTGGAGGCGCAGATTTAAATGATATAGATTTTACTATTCTTAGAGAACTTATTTCTGAAGGTCCTCAAAAATTTGAATATGTAAAATTAACTCTGTCTACAGTCGAGTTTTTATTGAAACATTCAGAAGGCCACTGCGAAAACGATGAAATTTGTAGACAAATCAGGTTTTATCTAGATATTATCCAAAAAGGAATTAAGGCGGGAGAGCTAGGGTTAAAATTTAAAAGACAAGCAGAGATTCTATTAAATCGTATAGAAAACGATCAAAGAGCTTTTATTGATCCTAATGACCCTAATGATCTTACCAAAAGAAAAGAGGTAATTGATGAATTGGAAATAGTAACTGGAAGAAGAATTCCTTCTCTTGAAGCTGTCCTTAACGATACAAAGTATGCCAAAATTAAACAAATGTTCGATGAGGCTTCACCTGCTAAGAAGGAAAACCTTAAAGAAGCATGGAAAGTCCTTGAACCTTTTGAAAATATCAGAGTGGCAAAAGATGGAAAAAATCTTGAAATTTTAGCGAATGTTCATTCTCGTTTTGTATATGATAATAAGAACTCATTTGAAGCACTAACAGATCTTATAAATGAAGGTTCACCAGCTAGTAAACAAAAGTTAATTGATGGCCTGGAACAGGTTCATAATATTTTCGATTCAAATTTACCAGTAACCTTTAGTGGTATAAAGGCAGGGGATGTAAAAGTAATAAAAACCATTGATGGTAAAAGTGATGAAGTAGCTAGATATGTTGATGGAGTGTTCCAAAAAAAGAAAATTATAGATGAAGCTGATGTCCCAGGTTATGAAGTAGTAGGAAGATATCAAGGAGACGATATTCTTCGTAAAGGAAACGAAATTGGATTTAGGTTAGCTAGCACAGGAAATATATTAACTAAATTGGATAATCCTTTATTTTCAGTTTTAAAAGGTAAAGTAGACCAACTAGATGATGTCTTAAAATCTCAATTTGTGAAAGATTTTGCAAGTACTTCTGATGATGGGCTTAAGAAAATACAAGATGAAAACCTTTTTGATGTTTGGAAGAATGATATTCGTTCAAATAATGTTGATGAGTTAATAGCGTATTCTAGTAAAGGAGGTTTAAGAGATGAATATATTAGTGTTGTAAAATCATTAGAGGATGAAGCAAATATGTTATTATCTCAAGGTAAATCTAAATTGGAAGTAGCGCAATCTATGAGTGCTAGAAGACGACAGATAACCACTGATTATAAAGGGGCTACACCCGATGATTTATTAGAACATATATTTAATTTTAATGATAAAAGATATACAGCCAATGGTTGGGGAGATAAATGGGGACAAACCTGGGAAGGGGCTCTAAAAAGACAAAAAGATGCTAAAGGCTTAGACCCAGGTGATGAAGCTTATGATAATATTATTAAAGGATCTTATACTCCATTAGGAACTAAAAAACAATTAGGTGATGCCTTATACAAGACCCTTGGTGAAGATGTTGTTCCGGTACTTGAAAAATATAGAATGAATTGATATGGCTTTAGACGAATCTCAACGCAATGCTTTTTTAAGTGAATTAATAAAAGCATCTAAAGAACTTAAATCAGATGAATTGGTGTTTAAATCTGAATGGATTTATGATTTACCAACACAATCATTAGAAATAGGGGGTCAAATGCTTCATAATAGATATGAAATTCCTACAGGATGGAATGGTTATGGAGTAGAAGACTTGACGAAATTAGTAGAACTAGGTTTTTTATACAAAATATATGAGTCAGAGGAAGAGCCCATAACATTTGAGAAAACAATTAAATACTTAATTATTTCAGACAAGCCAAACAAAGAAAAATCATAGTTGTTCTTTTTTGCTAAGGTAGTTTTATAACGTCAAAGTGACTAGAATTGTTTTGTCAAAAATTAACCGATTTATAGAAATAGAAGTGTTTGATCTTGAGTAAAAAACATTCAAAAAATCAATGTTTCAAAAACCCCTGAAAACCGTGACTTTTTTATGTTTTTTTTTAAATAAACTTGTACAGTATTACTTAATAGACAATATAAGTCAAATAATATTGATCAAAAGTCACTAATCAAACTCAGTTATTAATGCAGTAAGTAGAATCTAATACTCTAAAAATTAAGCTAATGAATTGTTAATATTACGTTAATTTTTTTATTTTTGCACCGCTAATCCCAGCCCCAATCTATGACCAAACTTCTACAATTACCCCTTTATATATGTGTTTTTTTGTTTGCAACAAGTTTGTCTGCGACAGATATTTTGGTTCCGGTATTCAATGAAAATATAGATGCTTCCATAGAAAAAACTAAACCTATTGATAGTATCGTTGCTACAAATCCTAATTCGGACAAGAAAATTGTGGCAACAAAACCGATTAAAACGTTCAGAAATTTTAAATCACTTGAACGATTTGACACCCCTGTTGTAGCTAAATATAATAAACGTTTTGAGGTAGAAGAAGGGTTTCAGTTTACTACGCCAGAGTCGTTACAAAATAAGAAGTGGTTAGATATGGCCACTAACGTATTTAGTACATTAGATGTAACCAAAAACTATGTAGATTTACTAAAAGAAGAAAGTTTAGGAGAATTGCCAGTAGCTATTACTCCGAAAACAATTAGTAATGTAACCTATACCGTTGGGATTGCTAAAGCGGTTTTTAAACCGGCATACACAGAACTTACCGTTTTTCTTAAGGTAGAACTCCCAAGAACAACCTCTACAAGTACCACTACGGCGACAAGCACAGATGTAGAGAATACAGAGACCACAAGTCAAACTACTACTAAAGAAGAAAAAAATGTACTGATTCTAGGGGCCTCCAATATCAAATTATCTCGTGATGGAGGAATTATAGGAGACGCTAAGTTAAATTTAATTTCACAGTTTACTGTTAATCTTAACAGTGGTGCAATGTTGCTTACCTTAAAAGGTGATTTCGAAAATCCTGGAACTTATGCTCTAATGGATTGTTCTGGGTTTAAAGAATTAGGGATTGATGCTAATTTAAAATTTACAAATGGGTTACTATTTCCTGTAGATGAAGATGGTAAAGAGAAAAATGGTTATGTAGAAAGTGATTTTAAAATCGTAGCCAGTGATTGGAATGATATGGTGGTAAACCTCGATTTACCAGAGTTTGGAGTTAAAGGATTAGAAGGCACTACATTCAGGTTAAATACAGCCATTTTTGATTTTAGCGATATACGTAATGATCCCGATACACCATCATCATACCTTGATAAATATTATACCGAAAATAAAGAATTATGGAGAGGTGTATATATCAAATCTCTCGAAGTTATTTTACCCAAAGCCTTTGGTAAAAGAAATAGCGATAATCGAGTGGCTTTTGGAGCTACCGATATGATTATTGATGGTCAAGGGGTAACGGGTAAGTTTACAGGTGATAATATATTTACACTTGATGAAGGAACAGCTTCTGGTTGGGATTTTTCATTAGACCATTTTTTATTGGATATAGAAGCCAATAAAATAAAAGCAGGAGAATTTAACGGGCAAATAAGATTACCGGTTTCTCAATTAGATAGCCTGAAATATAATGCAATTATTCAACCTGATGAATATAGCTTTAGAGTAACCAGCGCCAAAGCAATAGAATTTGATGTGTGGAATGCTCAGGTTTCTTTGACCGAAGATTCTTATATAGAAATGAAAGTTAAGGATGATAAATTCATGCCCAAAGCTAACCTTAACGGATCAGTTAGTATTCAATCCGGGTTAAAAAAAGAAGAAAACAAATCATCAGAATCAAAAGATAAGACAGTTGATTTTAAAGGAATAGTATTTGAAAATATGCTATTGCAAACAGAATCACCAAAGTTTTCGGTTTCCTACTTTGGATACCAAGGTGAGATGAAACTTGCTAATTTTCCGGCTACAATAAATGAAATAGCACTTAGAACTCCATCAGATACCAAAGCAGAATTAGTTTTTGACTTTAATATCAATCTTACCTCAGAGAGTGATGGTGGTAACGGTGGCGGTGCAAAATTAGTCATTAACGGTGTTCTTGATGATAGTGATGGCAGAGATCACTGGAAATATGATGGAATAGATCTCGAACGTGTTTTTATCCAGATGGAAGTTGCTGGAATGGAACTTAAAGGTGCCATCTTTATTTTCGAAGAGGATACTACCTATGGTACTGGTTTTGCAGGAGCAGTGGGAGCAAAATTTACAACAGGAGTAAAATTTGAAGTTGAAGCTAAAGCATTATTTGGACGTACAACAGATTTTAGGTATTGGTTTGCAGATGCAGAGGTTACTTTACCTAACGGAATACCTGTTTTTCCTGGCTTTGCTATGAATAAATTTGGAGGTGGTTTCTATAATCACATGAAAATGGCAGGTGCAACCAATCAAGATAACGCAGCCTATAATGAGATCGGAGCTTCAATCTCTGGAGTAATCTATGAACCTTTTAATGAAAATGGTTTTGGGATGAAAGCCTCGGTAGGGATTATTACTCAAGGATCACCAGATCTTTTTAATGCAACTGTAGAGTTTGGTATGGCATTTCTTAAATCGGGTGGATTACAAGAAATATATTTAAAAGGACACGGTAGACTTATTGCAAAATTACCAGTTGACTTTTATGACGTACTAGATGAACAATTAGCAGGTATTGCTAGTGATGGCGAATCAGGATTGCCAGAGTTTAATCCAGATGGAGCAATAACCGCAGATGTGTTTATAGGTTTTGATTTTGTAAATGATACGTTCCATGCTACTTCAGAAGTGTATGTAAACCTTTTTAGTATCCTAGAAGGGGTTGGCCCAAAAGGTCGCGCAGGATGGATGGATTTTTATGTAGGACCTGATGAGTGGCATATTTTAATTGGTACTCCTAACGATCCTATTGGTATTGCTCTAAATCTAGGAATTATAAAATTAAGAACAGACGGTTATTTCATGACCGGTGATAATTTACCAGGTAGCCCACCACCACCAGATATTGTAGCGCAGATTTTGGGAGTAGATGTTTCAAAACTGGATTATATGCGGGACCTTAACATGTTAGAATCGGGCAAAGGAATGGCCTTTGGATCACATTTTAGTGTGACCACAGGAGATCTGAAATTCCTTATTTTTTATGCGCGTTTTGATGCAGGATTAGGTTTTGATATCATGCTAAAGGATTATGGAGATGCACATTGTAAAGGATCATCAGAACAGATTGGATTAAATGGTTGGTATGCCAATGGGCAGTCATATGCATATTTACAGGGAGAAGTAGGATTAAAAGTCAAACTATTCGGTAAAAGAAAGAAATTTACTGTTTTTAAAGGAGGAGGAGCCTTACTCATGCAAGCCCGACTTCCAAATCCTGCGTGGTTTAGAGGATATCTGGGAGGCCGTTATAGTATTTTAGGAGGATTGATCAAAGGTCGGTTTAGGTTTAAGGTAGAACTGGGAGATAAATGCGAAATTATCGGAGGAAGTGCCTTAGACGGGATTGTGGTGATTGGAGATATGTCGCCTAATGAAGGATCTACAGAAGTAGATGTTTTTGCGGCACCACAAGTAGCATTTAATCTGCAAATAAACAAAATATTCGAGTTGCCCGATGATACCGGAGATCGGAAGTATCGCATTTTTATGGATACGTTCGAAGTTACCAAAGAAGGAGAAACAATTATTGGCGATGTAGAATGGAACGACAGAAATGATAATGCAATCTTTTATTCTCATGAGATTTTACCCCCTAATGCAAGTCTAAAGGCATTTGTACAATTGCATTTTGAAGAATTTATAGATGGCAAATGGGAAACCATAATGGAGGATGGTAAAGTAGCAACCGAAATCAAAGAAGTCAATTTTACTACAGGAGAAGCTCCTAAAACCATACCATTAAGCAATGTTGCTTATATGTATCCAACATTAGGTCAAAAGAATTTCTTTATTAAAGAATACGGTACTGGATATATCAATTTAAAACGAGGTCAATCCTATTTATTTGATGCAGTACCAACCTGGAACAAAACTATGACGATGAATGGCGAGGCAGGAACAATATTGACCAAGAGTTTTGGGTACAATGCTGCTAAAAAACAAATTACTTTTAGTGTTCCAGAAAATATAGCTACCCAAACAGACTATACAGTTCAAATTAGCTTGGTTCCAGAGAATGATAATACTTTCGATAATGTTACTGAATCTTATAAATCAAAGGACATAGGAGGCGAGGATACAGGGAATGAGGTCGAAGTTCGTTCAAAAAAGATTGAAGAAGTTGCCATTAAAGGAGAAGAAAGAGAATTATTAACTTTTGGTTTTGGTACAAGTCAGTATACCACTTTTGAGAAAAAGTTGAATGCCATGAAAGGTAATAACGATTTGTATAAGCATGTTACTTATCCGTATGGATTAACGTTGCTAACGACCATAGACCCTCTCGAACCTTTTGAGCTGGCAGAATTAGTAGGAAATAAATATACTGCACATTCACCACTTGTTGTGGCTACGGCTATTCCTGATAATTCGTACTACCAAAATCAGATTTATCCGCTGTTATATCAAAAGTATCCTTTAGAAAATACTTTTTCAGTAACCAGAGATATTAGTAAAGTTGGAGTACCACCACTAGAAGGTGTAGAACCTCTATCATGGTATTTAACCTACTTAGAAAATGATCTTACAGGAGAGATAAGTTTGTATAATCCATATCGATATAATCTTACTCATTACTATCATCAGGATTATGTTGATCTAAGGTATCAATTAGTTAGTTCTGATCTTCCTTGGGAAGAGATAGAAAAGTATCGCGATCTAATAATAGAACCTTTTCCATTAATGAAGAAAGGAAAATATAAGACCAAACTACAATATGTTTTACCTGGACAGATCAGAAACGGAAGTAGTGATATTGTGAAATATACAAATCCATTATATGAGTAAGCAGTTAAACTACATATACACCTTTGTGGTGATACTAACTCTTATACCAATTCATATGTTGGCTCAGGATCCTATTGGTGAAGAAATTCCGGAGGTAAAAGTTATAGGTACTGTAACCAAAGATGCTATTATGTTGCGTTGGGCAGTGAATACGCCTCTCGCCTGGAAATATGTTAACCAATACGGATATACTATAGAGCGAAAAACAATAGCGATTGGAGAAGAAATTCTGAAAGAGCCTATTGTAAAAAAAATCACATCCACTCCTATACTACCAAAACCTATGATGCAATGGGAGAATTTTGTAGAAAATAATGATAATGCCGCAATTGCAGCACAAGCAATTTATGGTGAAGACTTTGAGGTTGAGTTGCAAGAGGGAGGAAACGGGATTTTGAATATTATTAACCTGGCACAAGCTTTAGAACAGCGTTTTTCTTTTGCGCTTTTTGCCGCTGATCAGGATTATGAAGTAGCAAAATATTCTGGATTAGCATATGTGGATACCGATGTTAAACCTAATGAACGTTATCTGTATAGCATAAGTACAGCAATACCAAAAGAAAAATTAGATGTCAAATCTGGAGGGGTATATTTGGGGTTGTCAGATTACAAATCATTACCAGAACCACAGGATTTTGTTGGTGTATTTAATGATAAAAATGTGATGCTAAGCTGGAATTTCACCTTATTAAAAAGACAGTTTAACAATTATATTATTGAGCGATCTGATGATGGAAATACCTATAAGGCATTAGAAGACGTGCCCATTGTTAATTTAAATGAACGCGAGAAGAACCCCTCGAATCGTATGTTTTATATTGATAGTCTTCCGCAAAATAATAAAGAGTATTATTATCGATTAAAAGGTGTATCACCCTTTGGTGAAATAGGTCCACCATCTGAAGTAATTTCAGGCTCTGGTAAAAAACCCTTACAACACAACCCTGCAATAACAGAGGCTAAACTATTACTGGATAATAGTAGTGCTATAATTACCTGGGAATTTCCCGAAGAAGGATTAACATCTATTGATCATTTTGAGTTAAACCGATCAGACGTAATCAAAGGAAATTTTAGCACTGTTGTTTCTAATATTTCTAAAGATAAGCGTAGCATAGAGTATTCTAATCTTAATGCCATTAATTATTTTACAATTACTGCAGTTGGTGTTAATGGAGGTAAGCGAGTTTCTTTCCCTAAAATGATACAGCCGGTAGATGATACTCCACCAATTACTCCTGTTGGATTAACTGGAGTAATTGACTCTACGGGAATTGTGCAATTAAACTGGCAACAAAATACAGAGATAGATTTTTTAGGATACCGGGTGTTTAGAGCAAACTTAGAAAATGAAGAATTTACACAGATTACTTTTCGTACAATCTCACAAAATAAAATTGTAGACACTATAAATATTAAGACACTAAATCCAAAAGTATACTATAAAATCCAAGCTTTTGATAAACGATATAATCCTTCAGGCTTTTCAGAAGTATTAATGCTTAAAAAACCAGATGTAGTTCCACCAACAAAACCTGTCTTTAAATCATTTAAAGCAGATCAAGATGTTGTAGAGTTGTATTGGATTACTAGCACTAGCCATGACGCTATAAAAACACTAGTATATAGGAAAGAAAAAGGAGAGGACACACCTTGGGAATTGGTAGCAGAAACTAATTTACCTGATAATAGTTTTAAAGATACTACTGCCAAATCGGGAGTTGTTTATTTATATACTCTTGTTACCATTGATGAGTCGGGGTTAGAATCAGAACCAGTGACACCATTGGTAATTAGTTTACCAGATAATAAGCTAAAGCCTGAGATCGATAAATTTGCTGCTTTGGTTAATCGCGAAGAAAAAAAGATCTCATTGAGTTGGAAATATAAAGCGAATGATGTTACAGAATTTGCATTATATAAGGCAGAAGAAGAACAAAAACCAACGCTTTACAAAGTGTTTAATAGTAATAAGAATCAGTTTGTTGATCAAAATTTAAGGGTAAACACAAAATACACCTATCTGTTGCAAGCAACATTTAATTCAGGAGCTAAGTCTCCCATTAAAAAAATAGAAGTACAATATTAAAGGAGAATATATGAAGAAGTTATTACTTGTTTTTATAGTACTATTTATTTCATCTGGTATATATGCACAGGACTATACAATTGAAGTAAAAGGGTATATCGGTATGGCAGGAAGTTCTTGTGGAAGTAGTAGAGGTCTCATGTCGGTAACTCTCTTTTTTGCAGACGGAACCGAAAAAATAATCATAGATAACCCTTCAGGCCTTGCCAATGACAACTATGCGGCTACATATGTTTATGATGATTCAAATCCGGTAACGGGTGTTGAATTTTATACTAAAAGAAGAAAAGACAAAATAGATTGTAAAAGAAAGCACACTAGGTTAACCGTTCCAGTTAATGGTTTTTGTTCTGATACACGATATGCCGCAGCAGATGTACATGGATCATTCCCTGGTTGGGCAAATATCGCAGTGTATCCAAATACAGGTTTATCTTATGATGGTGTTACAAGTCCGTATACAGTCTGTGTAACTGGTTCTGTTAATATTTTTGCAACTGATGGATTTGCTACTCCTGATGATATATATCGATGGGAGTATTTTGATACCATTGGAACAAAAGAAATCGAAGCAAGAGAATTAACCAGATTAAAACAAGCAGTAGAAGATGCTATACAGGATTTAGCGGATTGTTTGGAAGAGCCTGGAGCTAATTGTAGATTTTTTCGGGTTAGGCTTAGAAGAGCTCAAGATGAACTCGCTGCATATTCGGGGCCCTTGACAGAAATTGTTCCTTTTGATGGTTGGAAAGAAATTACAAATAAAAGAGGTCAGTCTAATATAGATTTATTACTAAATGATTTGTATCCTAATGCCGCCGATAGAGAACAAGCAATAAACAAAAATATAAGAGTGAGGTTTGGTCCAGGTTGTTTTGATTATGGAGAAATGTCGGTGATCTATCTTCCCGAACCACCGGTAGTTACAAAAGTAGATGTAATACAACCAAAATGTTCAGATAGCCAGGTGGGTGAAATCGAATTATATCTTGATAGACAGATATATCCAAATGAAAGAATCGATATTACCTTAGAAAAGAAAAATCAAACCGGTGACTATGAGGTTAAGGATGCGAATGTTGGGATTCAAAGTTTTGTAGAAGTAAATCCAAGTACGTATAGATATACATGGGTATCCGCCCTAACAGCAGATTTAACTGCTGGCGAATATAGACTTATTGTATCGGGTTACGAAAAAGACGATGTAGATCAAACTCCATTTTGTGCTCAATTTATACATGATTTTGAAATCAAAGCACCTACACCTGTAAAATTTACCTCTGATGATACACAACCTATATGTGCAGACGGAACGGGAAGTATTAAAGTAACCGCTTCTGGAGGAACATTACCTGGCGGAAAATATCAGTTTGCGCTTACCGGTGGTTTAAATACAGGTTGGAAATCGCCTATACCAGATACTAATAATACCTACACGTTTTCAAATCTGGATTCAGAAAAAAATTACATCATTAATGTAAGACTAACTAATGGGACAGATTCCTGCGAAGGTACAGGGCAAAACCCTACCGACACGAATATTAGTATTTCAAAGCCAGCAAACACAATAAAAATACAATCGGCTTCAATAAATGAGAACCCATCATACCCTGGGGCTTCAAATGGTGCTATTGATGTGATACTTAAAACGGGTACCACGGCTAGGCCTCCTTTTACATATGAAGCTTTTCTCGGAAGCTCGCTGCAAAAATCAGAGACTACTAGTAATAGTAGTACAACATTAAATGGTTTGATTAAAGGGGAGTACACTATAAAAATAACAGATGATAATGGTTGTAGTGATACCTTTGCTACAAAAGTTATACTTACTGATACAGATGCAATTACGATAGAAGATATAATAATTGATCAATCAGTAGATTGTTTTAACGGTAATAATGGTAGTCTTAGAGCTGTGATTACGGGTGGAAATGGAAATTATAATTTTAAATGGACAAAAGTTGGAGATAATTCATTTTCTAGAACAAGTAACCCAGTTAATGACTTAGAACCTGGCGATTATATTGTTACAGTAGGGGATTCAAGAACAGATTTTACTGTTCCGGCTTCCTATGCTGTTGGTAATAAAACTATAGATAATCCTACTCAGGTTAGAGTCACTGATGTAAGTGTTGAGCATATTAAATGTAAAGGTGAAAATGGAAAAATAACAGTAACCGCAACGGGAGGAACACCTCCTTATAGTTATCGCTTAGGTGTAATAGGCAATTATACAGATGTAACAAATAACAGCAATATTTGGGATATTACTGTAGACAGTAAAATGTCTGAATACTTGTATATTAGAGATGCTAAATCATGTGAATTCATGGTTGTAGATATTGTAACTGTCAATGAGCCAGATCTAGCATTAACTATTGACAACATTTCTACTACGGATAATACTATTCTTGGGGGTTCGACAGGTGCAATAACGATTGATATTATTGGGGGTACACCAGGGTATACTGTTACTTGGCAAAAAGATGGAGTTTTAATCCCTAACACAGGAGTATCGATTAATGGTCTTTTTGCAGGAGAGTACGTAGCAACTGTTGTTGACAATAATGATTGTCGTACTGCCTCTACTATAATTACAATTATTGATCCATTAAGCTTATCTGTATCAAAGAGTAATGTATCCTGTTTTGATGGAAATGATGGAAAAATCATTTTAAACCCACAAGGAGGAACAAGGCCATATTCTTTTTCTATTGATAATAAGCTAAACTATATTTCAGAAAATGACCTCACTAATCTTACTATAGAAGGATTGGTTGATGGTACATATGAAGTGTGGTTACGCGATAATGGCAATCGTGAAATTACAATTCCTGAAACAATAACTATTGAAGAGCCTATTAAAATTACAATTACACAAGCTGCAGCATTAGAGCATGTAACAACAATAGGAGGGACAGATGGTAGCATTACAATTGATGTAATGGGCGGAACAGGAAATAAAACATTTTTATGGACTAAACTAAATGACCCTACTTTTAACAGAACGACTAAGGACATAGATAATTTATCATTTGGGGTATACACAGTGGTTGTAAAAGATGAAAACGATTGTATTGTTGATGCCACTTATGAAGTAAAAGAACCACTTCCTATGAAGGTGGTCATTAGCGAAACTGTACCGATTTTATGTTATGATGATGCTTTGGGAGAACTTCTCGCTACGGTTACAGGAGGTTACCCAATAGATTCTTCTCCATCTGACTTTGAATATAGATGGTATCAAATTGAAAATACGATAGAAACTCCCATAAATACTGACCTCACACTTGATCATATCGAAAATTTATCTGCGGGAACATATAAGGTTGTCACAAATGATAGTAAAGGAGCATCAGCAGAAAAAATATTTAATCTTTTACAACCTGATGATCTTGTGGTAACGCTTACTAGTGCGCCAATTGATGTAAAATGTAGAGGAGAAGCAACAGGAGTAATTGATATCACAGTCGTAGGAGGCCCTAAGGATGAAGATACAGGTGAGTACTTACCTTATACATTTAGCTGGACAAAAGTTGGCGATCCAACTTTTAAAGCTACTACAGAAGATCTTCAAAATATAACTGCAGGTACATATGAAGTCGTAGTTATCGATGATAACCTATGTACAACATCACTTAGTCAAGCTGTTGTGATAGAGCAACCAGATGCTATTTTAGAAATTTATGATGTAAACCCTGTTAATTTAACAGGATTCCAGACTCAAAACGGTAGCATATCTTTAGAGGTTAGAGGTGGTACACCACCATATAATTATTCTTGGACAGATCTCGATAATCCTTTATATACCGCTTCAAATCAAGATATAAATCAACTATCTATAGGAAGATATCGATTAATTGTAACCGATAAGAATGATTGTACTACATCCATAACTCAGGAAATAACAGAACCGAATCAACTAATAGTAACAATTCAACCAATATCTGTAGATAATAGCATTCAATGTTTTGGAGAACAAACTTTGGTACCATTAATTACTAATACTGTAGGAGGTGTTGGGGCATATACTTACGAATGGTTTGAAGAAAGTGATTTAAACACAGTAATTTTCACAACATCAGAAACCACAACGGTTAATGTTGGTACATATGTGGTGGTGGTAACCGATGAAAATGGAAATAAGGATGATGATACATATGAGGTAACAGAGCCAGACAAACTTGATATTGGCGAAAATGTAACACATTTATTGTGTAGAGGAGATGATAATGGTCGTATTGATATTACGGTTATGGGTGGTGTTGAACCTTATTCATTTAGTTGGAGTAATGGTGAAACTATTGAAGATTTATCTTCGCTTAGAGCAGGAAACTATACAATAATAGTCACAGATGCTAATGATTGTACATTTGAAAAAGAAATTGAAGTAGAACAACCTCCAGGGTTATTTATTAATGGCGATATTATTAGAGTATATCCATCGTCAAACGGAGCTAGAGACGGAAGAATTACTGTAAATATTGGAGGAGGAACACCTCCTTATGATTATGAGTGGAGAGATTTTAACGGTGTTGTACAACCTTCAACCACTAATGTTCTTGATAATATTGGTGCCGAAAAGTACGCATTGACCGTTACAGATGCCAATGATTGTACCTTAGAAATTGATGATGTAGATCTATTCGAACCTCCTGCTTTAGAAGTAACCATCGAGCAGGTGAATGTAATTTCCTGTTTTGGAACTAGTACAGGTAGTTTAAGTGCAATAGTTGTAGGAGGAGTACCTTTTAATTCTTCTAAACAATATAACTATCAATGGTTTGATGCCGATACAAATACTATTACCGGTGGAGATAGTTTCTTATTAGAAGGGATTGCTGCAGGTAATTATTATGTAGTGGTTACAGATGCCGTTAGTAAAAGTGTACCTAGTGAAGTGTTTGATCTTAATCAGCCACTTGCCCTTGAGCTAGAATTGAGTGCAGATTTTATTAATTGCGGTGATGCAGCCGATTGGACAATAACTCCTCAAATAAATGGAGGAACTGCTCCATATCGTTATGTATGGAACAATGGTAAAACTAGTGATAGATTAGAAAATGTAGTCGCTGGAACATATAGTTTGGAAATAATAGATGCAAGAGGTTGTAGAGCTAGTGATCAAATCACTGTTAGTCCTCCGGATGCTTTAATTGTTAGAGAATCATTAAATATTCCTACATGTTACGGTGGTTGTGATGGTGCTATTTTTCTAGAAACAGAAGGAGGAACGCCACCATATACGTACCAATGGAGTAATGGAAGCACCACAAAAGATTTAAATACTATTTGTTCAGGTACTTATGTTGCTACTATAACAGACATAAAGGGATGTCAAATCAAGAAAAAGATTGTTCTCAATGACCCCGAAGAGTTTATAGTTGATCTTGGAGAAGATATTACATTATGTAAAGACCAGACTGCAATACTTGATGCAACAGTCGATGATCCCAATGCTACTTATCTTTGGACTACAACGAATGGGTTTAGTAGTACATCATCAAGTATAGAAGTTAAGGATTCCAATGTTTATGAAGTATTGGTTATTGATTCTAAGGGGTGCGAGGCCAGAGATAATATATTTGTAGATACAACTTCAGATGTTATTTCTGCTAACTTTATAGCCTCTACTCAGGTATTTTCAGGAGAAGAATTTGTTATTGTAGATAATAGCGACCCTGTACCAGAATCTATAGATTGGATTTTCCCAAAAGAAGCTACTGTAACGTATGAGGACGAACACTATGCAGAATTAATATTTGATATTCCGGGAGAGTATGAGATTACATTACAAACCAATATCGGGCTATGTAGTGCTTTAACTACCAAAAAGGTTATTGTTCTTGATAAAGAATTTGAAGGTACAGAAGGAGAAGACGGAAGTGTTGAAGAGATTCAAAGCTTTATTGAATATAAAGTATATCCGAATCCAAATACCGGAGGGAAGTTTAAAGTAGATGTTGATTTATCTAAGGTGCAATCAATTAATTTGAAAGTCTTTAATATGATTAACAATGCCCTTATAGATTCGCGAAAAGGAGAAGGGGGCAAAACGTATAGTTTTGATTATGATATGTCTTCGTTGGCTTCTGGGATATATTTCATTCTATTAGAGACTTCATCAGCTAGTCAAGTGAGGAAATTAGTTATCGAATAGTATAATCGAACATTAAAGTTATTCATGAATATGTAAAAACTACTTCTTTTTTCTAAAAATAAATCCAAGAGGTACTAGTATCAGAACAAAAAAATACCATCCGGTAATCAAACCGATTATGGTTATTGCAGCAGCAATAATCATTATCCATATGATTTTGTTTGACATTCTAATTATAATTCCCTAATCCATATTTTACGGTATTGTACCAGATTGCCGTGATCCTGCAACTTAATAGGGCCTTTACCATGTGCTTCATTTTTTGGAGGACCAATATATTCTGTGGATCCTAATATTTCAACATGATCTTGTACTAAGACTCCATTATGAATCACAGTGAAGCTTCCGGATTTAATTTTTTTACCTTCAGCATCAAATTCCGGAGCATGAAAAATAATATCATAAGTTTGCCATTGATCAGGTGCTTTAGTGGCATTTACTAAAGGAATATGTTGTTTATAAATAGATGTAGCCTGACCGTTAGCATAGGTTTGGTTTTGATAGCTGTCTAAAATCTGTACTTCATATTTGTTTTGAAAGAAAACTCCACTATTACCACGTCCTTGTCCTTCTCCTTCTAGTACATCAGGGGCGCTCCATTCTAAATGCAATTGTACACTTCCAAAATTTTGTCTAGTTTGTATATCTCCCGTTCCTGGTTTTACAGTCATCGTTTGATCTGGATTAATAGTCCATGATGCAGCAGTAGAATCTTTGGCCGACATCCATGTTTCTAAATGGGATCCATCAAATAATACTATGGCGTCAGAGGGTATATTGTTTTCATTAAATGTAACTACTTTTGGTTCTGGCTCCCAAACTTCAGTTTCTTTAGGGTCGGTAACTTCCTTTTCTGGTGTGGTTATAATTTCTTCTTTTTTCTCTTCTTCTTCAATTCTATTAGTTTCGGTTTTTTCTTTGCAAGAATACGTAATGGTTAAAATCAAAAAGAGGTAAACAATAATTTTCATAGTGGTGTTTTTTAATTGGTCGTTATAATCCTAATATTTTTTTTAATTGTTCTTTATCTATCTCTGCTCCGGCAAAGTCATCAAATGCTTTTTGAGTCGCTTCAATAATATGATTTTGAATAAAAGGAGCACCTTCACGGGCACCTTGTTCGGGAGATTTGATACAACATTCCCATTCCATTACTGCCCAAACATCGCATCCGTATTCTGTAAGCTTCGAAAAAATAGTTTTAAAATCTATTTGGCCATCCCCGGGAGAACGATATCGACCAGCGCGGTCAATCCAATCACTGTAGCCTCCAAAGACTCCTTTCTTACCGGTAGGGTTAAATTCTGAATCTTTCACATGAAAAGCTTTAATAAATTCATGATAATGGTCTATATATTCAATATAATCTAACTGTTGCAATACAAAATGGCTGGGGTCATATAAGATGTTTACTCTTTTATGATTACCGGTAGCTTCTAAAAATCGCTCAAAAGTCACGCCATCATGAAGATCTTCACCAGGGTGAATTTCATAACAAACATCAACCCCCTTTTCATCGAAATGGTTAAGAATAGGTAGCCATCTTTTTGCTAATTCTTCAAATCCCATTTCTACTAAACCAGCAGGTCGTTGTGGCCAGGGATGCATGGTATGCCAAAGCAAGGCCCCAGAAAATGTGGCATGTACGTTTATTCCTAATCTCTGACTAGCTGTAGCTGCATTTTTTACCTGTCGTATGGCCCATTCTGTGCGTTTTTTTGGATTGTTCTTACAATCATCGGGCGCAAAGTTATCAAACATAATATCATAGGCGGGATGCACAGCTACTAATTGCCCTTGTAAATGTGTAGAGAGTTCTGTGATTTCTAATCCGTAATTTGCAATTTTACCTTTTAATTCATCACAATACGTTTGACTTTCGGCAGCCATATCAAGATCGATTAATCGAGTTTCCCAGGTGGGTATTTGTATGCCTTTATACCCAAGATCAGATGCCCATTTGCACAATCCTTCCAAAGAATTAAACGGAGCTTTATCATCCATAAACTGGGCTAGAAATACAGCAGGGCCTTTAATGGTTTTCATTTTATTAGTTTTTGATTTTTTGAGTATTGGCGTTTATGAGTATACATAATTATTTTGAAATTTTGTAAATTCTTATCTAACATGGCAAACTTAATTACTCACCACTCCTGCACTCACCACTTTTATATTTTTGTCCAACTTGCATTGTTTTTACTACTTTCTACAGCAGCATAAATAAATTTCATTCCTCGCACTCCATCTTTGGCTGTTGGAAAATCAAATTGAGATGAAGGAGCGTTTCCAGAGTTTATTTGATGTAATTCTTTGGCAAAACTTCTATAGATGGTTGCAAAACCTTCTAAATATCCTTCTGGATGTCCGGCAGGAATACGCACATATTCTGAAGCTTCAGGATAGCCACCATTTCCACCTGGAGTAAATACTTGTTTAGGCTGATCTAACCAACGAACTACTAATTCATTAGGATTCTCCTGGTGCCATTCCAAACTTCCTTTGGTACCATAGATTTTTACTCCCAGATTATTTTCTTCACCGGTGGCAATTTGCGAAAATGTCATCATTCCTTTAGCTCCGTTTTCAAAACGAAGTAAAATATTGCCATCGTCATCAAGGGTTCTTCCATCTCCAAAAGCAGAAAGATCTGCAGCGAGCTCTTCAATTCGAACTCCTGATATATATTCTACCAGGTTTTCTGCATGGGTACCAATATCGCCTAAAGCACCCCCAATTCCAGATTTTTTAGGGTCTACCCGCCAAGCTGCTTGTTTTTGCCCCGTTTTCTCAACAGAAGTGGCTAACCAACCTTGTAGATAGTGTACATTGATCTTACGAATAGTTCCCAAATCCCCTTTGGTGATCATTGCTTTTGCTTGCTTTACCATGGGATATCCCGTATAATTATGCGTTAACGCAAAAACTTTTCCAGATGATTGTACGATTTTCTCTAAGTCAATAGCTTCTTCTAGCGTAAGGGTCATTGGTTTATCGCAAATCACATGAAAACCATATTCCAATGCCATTTTTGCGGGAGGAAAGTGCATGTGATTCGGGGTTACAATGGAGACAAAATCCATACGCTCTCCTTCGGGAAGTTTAGCTTCTTCTTTGATCATTTGTTCAAAACTTCCGTATGCTCTTTGTTTTGAAATACCTAACGCTTCCGCGGAAGCGATACTTTTCTCGGTACTGCTAGAAAATGCACCACAAACTAGTGCCACCAATCCATCGATACTAGCTGCTTTTCGGTGTACATCTCCGATGAAAGAACCAATTCCTCCACCGATCATTCCCATTTTTAGTCGAGTCATATTGATTATTCTTTATATTCTATTTTTTCATTTTTGAAGAATACAGCAAAAAGTAGCATCACCGCTGCTGCAAAGATGGCTGGAAAAATCCAAATGCTATTCCAATCGTGTTGCCCATCTGAAACTAAATTTGCATCCGTAATTTTTCCGGCAACATAAAAACCGATTAACATTCCTAAACCGTAAGTGGCTAATGTAATTAACCCTTGAGCCGCACTTTTAAACTTTTCTCCGGCCTTACTATCGGTATAAATTTGTCCCGATACAAAGAAAAAATCATAACAAATACCATGCAGAGCAATCCCAGTGATAATCATAAAAGCAAGTTCTCCAGAATTACCGTAGGCAAATAATAAATAGCGAAGTGTCCATGCGATCATCCCTACCAATAATGTCTTCTTGAAACCAAATTTCTTAAAGAAAAAGGGGAGTAGAAGCATAAAAACTACCTCTGATGCTTGACCTATGGTCATTTTTGCGGCTGGATTTGAG
Organism: Aquimarina penaris; assembly: GCF_040786285.1. Classification (NCBI taxonomy): domain Bacteria; kingdom Pseudomonadati; phylum Bacteroidota; class Flavobacteriia; order Flavobacteriales; family Flavobacteriaceae; genus Aquimarina; species Aquimarina penaris. Next base: position 2,151,535 of record NZ_JBFMKQ010000001.1, read on the forward strand.
ATTCCGATTTCACCTAAAAACTGACCTGCGTGCTGATAATAGAAAGCTAATGGTATGCAAATTAATATCGAAGCTAGAAAAAAGAATAAGAAGTTTCGATCTTTTAAAAGTTTTAGCGCATCCAGACCTAATATATCCGAAATACTAATCTTTTGATCTTTGCTAATTTTTGGAGGTGTTTTTGGTAACGTGAAACTAAAAACCCCAAGTATCGCAGATGCGATCGCTGTCATTAAAAATGTATTTTTTAACAACCCGTTAGTAACTCCCTCTTTAGAATCCCAATGAAAAATATAACTAATGACTAATCCAGCTATGATCCAACCAATAGTTCCCCAAACACGGATAAGCGGAAATTGTTTTGAAGGATCCGAAAGCTGATTGAAACTTACAGAATTTACCAGTGCTAGTGTTGGCATATAGGCAATCATGTAGCCAAGAACATAAGGATAAAATGAAGAGAAATCTGTAGCATTTGCCATTTGATACATTAAAAATGCGCCAAAAAGGTGCAGTAGTCCAAGGATTTTTTCAGCATTAAAAAAACGATCTGCGATCAAACCAATAATAAAAGGAGCAATAATGGCTCCCCAGGACTGGGTGGAGTATGCCATTGCAATTTCACCTCCACTTGTATTAAGTGTATTGGGTAAGTAAATACCCATGGTTACAAACCAACCTCCCCAAATGAAAAATTCTAAAAACATCATTAAAGAGAGCTGGACCTGAGTTATAGTCTTCATAAAAAGTGTATTGGTTAATTAAGTTGTTTTGCAGCACTAATTAATAAATCACGAGTGGCAGTGATGCCTTCTATTTCATTAAGGCGTTCACCTTCATATTCTACACCAATAAAGCCATCATACCCGGATTTTTTAATGATGTCGAGCATCTTTTTATAGTCTATTGTGGTTTCATTTCCTTCTGTATCAAAATCATAAGATTTTGCACTTACTGCTTTTGCATACCCCATCATTTCTTGTACTCCTTGATACTTTGGATATTCTTTAATGCATTTTGCCTCCCAACGAGCACCACCTTCACGCTCTAGGCAAAAATTACCAAAATCAGGTAATGTTCCGCAATTAGGTTTATTTACTTTTTTCATTACCTCTACTAATAACGAAGCATTAGAGGATAAATACCCATGATTTTCTACAATAACGTTAACCCCTTTTGTAGCAGCATAATCAGATAGTTTACCAAGGCCATCTGTTGCAACATCAATCCATTGTTTAGGATCATTGGTACCAAAGAGATTTACTCGAATAGAGTGGCATCCTAAAAACTGCGCGGCATCTACCCACTTTTTGTGGTTTTCTACGGCATCATTTCGTTCTTTTTCATCAAGTACAGCTAAATCTCCTTCACCATCTACCATGATGATTAAATTCTGGATATTATGTTCTTCACTTTTAGTTTTTAAAGTTTCTAAAAGTATTTGCATTGCTTTTTGTGGGTTAGGATCCTTTTTTAGCTCATCGGTATATAATTGACTTACGTATTCAATGCCTTCAAAACCTAGTTCATCGGCTTTTTTAGCAAAATCTATAGGACTCATTTCGCCAGCCTGTATCATTTTATGAAGTGACCATTGAGCCAATGAGAGTTTAAAAAATGGTTTGGTTTCTTCAGGAGGTGTTTCCATGGAAGATTCTTCTTTTTGAGGTTCAGAATTTTGAGAAACATTCTTTTTGCATGATCCTAAAATTAGCATCAGAATAAGCCCCGTTATGATGGTTTTTTGCATAATTGTTTATCGTATAAGGTTATAATGACCAGGCTTTTCCGCCGGTTAGTTTTTCTAAAGAATCGCATCCTATTTGCTGGCCAGGTACTGGTGCATATGCGAGTACGTTTTCTCCTATTTCTTCGCTGGTTTTAAACCCCCAAATAGAAAGGTCTCTTACGGTGGATAAGAATAGAAAGATTTTAGCTTCTTTTGATATAGCCTCAAAATCCTCTGGGTTTTTCATTTGTCCCATTTCTTCCTGATATGCTTTTTGTTGTTCTTTTGATGACTTAAGATATGTCGTTAGTAAAGCATCATATTCTTCAATTTTCACCTTCTTTACCGGTTTATCTTCATTAATACCTAGTTCATTAAGAACCATACCAGCTACTTTTTTAAACATACCGGCGTCTTCTTCTTTAGCCACCTGATTCATGTATTTTTCGGTAAACATAGCTACGTTAAGGGATTTAGCACCAGGGATATCGGTTTCTGGGATGATAAGATCTACGAGTTGATCTAATACTTTTGCTTCGTCCTCAGAAAGTAATTCTGGAATCCAGTTTAGTTTTATCTCGGCAGTACAGCTATGTAAAATAGTTAGAATCGCAGGAGTAGCAGCAATATACCCCGCTGATAATCCGATGTTTTTTAAGGCCTCTCTTCTGTTCATCATAATTATAGAATTAAGCGTTTTTTTTAATTTGTTTCGCAGCATGTTCTGCAGCTCGGGCTGTAAATGCCATATAAGAAAGAGATGGATTCACACAACTGGCCGATGTCATAAAAGAACCATCGGTTACATACACATTAGGTACTGCATGAATTTGATTATGTTCATTTAGTACAGATGTTTTTGGATCTTTACCCATTCTGGCAGTCCCCATTTCATGAATACCTAATCCTGGGGCACCAATATCATCCCATGGTTCGATATTTTTGAAGCCGGCTTTTTTCAACATTTCCATGGCCTGGGCAATCATATCTTTTCGCATTTCCAATTCATTTTCTTTAAACTCTGCGTCAAATGTTATGGTAGGTAATCCCCATTCATCTAACTTTTCATAATCCAAAGTCATTTTATTATCATGATACGGAAGACATTCTCCAAATCCCATTAACCCAATTTGCCATTTTCCGGGTTTTAGGATGCTTTCTTTTAATTCTGCTCCGTATCCTAATTCTGCAACGGTTTCTCTCCAGTCTTGTCGACTAGCTCCGCCTTGATATCCATAGCCGCGTTTAAAACTTTTTTGATCTGTTTCTCCTCCTATATTTCTAAATCTGGGAATATAAAGTCCATTTGGTCTTCTACCTTTGTAGTACTTATCTTCGAATCCATCAAAATTGGCAAAAGCTCCAGCCTTGAAGTGATGATCCATAATATTATGGCCTAACTCTCCCGAATCATTACCCATTCCGTTGGGGAATCGTTCTGATTTGGATTGCATAAGAATACTAGCGGAAGCTATTGCCGAAGCACATAGAAAGATGATTTTTGCAGTATATTCATGCGTTTCTTTAGTTTCAGTATCAATTACTTTTACACCAGTGGCCTTTCCGGTTTTGTCGTCATAAACTACTTGATGTACAATAGAATTAGGTCTTAATGTCATATTACCGGTGCGTTCTGCTGCAGGAAGAGTAGAGGAGTTACTGCTAAAATAAGCTCCAAATGGGCATCCTCGCATACATCGATTACGATATTGACAGTTCATACGCCCTTCAAAAGTTTTTGTGCCGGTTATATGTGCCGTTCTACCAATGGTCATTACTCTATCCTCATAGTTTTCTGCAATATTTGATTTTAGATGATCCTCAACACAATTTAATTCCATAGGTGGGAGAAATTGTCCATCGGGTAATTGTTCTAATCCCAATTTCTCACCACTAACACCAATAAACTCTTCTACTTTATCATACCAAGGCGCTATATCTTTATAGCGTACAGGCCAGTCTACTGCTACGCCTTCTTTTTTATTCGCTTCAAAATCAATGTCGGCTAATCGATAACTCTGTCTCCCCCACATTAGAGATCGCCCACCAACGTGATATCCTCGAATCCAATCAAATCGCTTGGTTTCGTTGTAAGGGTGTTTTAGGTCATTTACAAAGAAATGTCGATGTTCTGTACCGGTAACATATCCTGTTCGATTTTGTTTTTCTTGTTCGAGTACTTCTTTTCGTGTTGGCTGACCTTTAAATTCAGAATCCCATGGATCGTCATTCATAGTTGTGTAGTCTTCAATGTGTCTAACCATTCTACCTCGTTCTAAGACCAGAGTTTTTAACCCCTTTTCGCATAGTTCTTTGGCTGCCCATCCACCACTGATTCCTGTGCCAACTACGATGGCATCATATTGCGGTTCTTTTTGCATAATTTACGATGATTTGTGAATTTAATATTAGATTATTCCAGAGTTCTAAACCATTCTGCCATAGCCCTAGCTTCTTCTTCAGAGATATTTTGATTTAGCATTATAGTATTATTATACTCTTTAAGTAGTGCTATAGCTACTGGATCTTTTTTTAGCATTTCATCTGGGTTCATAATCATATTCATTACCCATTCTGGGCTACGTTTTTTATATATACCAACCATAGGTGGGCCAATAAATTTTTTCGATGCTTTATGACAGGCTACACATTTAGATGTAAAAAGCTGTTCTCCTTTAGAGGCCAAATCTTGATCAATGTGATCTGCAAAAGTTAAAGATTTTATAGGACCAATACCCTTATTATCTAATTGTACAGGAACAGAAGACGTTTTTGAAGATTCAACTCCTTTTTCTTCTTTCTTGTTTCCAATAGTAATGGTTTCTTTGTCTGATTTTTTTTCTTTGGCACAACCGACACATAAAAAAAGGCAAATAATACCTATGTAAATAGAACTTTTTTTCATTTATAATGATTTGTATTTAACATTTTACCGTACTAATAACTATTTTGAAAATCTTCATAGTGTGGTCCTATGATTCTTTTCGGGTACTCTATGGCCTTTTCGGAAGGCATAAAAGCCATTTTACAATGACTTCATTAATGTGAAATGTTAGTTTTTGAATATTTGAAGATAAATATAAGGAGTTTATTTATGTTTTAACAAAACAATTAACTATTCATTAAACAATTAATCTCATAATTCTTTTTTTAGTAGGTGTACTCTAAAGACAGTATGATTCATAATGACAAATCATTTCATGAATTATAATTGATAAAAGTGTTGTAAATGAGATGTTTTTCTCAAAAAGATGACCTTTATTGTTTAAGTAAAAGACAATTCTATTAATTTTTCATTAATTTTGCTGTATTCATGAAAAAATATTTCCACAACATATTGGCTCTTTTGATGTCCTTTGTAGTTTTATTTTCTACAATGTCATTTACATTCAATATGCATTATTGTGGAAAAACTGTGGTCGATGTTGCATTATTTAAAGAAGCAAAAACTTGTGGAATGGAAATGCAACAGTCATTAAGTTCTTCGGAAGACCTTATTATGAAAAAAGGGTGTTGTACCGACAAGCAGTTAACATTTGAAGGCCAGGATGAGCTTAAAATTTCGTTTGATAAACTTACATTAACACAACAAATCTTTGTTGTTTCATTGTATACTTCTTATACAAATCTATTTGAAGGACTTAAAGAAAATAGTGTTCCTTTTAAGGAGTATCCACCTCCTCTTCTTGTCAAAGATATTCAAGTATTACACGAGACTTTTCTTATTTGATTGATTTAATAATTAAAGAAAGCCGAATGACATTTCATTGGGGCTAAAGCTGTTGTTCATTATTCAGCAACATTATCTTTTATTAATTATTAATGATTAGACTATATGCTAAACAAAAGCATCAAATTTCTCATAGAAAACAAACTGGTATCTTTTTTAATACTTCTTGTATTTGTAGGATGGGGTATCATAAATGCTCCATTTAGTTGGGGATCGGATATCTTACCAGGGTATGCTGTCGCAGTAGATGCTATTCCTGATATTGGCGAAAACCAACAAATTGTCTTTACGAAGTGGGAGGGTCGTTCACCGCAGGATATAGAAGATCAGATTACATATCCATTAACCACATCATTATTAGGTGTTCCCGGAGTAAAAACGGTGCGAAGCTCATCGATGTTTGGTTTTTCTAGTATCTACATTATTTTTGAGGAGAATATAGAATTTTACTGGAGCCGCAGTCGTATTCTGGAAAAACTAAACTCTCTACCATCTGGATTAATACCAGAGGGAGTACATCCAACTCTTGGTCCGGATGCAACTGGATTAGGCCAGATATTTTGGTATACACTTGAAGGACGAGATGAACACGGAAATGTAACTGGTGGTTGGGATTTACACGAATTACGAAGTATTCAGGATTACTATGTGAAGCACGCTTTATCTTCAGCAAGTGGTGTTTCTGAAGTTGCTTCTATTGGCGGATATGTTCAAGAGTATCATGTTGATGTGCATCCTGAATTAATGCGACAATATAACATCGGCTTGACTGATGTTACCAAAGCTATTAAACAATCTAATCAGGATATTGGTGCACAGACCTTAGAAATTAATCAGGTAGAATACATGGTGCGAGGGCTGGGGTATATAAAATCTATAGCCGATATTGAGAACGCAGTAATAACTTCTGAAGAATTTACCTCTATTCGTATTAAAGATATTGCCAAGGTAACACTCGGACCGGCAAATAGAAGAGGTATCCTTGATAAAGAGGGGGCAGAAGTAGTAGGCGGAGTGGTGGTTGCTCGTTATGGGGCAAACCCTATGGAAGTAATAACGAATGTAAAAGATAAAATAAATAAACTTAGTCTCGGATTACCTTCAAAAAAACTATCCGATGGCCGTACATCTCAATTGACGATTGTTCCGTTTTATGATCGAACAGAACTTATCCAGGAGACATTAGGTACACTTAATGAAGCCCTTACTTTAGAAATATTGATTACCATTCTGGTTGTATTCGTTATGGTATTTAATCTTCGGGCGTCAATACTTATTTCGGGTTTACTTCCTGTCGCTATATTGATGACATTTATAAGTATGAAAATGTTTAATGTTGATGCTAATATAGTGGCATTATCTGGTATTGCCATTGCCATAGGGACTATGGTAGATGTTGGGATAATTGTATCAGAAAATATTATTAGGCACCTTGATGATAATGAAGAAAACCTACCGATTAACACAGTGGTATACAATGCAACGATTGAGGTTTCTGGAGCCATACTTACAGCTGTACTGACTACCATAATAAGTTTCATTCCTGTTTTTACTATGATAGGTGCCGAAGGAAAACTTTTTAGGCCATTAGCATTTACTAAAACTATGGCACTTATCGCATCGATACTAGTAACATTGTTTCTTATTCCTCCGTTTGCTGCTTTTCTTTTCAAAAAGAGAAGTCTTAGATCATCGATGAGTTATATTATCAATAGTATTTTGATAGGTTTAGGTATTATCACTGCTTTTTACGGGTCATGGTTAAGTTTAGTTTTAATCTCGTTTGGAGTAACTAAAATTCTTTGGTTGAGAAATATACTCTCTACTAAGCGTTCTAATCGTATCAATATAATTATTTCAGTAATTGCCATTATAGTTTTATTGGCAGAATATTGGCGACCTCTTGGTGCAGATAAAAATGTTTTTTGGAATTTGATTTTTGTAGCAATGATCTGTTTAGGGTTACTCGTGGTTTTTGGATATTTCCAAAGGTATTATACGAGGATGCTAGCATGGGCATTACAAAATAAATTACTATTTCTGTTGTTGCCAACTACTATTGTGATTCTAGGGTTTTCGATTATGAAAAACACCGGAAAAGAATTCATGCCCTCGCTAAATGAAGGATCTTTTCTCTTAATGCCAACCTCTATGCCCCATGCAGGTATCGAAGAAAATAAAAGGGTTTTACGGCAATTAGATATGGCCGTAGCTATGATTCCAGAGATTAGTACTGTAGTCGGAAAAGCAGGTAGAACAGAATCTGCTCTTGATCCTGCACCTTTATCCATGTATGAAAATATCATCTTATACAGACCAGAATATATGCTTAACAAAAAAGGCGTTCGGCAACGATACAAGGTAAACAATGATGGATTGTTTGTACTAAAAGATGGCAGTTTGGTTGCTAATCCAAATAATGCTAACAGCAGTAGTACTTTTAATACAGAAGAATTTCAGGTTGATAATACAAATTTAATTGTAGATGATGATGGCGAGTTTTACCGTAATTGGAGACCAGGAATTAAAAACCCAGATGATATTTGGGATGAAATTAGTAAGGCGACCAGAATACCCGGAGTAACTTCTGCTCCCAAATTACAACCTATAGAAACCCGATTAATAATGCTTCAAACGGGCATGAGAGCACCTATGGGAATTAAGGTGAAAGGTCAAAATCTAAAACAGATAGAAGCTTTTGGAATACAATTAGAAACTATTATCAAACAAGCCGAAGGTGTAAAAAGTGAAGCCGTTTTTGCAGAACGAATTGTAGGAAAACCTTACCTGTTAATTGATATAGATCGTGAAAAGCTAATGCGATATGGTATATCAATACAAAGTGTTCAAGATATTTTACAAGTAGCTATTGGAGGTATGCCTCTTACACAAACTGTAGAAGGAAGAGAGCGTTACACCGTGCGAGTACGGTACCCAAGAGAACTTCGGGCTAATCCAACTGAATTAAACAATATCTATGTTCCTGTCGAGAATGGTAATTCTGTTCCTTTAGCAGAATTGGCTAATATTCGGTATGAACAGGGACCACAAGCGATTAAAAGCGAAGATACATTTCTTGTTGGTTACGTTTTGTTTGATAAATTAGAAGAGTACGCCGAGATTGATGTGGTTGAAAACGCTCAAGCACTGATTAAAAAATATATTGATAACGGCCAATTAACTGTACCTAATGGAATCAGCTATCAATTTACTGGTACCTATGAAAATCAACTTAGAGCCGAAAAAACATTAAGCATTGTCATTCCTCTAGTATTGATCATTATTTTCTTGATATTGTATTTTCAGTTTCGTTCGGTTACAACTTCATTAATTATATTTATTGGTATTTCGGTTGCCTTTGCTGGTGGATTTTTAATGATTTGGTGCTATGGGCAACATTGGTTCTTAAATATTGATTTCTTTGGCGAAAACTTTAGAGACCTTTTTCAGATGCATACCATTAACTTAAGTGTGGCATTGTGGGTTGGTTTTATTGCACTATTTGGTATAGCAACAGATGATGGGGTTATCATGGCCACATATCTTAACCAGATTTTTGATAAAAACAAGCCCGAATCTAAGGATGATGTAAGAGCATCAGTGATTGAAGCTGGTAAAAAACGTATTCGTCCGTGTTTGATGACTACAGCCACCACTTTATTAGCACTATTACCAATACTTACATCTACAGGTCGAGGTAGTGATATAATGATACCTATGGCAATACCTTCTTTTGGAGGGATGAGCATTGCACTGATTACATTATTTGTGGTACCCGTATTATTTAGTTGGAAAAAAGAAATGTCTTTAAAAAGGCAGAGCAGAATATAGAAAATAGATTATAATGTTAAAAATTATAGTATTTATGGTCAAATTAAAAATGTACAAAAAGAGTGATTTTAGAAAGAAAACTGAAAATATGATTCTTCTATTTTTTATGCTTTTTTTTCTGCAAAGTAATGGCCAAACGCTTCAGAATTATATTGATGAAGCTGAGCAAAATAATCCAAGTTTAAAGGCATTGAAGTACAATTATGAAGCCACTTTAGAGAAAGTAAATGAAGCCGGTAGTTTGCCTAACACCAACATTGGAGCAGGGTATTTTATAAGTGAACCCGAAACCAGAACCGGAGCTCAAAAGGTAAGATTTAGTGCTTCACAACCACTCCCATGGTTCGGAACTTTAAAAGCCAAAAAAGGTAAAGAAACATCAGTAAGTGAGGTGTTTAAAAATGATATAGAAATTCTTCGGGCTAAGGTAGCATTAGATGTCAAAAAACGGTATTACGAGCTATATGCTTTAAAAGCGAAAAAGAAAATTCTTGAAGAACAAAAGAAGTTACTAGAGAATTATAAAGAGATATCTATCTCTGAAGTAGCTAATAACAAAGCTTCAACAGTCGATGTGTTGAAGATTAATATTGCTCAAAACCAACTAGATAATAGGATTGAGATCTTAAAAGGGAGCATTTTAAATACCGAAACCAGTTTCAATAAAATTTTAGATCGTGATGGGTTTGATGATCTTGTTGTACCCCAGAATTTGTTTATCCCAGAGGAGGAACCTACTTTATCAATAGATGATGTAACCTATCACCCAGAGGTATTAAAATATGACGTGTTAAGCGAAATGAGTGTAGCGCAACAAAAGGTGAATGATAAGGAACGGTTACCCGGAATGAGCGTGGGGTTAGATTATGTAGTGGTAGAAGAACGACCTAATCTTGATTTTAGCGATAATGGTAAAGATATCGTGATGCCTATGGTGTCATTTTCGATACCTCTATTCTCTAAGAAATTTAAATCGAGACATAAGCAATTCGAACTTCAACAAGAAAGCTACGCTCAGAAACGTGAGTCTGAACAAAACAGACTAGAAGAAATATTAGAGAAAGCGATAAATAACAGGATTACGGCAAGAATAAATTATACGACTCATATTAAAAATATAGCACAGACTAAGCAAGCAGAAAATGTTGCATTATCGGTATATCAGACTGGAAGATTAGATTTTAATGAACTTCTTGAGATTCAAAATATGACACTTACTTTCGAAATAGAAAAGATTGAGTCGATAAAGGACTACTTTATGCAAACAGCAATTATTAATTATCTAAGCAATTAAAATGCTTTCAAAATGAAACATACATATAAAATCACTGGGATGACCTGTAATGGTTGTCGTAATAGTGTTCAAGAAAAATTAACGAAAGTGCCAGGAGTAACTGGTGTATCGGTAGATTTAGAACAGGAAAAGGCCATAATAGAGATGCAATCTCATATTTCAATAGAAGAACTACAAACAGTTTTGTCAGAAAAGTATACTATTTCTGAAATTATGGAAGATCGCTTTATTAATATATCTAACAAAGAAACAAGGTCTGTCAATCCAGAGAAAACAAAATTACAAGAGTTACAACCGCTACTCATTATATTAGGCTATATATTAGTAAGCAGTATTTTATTACATTATAAAAACTGGAATACCACCGATGTCATGCTCGATTTTATGGGGCTTTTTTACATTGTTTTTAGTTTTTTTAAAATTTTAGATTTAAAAGGCTTTCCCGGTTCTTTTAGAATGTATGATCCTTTAGCGAAAGTAATCCCTGCATATGGTTGGATATATCCGTTTATTGAAACTGTTTTGGGCCTATTTTTTTTAATGAGATTTCAAATATCCATCGCACTTATTGCTACGCTTATCATTTTAGGGATAACCACTATTGGGGTAACAAAAACATTGTTGGACAAAAAATCAATCCAATGTGCTTGTTTAGGTACTGCACTAAAATTACCTATGACAGAAGCCACATTTATCGAAAATGCTATTATGATTGTAATGGCCATAATCATGTTAATTCAAATATTTTAAGATGAAAAAGAATATACTATATATCAGTATTGCAGCCTTAATAGGTGTATTGGTCGGTTATGCAATATTTGGAAATAAAACCATTGATGATCATGATCATGTAGAAGAAACTACGCCTCATCAAATGTGGACATGTTCGATGGACCCACAAATTATGCAAAAAGAACCGGGTGATTGCCCTATATGTGGTATGGATCTAATACCCGTTGAAATTAATGAAGATAGCATTACGTCTAATCAATTTAAAATGACAAAAAATGCAATAGCCCTGGCAAATATTCAAACTACTATAGTGGGGCAGGATGCAGTTGATAATAATTCGTTGAGATTGTCCGGAAAGATTAAGGAAAATGAAGAAGCCAACGCTGTACAAGCAAGTTATTTTACGGGGCGTGTAGAAAGACTCTATATAAATACAGTTGGAGAAACTGTTAATCAAGGTCAATTATTGGCAACTATCTATTCACCAGAACTAGTTGCTGCTCAGCAGGAATTATTAACAGCTGCTTCTTTGAAAACATCACAAGCTCAATTGTACGAAGCGGTACGAAGTAAACTAAAGTTGTGGAAACTTTCAGAAAAGCAAATTAATCAAATTGAAGCCTCTGGAGAAATTAAAGAATATGTTCCTATTTATGCAACGGTATCGGGCACTGTTTCCGAAAAATTAATAGAACAAGGAGATTATATTAAACAAGGACAACCTTTATTTAAAATTGCAAATCTAAATACAGTATGGGCGGTTTTTGATATTTATGAAAATCAATTGGTAGCGATAAAAAAAGGACAAAAAATAAATATCATCACTAATGCTTATCCAGATAAAGAGCATGAAGCCAAAATTTCATTTATTGATCCAGTGGTCAATACAAATACGAGAACAATAGAAGTGCGAGTGGTTTTAAATAATAAGGAAAAGTTGTTTAAGCCGGGGATGTTCGTGTCTGGTACTATTGCAGAAATTACTATTGATAAAGATAAACAGGGGGTTGTCATTCCCGATAGCGCTGTGCTATGGACAGGTAAACGTTCTTTGGTGTATGTGAAAATTGATCCTAAAGAACCTGTTTTTGAAATAAGAGAAGTGACTATAGGCAATCAAAATGACGGCGGCTATACTATTATTGAAGGATTACAAAAAGGTGAAGAAATAGTGACTCATGGAACTTTTACTGTAGACGCAGCTGCCCAATTACAAGGTAAAAAATCAATGATGAATAAAGAATAAAGTAAAAAACACCAATTGATTTATTAAAAATTAGTGTTTTTAAACGTTTTTTATGATTTATAATTAACTGTAAACCATTTAGAACCTTATCTTTGCAGGCCTCAAGATAATGTAATTGTGATACAAGATATTTTTATTGCCATATTATGGAGTATTTCTCCTTTCGGGGAAGCCAAGGTAGGTATTCCCTATGGGATGTTTAGCGGGTTAAATATTTATTTGGTATTTATAGCTTGTTTTCTGGCTAATGTTCTTGTTTTTCCGATAATGATCTTTTTTCTGGAAAAAGTGAATGATTATTTATTACGATGGAATCCTTATAAAAAAGTGGCCATATTTGTTGCACGCAGAGCAAAAGTTGGATCGGGTGATAAAATTCAGAAATATGGATTTTGGGGACTTCTGTTTTTTGTTATGATTCCGCTTCCAGGTACTGGTGTTTATGCAGGAAGCATCGCTACCTATCTTTTCAAGATTAAAAAAAGAAAGGCTTTTGTGGCCAATACAGTTGGTATTTTCTTTTCATCAGTTATTGTTTGGGCTACTACGTTACTTACAATGCAGGGAATTGCATAAAAAGTATGGCAAAATAATCTTTTGCGCTTATATTATGTTAACCACCAAGGATCTTGCTTAAGGTTTTGGTTAGCCGTGAAAATTTCTCCAAGTCTTGGGATGATGTACTCTATTTTTTGTGTTTTTGCTTCGGTAACAAATCGTTCTACAGGATCTGTCCAATGATGTTGTGCCAAAGCAAACCCTGCCCAATGCACAGCAGTAATTAATTTTGCATTAACCTCTATTGCCGCCTGTACACTTTCTTCAGGGTACATATGTATTTGATGCCAGTTTTCGTTATACTGACCGCATTCCATAAGGGCAAAATCAAAAGGTCCTAGTTTATCACCTATACTTTTGAAATGATTACCATAACCGCTATCTCCACTAAAAAGAATATTTTCTGAAGATGTTCGTAATGCCCAACCACCCCAGAGAGATTTTGCTCTATCGGTAAGTCCTCTACCCGAAAAATGCCGTGTTGGTGTAAATGTTATTTCAATATCTTCATAATTTGCAGTATCCCACCAATCAAACTCTTGAATTTTAGTAGTAGTAATACCCCATTTCTCTAGGTGTCTTGCAGTTCCTAAGGCTACATAATATTGGTTTACTTTGTTTTTTAGCCTTTTGATGCTTTCGTAATCCAAATGGTCATAGTGATCATGAGTAAGTAACAATAAATCAATATTGGGGAGATCATCGATGATATCTAAGGTGTTTTCTGAAAATCGTTTTACAGGCATTGGGGATATAGGGGCTGCATTGGGACCAAGCATAGGATCGATGAGAATCGTTTTGTTATTTATGCGTATTAAGACCACCGAATGACCATACCAAATATATTTTGTTTCCTTTGATGTTGCTAAGAATTTTTCTTTATCAAAGGGGAGTATATCTAATGCAGTGCTGGGTTCTCTGCCTTTGCGCTCACAAAACTGTTTGTATAACAATTTCGGAATAGTTTGAAAACTGATATCCATTTTAGTCTCTTCAAGGTTTTCAAATTTTTTACCGTCCCAGTGAATAGATTTAGCATAACGATTTTCATGCTCAGGAGTTATTTTACCTCCAAATTGTTTTCTTAAACTCATATAATAATGGTACTTTATTCTAACTGTACTATTACAATAATACAAATTCAAAGTGGTATTATCAGGTGAGCGATCAAAAAGGTAAAGAACTATACATAACAATGAAATTTTTTATAAAAAACACCAACCTATGTAATCTAAGAGGAAAAAGCTTGGTTAGAAGGTAGGACTGAAAAATTATCGACCAAACTTAGTTTTTCGTTTTTGCAGTTGATCAATTAAATCATAAACGGTTTCACTAATGGCGGATTCAAAGTTTTTTTCTTTTGAGGAAGCGTATAACCGTGGTCCTGGAACACTTAATTGTATTCCGCAAATATGACTTTTTTGGTTACTGCTATTTTCTTTTTTAAAAAACACATCTCCTCGTATTACAAATGGATACTTGTTAGATAGTTTGGTTAGTTTTTTTAGAACAAATGATTCTAATCGATCACTAGCATTTACGTTCGTGTATTCAAAAATAGTTTTCATTTCCCTTGTTATTTAAATAGTTCAGGTCTTCATTTATGTATTTCAACTTTTTAATCGTTTTTCTATTTGTTGCTTTTTTATGGTTATGGATTTCATAATTTCCATGAGTTTTGGATCCTTCGTCTTTTTATAGATTTCATTGATTTTAAGAACAAACTCTTTTGCTTTTCTCGAAGCAGAAACCCTATCATGAAAGCTCATATGATTTAATTTTTTTCTTTCAAATTCTAATGCTTTTGTTATTAATTCCATAGTTCAAGTTTAATAATTAGTATTTAGTTTCTATTAAAAGGGTATTGGATGCATTTATAGTTTTACATTTATTCATCGGTTTCAATTAAAAAAGGTGTTTTCCCATCTGTGATAATGATTTTACTATTTTGCGATTTTGACAACGTATTGAACGCTTCAATACTCCTAATTTTTATAATTTCTTGTGTCAATCCTTCAGAAAGTATTTTTTGAGCATCTCGTTCTCCTGTGGCATTAATTATTTTTCTGTCAGCCTCGAGCTTTGCTTGTTGTATTACAAATTCCATTCGCATAGCATCTTGCTCGGCTTGTAACTTTCTTTCTATAGAATTAGCCAAACCTCTTGGGAGTTGTATACTTTTCATCAAAACAGCTATAAGTTCTATACCGTCACCTTGTTTTACAAGATTCTCGGTCATTTTCGCTTTTATTTCAGCTTCAATTTTTGCACGCATTCCAGAGTGCATATCCTTAGCAAAAAACTGAGCACATACGTCTGAGGATGCAGATCTAAAAACACTGGTAATAATTGATTCATAATCCCGCCCTAAGTTTTCTAGAACAGAAGGGATTTTGTTCTGCTGTAATCGATATAAAATTGAAATTTCAGAGTTTACACTTAATCCTTCCTTACTGGGCAAGGTTAATAAGAGTTTTATGTTATTAGTTTGTGTAGATTCTTTTATGATTTTGCTTATAAAAGGATTGTACATTATCGTACCTTGTGTAGAAACTTTATCAGAAAACTTACCTAAGGTTTGTTTTACACCAGCTTCTCCTGGTCTAATTACTGCACAATTGCTAAATGCTATTAATATTGAAACCAGTAAAAAAATATAAGTTTTCATATAGATATAGTTTTAATTAAACAATTGGATTTGCATTCTGATTTTAATGAGTCACAAAAAACATGTATACTGTTTCCTAAAGTTATGAATAAATAATCATATATTTTTATTTATATTCATTATGATGTGTATTAAAATAATTTATGATAAAACACTGCATTAATTACATTTTTTTTAAAAATATCTTAAAAAAGGAAATATTACTAAAGCCTTTGAAGAACCTCATGTTATCTAGCAAAGCAGTATCTAGACCACTTAAAAATTTTCATGTGTGGCCAGTGCTTTTTAGACACCATAGAAGGGAAAAGTATGAGATCATCAAAAAGAAAATTTAATAATTTTAAATGGAAAAAATAGTTGTAATACAATGTGTAATAAGCTTTTGTTATTAGGAAGATAGAAAGAACCTTACGCCAACTAAAAGTGAAGGTGTTTGCTTACGTTTGGCAGGGTTTTTGTAATGTTTATAATCAATTAATAAAATTTTATTTCGTGTTTTTCTTATCATAAGTTTTAGAAAGATTACTCTTTAGAAATTGATTCTATTTAATTAATTTTAAAAACAATGATAAATCAGTGCTATTAGTGCTTTGAAAATAACTTATGAAGTTTTAATTTTAATCCCAAAATAACCTACAATTATGGATCAAGTAAATATTAGTGCCAATAAAAAACCATTTCTTCTACTATTAATGCTGTGCTTTTTTACCCAAGTTCATGCGCAAAATGAGCAGATTTCTATTCAGTCTATTAGTAATGAAGAATTTGCTGTTAATAGTATTAACGGAATCCCGTTTACTGTAATCCTTGAGGAAAGTAATGCTGATGGGCAATATCATTTACCTAGTGGCGGTAGTATTACTTTTAAAGTTGGTGATATGATAGGTAAAAGAAGTACTCTTAGAATTATTTTCGAAGAGGAGATGTACCATTCTTTAGAGGATAAACTTATTGAACAATATGATGCTGATGTACAATGGATCACTTCTTTTCTGGACATTAAAGGAGATAAACTTAAGATGTTTCCTACGCGTCCAGTTTTCACAGATACCGGTTTAGAGAAATTAAAGTCAGAAGTATTTCAATATACAAATACAGATAAGAAAGAAGACTATTTCAATCAATGGATAGAAAAG
The DNA here is from genome assembly GCF_040786285.1 of Aquimarina penaris. NCBI lineage: Bacteria > Pseudomonadati > Bacteroidota > Flavobacteriia > Flavobacteriales > Flavobacteriaceae > Aquimarina > Aquimarina penaris. Next base: position 2,168,459 of record NZ_JBFMKQ010000001.1, read on the forward strand.
ATAAACTACTCTGTTGGTGCGGTAAATTTTTTCAGAGAGTTGTATGCAGCATCTAATGGTGAAAAAAACGCACAACGTCATAATTTTCTACCGATCAATGTATACGAAGAACTTCATAAATAAAAATTTAGTTTAGAGAAAAAAGGGTTGGCTTTTATAGTCTTTAACTTATAGTGTTGATCTTTTCTTATTTTCTGATGCAGCGGGTGAAAATCCTGGTAAAATTAATCCTTTCGCTTGATAGGGTTAAGCTTTCGTTTTCTTTAAATATAAAACAAAAGCTTTAGACATAAATTTTTATCATTTCAATTTCTTTCTCTTGATCAAAACCAAGACCATATTGTGCTTTTTAGATTCCTTTTAAGGCTTTTTAAATAGGGCAATGACTTCTTTATTACACTTCATTTGTTTGGTTTAATAAGGCTTTTGTGGTATAGATATTATAGTATTATATTGCAGAAAGAAATTAGAAATCAAAGATGATTTCATTTACAGTCATCTCCTAAAATACAAATCATAGAATGAGTAAAGCATCCTTTATTAAAGAATTAACCTTACCTGCTGTAGCTGCACCAATGTTTTTAATATCAGGCCCTCAATTAGTTATTGAGTGTTGTAAAAATGGAATTGTAGGGACTTTTCCAGCATTAAATCAACGAACTTCTGAAGGATTTGAAGAATGGCTTATTGAGATAAAAAAGGCACTTTCAGATTTTGAAAATGAAACGGGTAGAAAAGCTGCGCCATTTGGTGTCAATCTAATTGTTCATCATTCAAATCCAAGATTAAATGCCGATCTAGCCTTGTGTGTTAAACATAAAGTTCCCTTAATTATCACATCGCTGGGCGCCGTTTCAGAATTGGTAGATACTGTTCACAATTATGGTGGATTAGTGTTTCATGATGTTATCAAAAAACGTCATGCCGAAAAAGCTAATGAAGCGGGAGTAGATGGATTAATTCTTGTCGCAGCAGGAGCCGGTGGTCATGCAGGAACCATAAATCCTATGCCACTTGTTTCAGAAATTATAAAATTCTTTAAGAAAACCATATTGCTTTCTGGTTGTATTAGTACAGGAAAAGACATCGCTTCTGCTATGCAAATGGGTGCCGATTTGGCATATATGGGAACCCGTTTTATTAATACCGAAGAAAGCAAAGCTCCAAAAGCATATAGAGATATGATTATAGATTGCGGAGCAAGTGATATTGTATATACGGCAGCTGTTTCTGGTGTTTCTGCAAACTTTTTAGGGCCAAGTTTGAATGCTATGGGTATTACTGAAGAAATGTTAAAACGTAAAGATAAAGTAGATTTCGGAGAAGAATTAACGGTCAATGAAAATGAGGCTAAAGCATGGGCAACCATTTGGTCTGCAGGTCAAGGTGTAGCAACTATTAGCAATTCGCTTAGTGTAAGTGATTTAGTTTCGGAATTAAAAACCGAATTCAAAACTGCCATTAAAGAACAGTATAAACTATTAGAAACATATAAATAATACACCACTGTGTCAAAATATAGTCAATACGCAAACTTTTATATGCCTATAGGGTAGTGATACTGTTTTTGATGAATAAAGAAAATCTATTTGCCAATACAGAAATTTGCAAAGATATTGCCTAGTAGATCATCACTTGATATTTCTCCGGTGATTTCTCCAAAATGATAAAGCGCTTGACGAATATCGATGGCCATCAGATCACCAGAAATCCCTGTATCTAATCCATATTGAACTTTTTGGATTTCTTCTAAAGCTTTTAATAATGCATCGTAATGACGCGTATTGGTAACAATAGTTTCGTTATTGCGTAAAGCACCTGTGTTTACAAATTCCAGGAGTTTGTTTTGTAATTCTTCGACTCCAGTGTTTTGTTTTGCAGAAAGCAAGTGAATATTCTCAATTTCAGAGGTCAACTTAGTTATTTGATCTTTATTAAGTTTATCCACTTTATTCGCTACAATGATTAAGGGTTTTTGTGGATATTTGTTTTTAATTTTCCCAATTTCAGTTTTTAGTTCTTGTAAACTATCAGCAGTTAATTGTGAACTATCAACTAAATAAATAACTACTTGGGCTTGCTCAATCTTTTCAAAAGTTTTTTGGATACCGATGCTTTCTACTACATCTTTGGTGTCTCGTATTCCTGCCGTATCTATAAATCTAAAACCAATTCCGCCAATATTGATTTCGTCTTCAATAGTGTCTCTGGTAGTACCTGCAATATCAGAGACGATAGCTCTTTCTTCGTTGAGTAAGACATTTAATAATGTTGATTTACCAACATTAGGTTCACCTACTATAGCTACTGGGATTCCATTCTTGATTACGTTTCCAACAGCAAAAGAATCAATAAGTCGTTTTAAAACATTAGTAATTCGAGATACCAAGTCTTTAAATTGAGTACGATCGGCAAACTCTACATCTTCTTCGGCAAAATCAAGTTCCAGTTCAATTAAAGAAGCAAAGTTTAGCAGCTCATCTCTTAATTTCTTAATTTCATTAGAGAACCCACCACGCATTTGTTGCATGGCAATTTGATGAGAAGCTTCAGAATCTGAAGCAATCAAATCCGCAACAGCTTCGGCTTGCGATAGATCCAATTTTCCGTTAATAAATGCCCGCAAAGTAAATTCACCTGCATTGGCCATTCTACATCCTTTACGTAGTAATAATTGAATAATTTCCTGCTGAATATAAGTCGAACCATGACATGAAATTTCTACCGTAGGTTCTCCAGTATACGAGTTTGTTCCTTTAAAAAGAGAAACCAATACTTCATCTAACACTCGGTCTCCATCTATGATATGCCCCAAGTGAATCGTATGACTCTTTTGATTACTTAACTCTTTACCGCTAACAGATCGAAATAAAGGAGAACAGATTTTAATAGCATCCATACCCGAAACTCGAATAATGGCAATAGCTCCTGCACCAGATGGTGTTGCTAGAGCTACTATAGTATCTTGTGAAATCATATTTTTTTCTTACCTAATCGCAAAAATAGAGATTAATCTATTCACTTTAAGTACGCATAATCAAACTTTTTTTGAGGAGTTGTTTTTCTTTTGCTATCTTGTGCTTCGGAAAAACTAAATACTTCATTATTAAGGCACTGTTGTCTTAAAATAAAGGGATAAGAGGAGAATTGGTTATTGGATACAACACGTTATAATTAACTTTATAATGATATATGTATGAAATAAATTTAATGTCAAACCAATAAATAACTAATTCTTATTCTTATGAATGTGAAACACACAAACTCAACAAAATTTAAATTAGGGCATTGCATACAAAAGCTTAGTTGGCTTTTTTGTATGACACTTATGTTGTTACCTGCTACTAATTTCGCACAAACAGAACCACTGCTACAACATGACATAACGGTTGGTCTTACTATGAAATCTGATATTAAGAAAAGTAATAGTCCTCAGGTCATTACCGAAACCGTTTCAGAAAATGGAGCAATATGGTTACGTTTATTTTTTAAAGATGTAAACCTTGGAAACAAAAGTACGCTAACCATTACTTCTGATTTAGATGGAGCGAGCCAGGTATTAACGTCTAAAACAATCAAAACCTGGAATAATTCTAGTGCTTATTTTAATGGAGATAAGGTTACAGTCACATTGACTGTTGCTCCTGGAGAAAGTGCTGTGGGACTTAATATCAGCGAACTAAGTGTTGGTGATCATGATCCCACAACTAAATCTCAATGCGGATCTACCGATGATAGAGTAGATTCTGCAGATAATGCAATCGGAAGAATAGTACCTATAGGATGCACAGGGTGGATTATTACTAATGGTAAGTTAGTAACTGCCGGTCACTGTGTGGGTAGCAGAGCCCAGATTATAGAATTTAATGTACCAAAGTCTAATCCGGACAGAAGTATTGTACACCCTGGACCAGAAGATCAATACCCAATTGGTAATTTTATTTCTCCTTATCCGGGTAATTCATCTCAGGCTAATGACTGGGCAGTATTTACAGCTAGTGCGAATTCACAAACAGGCCAAACGCCAATTCAAGCTCAAGGTAAATCTTTCAATGTTGTACGTAGTGATCCGGGAAGTAACATTACCATTACTGGTTTTGGTACAGATACAGGAATTGATAATCAAACACAACAAATACATACGGGACCATTAAGCTCAGTTAATAATACATTTGTTAGGTATAGAACTGATACTACCGGAGGAAATTCTGGAAGCCCAATTATTGATACTGCCACAGGAAATGCAATAGGAGTTCATGCGTATGGTGGTTGTTCTGGATCAGGAGGCTCAAATTCTGGAGAAAGAGCAACAATCCCTGCTTTTTGGGATGCTATGGGACTTGATGGAGGACCTGGACCGGGAACCGATGAGTGTACTGGAGATGTATCTTCTTTTCCGTTTTCTGAAAGTTTCGAAAGTAATTTGGGGCAGTGGAAAAATACTTCGATTGGTGATGATTTAACCTGGACTCGAAACTCTGGAGGTACACCTTCTAATGGAACCGGGCCAAGCAGTGCAGCTGATGGTAGCACGTATATCTTTGTAGAAGCCTCAGGAAACGGTACAGGATATCCTAATAAAAGAGCACTTCTAAATTCTCCATGTTTAGATTTTAGTAGTCTGACAACTCCAAGACTTACGTTTCAATATCATATGTTAGGTAGTGCGATTAATAGCTTGAATGTTGAAGCTAGAACTAATAACTCAGGTAATTGGACTAGTGTTTTTAGCAGAACAGGGCAACAAGGTAGCAATTGGAATGCTGCAGATGTAGACCTTTCTGCTTATGCAGGAGATTCAAGTGTACAACTACGATTTAATGTTGTTACTGGTTCTGGAGGAAGTGGATGGCAAAGTGATATTGCTATAGATGATGTTTCTATCCAAAATGGGACAGGTGGTCCTGGTCCTGGTCCAACATGTGAGGCATTAAGCTTTAATGATTTCCAAATCAATCCTTTCTCTAATCAAGATAGAGGTGGTAGTGCTACTGTTGTAAATGCAGGAGCTGGATTATCCATGAGTGGTAATACTTGGAAAGAAATTGCACTTACTTATAATGTAACTGCTAATACTGTTATAGAATTTGATTTCAGTAGTACGGCTCAAGGAGAAATCCATGCCGTTGGATTCGAGGATGATGATGCATTAACACCTGCTAGATATTTCAAAGTTCACGGTACTCAAAATTATGGAGTAACCAACTATGATAACTATTCTAGTGGTACGACAACATATGTAATTCCTGTAGGTAATTTCTATACGGGTAGTATGAGTAAATTAGTATTCATCAACGATAATGATGCCGGATCAGGAAATACTTCTACATTCTCTAATGTGAAGATCTACGAAGGTTCTTGTGGGCAATCTGCTCTTGCAGAAAGTGTAACGAGAGAACAGGGATCAATAACTCCTGTATTAGGAACAGATGATGAAAACGACTTTAGAATGAGTATATATCCTAATCCTGCTAAAAATGTGTTCTCAATATATATAGGTAATAGCATTAAAGGCGATGCAAATGTTACTATTCATAATATATTAGGACAGAAAAAAGCTCAAATACAGCTTAATCCGGGAGTAAATACTATATCCGCTCAGAGTTTATCTTTACGAGAAGGAATATACCTTGTAACATTGGATACAGGAGAAGGAAAACCAGCCAATATTCAAAAATTGATCATTAATTAGGTGATATAAAACCTGCTTACAAGACATTAAATTTAGTATTAATTAAGCACCTCCACTTTTTGGAGGTGCTTTTTTAAATGAATACTGTAACAAAATACTATTTGTTTCGTCATATAGACATAAGTTGCTAATAATATTAGCAATTAATCATCATCAATCAAAAAAGAGAAATCATGAGACAAGACAAATCAGTATTAGTCATTACACATTTATCACAACTATTAGATCTTATCACCGGATTTGGAGGTTTTGTAGTGCCTCTAATATTATGGTTAACACAAAGAGATAGAATTTCAGAAATGGATGAACACGGTAAATCTATTATGAATTTTCAAATCAGTATGTTTATCTATGCTCTTATTTGTGTTCCATTAACCTTTTTATTTGGGTTAGGAGCAATAGGACTAGCTATTATTGCAGTACTGTGCTTTGTTTTTCCTATAGTTAATGCCATTAGAGTAAATAAAGGAGAGCAACCATCGTATCCTTTATCTTTTGAAATTATTAAGTAATAAAAAAACCGGGTGATTATATAATCACCCGGTTTTATGGTAAAACACTATTTAAGTTCTAGTGTTGGTTAAGTCTAAAATCAGGATACGCATCCATTCCATGTTCATGGGTATCCAATCCATCTATTTCTTCTTTTTCAGAAACTCTTATTCCGATAGTTTTCTTAAGAGTAAATATGATTAAGAAAGAAGTTACCACGCAAAATCCTCCTGCTGCTAATACACCAACTCCTTGTACAAGAAATTGATCTAAGCCAGCTTTAGCTCCAAAGATCCCTACGGCCAATGTTCCCCAGATACCACATATCAAGTGTACTGCAATAGCACCTACAGGATCATCTAGTCTTAGTTTGTCGATTAATGCTACTCCGAATACTATAATTGCACCAGCAATAACACCAATCAAAACAGCATCGGTAGGAGACATTTGATCTGCACCTGCTGTAATCCCTACTAATCCACCAAGGATACCATTTAAGAACATGGTTAAATCATAGTTTTTATACATTAGAGTAGATACCAAGAATGCAGCCACTCCACCAGCAGCAGCGGCTAGGGATGTAGTAACTAGAGTAAGTGAAGTTCCTGCTGCATCTGCAGAAAGAACAGATCCTCCATTAAATCCAAACCACCCTAACCAAAGAATAAGCACACCTGCAGCCGCTAGAGGTATATTGTGACCTGGGATCGCTTGTGGTTTACCTTCAGAGCTAAATTTTCCTATTCTGGATCCAAGGAGATATACAGCTACTAGTGCTGCCCATCCTCCTACAGAATGTACTAATGTCGAACCTGCAAAATCATAAAACCCTTCGGCTTCACCAATGGTAAGAGTAGATAAAAATCCACCTCCCCATTGCCAAGAACCAACAATTGGATATACTAATCCTACATAAATAATAGTAAAGATCATAAATGCCCCAATTTTAATACGTTCTGCAACTGCTCCTGATACAATAGTGGCAGCAGTAGCAGCAAACATTCCTTGAAATAAGAAATCGGTCCAGTACGTATATCCTTCATTATAAGCAAGGTCTAAACCACCTTCAGTTGTAAGTGGAGCGTCTAGCCCAAAACCGGCAAAACCTAGAAATCCGGTAGCGCCTTCTTCAAATCCAGGGTACATTAAATTGAAACCTACAAGGCAATAGAGTAGTAGACCTACACAGATAATAAATACGTTTTTAAATAATATGTTGATTGTGTTTTTTTGACGAGTTAATCCAATTTCTAAAAAAGAAAACCCTAAGTGCATGAAAAATACCAGTGCAGTACACACCATCATCCATACATTGTTTATAGTTAACATTTCCATTGTATAAATACTATTAAAATTATTTTTTTGTTTTCAGTTGGTAATTTTTAATACTAGTGAAGTAGTAAAACATTAACTTAATGTTCCTCCACCTTTTTCAGAAGTACGAATTCTATATGCCTCTTGTATATCTGAAACGAAGATTTTTCCATCTCCTACTTCTCCGGTTTTTCCAGCATCAAGAATTGCAGCAATTGCAGCTTCTTCAAATTCATCATTTACGACTATTGATAAATAACGTCTTTGAATATCTGTTGTACTATAGGATACCCCGCGATATACACTTCCTTTTTGCTCATTTCCCACTCCGGTTACATCCCAATATGAGAAAAATGTTATCCCTTTTTCGTGGAGAGCTTCTTTTACAACTCTATATTTAGATCTTCTGATGATTGCTTCTATTTTCTTCATAAAGAATAAAAAGTTAAAATTAATGTTAAATTCGAATCAAAAATATGTGAATTTATGTTTTGCATCCAAATTTTATAGGGTAAACACATAATTTTTATCATTTTAAGATATTTACCCCCTAAAAAATTAGGGGTGTGTATTTTTTTTAATAAAAAATGATGATTTCATACTCCATAAAATCAATTTTTTTACGAAAACGTTTTCATAAGAATTTATTGATAGAGAGATAACCACAGTTTTATGTAAAACCCTTATTTTATTATGGTTTTTAACAAAAACAGCGTTGTCAAATTCGTAATGAGAGGTCTTTATTTTGTGATTATTTTATACAATGGGCATTTTTTTTATGTAGCCCAGAAAAGTGATGTTGAATGCCCCTGTTTTCTTTTCTGTTCCTTAATGATTTGTTAATTTCATACACTTGAAACACAAAACTGGTCTTAAATTTTGTTAACACAAAAATGAGATTAGTTTACAATTAAGTCGGAAAATATTATGAAGAAACAAGGAATGTATCTACCAGAATTTGAGCATGACGCATGTGGTGCCGGATTTATATGTAGCCTAGAAGGGAAAAAGTCAAATGATATTATTCATAAAGCATTAGAGATTCTTGAAAAATTAGAACATCGTGGTGCTGTAAGTGCAGATGGAAAGACAGGAGATGGGGCCGGTATTTTAATAGATATCCCACATGATTTTTTTGTAGAACATTGTGATTTTGATTTACCCAATGCAGGAGAGTATGCAGTAAGTAATGTTTTCTTACCAAAAAAAGAAAACCAAAGAAAGTTTTGCATTGATACATTCGAAAAAAACATAGCAGATCAAGGTCTTGTGTTATTGGGTTGGAGAGATGTACCTGTTGATCATATTCATCTGGGTGAAATAGCGGCAACGACAGAGCCTTTTATTAAACAACTATTTATAGGTAAAGAAAAAGAAGATCAAAGCTATTTTGATTTTAACCTGAAGTTGTTTACCGCAAGAAAAGTAACAGAGCATACTATATATGGATCTAAACTTTCTGAAAGTAAATTCTTCTACTTACCAAGTTTATCTACCAAAACCTTAATATTTAAAGGACTGTTAATGCCAGAGGATATTAAGTTATACTATACAGATCTTATGGATCCACAAGTAGTAACAAGATTAGCTTTGGTACATCAACGTTTCTCTACCAATACTTTTCCGACCTGGGATTTGGCACAACCTTTCCGATACATGTGCCATAATGGGGAGATCAATACCTTAAGAGGTAATGTAACCAGAATGCGCTCTAGAGAAGAACTATTAGAAAGTGATTGGTTCGGAGAAGATATCAAAAAAATACTTCCTGTAGTTTTAAAAGGGAAATCAGATTCAGCTTCAATGGATATGGTGGTAGAGTTATTATTAATGACTGGGAGATCACTTCCAGAAGTAATGATGATGATGGTTCCAGAGGCATGGGAGAAAAATCCAGAAATGTCTGAAGCTAAAAAAGCATTCTACGAATATAATTCTTGTGCAATGGAGCCTTGGGATGGTCCGGCTTCTATTCCATTTACAGATGGTAATTATATTGGAGCGGTATTAGATAGAAATGGTTTAAGGCCTTCTCGTTATAGTGTTACCAAAGATGGATACGTTATTATGTCTTCAGAAACTGGTGTGGTTGATCTTGAACCTAGTAATATAGAGTTTCATGGTAGATTAGAGCCAGGGAAGATGTTTTTGGTGGATATGAGTGAAGGAAGAATTATCAATGACGAAGAGATTAAAGAAAAAATAGCTTCAAAACACCCATATAGAGAATGGTTAGATAATAACCTGGTTCATTTAAAAGATATTCCCTATAATGATTGTCCTTTATTTTTAGGTGAAGAAACCGTAGCAAAGCGTAAAGCTGTATTTGGGTATACACAAGAAGATATTGATACAGTTATTGCACCAATGGGACAACTGGGTAAAGAGCCAATTGGTTCTATGGGATCAGATACTCCTATTGCTGTACTTTCCGAGCGTCCACAATTGATATATAATTATTTCAAACAATTATTTGCTCAGGTAACCAATCCGCCTTTAGATGGTATCCGTGAAGAGTTGATTACAGATATTAGCCTGACTTTAGGATCTGATCATAATATATTTGATATTAATGAAAAGCATTGTAATAAGTTAAAAATCCAGAACCCTGTAATATCAAAAGAGGATCTTGATAAAATAAAGACATTTACTGGCAAAGGTTTCAAAGTGACTTCTATACCAATGTTGTACAACATTAATAGAGGACTTAATGGTCTTGAAGATGCACTTGAAGCAATGTTGCAAGAGGTATCTAATGTAATTGATGAAGGAACCAATGTGGTAATACTTTCTGATAGAAACGTAAGTAAGCACAGAGCGCCAATTCCTGCTTTATTGGCATGTTCTTATGTAAATAGCGGATTACAAAGGTTAGGAAAACGTTCTAGAGTAAGTATTATTATCGAGTCGGCAGAACCAAGAGAAGTACATCACTTTGCCTTGTTATTTGGATATGGAGCTAGTGCCATTAATCCATATATGGTAAATGAAATTATAGGAGAGCAGATTAAAGAAAATAATATTACAGGAATAGACTTTGATGATGCTATCAAAAATTACAATAAAGCCGTCGGTAAAGGAGTGCTAAAGGTGATGAATAAGATCGGAATCTCTACTCTAAATTCATATAGAAGCTCTCAATTGTTCGAATGTATTGGTATAAACACGAAAGTAGTTGACCAATATTTTCCAAATACGGCAACACGTATTGAAGGGATTGGATTATATGAAATCGAAAAAGAGATTGCTAAGCGCCATAAAAGAGCATATTTAGAGCAAGAAGTTGCAGCAAGCTTAGATTTAGAAATTGGCGGTCAATATAGATGGAGACGTAACGGAGAAAAACATCAGTTTAATCCTTTGTCGGTTGCAAAACTTCAAAAATCAGTACGTGATAACGATCCTAACACGTATAAAGAATATGCCGATTTGATCAATGAGCAATCAAAAAGCTTAATGACCATTAGAGGGTTACTAGAATTTTCTAATTATGACCCGATTTCGATAGATGAGGTAGAACCATGGACAGAGATCGTGAAACGTTTCAAAACAGGAGCAATGTCTTACGGTTCTATTAGTAAAGAAGCTCACGAAAATCTTGCTGTTGCCATGAACCGTATCGGAGGAAAAAGTAACTCTGGAGAAGGAGGAGAGAATCCGCTTCGTTTTTATAAAGATGTAAACGGTGACTGGAAAAATAGTGCTATTAAGCAAGTCGCTTCAGGTAGATTTGGAGTGTCTTCAAATTATTTGACCAGTGCTGCCGAAATTCAGATAAAAATGGCTCAGGGAGCTAAGCCAGGAGAAGGAGGACAACTACCAGGACCAAAAGTAAATCCTGAAATTGCAAAAACTCGTAATTCTACACCATATGTAGGATTAATTTCGCCTCCACCACATCATGATATTTATTCGATCGAAGATTTGTCACAACTGATTTATGATTTAAAATCTGCAAACAGACAAGCAAGAATTAATGTGAAATTAGTTTCTGAAGTTGGAGTAGGTACAGTTGCTGCTGGTGTAGCCAAAGCAAAAGCAGATGTAGTATTGATCTCAGGTTTCGATGGGGGAACGGGAGCATCACCACTAACATCCTTAAAGCATGCAGGGTTGCCCTGGGAACTTGGTATTGCCGAAGCACAACAGACCCTGGTGGGGAATAATTTACGTAGTCGTATTGTATTAGAATGTGACGGACAATTAAAAACGGGACGTGATGTTGCAGTAGCATGTTTGTTAGGAGCAGAGGAATTTGGATTTGCAACAGCACCTCTGGTAGCTTCAGGATGTGTTATGATGCGTGTATGTCATTTAAATACATGTCCGGTAGGTATTGCTACGCAAAATCCAGAATTACGTAAGAAATTCAAAGGTAAGCCAGAACATGTGGTCAATTATATGTATTTCGTAGCACAGGAACTACGTGAAATTATGGCAAAACTAGGTTTCCGTACGGTAGACGAAATGATTGGGCAGGTAAACAAGTTGGATCATAACAAAGCAATAGCTCATTATAAAGCAGCAGGGATAGACCTTACTCCAATTCTTCACCAGGTAGAAGCTCCAGAAGGGGTAGAAATTTACAATACAGAAGAACAGGATCATGGCTTAGGTAAATCTATTGATTTTGAAATTATAGAACAGGCGCATCCTGCATTATTCCGTAAAGAAAAAACAACACTGGATTTTGATATTTGTAATACCGATAGAGCCGTCGGAGCAATCCTTAGTAATGAGATTTCTAAAATATATGGTGCTCAAGGATTACCAGATAATACATTGAAACTGAACTTTACCGGAGCCGCAGGCCAGAGCTTTGGAGCTTTTGCCACCAAAGGGTTAACCATGGTAGTCAATGGTAATACCAATGATTATTTAGGAAAAGGGCTTTCTGGAGCGAAACTGGTTATTAAAGTTCCTGAAGAGGCGACCATAGTGCCCGAAGAAAATGTGATCACTGGTAATGTAACCTTATATGGTGCCACCGCAGGAGAAGTTTATATCAACGGAAAAGCAGGTGAGCGATTCTGTGTACGTAACTCGGGAGCTAAAGCAGTTGTAGAGGGAATAGGAGATCACGGTTGTGAGTACATGACCGGTGGTGTTGCTGTGATTCTTGGTGAAGTAGGAAGAAACTTCGGAGCGGGAATGTCTGGCGGTATTGCATATATTTATGATGATAAGAAGACGTTTGAAGCACATTGTAACAAAGAAGCACTTAACCTTGATCCAGTCGAAGAACAACAAGATGTTGAAGAGTTAAAGACGCTGATAGAGAATCATTACAATGCTACTTTAAGTCCGTTAGCGCAAAAAATTCTAGAAAATTGGGAGAAAGAATTACCAAAATTCATTAAAATCTTCCCAGAGGAGTATAAGCAAGCATTAAAACGATTAGAAGAAGAAAAATTAGCACAAGCATAAAACGATATTAACATGGGAAAGATAACTGGATTTTTAGAATTTAAAAGAGAGATCGAACAGTACCAACCTGTTAAAGATCGTATAAAAGATTATAAAGAGTTTACGGTAGAAATGCCAGAGAAAAAACTCAAGGATCAGGGAGCTCGTTGTATGGATTGCGGTATTCCATTTTGTCATAGTGGTTGCCCGTTAGGAAATTTGATTCCTGATTTTAACGATGCAGTATATCGTGGTAAATGGGAAAAAGCAGCAAGTATTTTGCACTCTACTAATAATTTTCCTGAATTTACAGGGAGATTATGCCCGGCACCTTGCGAAGAAGCATGTGTATTGGGGATTAATGAAGACCCTGTAACGATTGAGAATATTGAAAAAAATATTGTTGAAGAGGCGTTTAAGAATGGATGGGTAAAAGCTAACGCTCCAAGAGAAAGAACAGGTAAAACTGTGGCAGTAATTGGATCTGGTCCTGCCGGATTAGCAACAGCACAACAATTAAACAGAGCCGGGCATTTAGTTACTGTTTTTGAAAGAGATGAAAAAGTTGGAGGATTGTTACGCTATGGTATTCCGGATTTTAAGATGGAAAAACACGTAATAGATCGTCGTGTTCAAGTTTTAGAAGAAGAAGGAATAGTATTTAAAACCAATAGCCATATAGGAAAGGATATCAAGGCAGATGAACTTAAATCAGAATTTGATGCGGTAGTATTATGTACAGGAGCTACGGTTCGCCGTAATTTACCTGTAAAAGGATCTGACCTAAAGGGTGTAGTACAAGCCATGGATTTTCTACCACAAAACAATAGAAGGGTAGATGGTGTTAAAGATCTGGGAGAAGAAATCCTGGCAACCGATAAAGATGTGATTGTGATTGGTGGTGGTGATACAGGATCAGATTGTATTGGTACTTCTGTGCGACATGGTGCAACATCGGTTACTAATTTTGAGATTATGGGCAAAGCTACTACAGCACGTCCTGCAAATCAACCTTGGCCATTTTGGCCGATGCGTTTGCGTACTAGTTCTTCACATCAAGAAGGAGTTGATCGTAACTGGAGTATCTCTACAAAAGAGTTTTTGGGAGATAAAAACGGAAACTTAAAAGGCTTAATTACTACAGAAGTAGAATGGGTAAAAGAAAATGGTCGTTTTACATTAAAAGAAATTCTTGGTACCGAAAAAGAATGGAAGTGTGAATTGGCTCTCCTGGCTCTTGGATTTACCGGGTCTGAACCTACCATTGCAGAGCAATTAGGAATTGATATGGACGCCAGAACCAATATAAAAGCTACAGAAGATAATTATGCGACTAATGTAAAAGGAGTTTTTGCTGCAGGGGATACCCGTAGAGGACAGTCTTTAATTGTTTGGGCTATTGCCGAAGGAAGACAAGCAGCACACCATGTAGATACTTATTTAATGGGGTCATCTAATCTTCCACTTAAAGGAGAAGGAGATTTACCAAGAGTTTAGTAGATTATTTAATATTAGTGTTAAGAAAAAAGCTGCTAACATGGGAATTAGCAGCTTTTTTTGTTACTAAATCGATCTAAAAATTTATTAGAATAATACTAATTGGTTATACCTATTGTTTTTTAAACTTAATGGCTATTTTTTTTCTTAAAAGATAAACAAAGAAGTTAGCGACAAGATTCATAATAAAATTATCAAAACTTCTACTTGTTATTTGATATCTCTGCTTAGTAGAACAATATCTTTATTTAAAAAATCTCGAAAATTCTCTACAGAAGGGTGTCCTAAAAAAGGGGCATGAAAAAAGGAAGGTGTGTCATTACGCCAAATCATAGCATAGGTAATACTACTAGCTCTAATAGCTTTATAGAGATTTTCAGTCCACCAATCATTTTGAGTTACATTTTGCAACCCGGTTTCTGTAAGGGCAAAAAGCATATTTTTATTAATGGCAATATTTTCTACAATTTGTAAATTTCTTAGAGCATTTTGCAAAAATTTTCCATTCTTAAAGTCATATACGTCAACACCTAACATATCCACATATTCATCTCCAGGATAATTTCTCAAATACTCTGAAGGATCTGAAACCCAATTCGGAGAGTATATATAGATCACATTATGCACATCAAAATCTTCAGACAAAATTTTAACGGTATCCCTATAAAGTTGTATATATTGTGCTGTTGTTCTGAACCCTTCTCCCCAATAAAAAAAGTCCCCATTCATTTCGTGCCATGGTCTAAATAACACTGGTATAGGTTTTCCGTCTGCATCTTTTAATTTTTTGAAAACGGTAGCTACTCGTTCTAAAAACATTAAAAAAAGATCTCTAAACTCTCCGTTTTCTAACATTTTAGGTACAACGCTATTTTTCTCACCGAAGTTTCCTCTTAAGTTATTAGGGTTGGTAGCATGCCAGCTCATGGTGATAATACTTCCGTTTTCATGAGCGTCTATAACTGCTTTAGTGAATTTTTCTATAAACGGATCTACATCAGGTTGACGACCTATCAGTTCAAGATCAAAACCAGCTATAGCTGGATAATCATTAGCAACTTCATTAAAATCCTTATCAAGCTTGTCGGGCATAGGAAAATTATTGCCAGTACCAAAAGGTTCTTGTTGACCAAAAGCAATACCTTTTTGTGTTAGTGCTTGTAGCCTAGTATATAAATCTCTGGCTTCCGGGGCTAAATTAGCATCAGCAAAATCACCATTATTATCAATTAAAGGTGGATTTCTTTCAGCATTTGGATCAAATAAACTTTGCTCATCTGTAGAACAACTTATACATATAAAAATCTTCAGAAAAAGTATTACAAGCCCTTTTTTCATTCATATTTAGTCGTATAAATATTTGTACCTAACAAGTGAACTGCTATCTATAACATAAGAAAGCTATGTGTATTTGAAAAATAAAGGTTTTAGTGAATTTGTGGCATATTAAAACACACATGATATTTAAATAAATATGTATATTAGCGACCATTTGGTTTGTTTAATGAATTTATTGGTTACTATTTATGAAGAACAGATTCTATTATTAATCTTCTTTGTAAAAGGTATAGTGTGAAGAGGAGTGTTTTATTAATAAAGAAATGCTCTATTCATACTTTTCATAAATTAAAGCTTTAATGATGTTATCAAAAATATTAAATTTTGATTTTAGGACGCTTTCGTATAGGTATATAGTATATGTTATACCGATATTCATGATAGGTTTTGGAATCTACGATACTTTTTTAGATACTGGTAGTAAGTTTGTTAGAATTGCAAAGAAGCTTATAAATGATTCTGGTCAATATCTTAAAGATACATTCTTAGAGAATACAGACATAACATTAGTATTATGGGGTTTAGTGTTTTTTTTAATTATTTATATCTCTCTGTTTGCTTATTTAAGTTATCAGAAATCCATTAATAAGAAAGGAAAAATCCATTTTCTTAGCATTCTTATTCCACATTTTTTGGTAAATATTCTCGACATGTTTTTTACCGTAATTATACTTTATAGTATTGGGTTTTCGGTGTATTTGATTACTGGTCAGTTGGTTACTGATGGTAATTATTTTGTAGAGATAGAAAGCCAAGTAGTTTATTTTTATAACGAGAAAATCCCTACTATAGTAAACATGCCATATTTGTTGGCTATATTTTTTACTATCATTTTTACAGACTTACCAGGTTATTTTTTGCATTGGTTAACTCATAAATCCAGATTTTTGTGGTATGTAGTTCATAGATCACATCATACAGCGGAGATAATGCATCCAATGGGAACGGGGCCAGTTTATGGTTTTGGTTTTTTGTTAGGAATACCTAGGTTTTTTATAACATTGGCTGTTTCAAAATTTATTTATGAAGAACCGTTAGTCATAGAAATGTTAGTTTTTTATTTTTTCTATATTCTTGTTGAAAAATTTAATCATGCGAGTCCTTTTTATGATTTTGCATATCGTAATAAATTAGTTCGTTATGTGTCGGCATTTTATGGCAGTGGGGTATATCATTATACTCACCATTCAGCTAGAGAAGGTGAAGAAAGTGTGAATATTGCAGGTTCATTCTTCAATTTTTGGGATAGGGTTTTTGGTACTTTTGTAAAACCTAGAAAAGAAAAACCAGCTATAGGATTAACCAATCAGCCAGATATTATTTTAAATCCTATTACGCTTTATTTTAGTGGGCTTTTAACAATAGGGTATGAGCTTAGAAATAATTCAATCAAACATTGGTTCAATATAATATTTGGAACTGTATCTTATGCTCCTCCACAAACAAAAGACTATCTGATTACTGCTTACAATAAGCCACCGATAAAATAAATGATGGATCTTATTTATTATTATCCAATAGAAGAACAAAATTATCTGTAATATTTTTTCAAAGAATATCCTAAGTGATCGTAGGGAAAACATATTTATTTTCTTCTTTGATAATCCTTTTTAAATGAATTTATTTCCTTGATAATGTAGTATGTAATGAAATAAAATGTATATTAGCAACCGGACGGTCGGTTTATTAATAACTTACTTGGGGATAATTATTAATTTAAAACTTATTTAAATGCAAAAAATACTGTGTATATTACCTGTGTTCTTCTTTTTTTATAGCGTTCAGGGTATATCTCAAAACGCAATTGAAGGTACAGTTAAAGATAAAAACAATATTCCTATTTTAGGAGTAAATGTAATTATTAAAGATACTAATGAAGGGGTTTCCTCTGATATAGATGGGAATTTTAAAATAACAACTTCTAAAGAATATCCAGTTATACTTCAATTTAGTTTTTTGGGATATCAGACTCAAGAGGTTGAGGTTACAAGTGCCTCCAGGGTAGAGATTATCTTACAGCAAGATGCTCAATTGATGGATGAGGTTGTGGTAAGTACATCCAGGAAGTCTGAGAGAATAATTGATGCTCCTGCTTCTGTTTCAATAATTTCGGCAAAATCTTTAGGAACCAAACCGGTAGAGAATGCTGCAAAAGCATTAACAAGTCTGGTTGGTGTTGATGTAGCCGAAGATAATATAGGACAATATTCTGTTACCTTAAGAGGAAATCGTTTTCCTTTTGGAAACACAACTTTGGTAATGGTTGATAATAGAAATATTAAGATTCCGGGATTTGACTATTCAGATTTTAGTAGGATACCACTGCTTACCGAAGATTTTGAAAGAATAGAAGTTACACGAGGGCCCGCTTCTGCTTTATATGGTCCGGGAGTTAGTTCGGGTGTAATTCAATATCGTTCTAAAAGCCCGATTAAATATCCGGGTACTACGGTTACCGTGGGTGGTGGATTGCAAAGTACATTGCAGGCTGGTATAAAACATGCACAAAAAATTAATGATCATTTTGGGTTTAAGATTAGTGCAAAATATCTAACTGCTGAAGCTTGGGAGTATGATCGTAATGATCCTCAGGATGCGGCACATTTGGCAATCAATAACACGGTTATAAGAAACCCTGTAACTGGGGCTACTATTTTGACGTTAGATCCTAATGACCCTGTAGAAACTGCTATACAAAATTTTGGTATTGCTGGTAATATTGAATATCAAAACAAGGGACATTTACTCAATGTAAACCTGGGATATTCTAGAGGTAAAGCTCCTTTTTATCTGGATCGAGGAGATGGATATTGGGATTTTCCATCCATTTATTCACAAGTGAGGTATTCAAAAGGCGGTTTTTTTATCCAGTATGACAATAATTTTATTAATTCTAAAGAAGGGAACTCATTCGGTTATAAATCGGGAGATGTTTTTATTTCAAAAAATGCTTCGCACGAAATCCAGACGCAGTATAACTTTGATTTATTTAAAGATAAATTAAATATTAGTGTCGGAGGAGAGTATAGGATCGAAACTACAGATTCTGAAGGTACTATTTATGGTCGTTTTGAAGATGATGATGATTTTGATATAGTAGGAGGGTATTTATATGCTGATTATGTTATTCTGAAAGATAAATTGAATTTGAAGGCAACAGGGAGACTAGACAATTTTATTGCTATGGATGCTACCGAGTTTTCACCACAATTAGCTATAGTTTTCAAACCACTACCAGGGCATTCGTTTAGAGGAGCATGGAGTAGAACAGCTACCCCACCACCAGCAGTTGATTTTTTTGGAGATGTAACCGTCTCTTCTCCATCTGCAGATCAACCTTTTTTTATAAATTATTTAGGAGGAAATGCATTGTATAACTATGATACTGCGATAACAAATACTTTTATACCTACTGGTGATGCTGCAAATCCATTTGTTTCTTTTGAAGGAACAGATTTTCCTTTACAAACAGCTTATGCAATAGCTTTGCAAGAATTAGGTGCATCTGGTCAGGTACCTGCAGATCTTATTGCTTTTCTACAAACCAAATTACCTGATATATCAGGAGGATCAACTCCTGTACTTATAGATCCATTAACTCAACAACCCTATGCAGCAGGTGTTAATCCTCTTAGTGCAAAAACTGAAAGGGTTTTGCCTTCTATTACAGAAAATTATGAATTAGGTTACAAAGGATTTATAGGTGAAAAATTGGCATTCGAAGTTTCAAGTTATTGGGGAAAATCTATCCGAATAAATCAACAGATAACAAATCCTTTATCCTTATTTGCAACAATTTCTCAGGATCTTGTTAGAGCAGCTACTGGTGCAATATCTGATCCAGAATATGCGTTTTTAGGTTCGCAATTGGGAATTACAGCAGATGAGGCAAGAGGATTAATTGCACAAGCTTTTACTACTGTTGGCGATAATCTAGCTGCACAACCATTAGGGGTTGTTGCACATAGTTTAGCGAATAAATTTCCTAATGCAGCCGAGGTACATCTAACTACGCAGTCTGTTGATCTTGATGATCCAATTGTGTGGGGTGGTATAGAAGCAGGTGTATCCTACAGCTTTAATGAAAATCTGAATGCTTTTGTAAATTATAATTTTGTTAATAATGATTTTAATAATACAAATGTTGTAAATACAGGTCTAACTCCTAGGAACAGAGTGAAATTAGGAGTAGAGTATATCCAGGAAGTTGGTTTTTCTTTTGGAGCTTCTATGCGTTACCAAGATCCATATACTGCTAGTTTTCAGGATGGTTATCGTTTTTCTGGCGTTTCCCCATCGTTTTCGGTATATGATGCTAATGTAAGTTATAAGTTCAAAAAAGGTTTAAACATTGCAGTTTCTGGTCAAAATATTTTTAATAACGAATACAGAGCTTATCCTTTTACACCAAAAATTGGCACCATGGTATTGGCTAAGGCTACTTATTCGTTTGGAGGAAATAAATAATAGTTTTGCTTTGTTTTATTTCTTTTTAGTAATACAGTTTGTACTTTATGATTAAGTTTTGATTTTCCTTTGCTTTTGAGCTGAAGCCATCTTTATTATTGACCAATATCCTTTGGCTAATACCCCCTTTTCATAAAACCCTTTTTCGACTAGAATTTTGTGCATTTTTGGTAAGCGATACGATGGTACAGACATAAGCATATGATGTTCTGCATGATAGTTTACATGATATGGTGCAAAAAGCATTTTTGCTAGCCAATTGGCTTTGGTTGTACGTGTGTTAAGATATGGATTGGTAGTATCTTCAACCACAGAATGTTCTGCTATGGATCTCACACGAATACAAAATTGAAAAGTAGTTAGATAAGCTCCAATCCATAAGAGGTATAGCCATGGAGAAGCAAAAAACCATAAAACTGAAAACATAATGAGGTTTGCAATTATAGGGCCTAATAGATTATCTCTAAAACATTTCAGATGATACAAAAAAGAACGATTTTCTTTAGAAACCTTGACTATTTTTCCTCCCATATTGTATTCAATATAACCTAAATTCATTATGGTAATTCCTAGTAAAGCTTTAACACCTGTAATTCCTATAAAATCCCTAATAAATTTTCGAATCATACTCATACGCGAGGTAGGATATCCTCGAGTCAATAACAAATCTGGATCTTCTTCAAGACCTGTGAGTTGATGATGCTTAAAATGATAATCTCTATATGCTAACAGATTGTTGAATATAGGATAACCTCCTAACCATTGCCCTACAAAGTCATTCAGTTTCTTGTTGGTAAAAACCGCATGATGGCCTGTATCGTGCATTAAAATGGCACAAGCCAATTGCTTACCTCCAATAACAAATAAAGATATGATAACAGTAAATATATTTGGAAAAAAGTGAACTAAAGCAAAAGCGCCTACAATCCAGATATAATGAAGGATAATATCTTTCCAAGCCAAAAAATCATTTTTTTGCATTAATAGCTTTCGCTCATCTCTGGTAAGATATTCATTAACAGGTACTACTTGCATGATTTTTGTTTTTATACAATCTCTTTAACCTACTTAACATCGGTTTGAGGTAAGGAAATATTAGGCTATGGTTTTGCAAGATTAAGACCTATAAGATACCAAAATGTATGCTATTTTCCTGAAGTTTTTCTTCTTTTTTAAATCATGAATCATGCTGATTACCTTAAAAAAATAGTCAATGTCGTTTTTTAAGTTAAATAGCTATCTGTTTAAAAATTCTTTCAAATTTTGTTAGCGCTTCGTCAATTACTTTATCTGTTTGCGCGGCACTGGTGTATAATCTGCTTCCGGCAATGGTTACGATACCAGTACTCATAAAAACGGCACCCATTTGTTCCATAAAATCTTTTCGGATTTTGATTTGTTTTAGGGCACTGGGCAGTGTCCAGGGTTTTGCAAAATTGACATCAATGAATAAAACTCCTGAAGTCTCTAAATGCACAATAGATCCTTGATTATAAGTGACATAGGGTAATTTGTGTTTGTCTATTATGGCTTGTAGTCCATTGCACAATCGATCTCCAGCTTTTCCTGCTTTTACACAAGCATCAGTCTCTATAATATTTTTTAGGGTATAGTATCCCGCAACACAACTTAATGGATTTGCTGCCATAGTACCACCAACTTTTGCTTTTTTGATCTTTTTATCACCATCTAAACCAGCTGCAAGGTATTTCATATATTCATTTTTACCTCCAATTCCTCCTGCAGATGGGTAACCACCAGCTACAACTTTACCAAAAACAGTTAAATCAGGCATAACATTAAAATATCCTTGAGCTCCTTGCATTCCAACTCTAAAAGCCGTTACTACTTCGTCAAAAATTAATAATGCTCCATATTTATCACATAAATTTCTAACTTTCTGATTATATCCTTTTGGTACAGGTCGTGTACCACTTTCTGTTCCTAAAGGCTCAAGAATTATTGCAGCAGTTCCTCCTCTTAATGTATTAAATAGTAATTTACGTTCTAAAGCCTTGAGATTGTTTGGATATACTTCTTGCGTATGCTTTGTATAGGCTCTAGGGATCCCATGTGCTTCAAAGCGCCCGGTTCTAGGAATTCTAGTACCGTAGACCATTTGATCCATCCATCCGTGATATGCTCCTCCAATTTTTATTACTTTCTTTTTTCCTGTAGCTAAACGGGCAATTCTTACCGCTGCAATCACAGATTCTGAACCAGAATTTAGCATCCTGAATTTTTCTACAGAAGGCATATACTCACATATTAGCTTGGCTAATTTATATTCATATTCATGAAACAAGCCTGTAGAAGGGCCTGTTGTATTTAACACTTCGATCGCTTTTTCTCTAACTTCTTTTGGATTAGAACCTAAAACCGTTGGCCCACCTGCTTGTAAAAAATCTATATATCTATTACCATCGATATCATATAGATAGGCTCCTTCAGCCTTATCAAAAACAATAGGATAAGGGTAATTAAATGCTAAGTTGTGTTGTACGCCACCAGGTATATACTCTTTGGCACGATCAATCATATTTTTTGATCGCACACATTTTTCATCAAAATAGCGAAGGGAAGTATCTAATAATTTCTTTGGTAAATTAACAACAGGTGTATCTACTAAATTTTGTAATTTTTTATAGATAGGATTGATGTCATGATACTCTGTAATGCTATAATTCGTTTGTTTTACCATTTCTGTCGCTGCTGAATTAATTTGCTGAGTATTGTTATCTTGCTTGCTCGATCTATGTTTTGTTTGCTCTACTGTTTCCATAATTGCTGAATTAGTTAACTAAATTACATTTACTTAGATTTGGCCTGCTTAATAATCTCTATATACTTCTTAGCACCTTCTTTTAAGGTTCTATTTTGAGTTTTAAAATCTACATGATACAACCCAAATCGTTCTCCATAACCTAAATTCCACTCAAAATTATCTGTTAAAGACCAGTAATAGTAGCCTCTTACATCGTAACCATCTTCTATGGCTTTAGAAACTGCATATAGGTATTGATCAATAAAGTCTGCCCTGCGATTATCTTTGTCATCTGCAATTCCATTTTCTGTAATGATTATTGGTACTCCGATTTTAGAAATACGCTTTATAGCTCTGTATAGGCCTTCTGGATACATACCGTAATCCATATCGGTCATGATTTCTCCCGGGTAGGGCATAGGTTCTAATGATTCATCGATATTTCCATTAAAATTAAAGGCGTAATGAGAGTAGTAATTTAATCCTATAAAGTCTAAAGATTTGTTTGCTCCTTTAATGGTTGATGAACGATCAACCATTGTAGGCATGTAAAAACTGAACTCATCTGATTTAAGTAATTCTAAAACCACTTCATTGTAATTACTATCTGCTAGGTATTTTATAAGGTGATCCATAATATTATATTTTCCATTTGCATCCATCTGCATCATATTCTTAACAAGACCTACTTCAGTTTGAGCCCCATCGGGTAGAGATTTTATTTTTTGATAGACTTGTACATGAGCTTTCATCAAATTCTCCATGACTAGTGCAGCTAGTTCTGGATCGCTTTTTCCTGGTGGAAACATTCCAGAAAAATAGGCATCAAACATGTATACGCCGGGCTCGTTGATAGTACACCATTGTTTAACCTTATCTTTTAAGGCTAAATAAACAGTTTCAGAAAAATCGACGAAGTACTGTATGTTTTCTTCTTTTTCGAAAGCTCCTAACTCCTGAAACCAAAGTGGGTGTGTAAAATGATGCAGTGTAACCATAGGTTGAATTCCTTTGGTTAATAAACTATCTGTAACTTGAATATAGTGCAGCAATGCTAAAGAATCTACAACTCCTTTTTGAGGCATGATTTTACTCCAGGATACCGAAAAACGGTAAGAATCCACATTAAGATCTTTCATTAACTGAATATCTTCTGGATATCGGTTCCAATGATCGCAGGCATCACCGGATTTATCATTATTTTTTATAGTAGCCTCACCATTTTCTTTGGTTTGTTTTTCCCACCAACCAAAATTATTAATATCCTGATGTCCTCCTTCTACCTGATGTGCAGCAGAAGCGACACCCCATACAAAATCTGACGGAAATTTCTTTTCGGAAGCGTCAATTGCTGACCAATCCCACTGTAATAATGGGTCTCTGGAGTTTAGTTTCCATAGACCGACCCCGTAGAGAATGGTTATTAACAACATTGATATGATTAGGTTTTTTTTCTTCATGGCTAATTAATTTTCTATACAAATCATCTTAAAATAATTGTCAAATACCTGTTTATATTTAATCAACAACACGTTTTTAATGTCTCCTTTTACTGTAGAATGATTTAATGCTAATCCTTCCATCATGCTAATTAATTGAAAAGCTACCGCTTCGACATCTAGATCTTTTCGTATTTGGTTAGTATCCATTGCATGTCTGACCATATTTTGAATATCTTTTCTATAATGTGCTACGGTTTCTAAAATTTGATGACGAACTTTTTCATGGGTTTCACTCTCTAGTTGAAAACTGAAAAAATTTCGAATTGGAAAATCAAGTCCTCTTTCTGATAAGTGTTCAATTTCTGAAAACAGCTCGGCTGCAAAGTGATATAAGGTTTCTATATCCTTTTTAAAATTACCAGTGATCATTTCAACAATATCATTATTTAATATCTTGAAATAATATGCTTGCAAAGTAGCGTCATAGATCTCCTCTTTACTAGTGAAATGATGGTAAATCGCTCCTTTGGATAGATTTGTTGCTTCCATTATATTTTTTATGGTTACTTCTTTATATCCCTTTTCAAGGAATAAAATGAAAGCCACTTTTATGATGTTTTCTTTACTTTTTGGATCTTTTTTACGTGCCATTTATTTATTTTTTTTAGCTTCTTTAGAATATTTTAAAAGGTAATATTTGTGCATTGCCCATGCTTCAAATTTATTAATAGATTTGGCTCCTCCTAAAAATTCTGCTTCTATAAATGCTTTTGCAGCTTTTTCTAAGACTTGACAACATACAAAAACTTCCTCTATATCTCTACCAATGCATACTGCTCCGTGATTTGCCATTAAAGCTGCATTTCTACCTTTAAGCGCTTTTACAGTAGCTTTTACAATCTTTTTTGTATTGGGTAGAGCATAAGGAGCGACTCTAACCGATGGTCCTAATAATTGTGCCTGATCATCCAGTATTGGTGGGATTTCCCTGCGTGCTACCGCTACAGTAGAAGCATTCATTTGATGCGTATGAATTACTGCATTTACATTCTTACGTGTTTTATAAATTGCTGTATGTAGTTTATATTCTGAAGAAGGTTTTATGGATCCTTCGTAGGTATGTATTTTATAATTTACGCATACCATATCTTCTGGCTCTAACTCTTCATAAGGCCTGCCAGAAGGTGTGATGATCATATCTGTATCGTTTAGTCGTATACTAACATTTCCCCAGGTTCTAGCTACCAAACCTTCCTTAAGTAACTTTTTACCTGCTTTACATACCGCTATTCTTGCTTCTTCTTCAGTCATTTGTTATGAATTAAATCTTTTAGCATTTATAGTTTGATAAGATGTTTTTAGTTGAGTATATACCGTTTTATAATTTTGATACATTTCCTGATATATTTTTCTGTTTTTCAATCTAGGTTTAAATACTTTATTGATAGTATTTATTTCTTGTACTATAGAGAAATCTTTTTCAATACCTAAACCAACTAAAGCGGTCATTGCACATCCAATAGCTCCAGACATTTTTGGATGTTTTGTAGTTTTTAAATCTATTTCTAAAATATCACTTAAGCTTTGCAACCAGGAGTTATTTTTTGACCCCCCACCTATAACCACCAATTCTTTAATATCTATGCCATAATCCTTCCTAATATTTTCTATAGTCCAGCGCAGATTATAGCCAATACCTTCTAGTAAAGCACACATAATATGCCCTCTGGTATGTTCTAAACCTAAATTAAATATTGTACTTCTGGTTGTGGTATCTGTTATAGGTGTACGCTCCCCTTGAAACCAAGGGGTAAATATCAGATCATCTGCACCAGCAGGAGTAGCATCAACTTCTTCTTCCATTACTTTATAAATACATATTCCCTCATTTTTTTCTTTTTTATATAGTTTGTTTAGTGCCCATTCTACATTTACACCTGCGGATTCTGTGATTCCTACTAATAAGGAATGTTTAGGATCAGCACTTTGCAAACTTGCGATACCTCTTTTAAACTTATAATTCTTTTCAGTACTAATACCTACCCAAGCCGAGGTTCCTAAATAAAGGTGTGCTTGATGATCTGCTATCTGACCCGAGCCTATTGCTGCACTTTGGGTATCGTCGCATCCTCCGTAAATTTTCACAGCTGTTGATAAGCCCAATTCGGCTGATGCTTTTTCTGTTAAGTGTCCGATCAAATCGGTAGATTTTACTAGATCAGGAAGTTTACCCACATCAATTCCGGCTACTTTAAAGAATAAGCGTTCCCAATCTTTTTTATCTAGATTGAACCCATAACTACAGGCCCCTGACCATTCTGTAACCATCTTGCCAGTACATTTATATTTTAAAAACCCATTTACATCTAAAAATTTATGCGTCTTTTTATACAAGCAATTTTCTAATTCTTTAAACCATAATAATTTAGGAATCACATCTTTACCTGATAATTCTACTCCGGTTATTTTTTTAAATACTGATTTACCCAAAAATCTACTCATCATTTTTTTAGACTGTATAGATGCCCTGGCATCTACCCACGAAATGTTATTATATAGTATTTCACCATTTTGATCAACAGGTATGATCCCCATGCTTTGGGTTGAAAAAACCATAGCTATAATATTATTTTTTCTAACCACTGATTTAGAGACTAATTGGTTTGTAGTGTAGCAGACAGCGCTCCAATAGTCGTTAGGGTTTTGTTCAGCCCATCCAGGTTTTGGTAATATAATTTCATAACCATGCTCAGATGAATCATATACCTTTCCGTCAATTCCAATAAGGACTGCCTTGTTGCTTTGCGTCCCTACATCATGAGCAATTATATATTTCATATTAATTTTCTTATATTTGTACACGCAAACAGACCATACGGTCTGTAAATGTATAAAAAAAAGCAGTACCAATGATCAAAAATCTTGATTATCCTAAAAAAAGATGGTTTATGCTGACCATTTTGATATTAGTAACTATAATGGTAGAAATACAATGGCTTACTCATGCTCCCATAGCCAGAGTGGCCCAGAAGTTTTATGAGAATCAATTAGGTTTTTATCCTTGGTTAACTATAGATACTTTGGCTGTTGTGTATATGTTTGTTTTTGTAATTATATGCTTACCTGCTAGTTATATCATTGATACGTATGGCATTAAAACCGGAATAGGAATTGGAGCCATATTACTAATAATTGGTTCGATTATTAAAGGTTTTAGTGGGTACAATTTTTTAACGGTATTCATTGGTCAATTGTTTTTGGCAACCGCACAGCCTTTCATAATTAATGCCGTTACCGCATTTAGTGCGAGATGGTTTCCATTAAGAGAACGTGCAATGGCAGTTGGTTTTACAGCTTTGGCGCAATATTTAGGTATTGTTATGGTCATGCTCATCACACCTATGTTAGTGGTTAATTCTCCAGATGATCCTAATTATGGAGAAGGAATAGATTTGATGCTTGTTATGTATATGATTCCCAGTGTATTATCAGGTATTTTGATCTTACTTTTTTTGGAAGAAAAACCAGAACATATTCCTTTTAATCATCAAAAAACCAGACTTAATTTTAAAAAAGGCTTAGTACATATGCTTCAATTAAAAGATGCCATGTTGACTATTTTATTATTTACAATTGGCTTAGGTATTTTTAATGCTATAAGTACTTTGGTGGATTCTATTACCGCTAACCTAAATATTAAAGATTCAGATGGGTTAATAGGTGGGGTTATGTTAATTGGAGGGATTGTTGGAGCAATTATTCTCCCGATTTTATCAGATAAATATCAAAAAAGAAAACCGTTTTTAGTTTTTTGTATGTTAGGTGTTATACCTGCTATCATTGGTCTTGCATATGCAGTGGAGATATCTGGGTTACTAAAATTAACAACAAATGGCACTTATAATTTGGCACTAGCATCAAGTTTTCTATTAGGGTTTTGTATCATGAGCGCAGGTCCAATAGGTTTTCAATATACTGCAGAAATTACTTCACCTACTCCAGAGTCGACGTCTCAGGGCATTTTATTATTAGTTGGACAAATAAGTGGAATTGCCTTAGTGGCACTAATGGGTATGCAAGACAATATGTATCTGAGTAGTATGATGAAATTATTTGTCTTACTATCAATTATAGCTTTTATAGCAATATTATTTATTAAAGAGTCTCCTATCAAGTCGCTAGTTAAAGATTACCAGCAAATTAATTAGACACTTTTAAGACTCTTACTGCCGGTTATGTTGACAATTTGATGTTTTTAGTATTGACTTATGTTAAACCTAAAGCAGCAATATGGTCACAATGTTTATTGAATAAATTTTAAACCAACACAATGAAAACTCAAGTACTCTTACCTTTATTTTTACTTTTTATGCTTTTTACATCAGTTGCTCAAAACAGAGGAGATGTAATTAGCACAGAACTCTTAGTGTCCTGGACTCCGGATGAACAACAGGAATACATGAAATCTAAGCTTGGCTCTGATCTGCCAATTGACGAAAACCTTATTAACTTAATACTAGATGCTTTAGCTAATGGAGTATATCCTTATGATGTAAATATTTATAAAGTGAGATACTGGACTCAGGATTTGTTTGGAGCAATGGTACAGGCAACCGGTGCTATGACTGTACCTCAAAACAATCACGGTAAAACAATGATCATATTCGGGAGAGGTCATGTATATGATGAAGCTGATGTATTCTCTAACCTAAGAGGCGGAGGAGGAAGTGACTTATTTGCAACTGCCTACAGTATGGTCGATTTTATAACACTGGTTCCTGATTATATAGGCTGTGGTGATGGAGAAGGAAGAGAGAAAGCTTTTAATCACAATGAAGGGGCTAATGCTATGGTGGATATCTATAGAGCAGGTTTAAAGGTCACGAACTCAATGGGTATTAAGCGTAACGGACAAGTCTTTGTCGGTGGTTATTCTCAAGGAGGAGGAAATGCTATGGCAACCCTAAAATATCTTCGAGAAACAGGATTGTTATGGAGCGAACTCCCGGTTCATAATGCAATTTTTGGTGGTGGACCTTATGATTTTGGTAATACTACTTTAAATTATTCTGTGACAGTAGAAGAAACTATTGATCCTGAATATTATTTTATGTTCGTTAGAGGAGCGAAAGATGCAGGGTATGATGTTTATGATAATCCATATGATAAAATCAATCCAGAATACTGGGATGAATGGGATTATTATATCGAAAACGACATTATCAGAAAAGAGAATATACCTACACGTTGGAGAGAAATGTTTAGACCTGAAGCTATTGAAGAATTATCTGATCCTAACGGTCCACTTTTTCAATATGCCAGAACTCTGGATGTTTTTGACTGGGATAATCATATTTCTATTTTATTAACTTATGGTAGTGGTGATAAAGAAGTTCCTTATCAGAATTCTATAATTGCCAGAGATGCTATACGAAATAATGTGCCATGGTATAATTTCTGGAGACGTTGGATTATTAATACGAGAGACTTTGGAGAAGATGTTGATCATAGAGGTGCTGGAGCATTTACGTTATTAAACTCTATTATTGAGTTTGGGCTTCATCGTAATGCACATAATGCCGTAAATGTGAATAATTATATTAATGGAGCCAAGAACCAAGAGTTAACACCAGAACCACTTTTGACCACTAATTTAAGTGCTATTACTCCTCGAGTAGAATTAAATGCAAGGACAACCGAAAAAGCGAAGCGTAATATTTCAGATGTTAAAATTACGGCTATATCGACAAAAAATAATTACCAAAAAACGAGCATACAAGGTAATATGATAGATATGTCATCGTATAAGTCAGGTATGTATTTAATCGAAGCCAAAGTAGATGGAGTTAGAAAAACTGAGCTATACTATCGTCCTAAGTTAGATGTAGTAGCTCCTGGTAATAATTATTATTACCCACTTCAAAAAAGACAAGGAATTTGGATATTGGACATTAATAACCTGAAAAATGCAATCACGGTCAATGTCTTTGATAAGAAGTTGCAGCTAGTTAATTCCTTCTCTGTAAAAGAGAAAAAACAAGTAGTGTTAGCTGGAATAAAAACTGGAACCTATACTGTCGAAGTATTAACCAATGAAAGAGCATATTACCTAGAGTTAAAAAATACATCTGGAGTTAAAAATGATAATAGTATCCTTTATCTTCAAAGATCAAATGAAATACTACTTTCATTGCAAAATACTAAGACCGCTCTTCTTGAAGTCTATGATATTAGGGGAAGGGTTGTGCAATCGGTATCTGATTTTACAAATCAACCTTATAAGATTTCATTAAAACCTGGGTTGAAAACTGGAATTTATATTGTAAAAGCATTTTTGACTAATGGTACGAACCTTACGCATAAGATTGTTATACGCCAATAAGTAATCCAAACAGATTAATTGTTAAACTATTTAGACCTGATCGATATAAAAATCTATCAGGTCTTTTTATGTGAATTGGTAGTTCAATTTTCTTTCTTCTTCTTTTAAAAGTTTAAAATGGAAGTTTCTCCAGGTCAACATTTCCACCCGAAAGGATGATTCCAACTTTTTTATTTTTGAAATATTCTTTTTCTCTTAACAAAGCTGCAAAAGGTACTGCACAAGAAGGTTCGATAATAATTTTCATACGTTCCCATATCAATCGCATGGCAGATATGATTTCATTTTCTTCAACCCGAATAATTTTAGTAACATGCTTTTTTATGATAGGAAAATTAATATCCCCCAATTGAGTTTTCAGTCCATCAGCAATAGTATTCGTCGTTTCGTTATGTTCAATTTTTCCACTTTGTAGAGAACGAAAGGCATCATCAACTTCAAAAGGTTCGCCACCAATAACCTTGCAATGATTACCATAAAAATTTGCAGTTAGCGCTGTACCGGCAATTAATCCACCTCCTCCAATGGGAGTTAAGATATAATTTAAATCAGGGTGATTCTCTAGTAATTCTATAGCAGCGGTTCCTTGTCCTAGGATCACATCCAGATCATTAGAAGGATGTATAAAAGTAGCGCCTTTTTCTTGCTCAATTCGAGCTGCAGTTTGTTCTCGGTCTTCCAGTGTAGGAAGGCATTCAATAATTATACCTCCATATCCTTTTACAGCATCTTTTTTTACCTGTGGGGCATTAGAAGGCATCACGATATAAGCTTTTACCTCCAAACTTTGTGCTGCTAGTGATAATGCCTGGGCAAAATTACCAGAAGAATGGGTAACAACACCTTTGGCTTGTCGCTCTTTTGATAATTGTAGAATTGCATTGGCAGCCCCTCTCATTTTAAAAGCCCCCATACGTTGAAAATTCTCACACTTAAAATATAGGTCAGCTTCCGAAATTTTGTTTAATAAACGAGAGGTCAATACCGGTGTCTTGTGAATGTATGGTTTGATCCTATCGTGACAATTTTTTAATTCTTGTTTTGTCATCCAGGTAATTAAATTGCAATT
The DNA here is from genome assembly GCF_040786285.1 of Aquimarina penaris. Lineage (NCBI taxonomy): Bacteria > Pseudomonadati > Bacteroidota > Flavobacteriia > Flavobacteriales > Flavobacteriaceae > Aquimarina > Aquimarina penaris. The sequence continues at coordinate 2,200,322 of NZ_JBFMKQ010000001.1, forward strand.
CCCTAAAATTAATACTTTTTTACTTCATGGATTTTATGACTATGCTTTATTTTTAATCCACCGAGTATATTGATATTCTTTAGTTTTTGAAGCAGTTTCCCTGTTTTTTAAACTTAAGTGATTCTTGTCGATTTGTTTACTTCTATATCCTAAAAGGTGAAAGAACTGCCTGGTAAAAAACCGTGCAATTTTTAAATTTACAGTTAAGACATCTTTTTTGTCTGAACCCCATCGTACACCTGGTAATAAAGGTAAAACCCGATCAAAATTTATATTGCGTAAAATCGCAGATAAAGTAAGGAAGAATCTAGAGGTTCTTTTGATAACAAAAAAACCGTCATTACCTTGTTTTTGATATAATGGCATAAATATTTTTCCATGTTTATGAGAAATGATCGGTTTACCATTACTTGTTGCTAACACTTGATTCTTTTCAATTTTTTGAAAATTCATGAATCCAGGCTCCATAGTAAAAGTATCTGCATTATGGATCTTATGTCGCGCATAGATCTCATAAACATGTTTGTAATCCAAAGAATTAGTAGACAACCCCAGATGATAATACTCATAATTGATATCTGTTTTAGCAATGCTGCCTGCAAAAACTAAGGTAAGATAGATAAAGGATATATGATTTTGAATAGATGCTATATCATCATGTTGACCTGCTTCAAAGCCAAAAGAAACATAACCTAATTCATTAATGTAGCTTAGCAATGGTCCTTCTAAATATTCTTCGATACCAAGAATCATGGGTAAAGGATATTGCATTGTAAACTTTCGATTTAATAAACTATCATTTACCGTAAGAAAGGGTACAGTTTTACTAGACGTCGAATGTAGATCCATAAAGTAAAACGGTCCATTTTCAATTTCAAGAATTTTAAGAATGGTGTTATATATGTCTTTTTGCTGACCAATATCCCGGTTATCTTTAGGGGAAACTTCAGTGAGACTTTTTATGCTTTTAGCAGTCCATAATCGATTTAAATCTTGCTTGTCATATCGTTTGCCTTTTTCTAGTGCCCAAAGATTACCGCTTATTGCATAGATACTTCCCAGAATAGAGATGTTTTGTTCTTGTAATTCGGTTAAGACTTTGTGTAATGCAAATACCCCAGAGGGTTCATTGCCATGTATACCTCCAAAAAAAATAAGGGTAGGGCCTTCTTCAGATCCTTTAATATGGCCGATTAATCGTTTTACTTCTAGTGTTTTATTTAATGCTTTACTATAGACTTTAATCATGATCAAATGCAATTACATCTTTTATTGTAATTATACCTACCAGATCCTGTTCTTGTAGTACTGGAAGACAACCGATTTCATGCTTTTTCATTATTTCTATCGCATTTTTTATGGTGGTTTTTGGTTGTACAGTAATTACTTTTTTTACCATGATATCTGATACAATACGCTTATCATGATTTTTTTCTTGATTCTGAATTTTTTTCACGTGATTCCATGTCAATAATCCAGAGAGTTTACCAGATTCATTTTCTACAGGAACATGATGAATGTTTTTCCATTTCATTATACTGGTTGCAAGGCTAGCCAAATCATATTCATCTACAGTAAATAAATTAGTAGACATGATATGGCCCACTAGCGATGCATCGTCTAAAATTGTAGGAATACTTTTAATCATAGGCCAATCATGACCAGTAGATCGATTTTGTTGATTTTGGTATGTGGTTTTAGTTAGTGCACGTAGCGCACTATCTTTTTTCATGTTTTTACGAAGAAAACGATAATTTTTGACGGTCCATTCGTTTGGGGTGTTGCCTTTTGTTCGATTTTCTATAATCTTCAGTAATCTTTCTATATCGTTTCGGTCGATGTTTACTTTTTTTAATCCGGTGTATGCAATTGGCAAAAGTTCTTGTAATACGAGTTCTTGAACAGAAATTGATTTCCCCATCCATTGTAGCATGGTGCTTTTGCCCATTCTGGCGGCTTTAATAAAGTTTCCTTTAGCATCTCTAAAATCCATGCAATCTGGCATGTTGTTGTATTTGGATGGGCGTCCGATCATTAATCCTACCCAAAATGCAAAATTTGCAACTTCATCAAGAGTAGTAGGGCCCGATGGGATGTAGCGATTTTCAATTCTAACATGGGGTTTTCCTTCACTAATACCATAACAAGGTCGGTTCCATCGATAGACTGTTCCATTATGTAAGTTAAGTGCTTGCAGCTTTGGAGTATTCCCTTTTTTCAACTCTGAAAGTGAATTAGAGGCAATATCTCGAGATAAAACAATTTTGTGATGTGCAATATCATTTTTAAAAATCTCTATAACAGAACCTGATGCCCATTGATTACTGAAACTCACTCTGGCTCTACGATCTTTGAGAGCATAGGACGCTCTGCGTATATCTAAACTCTGTCTGAATAATGCAATGCGGGTTTCGTTCCATAATTCTCTACCAAATAATAAGGGTGAATTAGCACATATTCCTAGAACCGGACCAGATATTGCCTGTGCCCAATTATAGCTTGAGATAAAATCTTGAGGAGGAATTTGCAAGTGCATTTGAAAGCTAGTATTACAAGCCTCAAAAAGTACATTTTGGTGATGTATACTTAATTCATCTACCCCTCTGATATGAAGCTCGAAATCTGTACCTCTTTGTGCTCTTAATATTTCATTAAGTATATGATACCTTGGGTTAGGAGTCATATATTCTAGTTCTAGATGACGTTTTCTGATCGTAGGCAGAATACCAGTAAGTACTATTTTAGTATCTAATTTTTCTCCTACTCCTTTAGCTTTGTTTAATAAGCGGTTTAATTCGTTTTCAACTTTTGAGAAGCAATTTGTTTTTAACTCAAGAGGATCTAGGTTAATTTCTAGATTATATTTAGCTAATTCTGTCGTAAAGTGGGAGTCGTTAATATTTTTTAATATTTCTTCTGCATTTTTTGCGGGCCTCCAATTAGAGTTGACTAAACAAAATTCTTGTTCTGCACCAATGCGAATGATGTTATCTTCTATTACCCCTTTTTCTAGCATAATTTCTAAGGCTTTTATATCATCAAGCAAATGTTCAATAAATTCGGCGCGATCTTTTCGATTTGTTTGGCGTTTTACATTGTGTTCACCCATAGCTACTAATATTAAAAATAGAACAGACTCATAATGAGCTGTACTAACTTTAAAAATATTAGCTTTTTAAATCAAAAAGAATGCTATTTGTCATAGTTATGTAATTATTTATGACTAATTACATTTGTGAATTGAAAAGAAAATTATATTTCTGTATTATTTCTTTTTACCTATCAAAAGCGTGTTTACACTTTCTACATTATCATGCTGAGTCCATATAATACTTGACTCTAATCCAGATTTTAGGCTTTCGATTCTGGTTGTGTCTTTAAGAAGAATCCCGGCATTAAATAGAATATTACCGGTTGGTTTTAGCAATTGAAGTATATGTTCCCAAAATTTTTCTTCATAAAAAGGTTCAGGAACCGTTTGATCAATAAAAATATCAATGATAATTAAATCGTAGTGCCTTTTGCAGTTTTCTACATAATGTAAAGCATCATCATTAATAATGCTTAGATGTTTGTTCTCTTTTAAGTCAAATTCATCTTTGGCTATTTGGATTACTGTAGCATCAATCTCTACAGCGGTAATTTTGCCTTTATAATTAAATCTGTTGTTTAGGGATTTGATAGCGCTTCCACCGCCTAATCCAAGTAATAATATTTCAGTAGTATTTTGGATTTCAATCTGGGTGAATCCGTAGTTCAGAACTTTTTCTAATGCACCGTACGAGTAATTAGCGTTTTGACTATCGAGAACTTTTATCCCATTAATCCAGGTGACTTCTAGTGTTCCATTTATTTGGGATGTTATTCTTTTTGTCAAAGGCCATATATGACTTATGATCTTTTTCATATACTTTTTCTCTAAAAATATCCCGGTTGTCATTTATAATGAATAACACCGGGATAGTATTTGTTAAGAAATAAGATTAGAATGCCGAAGCTCCCGCTTCTGCAACTGCATGATCATTTTCTACACTACTTCCGCTAACGCCAATAGCGCCAATGATTTCACCTTGATTATTTTTAATCGGGACACCGCCAGGAAAAGTAATTAACCCTCCATTAGAATGTTCTATGTTATATAGTGCTCCACCAGGTTGAGAAAGCCCACCGATAACTCCTGTATTCATATCAAAAAAGCGAGCTGTTTTGGCCTTTTTGAGAGAAATATCAGCAGATCCTAGCCAGGCTCCGTCCATACGCACAAATGCCAAAAGGTTGGCTCCTGCATCGACTACAGATATATTCATTTTGGTGTCTAATGCAATTGATTTTTCTTTTGCTACGGCAATAATTTTTTCGGCTTGTTCTAGAGTAATGTTCATGATTTTTTGTGTTTAAAATAAATTGAATTCAAAAGTAGCGTTTAATGTTCAATTCCACGATAATTTTTTACGCTCTATCCAATAATGTACTGGATCTGATTTCAAACTGTACAAGGCTTCAATTTCTTCTGAATTGAATCGAAAAGTAGCCGTTTTAAGGTTGTCACTAAGATGGTTTCGATTAGCTGCTCCGCTAAGCACCTTATAAGGTTGCAGGCTATCTAAACAAAATTGCATAGCAATAGCATCTATACCTACTTGATATTGATTAGCTAACCTCTGAAGCGTAGTATATAGTTTTTTGTATTGAGGGTATTCTTCATTTGGAAATAACCTTCCATTAGCCAAGGCTTCTTTTACAATAATTTTTTTCTTTTGTTCTTTAAGGGCGGTTGTAACATCGGCTATACTCTGATCCAGAATATTATAGGTGACTTGAAAAGCATCAAATAATAGATTGCCATTTACTTCAACTTCTAAAGCTTTTTTAATGACATCCGCTTGGTTGTCGCCACTTGTTGTAATCCCAATTTCAATGTTGTGTTCTTGTTTTAATTCTAGTAATCTATGAAGTACAGCTTCATTTTCTAAAACTCCAGATTCAAAAGTAGCAGAATGTATTTGATAGATTTTGAGGTGAGGTAGCAATTGTTGGGATTTTTGCCATTGCTCATTTAGTTTAGATACGCTATGTTCTTTCACCTCATGCATAGTAGCCTTAGGGTCAAAATTTGCAGTATAGGTATATCCCCATTTGGTGGCCACTTCTATAGTTGGGTCATTTTTTGATATTATCCAATCAATAAGTAATTCTTCTGCCAATCCATATCCTGGTGCAGTGTCAAAATATCGTACTCCTTGTTCATAGGCATACTCTAATGTCTGCCAACCTTTTTCACGAAAATCTTCTATAGAAATTGACTTATTTTCTTTTTTTCTGATGTTAATGTATTGTGGTCGCCCGATCGCGGCTGTACCTAATCCTATCATAAGAGGTAGATTTTTTGCTTAGTTTCTTTGTTGTAAGATATAAATATTTGTGTATTGAAAGGTAATTTATTAGCTCACATAGTTATGAAATACATAGGACGAAAGGTTTAGTGGATTCATTTTTTTTCATACATTCATAATAACCTTAAAACCTAAAAGATTATGAATAAACGTCAATTAATATTGATTGCAACTACGTTGCTGCTTGTTTTCTCATTTACCAAGAAAATACAGGCTCAGAATGAAATAGATTATCAACGTTGGGAAAGAAAATCTCCTTACTTAAAAGAAGGACCATTTCGGGTAGTAACAGATTCTAATTATGCAACTTCTCCTAACATATTGGTGCATCGTCCTAGTAGTGATGCCATAGGTCCTTTTCCGATTATGTTATTTCATCAAGGAGGACCGGGTATTGTAACACCAAGAAGTTATGACATTTTTATGCGGCATTTAGCTTCTTATGGCTATGTGGTGGTAGTGCAAGCCATTGTATTTCCTCCGAATCCATTAAGGGATGATTTGAAACTAACTTTGGATTGGATTGAACAACAAGTTACCGATGGAGTAGAGGGATGGAGCGGGTATGCCGATACATCAAAAGTTATTGTAGGCGGCCACTCTTTTGGTGGAGTAGTAGCTTCTACATTCATAGCTAATCAACCCGAAAGAGCGGTTGGCATCGTTTATTTTGCTTCGAATGCAGCACCGGCACCATTACAACCATTAGGGGCTTTTGGAGGCAAAGTACTTATGATCGGAGGTACAGAGGATGAGATTGCAAGTCCTGATGGACAGAATGAAACTTTTGATAGATTTACAGGAGCTTCTTGTAAAACAAGCTTATATATAGAAGGTGCTGCTCATGGTGCGTTTGGGGTATATGATAGAGATTCTCCAGGGAGTATTGGAAGAGAAAAAGCAACAGAGTCGATTCGTCATTTTCTCGTGAGTTTTATGGAAGCGAGTGTGAAGAATAATTTAAAAGCTACTTTGTATTTTTTTATACCTAACCTTCAGCCTATTACGGTAGTTGATTTTAACTCATCATGTGACCCTTTTGATCTGGCTTTTTCAGATGATAAATTAGAAAAAGTTACGGTGTATCCTAATCCCATAATAAATACCAACCTCTATATTAATGTTAAGGATGCATTAGAGTATAGTTATGAACTACGTGACGTTATGGGTAAGATCAGAGCATCAGATATTGGTATCACTGGTAATACCACAATAAATGTTTCAGGTTTGTCCAAAGGAATGTACTATATCATTATTAGAAAAGAGGGTAGAGAAAAAGTGATAAAATTGCGAAAACAATAACGAATTACTTCCTGTTATAAGAGGAGAGAGGTATAAAACAAATACATCCAGCCACTTAATGGTTGGATGTATTTGTTTTTAATTTTGGTGATTTAATACTATCGTATTAAATGGTGTTAAACCATTTTAATGTTTTTGTCCAAAGAGGGTCTTTAAACTTTCTACTAAAAAAACCAAAATGACCAATTTTATTAGTAGGAACAGAAGCTAACTTGATTATTTCTAATTCTCTATCTGATTTTTCGAATAAGTCATGTATCCTTTTAATGGCTCGCTCTGTTCCGATAGGGTCATCTTCGATACCAAGAGTTAATAGTTTAGCTTTACAATCACTATAAAAAAAATGCATGCCATTAGCTTCCATCTGTATTTTCATATCTGTTTGCTTTCTTCTATTATGCCATTGATCAATAACTCCTTTCGGAATATCTTCAAGCATTCCGAGGCTTTTCCCCGGGAAGTAACCATACAATTTTGTGATCATCGGAAAAACGAAGTGCCATAAAAAGTAAATTTTAGTTTTATGGTTTTTTGACCAATCTTTATAATATGCAGTTTGTGCGCCAATATTTATGATACCACTGATCTCCTTGTTTTTTTCGGTCATTCCGATTATAGTACCTCCAATACTATGACCAAGGGTAACAATTTTGTGGCGGGGAAACTCTTTTTTAGCAAAGTCAATCACTGCAGAAAAATCTTTTTGTCCCCATTCGGTAAAAGAAGCTTTAAACCCTCTTAATTTTATAGGCCTAGACCCCGCAATGCCTCTATAATCATAAGTGATGACTTGATACCCGTTCTTGGCCATAAAGGTGGCATAATGATGATATAGCTTTTTATCAACAGCCGTGGCCGAATTGACTATTAATACTTTTTTTGTATTAATCGATCCATTATGTTTGTATAACATACCGGATAAAGAATAACCATCAATTGTAGGGATTGGTATCATATATCAGTGATATAATTATTTTGCTTAAACCATACGATGGTTTTTTTAATGGTTTCATCAATTGACGTTTTTGGTTCATATCCTAATTCGTTTTTAGCTTTATCACCATTTAAAAATTGGCCAGCAGACATTACGGCTATAGCCGTATCATCGAGCAGCGGTAATTCTCCTCCGAAAAGCTTATATTTTGTCATCTTAATTTGAGAAACTAGTTTTGCTACTCCCAAAGGAACTTCTTTTGGCATTTTGTTGATACCAGCAATAGTAATAATTTTTTGCACTAAATTTTCCATAGAAATATTCTCGCCTGTAATAAGATAGCGTTCGCCAATTGTACCATGTAAACAGGCCAATAGTAACCCTGTGGCTGCATCCCCTGCATATACCACATTTCTATTTCCGTTTACATATCCTGGTAGGGTTTGATTTACTGTATTGGTAATAATACGTCCTGTTGATGGGCCAAAATCATATTCCCCAAAAGTCATTGAGGGTATACCAATTACTATTGGGATTCCTTTTTTACCGGCTTCCTGAGCCATTTTATCCATGATCCATTTTACTTGAACATATGCAGACGTACTTTTCGGAGTAACTATATAATTTTCATTTTCGTTAGCAATATCATTTTTAGATTTTGGAATAGCAATAGATCCACCAAGATATAGTGCTTTTTTTATGTCACTTTCTCTAACGGCATCGATAAAATTGTTCATTTGATGCTTAGCTATTTTGATTTCATCTTTAAGAGATTTAGGAATGGTAGGGTAATAGGCGCCACAGTTTAGTACATGATCAAGTTCTTTGAAAGCCTCATTTAGGCTTTCGAAATCATTCAAATCAGCTATTTTACTCTCATATTCCAGATCACTAATAGAAGAGAGGTTTGAAGTTTTTCTATGAATAACTACCAGTTTATTTTCTGGGTCATTCAAAACTTGCTTAGAAACATGATGACCTAGCATCCCTGTTGCTCCTATAACTCCAATTTTTTTCATACTGTGTTTAAGATTTGATCTATCCTAGTAAAAGACATAGCACCCTATCAGGATGCTATGATACATTGCGAATAAGTATATGTTTTATTCTTGTTCCTGCTGCTCCTGTTCTTGTTGCTGTTGCAATTCTAGCGCTTTTTGTTTTTCTTCCTCTTGTTGTTTTTTATAACTCTCTTCACATAATTGTTTAAGTTTTGATAAACCGTTACCCCATGTTTCGCCCATGGATTCCTCCATATCGCTAAAAGCCATCATTAAATTAAATGGGTATGGCATTTCGCTTTCAAAACCCCATGTGATTTTTGTTGCATCGGCTTCTTTAGCTAATTTAATATATCCTTTAGCTTCACTTTCATATGGAGCATAAAATTTTAAATCAGTTTCGAAAAGGTTAGGAGCTTCCATTTTGGCAATGGTTTGACTCCCTTTACCCACGTCTTTGACTTCGCTATCCCAACTAGCAGTAGCACCTATTTCTCCGTCGGTACCTGTCATTTCTTTTTTCATAGCAGGATCAATATCATTCCATGGACTCCATTTATCTAAATCGTCTAAACTGTTTACATTTTCCCATGCAATTTCGATAGGAGCATTAACAGTGATAGATTTTTCGTAGACTAATTCTTTAGACACAAAAGCTGCTGCGATTAATGCAATTGCAATAACTACGACGAATGCAAGTACTAATTTTTTTAAAACTTTCATAAGGTTATTATTTATTAGGTTGTTTACTGATTTGTTAACCAATAATTTACTTTTGGTTTATAGTAAATTTATTGATTTTTCTTACATCTTTCAAATTTAGTATTCAGAAGTGTGTTATTTTGTGATCAACCAGAGGTAATAAAACTAAAAAATCCAACCATAAGAAGGGTTGGATTTGATATATGCGAATTTAGAAATACTGTATCTAGAAAATGCTGTATCCTAAAATAATCGATGTTATTGAGTATTTTACTTTCTCATTTCTAAATTCACTAAGTAAATCTTTATTAGTATTATGTCTGAGTTCTATACTATATTTACTTTTATAATTATACCCGATACCAAATGCAATATTTCCTTTGCTTTTTACTCCTAATTCGGTAGGCCTTATGATATCAACATCAGTGAAGTTTTCAATTATATTAACTTTTGAATCGAGCGCAAGATCAACGACATAAGCAGCATTTATAAAAATACTTGAAGAGTTACTAATGAACATATAATGTCGTATACCGATAGGTATTTCGATAGATTTAGATTCAATTTCAACAGTTCTAATTCTAATACTACTAGTAAATTCGTTTGGTATCCTTACCTCTTCTTGATCTAATTCAAAATATTGATATGATGGTTCAATGAAGAACCCCCATTTTCCTTTATTGAAAGGTAGTATGTATTCTGCTTCTATACCTAAGCTAAAGTTTTGCTTACCTCCAAAATCGTAAACTCTTTTAGTTGTAGAACTTCTTTCTTCAAATTTTAAAGATGAAATATTCATTCGGGGCCTTACGGTTAGATTGAAGTTGTTTTTGGTTTTCTTTTTTCTAAAAACTGTAACTTTAGTTTCTGGATCCCTACAGGTATTATAATCAATAAATAAGTTTACTAGTTGTTTTTTATAATACTTAAGCCCTTCTATTTTTTCAAGAGATATTTTATCACACTTTAGATTATTCCACAGTTGTTGTTTATATCTTGTGTTTTTCCCCATCTCCCCTGGTGATACTTCATAACTTTTGTAGATCAACTGTTCGATAGGTTTGTCTTCTGTTTTATAAAAAAACTTTTTTAAAGTTGGATCTTTATATAGGTATAAATTTGTTTTTCCTTCAACAAGTACTTTTAGAAATAGTACCGCAATTTTAAAATCTGGATTCCTATCCGTACTTAAACTGCTTATTTCTTCTGTTGATTTATCAATACTAATCTGGTGTTTCTGGTATTTTGATTTACCGATGATTCCAAACTCTCTAATAGTCCTTATGGTTTCGGTTTTTGACTCAGCATCTTCAGAGGTCTTATATTCGAATTGAGTTGGATTGTTTTTCCAATCCATATTTTTAATTAAGCATTCTACTCTTTCTCCGGCATTGGTAATGAAATAACCATTTTCAAAATTAATTTGAGCTTGGCTGTAAAAACCCAGGAGGGAAATTAGTATGGTGACTAGCTGCTTATTTATAGATGTAAACATAATGTGTTTTCTGTTGAATTTTAGTATTAATTGTGAACTAAAAATAGTATATCTAAGAATTTGTAAATGAATTATTTATGTAATTGATTTCTTAGAAAATACTGTATCCCAGAATAATTGAAGTAACAGGATATTTTACTTTACGATTTACAAAACGACTTAATAAATCCCTATTAGTATTGTATCTAAATTCTACACTATATTTGCTTTTATAATTATATCCAATACCTAACCCTAAATTTCCTTTACTCTTAATTTCTATTTCTTCTTGTCTTACAAAGTCTGGGTTAGTAAAAGTTTCTATAACATTTATTTTGGAATCTAATGTAATATCTATAATGTAAGCTCCAGTTATAAATACACTAGAGGATTTATTTACATGCATGTAGTGTCGTATACCAATAGGTAGTTCTAGTGATTTGTAATCAATATCGGCATTAAGAATTCTCACTCTGTTTATAATTCCGCCGGTTGGTATTCTCAATTCTGCATCAGATTCAAAATATTGATATGTTGGTTCAATAAACAACCCCCATTTTCCTTTATTAAAAGGTAATATATATTCTGCTTCTATACCTAAGCTAAAGTTTTGCTTACTTCCGAAATCGTAAACTCTTAAAGCCGTACTGTTTTCTTCAAATTTTAGAGAAGAAAAATTTATTCTAGGTCTAATCGTTAGATTAAAAGAGTCTTCGCTTTGATTCTTTTCAAAAACAGTAACTTCAGCATCTGGATCGTTGCAAGTATTATAATCTACAAATAGTTTTGTTAACTGACTTTTGTAATATCTAAGAGCTTCTATTTTCTTAAGAGATATATTATCACACTTTAAAGTATTCCATAGTTGTTGCTTGTACCGCGTGTTTTTTCCTATTTCACTTGGTGATACCTTGTAACTTTTATAGATCAATTGCTCAATAGGCTTGTCTTCTGTTTTGAAGAAGAATTTTCGTAATGTTTGATCTTCATAGAGATATAAATTTGATTTTCCTTCAACAAGTACTTTTAGAAAGACAGTTACCATTTGAAATTCTGGGTTTCTATCTGTACTTAGGCTATTTATTTCTTCTGATGATTTATCTATATTGACTTGATGCTTCTGGTATTTCGACACACCGATGATTGCGAACTCTTTAATAGTTCTTATGGTTTCGGTTTTTGATTCAGCATCTTCAGAAGTTTTATATTCGAATTGAGTTGGATTGTTTTTCCAATCCATATTTTTAATTAAGCATTCTACTCTTTCTCCTGCATTGGTAATGAAATAACCATTTTCAAATTTAATTTGGGCTTGGCTACTTAGGCCTATTAAAAGCAATAATGCAATCAGTATTTGTTTGTTCATTAGTTTTGGTGTATAAAATTTAGTGTTCTTTATTTTGTGGCAAAGCAAAAAAATTCCAGTCTCAAAAGATGAAACTGGATATTTTTTTTATGAAAATATATTTTTAGTTATTCAACATCACTGGCATGACGAGCATAGTAACATGTTCTCCCTCGTCTAATCCATCAACAGGAGTAAGGATTCCTGCTCTGTTTGGTAAGGACATTTCTAACTGCACGTCATCTGCATTGAGATTATTAAGCATTTCGCTTAAAAAACGTGAATTAAACCCGATCTGCATATCATCTCCCTGGTAATCACAGGTTAATCGTTCTTCTGCTTTATTAGAATAATCGATATCCTCTGCAGATACATTTAGCTCTGCACCTGCAATTTTTAGACGAATCTGGTGTGTAGTTTTATTAGAGAAAATAGATACTCTTCGTACAGAATTTAAAAATTGAGTACGTGTTATACTTAATTTATTGGGGTTCTCTTTAGGGATAACCGCTTCATAATTTGGGTATTTCCCATCGATTAATCTACAAATCAATTGCGTTTCGTCGAAAGAAAATTTAGCGTTAGATTCATTATACTCAATCAATACTTCGCTATCACTTCCCGCCAAAATACCTTTAAGTAAATTAAGAGGTTTCTTTGGCATTATAAATTCTGCGGCCTGTGATGCTTTTATATCTTCGCGAGTATATTTTACTAACTTATGCGCATCTGTTGCTACAAAGGTAAGCCCTTCTGTAGAGAACTGAAAAAAGACTCCGCTCATTACAGGTCTTAGATCATCATTACCGGTAGCAAAAATAGTTTTACTAACTGCTGTAGCCAAGATGTCACCTAATAATGTTGTAGCACTTGGATCTTCTAGTTCTACAGCTTTCGGAAACTCTTCTCCATCTGCATATGCCAAGGCATACTTACCATGATTAGAACTAATTTCTACCGTATTGTTATCTCCCGAAACAAAAGTTAAAGGTTGCTCTGGAAAAGTTTTTAATGTTTCTAATAATAATTTAGCCGGTACTGCTATTGTTCCTTGGTCAGAGGATTCTACTTCTAATTTTGCAGACATTGTAGTCTCTAGATCTGATGCAGAAACGGTTAATGAGTTGTTATCTAATTCGAATAGAAAGTTATCTAAAATAGGCAAGGTGTTGCTGTTGTTAATTACCCCTCCTAATACTTGTAATTGCTTTAATAAGTATGAACTGGATACTATAAATTTCATCTGTTTTTCTTTATTGTTTATTAGTTGTCAGATGAAATTCGCCTCAATATACTGGAGTTAAACATTACCAGAACCATATCGGCTCATTTCATAAGTGTGTGACTATTTTTGTACAGTTTTACGCAAATATAATTGTAATCTATAAGGATTACAGTATTCAAAAAACCATAGTTATTAACAAAGCTGCAGGAGTTATTGACTATCTTCAGTATTTACGAATTGAGAATTACGAATTACGAATTATGATTTGGGGTCGTCGTTCATAAGTTTATCTGTGTAATGTGCTTTATGCTTTGGTGTAGAAAATCGTTCTTTGTTATAGGAAGCCGATTCCCCTTTTGGAATTGATAAACTCTGCCATTGCTCACTTTTAATCATTTTACCGATAAAAACGATCTGCCCTATATGATAGGAGTAGTGTGCCAACTGCCTATTAATGGCTTCGGTAATCGAATGCTCGATATTTCTAATATACACAGGTTGGTTAATATTGGTTTCATTAACGCTTCCTAAAGCTTCAAATAAGCATTGCCATCCATCGTTCCATTTCGACATAAGCTCATCTTTTGTTTTTATATCATTTTCAAATTCTGCATCACGTTCTCGCCATTCTTTTTCACCATCTGTGGTTAAAAAGTCGGTCCAACGAGATTTCATATTTCCCCAAAGGTGTTTTGTAATCATGGCAATGCTATTACTATCCTGATTATATTGCCAAAACAAATGTTCATCAGAGAGTTGATTCATGGTCTTTTCACCCAAGGATTTATAGTATCTAAATTGTTTTTGTATTCCCTCAAGATATTCTGGTGTATTCATGGGTATTTCTTTTCTTTAAAGGTAAGATTAAATCTATAATTAAATTCCAATTGAGGACAGACGCTTTATTATATTTTTATTATACTTGATAAATTAAATACCAATTAATTATCTTATTAAGATTACTATAATTTCTTAATAAACATTTATCCTGTATCGCATGCCAATATTTTTAAAACCTTTTATCTTATTCATTATCTTAATTACAAGCTGCGTTATCAATGCTCAAAAGGAAATAGATACTCAATCAAACGCCATTGATAAGGATCGCGAGTTGCTCGAACAAGCCTTAAATTATATAGACAAAGAAAGTGAGGATCGAAAAAAGGCTTTTATAATAGGTCATGATGTACTAAGAAGAACAAAAAATGAAAGTAATAGGATTGCTGCCCATAAGGTCTTAGTATCCTATCATTATAATAAATACGCTACCGATTCTGCCTTGTTTTATGCAAAAAATGCTGTTCAGTTAATAGGAAACAAGCAGGATTCATTATCCCTAAAATCTTTGTCTTCTTTTTATTTATTTCTTTCAAATGCTTCCCGAGATAAAAACTTACTTAAAGACAGTAAAAAATGGGCTTTAAAAGGAATCGATGCGGCACAAAAATGTGGAGACCTTAAGATTATGGATAAGCATACTATAAGCTTGGCAAATGCTTATAGAATTATGGGAGATACCCCTAAGGCTTTAGAACTTTTAGAATTGAATCTTGAAGACAAAGAAAATCCAAATAGATATGAAACTTATGCTCTTTGTTATGGGAGCTTAGAAAATTATACACTAGCTCTTTTTTATCACCAAAAAGCATTGGATTATTATACTACTGTCAATGATCAAAGAAGTAGTGCAATCGCATTAATGAATATTGGAGTGGCATATCTGGATCTTTATAAAGACGATGAGGCTCTCATCTATTTTAATAGATCTCTACTTATTGCCAGGGAATATGATTATCCCTTAATTGTTCTTAATGACTTACTTAATATAAGCGTAGTTTATCGAGCTAAAAATGAACTTAAAAAAGCTAAAAAAGTATATAATGATGTATTAACTATATCGCAAAAATCAGGATATCTTAAGCAGCAATTATTTGTATATCAATGGCTAAAAGAGATTGCCATAGAAGAAAAAAGATTTAAAGAAGCGCTGGGCTATACAGAGAAAAAGAATAAAATAAAAGATTCTATTAATAAGCTGCAAAAGGATAAAGAGATTACTAAACTAGAAGTGCAGTATGAAACACTAAAGAAAGAAAAAGAAATAGCAGTTTTAAAAAAAAACCAAGAGCTTAAGGTCCTAGAAATAAAAAGAGAACAGTCACAAAAAGAAATAATTTCATATGCCTTTATCATAATTTTGATACCCTTAATAGGCTTACTCTTTATATATTACCAAAAGTTGAAAAGTCAAAATTTACTCAATAAAAAACAAAAAGAAATAGGGGAACAAAAAATAGAAGCTTTAATAAGAAGTCAAGAATTAAAGTTAATAAAAACATCTATTAATACTCAGCATAAAGAAAGAAAACGAATTGCTCAGGAGCTTCATGATAGAATAGGAGGGAATTTGGCTGCCATAAAACTTCAATTTAGTTCTGTTAAAGAAAACTCAGAAAATTTAGAACTAATCTATGAACAACTTGATGATACCTATGAACAAGTTAGAATACTCTCTCATGATCTTATTCCTGAAAAATTTATCCATAGCAATTTTACACAATTGCTAAATGAGTATATGGAAAATATTGGAAACGCGAGTGAATTGACTATAAATATTTCAACTTATCAAGAAAATAAAATTAACGGAATTGACCCTTTATTTCATAATGAGTTATTCTCTGTTTTTCAGGAACTCATAACAAATACAATAAAACATGCTAGTGCCAGTAAAGTTGAAATTCAAATAAATCTTGTGGGAAATAGTATTCTTATTAATTTTGAGGATAATGGCAAAGGGTTTGATAGCTCTAATGGGTCTCTCGGTCTGGGTCTCACAAACATTGAGAATCGCATACAAAAATTATCAGGATCTATGTATATTGATTCTCGTTTGAGAAGAGGAACGATTTTTAATATTGAAATACCGATGCAAATACATTAAAACTTTTTTAATAAAAAAGAGGTATAATTGTTGGATAAGTATATATAGTTAAAAGAGCATTTTTCGTTTACGAACCAATAACCAGATAACAACTGGTGCACCTATTAATGAAGTAATGGCATTAATGGGCAAAGTATACTCGCTAGAAGGTAATTGGGCTATGCTATCACATACCAACATGATAATACTACCGATTAATACAACGGCCGGGATTAATGTTTTATGGTCTGAGGTATGAAACAATTGTCGGGTAAGATGCGGTACTGCTAACCCAATAAAGGCGATTGGTCCTGCAAAAGCAGTAATACTACCTGCCAGAAGCCCTGTAGCTATGATAATAAGAAAACGGCTCATTTTGATATTAAGGCCAAGACTACGGGCATAATTTTCTCCCAGAAGTAAGGTGTTTAATGGTTTGATCGAAGCGATAGCTAAAATCATTCCTAGAACTGAAATACAAAAAAAGATAAGTACATCATACCATGATAGATTTCCAAGGCTTCCGAAGCCCCAAAAGATGTATTGTTGCAATTGATCTGCAGGAGCGAAGTAAGAAAGTACACTTACAATAGCTGCTGTTATACTACCAAACATAAGTCCTATGATCAGAATTGCCATAGTATCCCGTACTTTAATCGAGACAATCATAACAGCCAATAAAACAATAATACTTCCTAGACTTGCGGCGATCACCAATCCCCATTTTGAAACTAAAAAACCAGATATTGAGGCTCCGGCAAAAGTGCTTCCTAATATTAATAGTGCAACACCAAGACTTGCTCCAGAGCTAATCCCTAGTACAAAAGGTCCTGCTAATGGGTTTCTAAATAGGGTTTGCATTAATAATCCCGAAATCCCTAGTCCGCTTCCTACAATAATCGCTGTAAGTGCCTTGGGTAACCTATAATCTATGATAATGTGTCTCCAGGATTCTTTTTCTACAGCACCGCCAACCAGGCTGCTTAGAGTGTCTAGCCACGGAATAAAGACAGAACCTAAGCTGATATTTGCGATAAAACAAATCAGCAAAAGCACAGCAATACCTATAAAAACCTTCTTGTATGATTTATTTGGGGTCAATTAATTAAGTTTTTCGAAAAAATAAGGTTCGTAATTGGTTAATAATTCGGGGTGTGCAATTTGGATAATGTCTTTAAGAATAAGATCCGGACGCATTGGACCTAATTCATAATAAATCAATCCTCCTTTAATACCCATCTTTAATGTCGAAGAATATACGGTTTTATTTTTAAATGCATCAAATAAGACGTATTGATGATTCTTTTCTTTTAATGCAGAAAGTGATGTAGAATTTCCGGATCCTATCCATAAATCGGCCTTTTGAGCTTTTTCTAATACGCTTTCAAGACTTAATGCTAAACTCCCCGTTTCTTTATTGTTTTTCCATAGATAGGTGGTGTTGGCATCTTTCAAAAATTTTGCAATAAAGCTATTCCCTCCTGGAACATGCCATACATCTTTAAACATATTGCCAGACAATACTGTTGGAGAATTCATTGCGCCAGAGGCGAGAGAGGTTGCTTCGTTATACGCTTTCTTTATATTTTGAAAAACATCTTCAGCTTTAGTTTCTGTACCAAAAAATGCTGCTACAAATTTTATCCATTCTGCTCTACCTAATGGGTGTTCTTCCATCCATGAGCCATTCATCACTACTGGGATTCCGGTTTTTTGTATAAGATCGTATGCTTTGGTGTCTCCAGTAGCAGAAAATCCAATAATCAAATCAGGAGAAAGCTCCAGAACCACTTCTGTATTTAGATTGTATTCTTTACCCAGTTCTTTAATATCACCACTATCAATAAGTGTTCGAGTCTTTTCTGAAGATATATAATCTGTATGCGGAAATCCGACTAATTTCTGTTCCAAATTCATGTACTCTAACATAGGTACATCTGTGGTAGAAGTAACTACTACTCTTTCTACGGGAACTTCAATAAATACTGCGGTATTGGATTTAAAGGGTTTTTCTGTTCCTTTAGGATGTAGGATATATGTCAATTCTTGTTTTGCATCTGGCCAAGGAGAGGTAACTTTGATTTCTTTATACGTGTTATGATTCTCAATGGTAAATCCTTTGGCATATTCAATATGCTGGGGAGCCAGGTACATTACGGTAAGCTGGTCTGTATCCTTAGATCTTTTTTTGCAAGAACTACTAATAAGAACGAATGAAAAAATAATTAGAATGCTACGCATGAAAATATCGTTTTTATATAATGATAGATCAGGATACTAACGAACCTGAAGTAATTTTAAATTAACAATCAGCGATTAAACTTAGATATTTTTTCAAGATTTACGACAAAATTTAGCGTTAATTTGTGTTTTAAAATGGCTTAATGAGAAGAAAGAATAGGAGCTCTACAATTTTATCTTATGAATAATACATCCTTTTTGTGTTCTTGGAGCGGCGGAAAAGATAGTTGTTATGCGCTTCATATTGCCGAAACGCAAGGGTTAACTCCTGTTGTTTTGCTTAATGTATTAAATGAATATGGTGATCGTTCTCGATCGCACGGGATTCCAAAAGAAATACTAGAAGCGCAAGCCAATGCTTTGGAGTTACCTATCCATTTTTTTGAAAGCACCTGGAATGATTATGAACGATTGTATATTCAAAACTTAACATCATTAACAGAAGCCTATACCTTAAATGCTTCTGTATTTGGTGATATTGATATCGAATCCCACAAAGCTTGGGAAGAAAAAGTTTCTGACGCTGCTGGCTTGCAGGCTATTTTACCCATATGGCAACAACCCAGAAAACAATTGGTGATCGATATGATTGATTATGGGATCGAAGCCATTATTGTCTCATGTAATCACACGTTGGGACCTGATTTTTTAGGAAGAATGGTAGATAAAGAGTTAATCAAAGACCTAGAAGATTTGGGAGTTGATGCTTGTGGCGAAAATGGCGAGTATCATACATTGGTTGTCAATGCTCCCCTTTTTAATAAAAAACTGGAAATAGATGCTCTAGGTAAAGAAAAATCGTCTAATTATAATTTTTTGAAGATAGCATTGATTTAGATGTTGCAGGAGCTATTTGAGGGAAGTATTAAATAACGATTACCTCTCCGTAGGCTATTTTAATTGTAAAAGAATCTTTAAGGTCTATTTGTCGAATGTTAGAAAGTAATGCTCGCATGGGGCCTGCATGAGTAACTACAACAATCTTCTCTTCGGGTACAAGTTTCAAAGAATTGTAGAAATTTAATATTCGCTGCTGAAGCATTACATAGGATTCACCATTGGGCACTTGAACATTGACAAAATCTTTCATCCATGGATCTAGCACATTGCTATGAATTGCATCCCAAGGTTGTAACTCCCAATCTCCAAAGTTCAATTCTTTTAAGCGATTATCGAATGTTATTTCTTTTTTGAAGGTTGTCGCCAATAGTTTGCACCGTTGTAAAGGACTGCTATATACTCTAGAAATCTCTTCGATAGGAATCTGTTTATGGATTTTCTCGACTTCAGAAGGAAAAGAATCTGTAATCCCCAGATCACTTTGGCCATAGCAAATACCTTTTTCGATATTGGGAGTTGTATGTCTTACCAGATATATTTCCATAGCGCTATAAAGGTAAGATAAAATACTACTTCGCTAAGTTGTTGTACCGCACCAGCACAATCTCCAGTTTGGCCACCGATCCATTTTTTAAATTTAGCGCCCAAAAACATTTTTGAGATATAGATGGGAACTAGTACGAGAAATACCCAAGGATTTTTAAAAAAGAACAAAGGTGCAATTCCGAATAGACCACTAATCACAACCATTTGCAGGCTCATACTTTTTGCTGCGGGTTTTGCTTTACTATCTTCTGTATCTCGTACATAAGGATGTGTAAAGATCAGCGTGGTAGCGATGAATCGACTAAGACTATGTCCGGAGATAATTACTAAAGGAATATAATAGACTTCGGTTTCTCGTAATGCTGCAAATTTTATAGACAAGATCAGGAGTAGACCTACGGTACCATAAGTTCCTAGACGTGAGTCTTTCATGATCAAAAGAATTTTATCTTTGGTCCAGCCACCGCCAAAACCATCGCACACATCTGCAAAACCATCTTCATGAAATGCTCCCGTAGTATAAATGGTAGCAAACATCGATAGTAGTAATGAGATTTCTATTGAAAACATAAAAGATGATCCATAAAAAACGAGTGCCCCAATACCACCAACAATGATCCCAACTAATGGAAAATATTTTGAGCTAAGCTTTAAATATTCCGGATCATGATCCACCCATTTAGGGCATGGGATTCGAGTAAAAAACATTAAAGCGGTGAAGAATATATGGATCTCCTTTTTCATTAGTTACTTCTAATTTAATTAAGATTAAGTGGATTATTCATTACCAGAAACTCCTGCACTTTCAAAACTAGCCATATTATTTAAGAAAGCAACTGCAGATTCGATAATAGGATATGCTACAGCAGCGCCCGTACCTTCACCTAATCTCATACCAAGGTTGATAAGTGGTTTTTTATTAAGAAACTGAAGCATTTTTTGATGCCCTTGTTCTTCAGAGGTATGTGCAAATACACAATAATGCAGAACTTCGGGGTATATGTAATGAGCCGCTAGTAATGCAGCTGTTACTATAAAACCGTCTATAATGATGGTCATTTTAAGCTCTGCAGCTCTAAAAATTGCTCCTACAATCATTGCGATCTCAAAACCACCATAATACATTAACATATCTATATCGGTAGAAGGAGTGTATTTACTATATGCATCAGAAAGGATTTTCTGTTTCACTTTAATGGCTTCGGTATCAAGCCCGGTACCAGAACCAACACAATCTTCAATAGGTGTTCTTGTGTAAAACGACATTAATATTGACGCAGACGAAGTATTACCAATTCCCATTTCGCCAAAGCCTATAATATTACAGCCATTGGTATACGTTTCAGTAACAATATCAGCTCCTTTTTTTATGGCTTCGTTACATTGCTCTACGTTCATGGCCGATCTTTCTTGATAATTTTTGGTGCCAAAACCAACTTTAGCATCAATTAACCCAGATACCCCATTAAAATTATGATTAACTCCTGCATCTACGATTTTCAGATCAATATTATGTTGTTTACAAAACACATTAATGGCTGCCCCTTTATTAAGAAAATTATAGACCATTTGCGCAGTAACTTCTTGAGGATATGGGTTTACTTCACCTTTTTTTGCAATACCATGATCACCAGCAAATACAATAATAGTAGGGTTGGTTAGATGGGGTTGATCTGTATTTTGGATCATCCCTATTTGCAATGCAATATCTTCAAGAGTTCCCAGAGCACCAATAGGTTTTGTTTTATTATTAATTTTGGCTTGAAGGGCTTCTTCTAAGTTCTTGTTTGAAGAATATTCGATATTAAAATCCATGTGTGGGTGTTAGTTATTTTAATTTTTAATTTCTACAGGAATACCAGATACCATTAATATGGCTTTATCTGCATGCTTGGCTATATGCTGATTCATCCAACCTTGTAATTCTGTAAATTTTCGACCTACTTCTGTGGCAGCATGAACTCCCATTCCTATTTCATTAGAGATGATAATAAGCGTAGCATCTATAGTTAAAAGTTTATCAAATTCTTCTTTTGCCTGGGATAACGATAATTCGATATCATTTTTTGTGTCCACAAAGAAATTTGTTAACCATAAAGTAACGCAGTCAATGACCACCACACTTTGATTTTGAATCACTTTAGAAAGCTCTTTTTCTTCTTCTATAGAAGTCCATCTTTGATCGCGATCTGCAATATGCCTGTCTATACGTTTACGATGGTTATCATCCCATATGCGTGATGTAGCGAGATAAAATGGATTGTTAGAGAGTTGTAGCGCAAGGTTTTGAGCATAGCTGCTTTTACCAGAGCGTTCTCCTCCTGTAATGTAATACAACATCAATTTTGGTTTTTTAAGAGGGTAAAGTTAATCGAATACATTATTTATTTGTTAAAGTAATATCAAATTCCTTAAAATATAATACATTCGCGCAGAATTTTGGTTCTGATATCCTTTTCATAAGGATAAAAGATTAAAAGGGAATCAGGTGAAATGAAGTACGAAGAAAGACGTACGAATTGCGATTTTTTTATTTATTAATCGTAACTCTAAACTCTAAATATCGTAAATCAGTATTCCTGAGCTGTTCCCGCAACTGTATGCTGTGTTCCGTTTAATCGGGATGCTTGTTGTTATTTCTTTTGAAACCACTGCTTGTACTGAAATAAATTCAGTTCGGGCGGGAAGGTAAACAACAAGACGCGAGCCAGGAGACCTGCCATAATTCAATATAAGTCAAACTTTCGGGATAAAGGTTTGGGTATGGGGTAACTACATACTTTTTTCCGATTATTAGAACAATTAAGTATTTAAGTAATGAACAAAAAAGTGTTTTTTGGGGTCGCATTTTTAATGCTGGGATCCTCTTATGTCATTGGACAAGAAGTCAAATCAGAAGAGAATGTAAACGAATTAGAAGAGGTGTTTATTTCATCGTCTAAATTTGGTTTAAAACGAGAACAAATCGGTAAGGTAATCACTAAGATTACTCCCGAAGAATTAGAACGCAGCCAAGGACAATCTGTGGCTACTGTGCTTACTAGAACTGCCGGAGTATTTATTAACGGAAATGGCAGTGCAGCAGGACAAAACCTTGGTGTTTATGTGCGTGGAGGACGAAATCGCCAGGTAGTGATTAGAGTAGATGGGGTAACGGTTAGTGACCCTTCAACGTCTGCAGGGGATTTTGATTTGCGACTATTGTCGGTGAACCAGATACAAGAAATTGAAATTCTTAAAGGGGCATCAAGTACCTTATATGGATCTGGAGCCGCTGCTGCAGTGATTAATATTACCACAAAGTCTGAAAGTAAAGATAAGATATCTGCAAATTTTCAGTCTAGTATAGGAACCAATCAATCTCAAGAAGATCAGGATTATGATATTAACGATTTTGTGAATTTAGCTTCTATTAATGGGACTTTAGGCAAAGTAAGTTACTTAGCAAGTTTTGGAAATCAATTTACAGATGGATTATCGGCTGCAGAAGCTGAGGGAGCAGAAAGTGACCCATTTTCGAAGTATAATGCATATGCGAAACTTGGATACAAATGGAATAATAATTTTAAATTTCATTTTTTCGGAAATTTAGATGAATATAAGAGTGATTTTGATGCCGGAGCAGGAATAGATGGTGATAATAGAATTATTAGTCAGCAGTTAAGAGCAGGATCTTTTTGGGAAGTAAAATATCCAAACGGTAGTTTTACGGTAACTAATAGTTATGCTTCTTTAGAAAGAGATCTTACCGGGTCTAGTTTTCCTTCACAATATCAGGGTGACGTATTTACATTTGATGCCTACAATAAGTATACTTTTGATAACACATTTTATACAGTTATAGGAGCAAACGGTTCATATAGTGATTTCAATCTATTAAGTATTCCATTTGGGAGTACCGATCTAGAGGAGACTATTAGTGATAAAGATGCAGAATTTGATATTATCGATCCTTATGTTAATGTGGTATATACATCAGATTTTGGTTTAAATGTTAATGCCGGAGCTAGATTAAACATACATAGTGCCTACGGAAATCAAATGGTTTATAACGTAAACCCTTCGTATACATATACATTTGGTGATAATTATATTAAAGGATTGGCATCGTATAGCACAGCGTATATTACGCCATCGTTGTTTCAATTATTTGATACCGCGTTTTTTTCGGGGAATCCAGATTTGGAACCAGAAGAAAGTACCACTATAGAAGCCGGTGTTGAATTGTCACATGAAAAGAAAGCCACAGTAAGTGTTGTTTATTTTAATAGAAACTCAGAAAATTTTATCACATTTGATCCTAATACATTTGTAAATTTAAATTCATCTAATGATATAGAGGTAGATGGGATAGAGGTAGAGTTATCGGCAACAGTTTTGGATGATAAATTATCTTTTAATGGTAATTACACCTATACCAATATTGAAAAATTGGAGGATAATATCCGAATTCCTGAGCATATGATTAATGTTAATGTAGGATATCAATTAGGAGAAAAAACATATACTTCTTTAAGCTATCAATTTAATACCGAACGAGCAGATAATGATTTTGCTAATGCCGATCCGGTTACTTTTGAACCGGCTCAGGTTACTTTAGATGATTATGGAGTATTAGATTTTTACATTAGCCATAAAGTGTTAAAAAACTTTAGTGTTTATGCAGCCTTGAATAACATTACTAATGAAGATTATCAGGAGATTTTTGGATTTAGTACCAAGGGAAGAAATGCAAGAATCGGTTTCAATTTAGATTTTTAATTCAAATATATCTGTATATATAAAAAACTCCTAAACGTTTCGTTTAGGAGTTTTTTATTAGATTGATTTTTCTAGATTTCGAGCTATATATTGTGGTTATTATTGTTGATGATACATAATCTCATAATCTCGATTAAGAATATTACTGTTTCCTACTGCTTCTAAATGTAACACATTAGATTTTTGTTTACCTCTAACGGCACCTGCAATGTTATCCAAAGCGGCCTTTAGTAAAGGTTCGTTTTCATCTCCTAATATTCCTAAATTTGTAAGGTCTTCTTCTAAAGCCACTTCGGGTGCAAAACCATCAAAGTAATCTGTGAAACCGGCAGAATTTATAGATTTAAGAACTAAAGGTTGCATAGCATAGGTATGCCCTGTATTGGCACCCTGTCGTCGAAAATTATCCGAATCATACACAGTAATCGATGCTTGAAATTTTCCTCTGGTCGTATCGCCAACTTGTATAACATTAATGTATGGATCTAAACCATTAATCACCAATTCGCTGGCAGAAGCAGAACCCCTGGTAGTTAGAATATATAATCTTGTTAAGTTTAAGCTATTAATTGCTGCACCACCTCTGATTTGATTATCGAATAGATTAATAAGCCTACCAGGATCATTCTCTATAAATTCTTGCTGAAACTCATCATTCCATTCTTCTGTAGTAAATACACTTTCATTAAATTGCCCGGTAATCATACTCGACAAGTCTTTAGCTGTTTCTACATCACCACCTCCATTATATCGTAAATCTAATATTAACTCGGTAACATTGTCTGATTTAAGTTTTGCAAATGCTGCATTTAGTTGTGTGTCAAAATCAGCTGTAAAGGCATTGTACATAAGATATCCAACAGGGTTACCACCTACATCTATAGTTTTATTAATAAAAATTGGATTTTCGGTATACTGCACTTTGTTTAGTGTTACAGATGTTCCGGTTGCAGTAACATTAGTACCATCAAATGTAGCAAGGCCAATGGTGTATGTATCCGGGTCTATAAGAGTTCTAAAGTTACTATCTGTTATTTGCGTACCATCAACGGTGTTAAAAATATCACCTCGTTGCACACCCTTAGCTTCAGCATCGGTTCCTGGTAGCACATATCGCACATATCCAAATACATTGGTGGGATCATCAGGATAGCGTACTAATCCGAACTCCATACCGTTATTTCTCGAAATCCCATCAAAAGCTTGTTCTAAAGCGACATAGTCATCTACCAAAAAACTAAATTCATCTATATTGGCCTTTAGGGCTTCAAAAATAGCTTCAGGAGAAGGAAATGATCGTAGATAGTCTGTATATGCCTGATCAGAAGAAAAACGATTGTCCTGAAGATCAGAAACATCGCTTTTGTATAGATACCAGGTTCTCATTCCTTTATAAATAAAATCATTTATTTCAGTTGTACCAGTAACCTGAGGAACATCATCATTGTCATCAAAACATCCAACAAACAGGCTTCCCAATAGAAGCAATAGCATAAAATGCTTCAAATATTTCATAGTGTCTTTTTTTGTTATAAGGCTCTAAATGTAACTATTTATTATAATTTTAAAAAAGATTGTAACAAATTACATAGGTAGTCGTCTCCCTAGTATAAAGCTGACAAAGTTTTATAAACAACCAATCAAAAATGAAAGAAAGAGCATTTATAACGCTTACTAATGGATTTAAGGATAAACTTTTTAGATTAGCCAAGCGTTTACTAGTGAGTAATGAAGAAGCCGAAGATGCTACACAAGAAGTACTGCTTAAGCTATGGAAGAATAAAAGTAAAATGGCTGAGTATAAAAATGTAGAAGCTTTTGCAATGACAATGACTAAGAATTATTGTTTTGATAAGCTAAAGGCAAAAGAAACAGCAAATCTTAAGATAGTTCATAGTAATTATAAAGACGAGCGACCTTCATTACAGCGAGAAGTAGAAGCAAAGGATAGCCTGGATTGGGTGGGTAAGATAATGAATGACCTGCCAGAACAACAACGAATGATTATCCAGCTTAGAGATATAGAGCAATATGACAATGCAGAGATTGCAAAGATGTTAAAGATTAATGAAACAGCGGTTAGAGTGGCATTATCAAGAGGAAGAAAAAAAATTAGAGAAGAATTAATAAAAAAGCATAATTATGGAGTTGTCTAACATAGAAAAATTACTTGAAAAGTATTTCGAAGGCGAAACGACCATTTCTGAAGAAAAAGAATTAAAGGTTTATTTTACCAGAGAAACTGTGCCGTCGCATCTAGAGAGATACAAAGATATGTTTCAGTACTTTTCTGAAGAAAGCACCATAACGGCTACCAGGGATTTAAAGTTAAATACCAGCAGAACGGTTACGTATACTTGGGTTGGTATTGCGGCATCTGTAGCTTTGATTGCGGGGATGTTTTTAACAAGAACTGCACCACCTAAGTCTATTGATACTTTTGAAGATCCGGAAATAGCATTACAGGAAACCAAAAAAATCCTCAATTTGGTTTCTCAATATATGAACGAGGGCAAACAGGAGTTAGTGTACCTGAAAGAGTTTGAAAACACTAAAAACAAGTTTATAAAGTAAAAATTGATATGTACTTTTTTAGTACACTCTAAAATGTAAATTATGAAAAAGTTAACGATAGTTTTAATACTGGCTGTTTTACCATATGTGTCAAATGCACAAAGTTATTTTGATAAATATGAGAATATGAACGATGTGACCTCTATGGTCATGACCAGTAAGATGTTTAAGTTATTAAGCAAGATTGATCTTGAGAGCCAGGATGAAGAAACGCAACAATATCTTAATCTGGTAGAGAATATTAATAACATCAAGGTTTTTGTTACCGAAAACAAAGAAGTGAGTAATAAAATGCGCAGCGATGTAAGTAGTTATCTCAAAAACTCTTCTTTAGATGAGTTAATGCGTATTAAAAGTGATGATGGAGAGAATATTAAATTCTACATCAAACCAGGTAGTGATGAGGATCATGTAAAAGAATTATTCATGTATCTCGAAGGAAATGATAGTAAAGATGGTCCCGAAACCGTAATACTTACGATCACAGGTAATATTGACCTTAAGCAGGTATCTAAATTGGCGAATGATCTTAATATCCCCGGGGGTAAGGAACTTAAAAACGTAAAAAAAGGTAATTAATAAGTTTTACCTAGTGTAATCAGGCTTCTTAGGATGTAAATTCTAAGAAGCCTGATCTAATAAAATATCAATCAAAAACAATCAAAAAAATGAAAAATGTATTTAGCATCTTAGGCCTAGCAGTAGTATTACTTTTTGCTAGTTGTAGTAGTGAACCTTCACTACAGAAATATTTTGTGGATCATCAAGAGGATGTAGATTTTATTGCGGTAGATGTTCCGTCTAGTCTTTTAGATAAAAAAACGATGGAACTTAACAAGGAAGAGATAGAGGCACTAGAAAGTATCAAAAAAGTTAATTTTTTGGCCTTACCACTTAATGATGATACCAAAGTTAAATTTGATCAAGAGAGCTCGGCAATCGCAAAGATTCTTAACTCTGATAGATATGAAACCTTATTAAGGTTTGGATCAAACGGAGCAAAAGCGGTACTAAAATATCAAGGAGATGATGATGATATCGATGAAGTTATTGTTTTTGCTACCCACCAAGAGAGAGGATTAGCATTGGTACGTGTTTTGGGTGACAATATGAGACCAGAAAAGATGGTGAAACTAATGGAATCTGTAGAGAAAGGTAAAATAGATCTAAAAGCTTTTGAGGATATCGCTCGAACTATAGAGATTAACTAATTACTATTCGTAGACCAAATAAAAAAGCTATCTAAAAAGGATAAAATAATGTCATTACGATCCGTCTGAGACGGAGAAGTAATCTGTTTATCAGCAACTTAAACTTGACAGATTCCTTCGCTTCTCTCGGAATGACGCCTTTTTAGATAGCTTTTTATAAAGATAGCTTTTATATCCCTGTATAATTAGAAGGAGTGATTTGCTTAAGTTCTGATTTTATAGCCTCAGAAACCTCTAAGGTTTCAATAAACGTAGCAATAGAGTTTTGATTTATAGCCTCATTAGTTCGGGTCAATCCTTTTAAGGCTTCGTATGGGTTGGGATACCCTTCTCTTCTTAGAATGGTTTGAATAGCTTCAGCTACTACCGCCCAATTATTTTCTAAGTCGTTAGCAAACTTTTCCTCATTTAGTAAAAGTTTATTTAACCCTTTCAAAGTAGCCTGAAAAGCAATTAATGTATGCCCAAAAGGAACACCAACATTTCTAAGCACTGTACTATCGGTAAGGTCACGCTGTAAACGACTTACCGGTAATTTTGCCGAAAGATGTTCAAAAATAGCATTGGCGATTCCTAAATTACCTTCACTGTTTTCAAAATCGATTGGATTTACCTTATGTGGCATGGCAGAAGAGCCAACTTCTCCCTTTTTTATTTTTTGTTTGAAGTAATCCATAGATACATAGGTCCAGATATCTCGATCCAGATCTAATATAATGGTATTAATACGCTTCAGTCCATCGAATAAAGCAGCCATATGATCATAATGTTCAATTTGCGTCGTTGGAAATGAATGGTGTAATCCTAATTTTTCCTGAACAAAACGAGTTCCGAAGGCTTTCCAGTCAATAGTAGGATAGGCCACTTTATGGGCATTATAATTACCTGTTGCTCCTCCAAATTTTGCAGCACTTGGGATGTCATTTAGTAAATCAAATTGCGCTTCTAATCGGGTAACATATACCTGCAACTCTTTACCCAGTCGAGTAGGGGATGCGGGTTGCCCATGAGTACGAGCCAGCATCGGTATTTCTGACCACTCGTTAACCAAAGATTTTAATTTATCTTTTAATTCTAAATACTGTGGGATATACACATCTCCAATCGCTTCTTTAATACTTAGCGGTATTGCTGTGTTGTTGATGTCCTGAGAGGTTAATCCAAAGTGGATAAATTCTTTGTATGCCTGAAGCCCTAGCTGATCAAATTTTTCTTTGATAAAGTATTCTACAGCTTTAACATCGTGGTTGGTTACTTTTTCAATTTCCTTAATGGCTAATGCATCTTCACTCGAGAAAGTAGTGTATATCTCTCTGAGTTTTTCAAATAAAGAAGTATCAATTTCTTGTAATTGTGGTAATGGTAATTCACACAAAGCGATGAAATATTCAATTTCTACAAGAACACGATACTTAATTAAGGCTTCTTCACTAAAATATATACCAAGCGATTTGGTTTTTGATGCATAGCGGCCATCTATTGGAGAGATAGCTTGCAAAGGAAATATGGACATAATGTTGTGTTTTTAAAAGCTGCAAAGATAATTTAATTAATTGCGAATTGCGAAGTATGAGGTATGAATTTTTAAAGAGTAAAAGTGGTAGAGCATCAAAGCTTTTTGATTTAGATTTTCGGGTTTATCATGGTATCTGGGCGTGACCCCAAGGGTCGGGCTTTCTGCTTCAATTCCTCACTCCTCTTTTTAGTCGGGTTGCGGGATTTACGCTTCAATCCCTCACGCAAAAAATGAGATGAAATAAAGAGATTTGAATCAAAAACGGACCATAACTTTTTTCTCTCTGGTAGAAGGGCCTTTTTTATAATGATGTCAAAAGCTTGAGATGAAACTTGCCACCCAAAACCCAAAACCTGAAACCTGAAACCTGAAACCTGAAACCTGAAACCTGAAACCTGAAACCTGAAACCTGAAACCTGAAACCTGAAACCTGAAACCTGAAACCTGAAACCTGAAACCTGAAACCTGAAACCTGAAAC
>NZ_JBFMKQ010000001.1:2230885-2245357 GCF_040786285.1 Aquimarina penaris
CCCAAACTTAAATTTAAGACAACTTCTTTAATATCATTCTGGATCGTGCTTTATAAGCGGCACTTCCCGAGCTATAATTGTTTTCGAGTGTGATTTTGAGTTCTGGGTGTACCCAGTCGAATTCTGTTCCGAGTAGATATAAAGATGTCATCGAATATGCTTTGGGAGCTACTTTTTGATCTGTAATGAGCCAGTCAAAACAAATTTCTGTTATTTTTTGTCTATGCGGTTGTGTTAAAAATTCTCTTACTTCGGGAGATTGTTTTTGATAATAGGAAGTAGTAAGGTATTCAAATATTTTAGCCATCGGTCGTACTGCCGGATGTTGATAAACTTTTGGAACCAGTGTTATAAGTTGATCAAGATAAGGCAAAATGGCCTCTAGATTATTCTTGCATAAAAACTCAAGACCCCATGAGGCTCTGCAAGAAATTTCGTCATCAACTCTTGCGCAAATCGCAAGAAGATCTGGTAGTACCTCTGGATTTTCAAGGATCAAATTAGCAAAACTATTCCGCTTTTCTCGAGAGTGATTAACGGTGTCTAATATCTCTTCTAATATAATCATACTACCTATTGTTGTTATGATTTCAAAAATAACAATAATAATAATTAGGCCTTAATATCGTTATCTGTTCTGTAACAGGTAATTATCAGTTATGATTTTTATCGTACTAAATCAACCACACAATGCTTACAAAAATTAAAAACTTCTTTATTGTGTTATTGCTAGTCTTAGTGATTTCACAATTTTTACGACCAGAAAAAAACGAAGGTAGTTATGACAGTATTACGGCTTTTGAAGAAACAACAAGGGTTTCTTCTGAAGTAAAAACTATTTTAGAGAATAATTGTTACGATTGCCATACCAATAGCACAAGATATCCTTTACATACAGAGATAAGTCCGATTTCTCATTGGATGGCCTATCATATTGAAGAGGGAAAAGAACATTTCAACATTTCTAAATGGGAATTATACACCGACGAGGAAAAAGATCATAAATTTGAAGAGTTTATTGAAGAGGTAAAAATGAAGAAAATGCCTCTACAACCATATACCTGGATTCATGGTGAGTTATCAAATGACGATAGAGAGAAATTAATCAATTGGGCAAAAGAAGCCAGAACCAGGGCTAAAGAAAAACCTGCAGATTCTCTACCCATAAAAGAGTCTGATACTATTGTAGTAGATAGTGTAAAGGTCGATAGTATTAAATAAACCATTAGTCATCCCAGCGAATACGGGGATCTATTATTATTACTCGTTATCCATTTTCATGTTTTTAGTTTAAAATTCGTCAATTCGAGTGCTTCGACCAAAGGAAGAAGTGTATCGAGAATAGAATTTTATCTCAAAAAAGCTATTCTCGATACAATTTTTCTTCTGTCATTTCGAACGCAGTGGACAGGTTACTGTAAAAATCACTCGAATTGACGCTTTTTTGATTTGTAACTCCACAAATGTACAACGGGTAATAATAAGGGCTTCTAGTCTTCCTTAGAATGAAAGGACTGATCGAAATTACGTAGTGTTTATAATAAGCGTGTTAGTTCATCCACCACTTTAGGAACACCGGTTGTCGCTTTTTCGGCAAAGATGGTTAGGTTTTCTTTAGGAGAAATCGCCGGATTAGGATCAATAAAATATACCGGTGCATGATGTGGGGCGTACTCTAGTAATCCAGCTGCCGGATATACTTGCATAGAGGTGCCGATGATCATCAAAATATCTGCTTTTTCGGTTACTGTAATGGCAGTATCCATCATAGGGACTTGTTCGCCAAACCAAACAATATGAGGGCGCAATTGAGAATTGTGCTCGCAGAAATCCCCCAGGTATAAATCCTTTTTCCAGTCTAAGATGAGATGCTCATCAAACTGACTACGTACTTTTAGAAGCTCACCATGTAAATGAATAATAGAACTACTACCAGCTCTTTCATGTAAATCGTCTACATTTTGCGTTATAATGGTTACATTATATTGTTGTTCTAATTCAACAAGAGACATGTGACCCTTGTTTGGTGCTACAGTTAGTAACTGACTGCGTCTTTTATTATAAAAATCTAAGACTAATTCTGGATTGTTTTTCCAGCCTATTGGTGATGCTACTTCCATCACATCATGACCTTCCCAAAGCCCATTAGAATCTCTAAAGGTGTTTATTCCGCTCTCTGCACTAATTCCGGCACCAGTAAGTACAACAATATTTTTCATAAAATAGAGTATTACACCCGTTGTGGATTTTGATTTTTAGGTTGAAATTCGTCAATTCGAGTGCTTCGACCACAGGAAGAAGTATATCGAGAATAGAATTTCTTGTTTGAAACTCCCAAAATCCGCAACTGGCAGTATTAAGTATGTAGAAGTAAAGCTATCTAAAATAATTGAATAGTACATATAACCCGTTATACATTCTAAAGGTTGTAAATCAAAAAAGCGTCAATTCGAGTGATTTTTCACAGTGAAACGAAGAAAAATTGTATCGAGAATCGCTTTTTTTAAGACGAAAAAGCAAAATACACAATGGGTAATACTAAATATGTATGAGTAAAGCTATCCAAAATAGTTGAATAGTACATATAACCCGTTGTACATTCTAAACGGTACAAATCAAAAAAGCGTCAATTCGAGTGATTTTTCACAGTGAAACGAAGAAAAATTGTATCGAGAATCGCTTTTTTTAAGACGAAAAAGCAAAATACACAATGGGTAATACTAAATATGTATGAGTAAAGCTATCTAAAATAATTGAATAGTACATATAACCCGTTATACATTCTAAACGGTACAAATCAAAAAAGCGTCAATTCGAGTGATTTTTCACAGTGAAACGAAGAAAAATTGTATCGAGAATCGCTTTTTTTAAGACGAAAAAGCAAAATACACAACGACTTATATGTAGTAATCATATTGATTTTTAATCACTAAATGATAAGTTCGGCATAAAAATTATAAGGTTTTTTACAATGTTATATACTGATTATTATTTTTGCCCGTTTTAGTACCTCAGAATTACCTATCGATAAAATGATTATAATTGCCGATTATTGGTTCTGTGTAATGGATTGAACTAGAGTGCTTTCCGTATTAATTTTACGGTTATACCGTATCAATAAAAATGATAAATACTCTATCTTGTAAGTAGAATAATACAACATATACTAACCAACACTAATTTTTTAATAGCCAACCCTATGAAATATCCTTATGTAATTATTGATAATGATCAAAAGATTGCAAATTCTATCCAATTAGCCCTAGAAGAACAGACCAATTATATCTGTACCGGAATAGCTAAAGATGAGCAAGATGCATTGGATTTAATTTTAGAGAGAAAGCCCCGATTAGTTTTTCTGGAGCCAGAGGTTCCGGGTATGCATTGTAGTAAAACTCAATATTCGTTAATGACAGAATTGGGTAAGTATATGTCACAGTTACCCGAGTTTATTGTGATCACAAAAACATCTGATTATGCTATAGAGGGTATACGTAACAGAGTGATGGATTATATTCTAAAACCTTTTAATAAAAACCAGGTTATCAGAACGTTAATGAGGTTTGAGAAAGATTTTGATCAGGATATAGACAATACATTGTGCTTTAAATCGTATGGTGATTATAGGTTTGTTGATGTAGATGAGATACTATATCTCAAGGCAGATAATAATACTACAGATTTTATTATGAGTAACGGAAATACGGTAGAAGCTTTTAAAACGCTAAAGCATTTTCAGGATTTGTTGCCTGATCATTTTGTAAGAATCCATAACAGCTATATTATTAATACGCGCTATGTGTCTAGAATACATTTTGGTAAGGCAAAATGCGCCATAAAAAATACTAATGATTTGATTCCGTTTTCGAAATCGTATAAAAATAATGTAGAAGAGATTAAAGATAATTTAGCAAAGAATAGTTTAATAAATATTTGATTTAAGACACTTTTAGTAAAACATTAACCGATAGCTAACCCTAGCTATCGGTTTTTTTGTTATGTGTTTTTTTTAGCGGAAGAATATCATTATGTAGGTTTTTTCTTTCGTGTTTCTAAGTCATTTTTTAAAATCTATCTACCTACTCGTATAATGGGTTCATTTACCCTTATTCGCTACCCATCCACTAAAGACACCTTAATATATTGGGCGCGCGCGAGGTTTAAGCATACATTTGTAGTGTACAATTAGAGATACAAACCAAAATATTTGGTAAGTATGCTAAAAACTTCGCCAGCGCAGCGAAAAACCCCAAAGTAAAATTTAAAAATTAATTTACCCCATAAAGACCTAGTCTTTAAATTAAAAACTAAAAAAGAACAGTTATGAAAACTATAAAAACATTATTCGCTATACTATTTTTAAGTACATTTTTTATCGCTTGTGAAGCAGATTCAGTAAATGATGAGGTAGGGATTGAAAATATTGATAAGCTGAGTTTAGAGGATGCAGATGAAGAAGTAAAACCACAATAAGTTTATTTTAAAGATTTACAAAATGATATTGTGAAACATTACAAAATCTGGAACCATAAAATTAATTTAATAAAATTAAAATCATCGAATTATGAAAACTACGAAAGTTATAAGAGCTATTTTTACAGTATCATTTTTCAGTATATTTTTTATTGCGTGTGAGACGGATTCGTTAAATGAAGAAGTTGGTATTGATGAAATAGATGAAATTGAAAAGTCTTTTGAAGATGCAGAGGAAGAAGTAAAACCAGGATAAGAGTTGATAAATGTAAATACATTTAATAATAAAATATTTTAAAATTAAAGAAGTGCTTGAGAATCTCTTGAATAAGCACTTCTTTAATTTTTTTTGTTATCTATAATCCTTAAATTGGTTGAGTTTTTCAAAATAGTATGAAGCATTTTTTAAATAGTATTTTAATAATATTTTTTCTTAGTTTGTTTTTGGGGTGTTCTGTAGAATCCAAAAAACGTGATTACGAGACGGATGATTTAAAAGATAACCTTATAAATTCACATTTGGATAAATCTAAGGATAAGTCAAGGTCAATTAATGATCGGAAAGATGACTTAGCTAAAGCATATGGTATTGTTAGCACTTTATCAGATAACCCTCTGAAAATTGAACGATTACATAATATTTCGATTGAATATTACTCTTTAGATGAACAGGAGAAATTTAAGCAATTAAACTTAAGAGCTTTAGATTTAGCAAAACGATTGAAAGATTCTATTAAGTTAGCCAAGTCCTATGGTTTTTTAGGTATATACTATAGAAGTAGAGAGTTAGATAGTGCTTATAAAAGCTTTAATGAAGCTGATAAAATTTATTTATCCTTCGATAAGGATCAAAAAAGAGATCCAGTTACATATGCTTATGATCATGGGAAAGTGTTGATAGACCTGGCTAAACTATCCAGAAAAGTTAAGGATTATTCCGAAAGTGAGAATCTTACTATAAGAGCGATAAAAAAATTTGAATTAGCTGAAGATAAAACAGAATCATATTTACCGTTATCTTATTCCAATTTGGGGACAGTTGCAAAATATTTAGAGAGATATGATGATGCCGTTTTTTATCACCAAAAGGCAATAGAGTATGCAGAAAACACAAAAAAAGAAACTCTATATGCTATTATCGGGAATAATAACATTGGAACCGTATATAAGTCTCAAAAAAAATATGATAAAGCGAAGGAGTATTATAATAAAGCTTTATCTTATGATGGTTTTTTAAGAAAAACCCCAAAACAATATGCCTTGTTGTTAGATAATTTAGCGTATGTTAACTTTTTATCTAATGACACTTCAAAAATACCAGAGCTTTTCTATATGACCTTAAAAATTAGGGATAGTATTGATGATCAATATGGTATTGCTACTAATACTTTACACTTAGCAGAATATTACAAATCCATCGATAATGATAGTATTGCAAAATTATACGTTGAACGATCAAGAGATATCTCATTGGACTTACAAAATAATGAGGAATTATTAAAGGCTTATCAATTGCTATCTGAGATAACAAATAATGAAAAAGGATTAGAGTATGCTAATAAGTATATTAGATTAAATGACAGTCTAGTAAAAGAAGAACGTTTGGTAAGAGATAAATTTGCTAGGGTTAAATTTGAAACTGATGAGATTACAGAAAAAAACCTCCAAATCAGCCGTGAAAACGAGATCCTAATTATCGCAATACTAGGGTTAACCGCCTTATTTTTATTAGGATATATTATCTTTAGGCAGCAACAAAGTAATAAAGAGCTAATGTTTGCACAAACACAGCAAGAAGCCAATCAAGAGATCTATCGATTATTATTGAATCAACAAATCAAATTAGAGGAAGGCCGCCAATTAGAGCAACAACGCATGTCTGAGGAGTTGCATGATGGAGTGCTAGGTAGACTGTTTGGGGTACGATTAAGTCTTGATGGGATCAACCAACGAGCCAATGATGGCTTTACAGAATCTAGAAATAAATATATAGACGAACTTAAATCTATAGAAAAAGAAATACGGTTAATCTCTCATGATCTGGGTACAGAATCATTGCCATCAGATGTGGCGTATATCGATGCCGTAGAAAGCCTGATTAGTGATTTATGTGATGTAAATGAAATAAATTTTGAGTTTAGCAATGATGAAGATATTGATTGGGAGCATATCGACGATCAGAAAAAGGTAAACTTATTTAGAATTTTACAAGAATCATTGCAGAATATTTTTAAACATGCCAATGCAAAAAGTATAAAAATTAATTTCGATTTTATAGAAGATAAAATAAATCTTACTATCTTGGATGATGGAATAGGATTCAAGAGCGCAAAGGTTAAAAAAGGAATTGGTTTAAAGAATATTACCTCCAGAGTTAGTCAGATGAGTGGAGTAGTTCAATTTTTAAGTAATAAAGATTCGGGCACTGTAGTTTCAGTTAGTGTACCGGCTTAAACTAACTAAAACGTATCATTCTAAAAAATGATCATAATATTTTGCTTCTAACCAAGTTTACATAGTATGACATTCTATTTTAGAGCTAAAACAACAAATTTTTGAAATGAAGAAAAAGCTAAAAGTTCTTATGATTGACGATCACCCTATGATCATCGAAGGGTATAAGAATACCTTATTAGGAGAAAACCAAAAAGAGTATCAAATCAAGATTGATATAGCATCCAATTGTGATGATGCTTACGAAAAAATCCAAAAATCTTCTCAGTCTACTCCTTATGACATGCTTTTTGTGGATATAAAATTACCCCCATCATCAGATGGTACAATTACTTCTGGCGAAGATTTGGCAAAGCATGCAAAAGAACTACTTCCTAAGGCCAAGATCATTATATTAACGATGCACAGAGAAGATCACCGAATCCATAATATCCTTAAGAATATTAATCCCACCGGATTTCTAATAAAAAGTGATCTAACCTCTAGCGAGCTATTATTGGCGTTTAATAATATAGTAAAAGGCAAGGCATATTATAGTGCAACAGTAAATGATCATTTTAGAAAAATGATGACGAATAAATTCTCTTTAGATGAGAAAAACCTAAAGATTTTATACCACCTTTCAAGAGGGGTAAAGACAAAGAACCTACCAAACTATGTAAGCTTATCTCTTAGTGCTATAGAGAAAAGAAAAAATCAGATTAAAGAGATGTTCTCTATTGCCAAAGCAGATGATCAGCAATTACTGGAAGAAGCACGTAAAAGAGGATTTATATAATAGAGTATTTTACATGTATATACTAACAAAAAAGAGGCTATCGGTGTGATAGCCTCTTTTTTGTTACGGCTTAACCGTATTTTTCATTACGGAAAACCAGAATTTAACGTGAAATTATCTTGTTTTTGTAAAAAAAATATTTAAATTTACGATGTTAAAAAAAACATAAAGTAAACCGAATTTTAAAACAGTAGCCTATAAAAAAAATTACACTTTAATTTCTGCATACCCCTTACACGCATACCCCTTACACGCATACCCCTTACGTGTTATTAGTGTCTTTTTTTGACTACTGTTAAGTGAACATTTAATCGTCATTATGAATTGTGATATCTACACCCCTATAGATATTCCATTTGGTAATGTGTATGTCAAACATTACCAAAAGGGATATCGCGTATGATTGAAATTACATTTATTTCTCTTAGTAAGAGTGTAACGATGTTTTTATCGTTTATGCTTGTTGTTCTAACTCTATATACATGCTATATAGAAACCTCTCTATGGATCACATCAAAAAAATTACTTGATAAAAGTGTACTCCTAAAAAAGTATTGCCCAATTTCTACACATGACAATTCCCATTCTTTAAAGAACGCGCGTAACAATTACAGTAGCCTTACTCTGGTAAAACATACTTCTAAGTCATTGATTTTGTTGACTTCTTTTGTAAAAAAAAATAAGTCAAATCATAACTATCAAAAATTTGATTTTGGTTTTCGAGAACTAGCCCCTAAGCATGCAAATTATAAAGTAGTTTCCTTAGGATCCCATAAAATAAATAACAAAACCCTTTTATCATAAAGAAGCTTATGAAAATTTTTACTCATTTTTTTGTTTTAACAAAGAAGTTTAATCTTATCCTATTCTTCTTATGTTTCGTATTTTTTTTACAAGATGTAGAAGCGCAGAATTTTGAGCCTATAGTGGTGTCTTCTGTGGTCTCTGGTGACAATACCGATAATGCATTGTTCGCAGCAAGTTCACCTTCAATACCCACACTGGCATTTATTAGAGCCGAAAGAACTTCTGGGCTACAGTTAGGAACGTTTACTATAAATGGGGATAACATAAGGTATTTACATGGAACAGGAGGTACCGGGATTCCAAATAATTCTAGTGAAATACAATTTACTTTCTTAGAAGCTGATCAGGTAACACCTATTCAACCCAGTGATATAAGATTTATTATTAATGATATAGATGGTCCTAGTAATGAAGCTTTAGCTACCGATTGTGATTCGGGAGTTCGTTTTGTGTCTGTATATTTAGATCCAATAGATCCGCTTTTAGATTCTAATTTAACATTAGATAATACACCGCCAGATTTAAGTGCTACAGGTACTCAAAATGAAAGTGCAGGTATTCAAAGTAGAGTAATGTATGAGTATAATGATGTAAATGTTGTACGCTATACTAATTTTGCTAATAATGGGTTCTTGAAGGATTTTGATATGGATAATGAGTTGTCTTTGGGAACACCTCAATTTTCTGTATGTTCAAAAGATTCTGATAATGATGGGGTAGATGATGTAACGGATCAAGATGATGATAATGATGGGATTTTAGATGTTGTTGAATCTAATGGAAATGACCCTAATGGTGATGCAGATGGTGATGGATTACCCAATTTTCTGGATACAGATGATAATTTAGGAGATAACCCAAGATATACACCCGATGGTTCGGTTACCGATTATACAGACCTGGATAGTGATGGGCAACCAGATGTATATGAAGCAAGTCAAGATGCAGATGAATTACCTAATCATTTAGATTTAGACTCAGATGGTGATGGGATACCCGATAATATTGAAGCACAAGGAACTGGTAGCTATGTTACTCCTTCGCTTACTTCAGATGGTGTAACAGGTATTCCGGATAATTATAATCAAACAACTGGACTTGATCCTATTCCAGATACTGATGTAGATGGTATTCCAGATTACCTGGATTTGGATAGTGATGGTGATAATTTTAGCGATAGTAGCGAATCCGGATTGACACTTACCGGTTTAGATGAAGATAATGATGGTTTAGATGATGGAGTTGATACTACCGGTGGAGTAGCGGGAGATTATTCAGACCCTAATGGATCGGTAAATGACCCCGCAACCGACTTACCAGATAATGATAACCCAGGCGGAGAAGTAGATTATAGAGATCCTAGAAATTCGGATAATGATAATAGACCCGATAATCTTGATCTAGATGATGATAATGACGGTATTTTAGATAGTGTAGAACTGGCAGGTGTTAATGATCCATTTGGTGACGAAGATGGAGACGGGTTACTCAATGTTAATGATGTATTTGATAATAATGGTCCAGGCGGAGATGGCAGTACAGCCGATTATACCGATGTAAATAATGATGGAGTACCAGATGTGTATGATTTTGATCTGGATGGATTACCTAATCATTTAGATTTGGATAGTGACAATGATGGAATTACCGATAATGTTGAAGCGCAACCCACTATCGGTTATATTGCTCCTAGTGGTATTGGTTCTGGTATTACAGATGGCAATAATAATGGCGTAGATGATAATTATGAAACTGTACAAGGAGGAACCGATATAGGTTCGGGAGAAAACTCAGATACAGATCCAGCTCCCGATTTTCTGGATTTAAATTCAGATAACGAAGGTGATAATGATACCTTAGAAGCTGGATTTACCCTGGCTACAAATACGAATGATACAGATGGTGATGGCTTACTAGATGATTATGATGATATTAATGGTCCTGTTGTTCAGGATGACCAAACATTTGGTGCGGTAGGGTTACCTAATAATCAAAACCCTCCAACGGTCGAAGTTGATTTTCGAGATTCTGTAATTGGTATAAATAGCGATGATGATAGCGTCTTTGATAGCGTTGATTTCGATGATGATAATGATGGGATTTTAGATACAGCAGAAAATAGCTTGAATGTTGATCCTTCTGCTGATGCCGATTTAGATGGTATTTTAAATTATGAAGATT
The DNA here is from genome assembly GCF_040786285.1 of Aquimarina penaris. Taxonomy (NCBI): domain Bacteria; kingdom Pseudomonadati; phylum Bacteroidota; class Flavobacteriia; order Flavobacteriales; family Flavobacteriaceae; genus Aquimarina; species Aquimarina penaris. The sequence continues at coordinate 2,241,579 of NZ_JBFMKQ010000001.1, forward strand.
TTGATGATAACGGCAGTGTTACTGCACCAGTATGTCTAGATGCTGATCTCAATGGTATTTGTGATTCATTAGACCCCGTATTCGATTTTGATGGCGATGGTGTTCCTAATCATTTTGATTTAGATAGTGATAACGATGGTATCTATGATGTTATAGAAACGGGAGGAACCGATGGTAATAATGATGGTAGAGCCGATGATTTTGATGGTGATACTACTAATAATAATGGTATTCCGAGTTCGGCAGGAACTGGGATTTCTATGCCTACTAATACAGATGGAGGAGCAGATCCCGATTATTTAAGTTTAGATAGTGATGGTGATGGATGTAGTGATGCTAATGAAGCATATGGCGATCCTAATGCAGATGGTGGTGATACGGGGGTATATGGCCCAGACCCAGCTACAGTTGATCCAATTACCGGTATTGTTACCTCTGGTATACCGGCACCTACATATACAGACCCTGTAGATGTAGATAGTGACTTAACTGATGATTACCAACAAGTTGGTGGTCCCGATGGTGATGGTGATGGTATATCGGATGCCTGTGATTTGATTTTTAATGATGTGGATAATGACGGAGTAGGTGATGCGGTCGATCTTGATGATGATAATGATGGTATCCAAGATGTTACAGAATGTTTTGGTGAATATGTTGATTTTGCTAGTGCTGCGGTTTCAGGAACTGCCGGACCGGTAGAAACAGTTACAGGAATTGATTTTGTATCCTTAAATGCCACTGCAGACCTTACCATTACAGAAAGTGGTGGAGACTTAAATGCGTTAAGCTTAGGCGGTCCTTCAGGAGTCTTCAATAACCCTGAACATACGCCTGCGCCCGGTGTAGCAATTCAGTTTATAAGTTCGGGAATAAATAATAACAATACCATAGGTAATGATGTTGATTTCGTATTAGTATTCAATAAGCCAGTGTATGAAATTATAGTGCACTTCCGAAATTTAGCAAGATCTAATTATCAGTTTACAGGGGCACAACATACTGAAGAATTAGTGTCTTCAAATGCTGCCATGACGTATATTGGAGGTACACGATTATTAGAAAATATAACTGTGGTACCTCCTGAAGTTGGGGGTAGTGGTAGTGTAAGAATTACAGCCACAAGCCCGGCGGGGATGACACAAATAGAATGGTCACTAATTGAAAATGCTTCTAATCCAAATGCTTCGGGGCTTAGTTTGTTTACGTTCTCGGCAGATTGTGATTTGGATGGCGATGGCGTACCTAATAGATTTGATCTAGATGCTGATAATGATGGTATTTATGATGTAGTTGAAGCTGGTGGAGTAGATTCAGATAATGATGGCCGACATGATGATGATGATAATAATGTTGATAACACTGCTACCAATGGAATCCCTTCTGATACTCCATTAAGTAATGGTATTCCAAACCCTACAGATACCGGTAGTGATGGCTCTAGGGATTATTTAAATTTAGATAGTGATACAGATGGATGTAGTGATGCCAATGAGGCCTATAACAATTCGAATGCCGATGGAGGAGATACGGGTGTATTTGGCGTAGACCCGGCAGGAGGCTTTGGTACGATTGTAGATGCCAACGGAGTTGTTACTGCGGCACTACCATATGCTACCCCGGCTGATACGAATACAAATACCACGGCCGATTATCAGGAGGCGGGTCCCGATGACGATGGTGATGGGATTGCCAATGCTTGTGATTTAGTTTTTAATGATGGAGATGATGATAATGTTGGTGACGTACTTGATATCGATGATGATGGAGACGGTATTTTAGATGTCACTGAAAACTCATTAGGTGTAGATCCTTCTGCAGATGCAGATAGTGATGGGATTCCTAATTATCAAGATTTTGATGATAACGGTAGTGTTACCGCACCGGTATGTATAGATGCTGATCTCAATGGTATTTGCGATACGTTAGACCCTGTATTTGATACAGATGCCGATGGGGTTGCCAATCACTTTGATTTAGATGCCGATAATGATGGTATTCCTGATAATGTGGAAGCACAAACTACAGGGGCATATATTGCACCTATTGCGACCACACCAGCAGAGTATATTGCAAACAACGGAGTAAATAATGCATATTTAACCACCAATGGAGGTGGACCAGGACTACCTCTTGTAAATACAGATGGCCCTGCCGACATTATACCAGATTATCTGGATACCGATAGTGATGAAGATTCTATTTTAGATATCGTAGAGAACGGAGATACCGATAATGCTATTGTGGTTTTTGCTGATGCCGATGGAGATGGAATAGATGATCTGTTTGATACGATAGATAATACCGTTACTTGGGATATTAATGATGCGGTAACCACAGGAAATATTGCTGATTTACAAACCGTGTATGGTGATTTTGATAATGATGCAGCTCCTGTGCCAGTTCCTTTAGCAAGCGACCTCTCTTTTAGAGATAATTGCCAGATTATTGCAGGTGTGATTGCCGCTGATGAGACGATTTGCGAAGGTGGAGACCCTGTAGCATTTACCGAAACGACCGCAACGAGTATTGATGCTGGTGCGATTACCTATCAATGGCAAAGTAGTACCACTAGTGCAATAGCTGGATTTGCAAATATTGTGGGAGCTACTACAGCTACTTTTGACAGTCCAGCAATAACTCAAGATACCTGGTTTAAGCGTATTGATACCAATACATTGAACGGAAATTCTTGTGTTGTTGAAACCAATGTAGTTGCCATTACAGTAAATAATATCACGGCCGGAGTGATTGCTGCTGATCAAACGATCTGTGAGGGCGATACTGCGGCGACCTTAACCGAGGTTACGCCTACCAGTGGTGATCCTGCTACCTTTACCTACCAGTGGCAGTTTAGTACGACCAGTGCCACGGCAACCGACTTTGTTGATGTAGCCGGTGTAGGCACGGGAGTGACCTATGATCCGGGAGTGCTTACAGCAGATACCTGGTTCAAACGTATAGATACCGGTGTTGTCAATGGACAGAGTTGTAGTGTAGAGACCAATGTAGTTGCCATTACAGTAAATAATATCACGGCTGGAGTGATTGCTGCTGATCAAACGATCTGTGAGGGCGATACCGCGGCGACCTTAACCGAGGTTACGCCTACCAGTGGTGATCCTGCTACCTTTACCTACCAGTGGCAGTTTAGTACGACCAGTGCCACGGCAACCGACTTTGTTAATGTAGCCGGTGTAGGCACGGGAGTGACCTATGATCCGGGAGTACTTACGGCAGATACCTGGTTCAAACGTATTGATACGGGTGTTGTCAATGGACAGAGTTGTAGTGTAGAGACCAATGTAATTGAAGTCACAGTAAACAATATTACTGCTGGAGTGATTGCTGCTGATCAAACGATCTGTGAAGGCGATACCGCGGCGACCTTAACCGAGGTTACGCCTACCAGTGGTGATCCTGCTACTTTTACCTACCAGTGGCAGTTTAGTACGACCAGTGCCACGGCAACTGACTTTGTTAATGTAGCCGGTGTAGGCACGGGAGTGACCTATGATCCGGGAGTGCTTACGGCAGATACCTGGTTCAAACGTATAGATACGGGTGTTGTCAATGGACAGAGTTGTAGTGTAGAGACCAATGTAATTGAAGTCACAGTTAATAATATCACGGCCGGAGTGATTGCTGCTGATCAAACGATCTGTGAGGGCGATACCGCGGCGACCTTAACCGAGGTTACGCCTACCAGTGGTGATCCTGCTACCTTTACCTACCAGTGGCAGTTTAGTACGACCAGTGCCACGGCAACCGACTTTGTT
>NZ_JBFMKQ010000001.1:2245457-2350865 GCF_040786285.1 Aquimarina penaris
CTACCAGTGGCAGTTTAGTACGACCAGTGCCACGGCAACCGACTTTGTTAATGTAGCCGGTGTAGGCACGGGAGTGACCTATGATCCGGGAGTACTTACGGCAGATACCTGGTTCAAACGTATAGATACCGGTGTTGTCAATGGACAGAGTTGTAGTGTAGAGACCAATGTAATTGAAGTCACAGTTAATAATATCATGGCCGGAGTGATTGCTGCTGATCAAACGATCTGTGAAGGTGGTGATCCGATCGCCTTTACTGAGACGACCGCTACGATAGCTGATGGTACAATTACTTTCCAATGGCAGAGTAGTACGACTGGTGCAGCCGGACCGTTTGCCAATATCGCGGGAGCTACAACGGCTACTTTTGATAGCGGTGTTTTAACTCAAGACACCTGGTTCCAGCGAGTAGATACTTCTACTTTAAATACCATAGCTTGTACGGCAACCACTAATATAATTGAAGTCACAGTAAACAATATTACCGCCGGAGTAATTGCTGCGGATGAGACGATATGCGAAGGAAGTGATCCAATCGCCTTTACCGAAACTACTGCTACGGTTGCCGATGGTACAGTGACCTTCCAATGGCAGAGTAGTACCGCAGGAGCAGCCGGACCGTTTACAGATATTCCTACTGCTATTGCTTCAACATATGATAGTCCAGCCTTAACCCAAGATACCTGGTTCCAGAGAGTAGATACCTCTACATTGAATACTATAGCATGTACTGCGACCACCAATGTAATTGCGGTAACGGTTAATAACATTACTGCTGGAGTGATAGCTGCCGATCAGATCATTGTGAGTGCAGAAGACCCAGTAGCTTTTACAGAAGTGACACCAACGATTGCCGATGGTACGGTTACCTATCAATGGCAGAGTAGTACTACGGGAGCAGCCGGTCCATTTACCGACATAGTAGGAGAAACCAATACAACCTATGATAGTCCTCCATTATTTGAAGATCATTGGTTCCAAAGAGTAGATACCTCTACCTTAAATGGAGAAGTATGTATCGCTATAACTAATGTGTTATCTATCATCTTAGATAGTGATGGAGATGGAATACCAGATTCTACAGATTTAGATGATGATAATGATGGTATTACCGATGAAGAAGAGCAAAATGGAGATGCTGCCCTTGATACCGATGGCGATGGTGTGATAGATCGTTTAGATTTAGATAGTGATGGCGATGGAGTATATGACGTGTTCGAATCTGGCCATGGTCAGTTAGATATGGATGGAGACGGACGATTAGAAGGACCATTTGGTAGTGATGGTATTCCTGATGTTGTGCAAGATGATCCTGATAGTGGCGTAGTCAACTATGCTGTACAAGATACCGATGGAGATGGTATTGATGATTTTCAGGATACCGATGATGATGGTGATAATGTGCTTACTGCAGATGAAAACCCTAATCCCGATGGTGATCTAAATCCGGATACCGGAGATACACAAGATACCGATTTAGATGGTATTCCAGATTATTTAGATATAGATGATGATAATGATGGTGTGGATACAGTGTATGAAGATTATGATGGAGATGATGACCCATTAAATCAAGATACCGATGGTGATGGTATCCCGGATTATTTGGATATTGATGATGATGGAGATGGAGTAGACACGCAGTATGAAGGCGTAGATCCCGATGGTGATGGAAATCCTAATACAGGAGATACCTTGGATACCGACTGTGTGCTCGATAATAATTGTGATAACATCCCGGATTATTTAGACACCGATGATGATGGTGATGGATTCTTAACAGAAGATGAAAATCCGGACCAAAATGGCGATGGTAACCCAGATGATGCATTAGATACCGATGCTAACGGAATTCCGGATTACTTAGAGCCTAATGATAACACAGTTCCTGAAGGGGATGACGGAATCACAGTATTTACAGGAATGTCGCCTAATGGAGACGGAGTGAATGATGTATTTGTAATTCAAGGAATTCAAAACCTTGAAAATACATTAGAAATCTTTAACCGCTGGGGCGGAAAAGTATACAAATCCAGAAACTATGGACGAGATGATAATTTCTTTAGAGGAATCTCTACGGTAGGAAGTACTGTTGAAAGACAAGATCAATTACCAGTAGGTACGTATTACTATGTTTTAGAATATGTTCTCGAATCAGGAGAACGCAAGAGTAGAGCAGGCTATCTATACATTAACAGATAATCAACCAAAACTAAATACCCACAGGTGCTATTAAGTCTGTGGGTTTAATCATGAAAATATTAAAATAGATCGGATGAAAAAAATACAAATAATTGCTACAGCACTTTTGAGTTTTGTGTTTCATTATAATTATGCACAGCAAGATGCTCAATATACGCAGTATATGTATAATACGATTAGTGTTAATCCTGCCTACGCCGGTAGTCGTGGAGTTATGAGCATCATGGGATTGCATCGTAGTCAATGGGTTGGTTTAGACGGAGCTCCACGTACCCAGACATTAACATTGAATACACCTATCGGCACTAATGAACGCGTCGGTTTGGGATTGTCTGTTGTTAATGATGAAATTGGCCCTACCGATGAAACCTATATCGGTGTGGATTTTTCGTATACAATACCAACTTCTGATGAAGGAAGGCTAAGTTTTGGGATTAAAGGAGGGGCTCATCTATTAAATATCGATTTTCAGCAATTAACACAATTCAATCAAAATGATGCTTTGTTCGAGGCTAATATCGATAATAAATTTAGTCCGCAGGTTGGTATAGGTGCATACTATCATACCGAAAAGTTTTATGTAGGATTAAGTGCTCCTAACTTATTAGAAACCGATCATTTTGATGAGAGTACCACAAGTGGTGATAGTAATGCGGTTAGTTTTTTAGCAGAAGAAAGAATCAATTATTACCTGATCGCGGGTCATGTATTTGATTTAAGTCCAGAGCTTAAGTTTAAACCTGCTGTATTAAGTAAATTGGTATTCGGAGCTCCTTTACAAGTTGATGTATCGGCCAATTTTTTGTTATATGAACGGTTAACCTTAGGCGTTGCCTACCGATGGAGTGCTGCAGTGACAGGCCAGGTGGGTTTCCAGGTATCGGATTCGATGATGATCGGTTTTGCGTATGATAGAGAGACTACCGAGTTAGGTCAATCACAATTTAATGATGGTAGTTATGAGGTAATGTTACGTTTTGAGCTTTTCAAGAAGTATAACAGAATGCTAACACCACGTTTCTTTTAAAAATCACACCTTGGGTTAAAAGCCCAGAGGTATTAATAAATTTGTTATTTCGGAAATAATCGAAATTTAAATAAAATTCAGTTTTTAGCTTCAACACAAAGATTAAAAAATTATGAGCTTAAAAAATTACATTCTACCCCTGTCCTTAAGTCTGTTATTCTCCTGTACCATTTTTTCTCAGCATGAAAAACGATTAGAAAAAGCAGATGAAAACTTTAATCGTTTTGCTTTTGTAGACGCTCGCGAAATATACCTTAAAGTAGCAGAAAAAGGATATGAATCGGTAGACCTGTTCAAAAAACTAGGTGATTCTTATTATTTTAATGCAGAATTGGATCAAGCTGTGGTTTGGTACGAAAAATTAATGACCAAATATAGTAATGAAGTAGATCCCGAATATATATTTAGATACTCTCAATGCCTTAAAAATGTGAAGCGATATGATGAGGCAGACAAAATGATGGAAAAGTTTAATGAGCTATCTACTAATGATCAACGAGCAGAATTTTTCGTAAGCACACGAGACTATCTTAATTTTATAGAATTGCAATCGGGCAAATTTAGATTACTCAAATTAACCACAAACTCTAAATATTCTGATTATGCGCCTAGTTTTAATAACCAGGGACAATTAGTTTTTGCCTCTTCGCGAGGAGGTACTGGTATGAGCAAAACAGTACATGAATGGAATGAAATGCCGTTTCTAAATTTGTTTTCTTCAGATATTATAGAAGCCAATGGGATTTTAAAAACACCTAAAAGAGTAAAAGGAAAAATAAACTCAAAGTTTCATGAGTCTTCAACATCGTTTAGTAAAGACGGGCAAACCGTATATTTTACCCGAAATAATTATACAAAAAGAAAACTAGGTAGAAACACTGAAGGTAATATTCTGTTAAAAGTGTACAGGGCTACATTAGATGAAGGAGTATACAAAAATATCGAAGAGTTACCATTTAATAGTGATGAGTACTCTGTAGCACATCCCGCTTTAAGTGCAGATGGTAAAAAGTTATACTTTGCAAGTGATATGCCTGGTAGTAAAGGGTTATCAGATTTGTATGTGATCGATGTACATGAAGATGGAACTTTTGGAGAGCCTAAAAACCTGGGGGATCATATTAATACCGAAGGTAGAGAAACCTTTCCGTATAGTAGTGATTCTGGAAGACTCTATTTTGCTAGTGATGGTCATGTTGGTTTAGGAGGACTCGATGTATTTGTAGCGGTTCCAGAGGGAGATGGTCTTTCAATCCCTTATAATGTAGGAAAGCCTGTAAACGGATCTACAGATGACTTTACCTTTGTACTAAATGAAGACACTAAGATTGGCTATTTTGCCAGTAATCGAACCGGAGGCAAAGGATATGATGATATCTATAGCTTTAAACAAACGGGAGAATTAATCACTAGTTGTAATCAATATGTATCTGGTGTAGTAACAGATTCAAATTCTAAAGAAATAGTGTCAGATGCCGAAGTGATTTTGCTAGATGATAATAATAACGAATTACAACGAGCAAAAACAGATGATAAAGGGGCGTATAAATTTGATTTAGAATGTGAAACAAAGTATATCGTAAGAGCCACCAAGTCAGAGTATGCACCTACCGAAGTGTTACTACCTACGAACAATGTGTTAGAGTACGAGTATAAGCTTCCTTTACAAATAAGCAAAGGTGGGCTAGATGATAAAGAGGTTAAAGAAGGAGATGATCTTGCAAAACTGTTGGCATTACAAACCATTTATTTTGATCTTAACAAATCCAATATCCGTTCTGATGCCGAAGTTGAATTACAAAAGATAATAGTTACACTTCAAGAATATCCACAATTGAAGATTGATATTCGTTCTCATACCGATAGTAGAGCAGGAGATGATTATAATATGTATTTAAGTGAGCGCAGGGCACAAAGCACAATAAAGTATATTGTTAAGAAGGGAGGAATTAAAGCTTCGCGTGTAACCGGAAGAGGTTACGGTGAAACGAACTTAGTGAATGATTGCGGTAACAATAAGAAGTGTAGCAACGATGAGCACCAGCTTAATCGTAGAAGTGAGTTTATTGTCGTGCAATAGTAAAAATCGTATCCAGAATTTGGCAATCGCCTTTTCTGCTTAGAAGTGTAAAATGGGTACCTGTTTAGATACCCTTTTACGATGTGTATCACGCCATCTTTTTTACCGAAAAAAGTGTACATATGCTATAACCCCCAAAAATCAATTTGATCTTCTTCAATTTCTGTAATTGTAGTAGTACCAATATCCATACTATACATGATAAACTCGGTATAGCGATTGGTGGCAAATTGAGAAGCGTTGCCATTAGAATATAAAATACCAAAACCATTGTTAGCTGTACAACGCCCGTTTGTATAATTACCAGTTCGTAATATAGTGCCACCACGTCGTATGGTTTGTACTATAGGACCTCGAATAAAAGATAATTGCTGCCACTGGTTATTTATATTTCCTGCAGAGCGCACGGCATCACAGCATATCCCAGAGTCGAAATACATAAGATTGTTGGTCCAATTAATATGTGTAGACCAACGATTTGCACTCGCTCCCGGTTGTCGGGTACCAAAAGAAAAATTATCATTACTAGTGGTAAAAACTACAGTAAGAACAGAACCATCAACCCCTGCATTGGTAAGCGTTTGTATACTAGTGTTAATATCCAGACGGTCATTAGCACCATCCCCTACAAAATAAGGTCTTGCAGGATCCGTAATAAACTGGGGTTGAAAAGCAGCCGTATTTTGCACAGCATCCCTACCCAAACCACTTTGATCATACCAGGTAACCAAAAACACATTGGCTCCTGCACGCCAGGTATCGATGGCAGCTACATTAACAATATCATTATCAGCCCATCCAAAATCGAGCTCTGCATTATCACTAGCCCTACGCAAACGTACCAAAGGACCATTATAATCTGATTCTAATACCCGCATAGAAAGCGAAAAACTAATGTTAGCTAATTTCTCGTCAAGAATATGATTAGGTCGCATGGTCGGAAATTGGTTGTAAGCCGATATTTGTCCGAAACCATAACAGGAAAGAAGTAAGGATATATAGAGAAGTGCTTTTTGCATGAGTTTAGTCTCTTTTAAGATCTCCGGTAACATGAAACGCATTCGTCGCAGTACATACGATACCTACACCAGCATCAAGCCCGGCAGTTTTAAAACGAGATAGCCTGTTTTTTATCATTACACCACCCGCTCCGGTAATAGTAACTTTTCCATTACCAATTTGATACACACTTACATTAAAGCCAATAGTAAGACCAGCCGGTACGGTTAGGGTTACATCAGTGGCACTGTTAAAGGTGAGGATATTTTGATTGTCACCAGCCACCAGAGTATAATTACCCGTTTTGTTAAAAACTGAAGGAGATTGTAAAAACTCTTTCCATTCGGTGCCATTAAATTGATATATCTTTTTAGCATCACTATCAAAAACCAAAGCACCTTCTTGTATCGTAGCAATGGGTATAGCATTAATATCTGTCGTAGGAGCACTAGGAAGACCCATTAAAGAAAGGGCATCAATCTGTGATAGGGCATTATGGCAACAAAAAAATAAGAGAAGGCTAAGTATACTTTTCATACAACATCAAAAAAAAATTTAAAGCAGTAGTGTATATTGACGAAGTATTCTTTTTACAGGGGTGGTTAAATATAATCAAATAATTTTGATGTTAATTGTAAATACTTTTAACGACTTTAAATTCATTATAAAAATCTACATCAGAGTTTTGAAGTCATTTAAAGGCTTTTTTTATCTCTTTTTTAGCTGTAAATCAGTTGCTTAATTACATTTTTATGGTAAAACCATAATTATTTTGATGTTTTACAATATTGATTATCAAAGTTTTATCTATAAATTTATAATGTTAAAAAAAACTAAACGTAAAATTCAGTTTTAAAAAGTATTGCTTATAAGAAAAATTACACCTAATATTTTATTTTCTTACCCCTATTTGTTTAAACATAGGTGTTTTCTTCTTTATTATTCGTCATAATGCGTGTTATAATATATATGTGCTCCATATACTATTATGACTGTTCGATTGAACTTAATTAATAATTACGCTTATGAACGGGACTACCTTTTTATCTTTCTTAAAACCAAAATATACGGTACTCTTAGTAAACCTAATAGTATAGCTATACAAGGTGTTTCGTACCTATATAGTGTATGGTAAATCTTGAATGCTGGATATTTTAATGATATTACTATACGATAAGTAGAATTGTTGGATTAAAATAAAACAAATGACTTAAAAAAATATAAACCTTAGTATGCGTATAACACATTCAATGGTAATGGTATACTAGGGATAAAAAATAACAACCCCGCAATTGCAAAACTTTGGCGAGCCAGCAAGAGCGAGGATCTGAATAACGATCAATTTAATAGTAAATCAACCATTATGAAGTTATATTCTTTTAATACAAAAGATATACCAAAATCTAATTCTTCAAAGCATATCGTTCGATATGGTGGTATCAAATATATATACAAAAACACCGAGGACAAATTTAAGTATAATAGACTACTTCTATTAGGGGGAATAACCCTTTTTTTGGTAGGGTGTTATTTCCTGATCGCGTGTTTATTCTTACATGTTTCTTCAGAGGTTTCAACAACGATATATAATAACGAAAAAAGCATACACACTATTGCCATAGACAATGGCAGTAGAGTATGTCTTATCCCTATTTTAAACCCTATTCGTAACCTGAATTCAATTGACTATGAAAAAGACGTTAATCCTGGTATGGGCGTGCATGTCCTGTACTCGGAAAATGGCCTTTTACATCCAAATTTTATGCCCAATCACTGGTGGGGTGCGTTTTGGGTACACTCCCAAGTGCCTATAAACCAACAAACCGGTGCAGTTTGGATACATCGAATTCAGGTTACTTTTTTTAGACCACGGCATACGATTCCTTCGAATCACCTACAAACGAATTACAAAACAATTTTATCATAAATAGCTTATGAAAGTTTTTACTCAAAAATTACTTCAAAACTCTAAATGTTCATTGGTAACACTTAGAAGTAGTATAGTAATCATTAGTCTTTTGATGATTCAAAACATCAATGCTCAAAGTTCTATTGTTGGGGTGACTACCGATTTTCAAGGATTTACAGAGTCTACCACGGCTACTGTAAATGCATCGCCACGTATGGATAGACTCAATAACCTACTAGCATTTACGGTAGGAGCCACGACCTATTCTACGGGAGTTAATGATGCAGTACTTACCACAAATACAGTAACATTTACAGCAGGTAATTACGGGGCTCTAGTTCCTTCGGTTGCAGAAGCTGCAAGGGCCGGACAAGGTGATTTTGATGATGGAGTAACCAATAGTTTTACAACTGGGGCGCAAATATATCCTACTCCGGGTACAGGTGCTAATCGAGATGTACGAGCTTATTTGACAGACGGAATTAACGGCTTAGGGTTTTCTACTTTTGCCAATAACGTTGGAGGTACTTTTATCTTTAATTTAACCAATATTGATGCTTCTACTGTAGGTGATGGTATACCTGATTTGGTATACTTTAATATGGCAGCGCCTTCGGCTTCTAATATAGTATTTGAAATATATAATGGGGCAACCTTATTAGGTACAGTTGCTAGTCAAGAAAACTCACACGCCAATGTGGCCAGGGTAAAAAATGATAGGTTCATAACTGAAACTGGAGCAAGCTCTGGAGGAGGTGCTGTTGGAGCTAATCAATTCGTTCAGGGATTTTCTGTGGATCTTTCAGATTTAGGTATTTCCCAGGCACAAATGGCTACTGCTACAGAATTACGTTTGATTTTACCTAATCAAGCAGATCCACCATTTATAGCATATAACCTTGATGCGTTTACGGCTATAGATCCATCTGCATGTACAATAGCAAATACTGATCTTGAAGCTCTTACCTGTAATGACAATGGTACGGTAATAACGACAGACGATTTTATAACTTTTGATCTCAATCCCAGAGGAAACAATATTGGGGCAACCTATACTGTTTCTGTCACATCAGGTACTATCACACCCACCTCAGGAACATATGGAGTTGCTACTACATTTACATTGCAAAATGGGAGTGTAGGGGCAGGAGATGTAACAGTTACATTGGCAGATATTAATGATCCGATTAGTTGTGCATTAAGCATTACAGTTACAGATCCAGGAACCTGTGTGGATACGGATACTGATGGAGTACTTGATTTTGAAGAACAAGCTGGACCCAATGGCGGAGATGCTAATGATGATGGAACCCCCGATTATTTACAACCAACAGTGGTTACTTTGAGGTCATTGAATGGAAGTTATGTAACGGTAGAAACCTCTGGTTTATGCCAGCAGATTCTTACGATAGAAAATATAGATGAAAGTAGCATTGTTTCTGATGATGCAGACTATAGTTATCCCTTAGGGTTATTTGATTTTACATTAAATTGTGTAACCCCGGGTGATTCTGCAACGGTTACCTATACCTGGCACGGATTAAGTAGTACCGCCGATTATGTGTATAGAAAATATGGCCCAACTGTTCCGGGAGGAGCTACCAATCAATACCAGGATTTTACAGTAATCCCTGGAACTGCTAACATAAACGGAGTTAATGTACCAACGATTTCATATAATATTACCGATGGTGCGTTTGGAGATGATACAGTTACCGATGGACAAATTGTAGATCCTTCTGGGCTGGCATTACTAAATAATACATGTGTTATGGCAGAAGTGCTATGCACACCTAATGCAGCATTTCCCGCAGAGACCGCTGCCTCTGATTTAGGGCCTGTCCCTACTTGTGGAACGGCTGGAGCACCTCCTGGGTTTCCGGTATCTCCAACCTTATTTGCAACACCTAACCCTGCATTCTATACGCTGCAGGTGGTAGAGTCAGGCGATTTGTACCTATTTGTCGATACAAGTCCGGCGGTTGATGTCGATTTTGCATTATGGGGCCCTTTTGCTTCTCCTGATATAGTTGCCAATTGTGCTGGAGGTAATTTCCCGCCAGGTGTGCCTATAGATTGTGATTATAGTGTAGATCCTTCTGAGCAGATTGACGTACCAGGCGTATTGGCAGGAGAGGTCTATATATTAATGATAAACAACTTTTCTGGAGCAGCTACCGATATTACCCTAACTCCTAACAATAATCATGGAACCAACACAGCTACCTTAGGAGGGCCATTAAGTTTTAGTGCTACCCAAACTAATACATTTACTGTAATAGATGCTCCTCAAAACTTACAAATATCTCCTCCGGCTACAGATCCTAATGTTTCTGGCGTAACTTTTTCGGGAACCGGGATTACAGATACAACAAATGGTACGTTTGATCCTTCGGTTGCGGGCGTGGGAACGTATACAATTACAGTTACAGGAACTTCATATTTATGCCCGGTAGTAGGTACTATAGATGTTACGGTTACCGATGGTGATGGTGTCCCTGATGCCATAGAAGATGCAGCACCCAATGGTGGTGATGCTAATGATGATGGTACATTAGATTCAGCACAACCCAATGTGGCATCCATACCAGATGATACGGGTAGTGGAGCTTACGTCACACTAGAAGTTACAGGGAATTGTAACCAGATTATCAATATGCAGGCATTTTTGGAAGCAGATTTGGCCACATTAGATGATGACTTTGATTTCCCGGTAGGGTTAATCGATTTTACCTTGCAATGTGGTGCTCCTGGAGAATCTGCTGTAGTAAAGTTCTACTGGCATGGGCTCTTTGATGTAGAGTTTTATAGAAAATATGGCCCATTGGCCGCAGGAGGTGCCACCGATGTATATCGTGATCTTTCGATTGTTGAAGGATCAGAACTTGTAGGAGGTATTGCTGTACCAACAACCACCTATGTATTGGTGGATGGCTTAACAGGTGATGATACAGTACAAGATGGTGAAATCACAGACCCTTCTGGTCCGGCATTGTTAGTGGCAGGAGATTCAGATAATGACGGTTTTAATAATGCAGCAGACCTTGACGATGATAACGATGGTATTTTAGATAGTGTAGAATTAAGTTGCTCACCAGTATTATTTACCGAAGATTTTGAAACCTTACCCTTCGTATATGATTCTGCACCGATTTATCAACCGGGTGTATCACAAAATGGACAACAAAGTAATGTATTTGGAGTAGATGGTGCAGGAGTAGCGGGAGCCAATTATTTATTGCATAATACCGGAGCGGGAGTCTATGTAGGCGGAGAAGAAGTATGGGGAACACCAACTCCAATTAATGTAACTGTAGGGGATGTATACATTTTCGAATTTGCTATGGCAAATCAAAATACAGTTAATAATGCCCAGATAGAGCCTTTTATCAATGGTGTATCTGTAGGGGCCGGAGTAACGCCAGCAGGTTCTGGTGCAGCAAGTTGGACTACCTATTCTTTTACCTGGGTAGCCACCAGTGCTACGGCAGACCTTTCTTTAATTAATAACGTTGCAGGTGCAGGTAATGATTTTACGTTAGATGAAATTACATTCCTTTCTGCTTGCGATACCGACGGAGATGGTTTTCCAAATTCTCAAGATATTGATAGTGATAACGATGGGATCCCAGATGTGGTAGAAGCACAAGCTACCGGTGGTGGTGCAGGAGGAACGTATATACAACTACCTAATGGTGGGGTGGTAGGTGTTAGTGTGCAAACGGCAGTAGGAGTCGAAGGGATTCCTAATGGTTTTGGTACAGGAATTACCCCCGAAGATACTGATGGTGATGGCACGCCTGATTATTTAGACACCGATACCGACAATGATGGTATCAATGATACCGTTGAAGCAGGCTTTACAGTAGCAACAAATGCTATTGATACCGATCTCGACGGATTGTTAGATCAATATGATGCCAGCCCTGCGGATCCGGTAGATGGCCCTTATGATGTAGACGATGATCAAAATACAGGATCCATAGGATTACAAAATACGTTTAATCCGGGTACAGTACAAGTAGATTATAGAGAAAAACCAGCTCCGGGATGTGTGGATACGAATCTTAATCTTTGGTTAAAAGCAGATGATAACGGAGGGGTCACAACAAATGGAACCGCAGTGGCTACTTGGGTAGATCAATCTGGTAATGGTTTTGATGTTACCGCAGCTGGAGCCGTACAACCTACCTATCAGAATGATGCAGCAAACCTGGTGAATTTTAATCCGGCAATATTGTTTGATGGAGTAGACGATATTATGGAGCGGGCTGCCAATGTGTTGCCTAATACAACAGACCTTACTGCTACAGGAGATCATTCTTTATTTGCGGTAGTGATAGCAGATTTGGGTAGTGGTACGGTGCTAAATCAAGAAAGTTCACCAGACGCCGTAACGCCACTATTAAACGCTGCTGGAACCTATGTACATAGCCATAATACTGGGTTTACAGCAATTAATGGCGCAGGATCGTCAACGACAATTCCATTAATACAGGGTGCTGTTAAAAATGGTGCTGCGGTTCAAGTATATCAGAATGGAACGGCGGGCAATAGTGGTAATATTACGACCCCGCTTCTTGGACCTACAGGAAATAGAACCACCATAGGAGGACGAGATCAACTGACGCAAAGTCGTATAGATGGTCGTATTCTAGAGGTGATCGCCTACGAGGCAGATGTTACTGCAGATAGAAATAAAATAGAATCTTACTTAGCTATAAAGTATGGAATTACTTTAGATCAAACCATAGCAACCAATTATGTCGATGGGAATAACAATATCATTTGGGACTCAGGGATCAATGCAGCATATAACAACAATATTTTTGGGATCGGTCGTGATGATTGTCAGGCATTAAGCCAGCTTAAATCAAAATCTGTTAATACAGATGCGATTGTAACGGTAGCTAACAATGATTTAACTACTCCTGCAACTTTTGGCGCAGACAAACAGTTTTTTACCATAGGTAATAATGGAGCAGGTGCAAATTGGACGCCTACAGGAGCACCAAACCTATTTAGAGTATTAAGTCGCGAATGGCAGGTACAAGATACGAATGGTGTAGGGGTAGTAGCTTTAGAATTTGATGTAGATGATGCCCAATTTGATGTACCGCCATTAGTAACAGGAACCACCTATTATATCGTATATGATACGAACGGAAATAATGATTTAAGCGATGAAACCCCAATTGCGTTAAACAATGCATCGGGTAGCCTTTGGGAAACCACTGCTGCTATAGACTTTGCAACAGGAACAAGGTTTACGCTGGCTACAATGGATATCGATACCGATAATGACGGAGTATCAGATATTACTGATCTCGATAATGATAATGATGGGATTTTGGATAGTGTAGAGTGTCCAGCTAATTTAGTAACCGTAGATTTTACAAGCTTAAATAATACTGGAGGTACTTTTAGTGCTAGCACAGGAACAGAAAGCGTACTAGAAATAACTGCAAGCGCAATTGCCACTACTGGCGGTCCCGCAGATACCGATATTAGCGCGACGGCAGGATTGATTAGAATCCAGAATAATACCCCACAAGCCGGAGATACATCAACAATGACGTATACTGTGGGTCGTCCTTCAGTAGTAAGAATATCTTCAGATTCTGGAGTTACTAATATGGCGAATTCAGAATCAATGCGATTCATTGCAATCAATCCGGTAGCAGGTTTTTCTTGGATACAATCTGGAGTAACAGCTGCAAATGTGGTTGTTTCAACTACGTTCACTACAGATGATACGATAACAATCACTGGAACTAATCCATCATCAGGACCTTTTGCAACATTTCAATTTGAATCTAATGTTCCCATTGGCGCATTGCAAGTTGTTCAGATAATTAATCTAACCGGAGGTTCTTTTGATTCTTCTCAATTTGATATTCAGGTGCAAGAAGATTGTGATAACGATAATGATGGGGTACCTAATATTTATGACCTGGATAGCGACAACGATGGTATTTATGATGTAGTAGAATCAGGAGGAACACCAAGTACCGCAACCGGTCAAGAAGGTCGAGCAGATGATGATGATAACAATGTGGATAATACGGGTAGTGCCGGTGGTCCGGGGATACCTACCTCGGCAGGTGCTGGTACCAACCCAACAGATACCTTAACCGATGGTTCTTTGGATTACTTAACCTTAGATAGTGATGGTGATGCGTGTAACGATGTACTCGAAGCAGGCTTTACCGATGGCGATGATAATGGGTTATTAGGCACAGGTACTTTTGGTGCCGGCCTAACTGTTGATGCCAATGGAGTAGTGACCTCGGGTACCGATGGATATACAGCTCCTGCAGATGCAGATACAAATGGTACCGATGATTATCAACAAGTTGGGGGTGCCTCCTCTATTGTAACGCAACCTAATAATGCGATTGCAGCAGTTGGTGGTACAGCTAATTTTATAGCGACTGGTTCTGCGGCACTGGTCTCCTTCCAGTGGCAGGAAAGTACAGATGGAGGGATCACTTTTACCGATTTGGCCGATGGTGGTCAATATGCGGGTACTACTACGGGTAATCTTACAATTAGTGCGGTAACACTGGTACAGAATAATAATTTTTATAGAGTAGTGATAGGGGATAGTTCTTTCCTTTGTACATCATCGATTTCTAATCTTGGGATTTTGTTCGTCGGACCAGATACCGATGGTGATGGATCACCCGATATTGCAGATATAGATGATGATAATGATGGACTACCAGATTTAATAGAACAAGGTTGCGAAACCTCAAGACCTAATGCGGCAGTTTGGGATTTTGCAGGAGCATTAGCCGGAGAAACCATTACTATAGATCCCGATTCGTTTATCGATCCGGTTACCCGACCTAGTAGTCTTGGAGCAGGGCTTACAGAAAGTGCTATTCAAATCGGTGTAGATTATGTGAGTATCGATGGGGTGGATCAAAATACCTTTGGCGAAGCCAAAACAGATGGAGATTATATTCAATTAGAATTTGATACCAAAAATGTGGATCAGGCGCTTTGGGCAAGGTCTGTAAGTTTTACAACTCCTGGAGATAACTCTAATGGAGGTTATGCCCTTACCATAGAAGTAGATGATAATTTGGCGTTTACAAGCCCGACATTATTTCTAGCAGACCAAACCTTACCTACTACGGGAGGAACAACCCAGGAATTTTTTAATCCTTTTACATATAATTTTATAGAACAAAGTGAAACCACAGTATTCAGAATTTATGTATACAGAGCACCTGTGGTAAATGCAGGTACGATATCCTTTAGTACGTTTTCGCTTGATTTTCCTTCGTGTCCGCAGGCGTTTAGCGCAGATGGGGATGCAGTTCCTAATTACCTGGATCTGGATAGTGATAATGATGGTGTTTATGATGTAGATGAAAGTGGCCAGTTAGGTATTGGTGGTGCACCTTTAGCTGTAGACGCTGATAACGATGGGCGTATCGATGGTGCCCCAGCCAATTTTGGTGCTAATGGATTGTATAATGGGATAGAGAGTGATGATTCTTTAACCGCTACCATACTGGTTTCAGGAGCAGATTCTGATAGTGATGGTACGTTGGATGCGCAAGAGTTAGATAGTGATAATGATCAATGTACAGATGCTAATGAAGCCTATGCTAATCCTGCTCAGGATGGAGGAGATACAGGGGTTATTGGTGCCGATGGTACCGTAACTACAGATCCTATAACAGGTGTAGTAACCAATAATGGTGCAGACTATACGATTACCATAGCCGATGCAGATAGTAATGGTACAGCAGATTTCCAGGAAGAAATACCATTTATATTAAATCAACCCTTCAACTTTAGTGCTTTAACAGGAGCTGCAGCTAATTTTTCAGTAACAGTAGCGGGCCCGGCACCTTTAGCCTTGCAATGGGAAGAAAGTACCGATGGTGGTGCCACCTGGACCCCACTGGTTGATGGAGGAATTTACTCGGGCGTTACCACCCAAACGTTGATTATTAATCCGGTAGACCCATCTTTAAATCTTAACTTATATAGAATAAGTGTCACAACTATAAATTACGTTTGTTTGGCGCGTACTTCGAACAGCGCTGCACTGATAGTAGATGCAGATAGCGATGGCGATATGGTAAATGATACCTTTGATCTTGATGATGATAATGATGGATTATTAGATACCGAAGAATGTGAAATTGGTGGTGGTAGTTTTGGTACATTATTAGCAGATGATGCCGATACCATTTTCGAGATTACCCCAGAAACCAATGCAACGAACTTGGCCAACTTCTTATTTAGAGAAAACTCTGATGCAACTCTGGTATCAGCTGTTATTAATCAAGGAAGTGGCTTGGTTCCGCAAATAGGGATTTTTGATGATGGAGATCAAATTACCGACAATGGTGGAGCAACAGGTGCTTTTGTTGATTTTAGTACCGGTATTATATTTTCTACAGGAAATGTAACAGATTTAGATGATACGCTTAGTAATCAATTTTTTGAAGATGAAGTGGGAATGCCTCCCTTTGCTACGGCGGGTCCGGCATTAGGAGATGGGGTCAATGGTGCTGGGGGCGCAGGAAGAGGAACAGATCCAGATTTTGCAGATGGCGCAATATCAGAAGATGATGTGGCCAGCTTAGAATTTGTGATCAGCGTATCTGCGACCACTGTAATTACAGGAGAATTTGTATTTGCTTCAGAAGAATATAACGATTTTGTAAATCAAGGGGTAAATGATGCGGCCAAAGTATTTGTAAATGGCGATAATGTTGCCTTAACCCCTGGGGGCGCTACCTTAAGTATAGACGCTATTAATAATGCGACTGAAGCGGCATTTTATATCGATAATGAAAGTAATCCTAATGCGGTCAATATCGAAGCCGATGGATTTACAACCACATTACGATTTGCGGCACTCTTAAATCCGGGAAACAATACCATTAAAATTGGTATTGCTGATAATGGGGATCGCTTTTTTGATTCCTGGTTATTATTTAAAGGAAATTCGTTTGCAGTATGTTTTGATAGAGACACCGATGGAGATGGTATTGTAGATCGATTAGACTTAGATTCAGATAATGATGGGATATACGATACAACGGAAGCTGGTCACGGACAACCATTTGATACCGATGGAAGAATCCAGAATTCAGCAACGGCTTCTGGTGCTAATGGATATTTTGATGCCATTGAAAATCCTGCAGAAAGTGGAGTGCCTAATTTTGCACTATTCGATGCCGATACAGATGGTGCATTAGACGCTTTCGAATTAGATAGTGATAATGATACATGTAATGATGTTATTGAAGCAGGATTTACCGACGATGATGGTAATGGGTTCCTGGGAGATGGAGTACCAAGTCCTATCGCACCACAGGTACAATTAACTGTAGATGCCAATGGTGTAGTTACTTCGGGGACCGATGGGTATACAATACCTCTGAATGATGAAGATACTTCGTTAGTACCCGATTATAGAGAAGCAGGAACCGTACCGGTAATCGCAACCAGTCCTGTAGATGTATTAGCAATTGAGGGTGGTAATGCCACTTTTGATGTAACGCTGTCACTGCCGTTACCATTGGTCGAGGTCTATCGATGGGAAGAGAGTACCGATGATGGGATCACTTGGACAGCACTTACCAATACAGCTCCATATTCTGGAGTAGGTACAAATCAGTTAACTATTACAGGAGTAACTGCTACACTTAATGAGAATTTATATAGAGTGGTCGTTACCGATGGTACCTTCTTATGCGGAGAAGTAACTTCGGGACAAGCTCGATTGTTAGTAGATATAGACACGGATGGAGATTCAATTCCTGATACAGTAGATATTGACGATGATAATGATGGTATTCCAGATCTTACCGATGCGTTAACAATAGATCCGGCTGCACCTTGTTTCCAGTTAACACCAAACGTACAGGGGTTGGTATTAGAATCAGGGGTAGCGGGAGAGATAGGAGCTATATATCGTTCAACGAATGTACTTCCTCCCACATTCCCGGTAACAGTCGACCTTCTGTTTGCTATTAATGATAAGACCGCAAACGCGGTACTTGTCAATGTGGATGATGATACGACAAGACCAACGAATTGGCAGCCGGTAATAAGTAATACATTGCCTACGGCTGGTACAACAGAGTCTATTCAGTTTCAATTAAGTTTTGTGATCTCTGGTACTAATACGGTATTTACTGTTCCTCGATATGGAGGGATAGTTTTGGATATTGATGGTGGGCCCGGTGATGAGATCATTGAGATAGCAAGCTCTAATGCCTTTGCAACCAATAGTCCAACCAATGTAAATACATTTAATATAGGAGGAGGAATCGAACGACTTACCTCGAACGGTGCTAATTTTGTGGATGGTTCTGAAGACCCACAAGGGATATTATATTTAGGATATACTACGGGCGCTACATTAGATATTAGATTCGGAACACAGACCGCCGGTAATAAGAATTTCTTCTTTGAGCTGGGCGAATGTGCCGTATTAAAATTAACAACACCAATACTCGAAATTCCTGATGGACCCGATGCAGATGGTGATGGAGTACCGAATCACTTAGATTTAGATTCTGATAACGACGGTATTGCCGATGTTCAAGAAGCCGGATTGATCAATGGTACTACGCTTACCGATGCAGATAATGATGGTATTATAGATGGAGCTTCTAATGCAACGGTTGGATCCAATGGGTTATTTGATGATGCCGAAACAGCTCCAGATAGTAATACAGCAAATTATATCACATCAAATACCGATCTTCTGGATTCTAATTTTGATTTTGTAGATTTAGATAGTGATCAGGATGGAATCCCGGATAATGTAGAAGCGCAATCTACTGCTGGATATATCACACCTAATGGAGTTTCGGACACCAATGGGTTTGATACGGCCTATGGTGGATTAGGAATTGCACCAGAAAACACAGATGGTCCAGCAGATACTGTGCCGGATTACTTAGATACCGATAGTGATCAGGATGGAGTGTTAGATGCTGTAGAAGGTTTCGATACCGATGCTGATGGGGTACCAGACATAGTACCTAGTGGCGTAGATGCAGAATTTGATGGTTTAGATGATGCTTTTGATGGCACGTTTGGTTATGGGGATCCAAACGGAAACCAGGTAACCACAAATCCGGCAGGAGAATTACCAGATACCGATGGCGATGCTACGACAGCACCTCTGGTGGATGTAGATTATAGAGATACCGATGATGATAATGATGGGATTTTAACAACAGATGAAAACCCAGATCCCGATGGTGACCCATTAACTAACGATGCGCAGGATAGTGATAATGATGGTACACCAGATTATCTGGATGCCGATGATTATGATGGAGATGGTACACCGGATACGGTAGATCTGGATGATGATAATGATGGTATTCCTGATCTTGTGGAATTAGCAGGAAATGATCCATTCCTAGATGAGGATGGTGATGGTATCTTGAATTATTTAGATACCACAGACGACGGAGCCGGAGATAGTTCAACTACTAATTATACGGATTCGAATGCCGATGGAATCCCGGATGTCTATGATTTTGATGGTGACGGAGTACCAAATCACCTTGATAAAGACAGTGATAATGACGGAATTGTTGATATTATTGAAGCAGGAGGAACCGATGCCGATGGTGACGGTGAAGTAGACTATCCCACTCCGGGAGATGCTACCTCTATGATAGATGCCGATAATGATGGTTTAGATGATAATTTAGATAATGTAGGAGGAACCGTGACTACAGGAACGCCATTGCCAATACCAAATTCGGATACCGATGTATCACCAAATTACCTGGATATCGATGCCGATAATGATGGAATTGTTGATAACATAGAAGGGCAATCTACAACAGGATATGTAGCTCCGAGTGGAAATGATACCGATAATGATGGTGTAGATGATAGTTATGATCCCGATTGTTCAATAGCAACATGTGGATTGAATGGTACCCCTATTACACCAGAAAACACCGATGGATTAGCCGATGGGGCTGATTATATTGATCAGGATTCTGATGAAGATGGTGAAAGTGACACCATTGAGGCGTATGATACCGATGATGATGGAGTAGCAGATACTGTTCCGGATAATGCCGATGCAGATGGTGACGGTCTTGACGACGCCTTTGATGTAGATGATGTAAATCTGGATCCTACTAATGGAGGACAAACAGCAGCAAACCCATTCCCTGATACCGATAGTGTTGGAGGTGAACCAAACTGGAGAGAAAATATTACGATTGATCTTGAAATTACCAAACAGGATATTTATGTCGATGTCAATGCAAATGGTATTATTGATGTAGGAGATAGGATTGATTATATATTTGTCGTGGTGAATAATGGAAATACACCATTAGCCAATGTTGATATTATAGATAATGCAATAGGGGTTACCGTTACAGGCGCAGCCATACCAGTATTACCACCGGCTACTGCTTCACCTGCAAATTTTACAGCAACATATACGATTGTAGCAGCCGATATTATTGCAGGAGGCTTTGCCAATACAGCTACAGTGGCGGCCATAGATCCTAATGGTAATACCGTAACAAGTTTGTCTGATGATCCAGACGACCCGGCGAATGCAACCGATGATGACGGTGATGGTAATCCAGATGACCCAACGATAACAGATTTACGACAGCCCTTACTTGATATTACCAAACAAGATACCTATGTGGATACCAATGGTAATGGACTTATCGATGCCGGGGATACGATCAACTATGTGTTTAATGTGACCAATACCGGTAATGTAGATTTAACCGGGATTAGTGTGACAGATGCACTGGTAACTGTTGTTCCAGCGACAACCATTGATTTAGTTGTGGGCGCTAATGATGCTACTACCTATACAGCGAGTTATGTGCTTACCCCTGTTGATATTGCAGCAGGTACGTTTAGCAATACGGCATTAGCCAGTGCTGTTAATCCATTAGGAGGTGCTAATGTAACGGATGATTCCGATGATCCTGATAATCCCACAGATGTTGATCCAGATAACGATGGTAGTCCTGATGATCCGACAGTCACAGATTTAAGACAATCTCTACTGGATATCACCAAACAAGATACGTATGTGGATACGAATGGGAACGGTATTATCGATGCCGGGGATACGATTAACTATGTGTTTGTTGTAACGAATCGTGGTAATGTAGATTTAGTAGGCATAAGTGTTACCGATGCTTTAGCAACAGTAGTGGGAGTTACTCCAACTATAAATCTAACTGCAGGGACAAGCGATAATACCAACTTTACAGCGAGTTATGTAATCACGGCAGCCGATGTAACGGCAGATACCTTTAGTAACCAGGCAATAGTAAGTGCACCAGATCCCTTAAATCCAACTGGTCCTCCTGTGACCGATGACTCGGATGACCCGGATGATCTTACGGATGTCGATCCTGATAATGACGGAAGTCCTGATGATGTAACGACCACGGATCTACGTCAGCCGTTACTGGATATCACCAAACAGGATACCTATGTGGATACCAATGGAAACGGTATTATCGATGCCGGAGATACGATCAACTATGTGTTTGATGTGACCAATACGGGTAATGTAGATTTAACCGGAATAAGTGTTACCGATGCATTAGTCACGGTTGTTCCAGCAACGACCATTGATTTAGTGGCCGGTGCTAATGATGCTACCACTTATACCGCGAGTTATATAATCACCCCAGCCGATATTACGGCCGGTACGTTTAGTAATACGGCAGTAGCCAGTGCAGCAGATCCACTAAATCCAACTGGCCCATCGATCACCGATGAT
Source organism: Aquimarina penaris (assembly GCF_040786285.1). Classification (NCBI taxonomy): domain Bacteria; kingdom Pseudomonadati; phylum Bacteroidota; class Flavobacteriia; order Flavobacteriales; family Flavobacteriaceae; genus Aquimarina; species Aquimarina penaris. The sequence goes on from NZ_JBFMKQ010000001.1 coordinate 2,267,456, forward strand.
TCCGATGATCCAGATAATACGACCGATGTAGATCCAGATAATGACGGTAGTCCAGATGATGCTACAGTGACCGATCTTAGCCAGCCGCTATTGGATATTACTAAAACGGATACCTATATCGATACGAATGGAAATGGTATCATCGATGCTGGAGATACGATTAACTATGTATTTACAGTGACCAATACGGGTAATATTGATTTGACAGGAATTAGTGTAACGGATGCACAGGTAACCGTTACACCAGCCACTACGATTGACTTAATAGTAGGCGCGAGTGATAACGCAACCTATACGGCAAGTTATACAATCACCGCTGCAGACATTACTGCAGGCACCTTTTCCAATACGGCAGTGGCCAGTGCCCTGAATCCATTAGATCCATTAGGACCACCAGTAAGCGATGACTCTGATGATCCTGATGATGTCACGGATGTAGATCCGGATAATGACGGTAGTCCTGATGATCCAACAGTCACCGACCTGAGACAAGGTTTACTGGATATCACTAAGATCGATACCTATGTAGATACGAATGGTAACGGTATCATTGATGCCGGGGATACAATTAATTATGTATTTGATGTGACCAATACGGGTAATGTAGATTTAACCGGAATAAGTGTGACGGATGCGTTAGTTACCGTTGTTCCAGCAACAACGATAGATTTAGTGGCAGGTGCTAATGATAATGCGACCTATACAGCAAGTTATGTAATCACTCCAGCTGATATTACGGCAGGTACATTTAGTAACACTGCCGTAGCCGATGCTGTTAATCCATTAGGAGGTCCTAATGTAACAGATGATTCCGATGATCCGGATAATCCCACGGATATAGATCCCAACAATGACGGTAGTCCTGATGATCCAACGGTTACGGATCTGAGACAACCTTTACTGGATATTACCAAACAAGATACCTATGTCGATACCAATGGAAACGGTATTATCGATGCCGGGGATACGATTACCTATGCCTTTGTAGTGACCAATACGGGAACAGTCGATCTTACAGGAATCAGTGTTACCGATGCAAACGCTACGGTGACCCCAGCCACGACGATAGATTTGATTGCAGGAGCCGTGGATAATACGACTTATACGGCAGTATATACAATTACGGCAGCCGATGTTACAGCAGGTACGTTTAGTAACCAGGCGTTAGTGAGTGCGTTAAATCCATTAGATCCTTTGGGGCCACCGATCACCGATGATTCTGATGATCCGGATGATCTTACCGATGTAGATCCCGATAATGACGGTAGTCCGGATGATGTGACGACCACGGATCTACGCCAGCCCTTACTGGATATCACCAAACAAGATACCTATGTCGATACCAATGGAAACGGTATTATCGATGCCGGGGATACCATCAACTATGTATTTAATGTGACCAATACGGGTAATGTAGATTTAACCGGAATAAGTGTTACCGATGCATTAGTCACGGTTGTTCCAGCGACGACGATCGACTTAGTGGCCGGCGCCAATGATGCTGTGACCTATACAGCGAGTTATATAATCACCCCAGCAGACATTACGGCAGGTACGTTTAGTAACACTGCCGTAGCCGATGCTATTAATCCATTAGGCGGTCCTAATGTAACGGATAACTCCGATGATCCTGATAATCCAACAGATGTTGATCCAGATAATGACGGAAGTCCAGACGATCCAACAGTCACAGATTTAAGACAACCTTTACTGGATATCACCAAAACAGACACCTATGTGGATACCAATGGAAACGGTATTATCGATGCCGGGGATACGATTACCTATGCATTTGTAGTGACCAATACGGGAACAGTAGATCTTACAGGAATCAGTGTGACCGATCCAAACGCTACGGTGACCCCAGCAACGACGATAGATTTGATTGCAGGAGCAGTGGATAATACGACCTATACGGCAACCTATACGATTACGGCAGCCGATGTTACGGCAGGTACCTTTAGCAATCAGGCGTTAGTGAGTGCGCTCAATCCATTAGATCCATTAGGCCCACCGATCACCGATGACTCTGATGATCCTGATGATCCAACGGATGTAGATCCCGATAATGATGGTAGTCCCGATGATGTAACGACCACGGATTTACGCCAGCCTTTACTCGATATTACCAAACAAGATACCTATGTGGATACCAATGGAAACGGTATTATCGATGCCGGAGATACCATCAACTATGTGTTTAATGTGACCAATACGGGTAATGTAGATTTAACGGGTATTAGTGTGACCGATGCACTAGTCACCGTAGTTCCAGCCACAACGATAGACTTAGTAGCCGGAGCGAATGATGCTGCGACCTATACAGCGAGTTATATAATCACCCCAGCTGATATTACGGCCGGTACGTTTAGTAACACGGCAGTAGCCAGCGCAGCAGATCCATTAAATCCAACTGGTCCACCGATCACCGATGATTCTGATGATCCTGATAATCCTACGGATATAGATCCCAACAATGATGGTAGTCCTGATGATCCAACAGTTACGGATCTACGACAACCTTTACTGGATATTACCAAAACAGATACCTATGTCGATACGAATGGAAACGGTATTATCGATGCCGGGGATACGATTAGCTATGCATTTGTAGTGACCAATACGGGAACGGTAGACTTAACAGGAATCAGTGTGACCGATCCAAACGCTACGGTGACCCCAGCAACGACTATTGATTTAGTGGCCGGAGCCGTGGATAATACAACCTATACGGCAGTATATACAATTACGGCAGCCGATGTTACAGCAGGTACCTTTAGCAACCAGGCATTAGTCAGTGCCCTGAATCCATTAGATCCATTAGGTCCCCCGATCACGGATGACTCTGATGATCCGGATGATCTTACGGATGTAGATCCCGATAATGATGGAAGTCCGGATGATGTAACGACCACGGATCTACGCCAGCCGTTACTGGATATTACCAAACAAGATACCTATGTGGATACCAATGGAAACGGTATTATCGATGCCGGAGATACGATCAATTATGTATTTAATGTGACCAATACGGGTAATGTAGATTTAACTGGAATAAGTGTAACCGATGCGCTAGTCACCGTTGTTCCAGCAACAACGATAGACTTAGTGGCCGGTGCCAATGATGCTGCGACCTATACCGCGAGTTATATAATCACCCCAGCCGATATTACGGCAGGTACGTTTAGTAACACTGCCGTAGCCGATGCTGTTAATCCATTAGGAGGCCCGAATGTAACAGATGATTCCGATGATCCGGATGATCCGACAGATATAGATCCAGATAACGACGGTAGTCCCGATGATCCAACGGTAACGGATCTACGACAACCTTTACTGGATATCACCAAAACAGATACCTATGTCGATACGAATGGAAACGGTATTATCGATACCGGGGATACGATTACCTATGCATTTGTAGTGACCAATACGGGAACGGTAGATCTTACAGGGATCAGTGTAACGGATGCTTTAGTTAGCGTGACACCAGCAACGACCATTGATTTAGTGGCAGGAGCGATAGATAATACGACCTATACGGCAAGCTATACGATTACAGCAGCCGATGTTACGGCAGGTACGTTTAGCAACCAGGCGTTAGTCAGTGCCCTGAACCCATTAGATCCATTAGGGCCACCGATCACCGATGACTCTGATGATCCAGATGATCTTACGGATGTAGATCCCGATAATGACGGTAGTCCTGATGATGTAACGACCACAGATCTACGCCAGCCGTTACTGGATATCACCAAACAAGATACCTATGTCGATACCAATGGAAACGGTATCATCGATGCCGGGGATACCATCAACTATGTGTTTGATGTGACCAATACGGGTAATGTAGATTTAACAGGAATAAGTGTAACCGATGCGCTGGTAACGGTGGTTCCAGCAACGACGATTGATTTAGTTGCCGGAGCCAATGATGCTACCACCTATACAGCGAGTTATATAATCACTCCAGCCGACATTACGGCAGGTACGTTTAGCAATACGGCAGTAGCCGATGCTGTTAATCCATTAGGAGGACCTAATGTAACGGACGATTCTGATGATCCGGATAATTCCACAGATATAGATCCCAACAATGATGGTAGTCCTGATGATCCAACGGTAACGGATCTGAGACAACCTTTACTGGATATCACCAAACAAGATACCTATGTCGATACTAATGGAAACGGTATCATCGATGCCGGGGATACGATTACCTATGCCTTTGTAGTGACCAATACGGGAACGGTAGATCTTACAGGAATCAGTGTGACCGATGCAAACGCTACGGTGACCCCAGCGACGACCATTGATTTAGTAGCCGGAGCCGTGGATAATACGACCTATACGGCAGTATATACGATCACGGCAGCCGATGTTACAGCAGGTACGTTTAGCAATCAGGCAGTAGTAAGTGCGTTAAACCCATTAAATCCATTAGGTCCCCCGATCACGGACGATTCTGATGATCCGGATGATCTTACCGATGTAGATCCCGATAATGATGGTAGTCCCGATGATGTAACGACCACAGATCTCAGACAACCCTTACTGGATATTACCAAACAAGATACCTATGTGGATACGAATGGAAACGGTATTATCGATGCCGGAGATACCATCAACTATGTGTTTAATGTGACCAATACGGGTAATGTAGATTTAACCGGAATAAGTGTAACCGATGCATTAGTCACCGTTGTTCCAGCCACAACGATAGATTTAGTGGCCGGCGCTAATGATGCTGCGACCTATACAGCGAGTTATATAATCATCCCAGCCGATATTACGGCAGGTACGTTTAGCAATACTGCCGTAGCCGATGCTGTTAATCCATTAGGAGGACCTAATGTAACGGACGATTCCGATGATCCGGATGATCCGACAGATATAGATCCAGATAACGACGGTAGTCCCGATGATCCAACGGTTACGGATCTCAGACAACCTTTACTGGATATTACCAAGCAAGACACCTATGTCGATACGAATGGGAACGGTATTATCGATGCCGGGGATACGATTACCTATGCATTTGTAGTGACCAATACGGGAACGGTAGATCTTACAGGAATCAGTGTGACCGATGCAAACGCTACGGTGACCCCAGCGACGACCATTGATTTAGTAGCCGGAGCCGTGGATAATACGACCTATACGGCAGTATATACGATCACAGCAGCCGATGTTACAGCAGGTACGTTTAGCAATCAGGCAGTAGTAAGTGCGTTAAACCCATTAAATCCATTAGGCCCACCGATCACCGATGATTCTGATGATCCGGATGATCTTACCGATGTAGATCCCGATAATGATGGTAGTCCCGATGATGTAACGACCACAGATCTCAGACAACCCTTACTGGATATTACCAAAACAGATACGTATGTTGATACGAATGCTAATGGTATCATTGATGCCGGAGATACGATCAATTATGTATTTAATGTGACCAATACCGGTAATGTAGATTTAACGGGTATTAGTGTTACAGATGCACTGGTAACAGTGATACCAGCCACAACGATCGACTTAGTTGTTGGTGCTAATGATGCTACGACTTATACCGCGAGTTATGTGATCACTCCGGCAGATATTACTGCAGGAAGCTTCACTAATACAGCAGTAGCTACGGCACCGAACCCACTGGGAGGACCAGATATTACGGATGACTCCGATGATCCAGATGATCCCACAGATATAGATCCAGATAACGACGGAAGTCCCGATGATCCAACAATCACAGACTTAAGTCAGCCTTTATTAGATATTACAAAAACTGGAGTTTTAGATGATACCAACGGTAATGGTTTTGCTGATGTAGGTGAAAATATCGACTATACATTTGTAGTAACCAATAGAGGTAATGTAGACTTAACAGGAATCAGTGTTACTGATCCAAACGCTACGGTGACACCAACTACCACCATTGATTTGGTTGCTGGAGCTATAGATAATACAACCTATACGGCGACACATACGCTTACTCAATCGGAAATTGATTCAGGGAATTTCTCTAATCAGGCAACAGTAAGTGGATTAGATCCAAACAATGTAACGGTAACAGATCTCTCTGATGATCCAGTAGATGTTACCGATGTTGATCCTAATAATGATGGTAGTCCAGATGATCCAACTGTAATTACTTTAGCACCAAATCCAGCAATTAGTCTTACTAAAGCTGATAATGCACCTGCAGATGGTTCGTATGACACGGTGGGAGAAGTAATAACATATACTATTGAAGTTACTAATGATGGAAATGTAACCTTAACCAATGTAGTGGTTACCGATCCAAATGCAGATACTATAAATCCTGCAACTATCGCGAGTATAGCTCCTGGTCAAATGATTATCGTTACGGCTACTCATACGATCACTCAGCCTGATCTTGATTTGGGTACGGTAACAAATACAGCTACTGTAGATGCTCAAGATCCTAATGCAACTCCGGTAACCGATGATTCTGATGATCCGGATACACCAGCTCCAGACGATGCTACAATAACCACCATAGATCAAACTCCAGAACTTACTTTAACTAAGTTTGCAGACCCTCCTGCCGATGGAGCATATGATACTGTAGGTGAAGCAATAACCTATCAATTAGAGGTGATTAATACAGGTAATGTAACGCTTACTAATGTTGCTGTATCAGATGCAAATGCTGATGCCGGAAGTATATTACCGGCCGTGATAGGAACATTGGCACCAGGCGATAGCGTTGCGGTTACTGCGGTGCATACGATTACACAAGCAGATCTAGATGCAGGGATAGTAATTAACCGTGCAGATGTTCTGGGTAATGCACCCGATGGAAGTATGGTGATGGATATGTCTGATGACCCAACAACACCAGATCCAGACGATGCTACCGAGACCAACACAGGATTGGTAACCGAAGGAAGATTAGCCGTTACTAAATCGGCAAACCCAAGAGTATTTGCGGCAGTAGGAGATGTAATTACCTATACGATAGAAATCGAAAATACCGGTACGGTAACACTAACCAATGTTGTGGTTGATGATCCTAATGCAACAATTATATCGGGAGTACCAATAGCAAGTTTATCACCAGGAGGTACGGCTACCGTAATTGCCGAACATGTGGTAACACAAGATGATCTATTGGCAGGCCTGGTTATAAATACAGCCGAAGTTACAGGAACTACAGCGGGAGGTGAAGTAGTAACCGAAACTTCAGATGATCCAAATAATCCTAATGATATTGATCCTGATGCCGATGGTGATCCAGATGATCCAACGGTGAGTGCTATTGATAGTGATGGAGATGGGATAGCAGATCCCGATGACTTAGATGATGATAATGATGGTATTCTGGATGATGAAGAACAAAATGGAGATCCAAACCTGGATACCGATGGTGATGGTGTGGTAGATCGATTAGATCTGGATGCCGATGGAGACGGAGTACTGGATGTATATGAATCAGGAGCGGATCTTACGGGACTTACCATTTCTCCCGATGGAACAATCGAAGGTGATGTAGGAACAGATGGTATACCTGATGGCGTACAAAATACAGGAGATACCGATATAGGGATTGTAAATTATTCTACGCAAGATACCGATGGAGATGGTATCGATGACTTCCAGGATGTAGATGATGATAATGATGGCATCCTTACTGTAGACGAGAATCCTGATCCTAATGGAGATGGTAACCCAGATGATGCCTTTGATACCGATGGTAATGGAATTCCCGATTATCTAGAACCTAATGTACTTACAGAGGGTGAAGACGGAATTACAGTCTTTTCTGGAATGTCACCTAACGGAGATGGAGTAAATGATGTATTTGTGATTAGCGGAATCGAAAGATTAGAGAATCGATTAGAGATTTATAACCGATGGGGTGTAAAAGTCTATGAAGCCAACGGTTATGGTAGAGATAATAACTTCTTTAGAGGTATTTCAACAGGAAGATCAACGATAGAAGAAAAAGATCAACTACCTGTAGGAACCTATTATTATGTCTTAGAATATGTTCTCGAATCCGGAGAACGTAAGAATAGAGCTGGATATTTATACATTAATAGATAAGCAATCAAAATTAAGTTCCCGCCGATGTATCATCGGCGGGCTAAATAAAAAATATTAAATTAGAGCGGATGAAAAAAGTATATACAATAATTGTTACAATTCTTTTGAGTTTTGCGTTTCATTATAATTATGCACAGCAAGATGCTCAATATACCCAATATATGTATAATACCATTAGCGTTAATCCGGCCTACGCCGGTAGTCGTGGAGTTATGAGTATCATGGGATTGCACCGTAGCCAATGGGTTGGTTTAGATGGCGCTCCACGTACCCAGACATTAACATTGAATACGCCTATCGGCACTAACGAACGTGTCGGTTTGGGATTGTCTGTTGTTAATGATGATATCGGTCCTACCGACGAAACCTATTTTGATATTGATTTTTCATATACAATACCTACGTCAGACGAAGGAAGACTAAGTTTTGGGATCAAAGCTGGGGCGCATTTACTGAATATCGATTTTCAACAACTAACACAATTTAATCAAAATGATGCTTTGTTTGAAGCTAATATTGATAATAAATTTAGTCCTCAAGTGGGTGTAGGGGCCTATTATCATACTAATAAGTTCTACTTTGGGCTCAGTGCCCCTAATTTATTAGAAACCGATCACTTTGATGAGAGTACCACAAGTAGTGATAGCGATGCGGTTAGTTTTCTGGCCGAAGAAAGAATCAATTATTACTTCATTTCGGGCTATGTGTTTGATGTAAATGAAAATTTGAAATTTAAACCCGCGGTGTTAAGCAAACTAGTATTCGGAGCTCCTTTGCAGGTTGATCTGTCTGCTAATTTTTTATTATATGAGCGATTAACTTTAGGGGTTGCCTATCGATGGAGTGCCGCGGTAACAGGTCAGGTGGGTTTCCAGATATCGGATTCGATGATGATTGGATTTGCATATGATCGCGAAACCACAGAATTGGGCCAATCACAGTTTAATGATGGTAGTTACGAGGTAATGCTTCGATTCGAGCTCTTTAAAAAATATAACAGAATGCTAACGCCTCGTTTCTTTTAAAAAAATAGTGCTTCAGAGTAATAAAAACTGAAAAAGTTGTGATTTCAGGCTTGACCAAAACTAACAGAGGCATAAAAAAAATAGTGAGTACGATTAAATAATCATTCCGGTGTAGATCGGAGTTTTATAAAAAGACTAAACAATGAACTTGAACAACTACCTTATACATCTATCCTTTTGCATACTAATATCGAGTATGGTGTATTCTCAGGATAAGCGCCTGGCCAAAGCCGATGAAAATTTTAATCGTTTCGCCTTTGTAGATGCTCGTAAAATATACCTTCAGGTGGCAGAGAGTGGATATGAATCTCTTGACTTATTCAAAAAACTTGGGGATTCGTATTATTTTAATGCCAAATTAAATGATGCAGTGCCCTGGTACGAAAAACTTACAACAAATTATGCCGAAGAAATAGATCCAGAGTATTTTTTCAGGTATTCTCAAAGTCTGAAGAGCGCAGAACGATATGAGGAAGCTGATAAGGTGATGGAAAAATTTAATACGTTAACGGGTAATGATCAGAGGGCAGAATTTTTTATGAATACCCGTGATTATCTTAAGTTTATTGAAATGCAATCGGGTAAATTTAGATTATTAAAACTAAGCGTGAACTCAAAATATTCTGATTATGCTCCTAGTTTTAGTCATCAGGGCGAATTGATATTTGCATCTTCAAGAGGTGGCGGTGGTATGAGCAAAACGCTTCATGAGTGGAATGAGATGCCATTTCTTGATTTGTTTGCTTCCAATATTCTTGAAGCTAATGGGATTCTTCAAACCCCTAAAAAGCTAAAAGGAAAAATAAACACCAAATTTCATGAATCTTCGACGGCGTTCAGTAAAGACGGAAAAACGGTTTATTTTACACGAAATAATTACACTAAAAGAAAATTAAAGACCAGTACACAAGGGACTATATTATTAAAACTATATAGAGCTACGCTCGAAGATTATAAATGGACCAACATCGAGGAGTTACCATTTAATAGTGATGAATATTCTGTGGCGCATCCCGCTCTTAGTGCCGATGGTACCAAGCTTTATTTTGCCAGTGATATGCCTGGTAGTAAAGGACTTTCAGACCTATATGTAATTGATATTAATGGTGATGGTTCGTTTGGAGAACCCAGAAACCTTGGCGATCAGATTAATACCGAAGGTAGGGAGACGTTTCCGTATATAAGTGATTCGGGACGACTATATTTTGCTAGTGATGGTCATATAGGATTAGGAGGATTGGATATATTTGTGGCAGTTCCCGAAGAATCCGGAGAATTTTCTATTCCGTATAACGTAGGGAAACCGGTGAATAGTTCTGAAGATGATTTTACCTTTGTACTTAATGAAAGTACTAAAATAGGGTATTTTGCCAGTAACCGTGCAGGTGGAAAAGGAAACGATGATATCTATAGTTTCAGACAGACCGGAGAGTTGATCACCGAATGTAATCAGTATGTTAGCGGTGTTGTTACCGATGCCACGTCTAAAGAAAAATTAGCTAACGCCGAAGTAATCTTAATGGATGAAAATAATAATGAATTACAACGTACGACAACCGATCAAACAGGAGCATATGCATTTGATCTCGAATGCGCTAATTCGTATGTGGTAAGGGCAGCCAAAGAAAACTACAACCCAACCGAAGCGATACTACCTACAAACAACGTATTAGAATATGAGCATAAACTTCCGTTGCAACTCGGCGAAGGAGGACTTGATGGTAAACAAGTAAAACCAGGAGACGATCTGGCAAAATTGTTACAATTGCAAATCATCTATTTTGATTTAGATAAATCTAATATTCGTTCTGATGCCGAGGTAGAATTACAAAAAATTATTGCTACATTACAACAATATCCCGATCTAAAAATAGACGTTCGGTCTCATACCGATAGTAGGGCAGGAGATAATTATAATATGTACTTGAGTGAGCGCAGAGCCAGAAGTACTATGAAATATATCCTTGAAAAAGGTAAAATCGATAGATCTCGGGTTACCGGAAGAGGGTACGGAGAAACTGCATTGATCAACCAATGCGAGAATGACGTAAAATGCACCGATGATGAACATCAACGTAACCGTAGGAGTGAGTTTATCGTGATTGAGTAGTCTGTTTTTTAGTTATCGAATTTGTCATCCCAGCGTAGGCTGGGATCCATAGTATACAACGCAAATTAAAGTAGATTCCGGCCCACGCCGAAATGACATCAATAGCTACTACAATAAAATTAAAACACACAAATGGAAAAAGCGCAAGAATGGTTTAATTATGGTATTGAACTAGCCAAAGAATTTGGTCCAAAACTTATTACCGCCATCCTTATTTATATCATAGGATCCTGGTTGATCAAAAAATTGATCGGTACCACCGGTAAGGTGATGTCTAAAAGTAAGTATGACGAATCATTGCAAAAGTTTTTGCTAAACCTGGTGTCTTGGGCATTAAAAATATTTTTGATCATTATCGTAATTTCCAGGCTGGGGGTAGATGTTACCACTTTTGCTGCGGTTATTGCTGCTGCGGGTCTTGCTGTAGGGTTGGCATTGCAAGGATCTCTTTCTAACTTCGCAGGGGGTGTCTTGATTATGATCTTTAGGCCTTATAAAATTGGTGACCTTATCGAAGCACAAGGGGTATTGGGAGAAGTAAAAGAAATAGAAATCTTTACCACCAAATTAATCACACCTCAAAATAAACTTGCTATTGTACCTAATGGGGCGTTAGCCAACGGTAATATTATTAATTACACTGCCGAAGGAAAGATGAGGGTCGATATCACTATTGGCATAGGGTATGATGAAGATATAAAAAAAGCCAAAGACGTATTACTAGAGGTACTCACTACCAATGAAAAAGTTTTAAAAGACCCTAAACCATCTGTAAACGTGGCGAACCTTGGCGAAAGTTCTGTTGATCTCGCTGTAAGACCGTATTGCACTCCGGTAGAGTATTGGGATGTATACTTTGCTACGGTAGAAGATTGTAAACTGGCCCTGGATAAAGCCGGTATCGAAATCCCGTATCCACACTCGGTAGAAATCCAAAAAGAAGGGTGATTTTTTAGGTTAGACTCTGGTATAAAGAGCAAGATTTGCATAACATCCAGACGAAAAATTACAAATTTGAGCACAAGTATAGTATAAATTGATAAGAAGATAAGCTATTTTTTAGGCTATAGCTCTCAAGCCGTATTTAACTATCGGATAACTAGGTTTATACTTCCTTTTTTAACATTTTATTACGGACTACCAGTAAAAGAATAGATGTTTTAGATGTACTACTAAACGGTAAAAGTGTATGATTTATGTGTTAAAAACGTATTATCTTGTATTTTTTTGAGGAATATTCTTACTCATATGTTAAACAAAAAAGCCGGTTTTTAGAAAATTGAAATATATAAAGTGCTGTTTTTTAATGTTTTGTTGTTTTTTGCCTTGTCAAAATTGTTAAATTTGTTTAAGGTTGATGTAATATTGACAATAGTATGGTTTTGCCGTATTTATTATGTGGTTTTGTGTCAGTCTATTTTAACAAATTGTGGCTATATTTAAATGTTGTTTTATGTAGAAAAGACAACCATGTTAAATTAGCGTATAAAAAAGCTTATTTTCTTACCCCACCCTGAGTTTTTTATACGCGATGATTTTTGGTTTTGCAATAGTAGGACCAAGAATAATAAATAATGATCATATAGTATACACAATTCGTCGATTTATAGATATAAATACATAGAATGTCGTCTTGTATACTATCTAAGTATCTTAAGTACGCAACAAACAAACAAAAAAAAATGAAACAAGAATAAACAAATAACTTGATCGTATAGTTTGGGTATTACAACTATTGGTCATAAAAATAACCCCGCAATTGTGAAACTTTGGCGAGCCAACAAAAGCAGGGTCTGAATAACGATTAAAATAAATTAACCATTATGTGTGAACTTTTACCTCTTGTAAAAAGAAATATTTTTCTGTCTTTATATATACATTGTAAAGAAAATCCTCCCTTAAGAAGAAAGTATTTATTACATTTTCATTCATCCCTCAGTTCGAAATATAGGGATTTTAAATTATTTTTTACGGTTTTCCGTAAAATTTTTAATGGTTTATTAACATTTTTTTTAGAATGTTCTTCTCTCATTTATAAGAATTATAACGTACGACTAAATGCTAATATTTTGGTTTATAGGTGTTTTGTACGTTTTTTCTCACCTATCCTTACAAATTTCTCATGTGTTGTTTTACGATACAATAAAGAGAGAAAACCTATGCTAATAGGTAAGGAGTTACGATATCACATACCAAATACAGAGATACTCAAAAGCGAAGCGTTTTCAAAACGAGTAAAGTCAGTGTTTTCTCTTCAGACTTGTCACCCTGAGCCCTTCGATAAACTCAGGACAGGCCTTGTCGAAGTGTGTCACCCTGAGCCTGTCGAAGGGTCAAATACTCAGGACTTCAATCTTCAGACTTGTCACCCTGAGCCTGTCGAAGGGTCAAATACTCAGGAACTCAAGAACCCACCTACTATACAACTACTAAACTAATTGGATTATGAAAAGAAATACGATATATACACTACTAACCACCGTGATGCTCCTATGGATAGGCAGTACATCACTTTTTGCACAAAGCCCGGGAGGAGTTGGTACTACAGATGTTATTTTATGGCTACGTGCTGATGCAGGAGTAACTACTACTGTAGGTAACGAGATTACCCAGTGGGCAGATCAAAGCGGTAATAATAATAATGCTACGCCGCCAAATGTATCTTCTAGGCCTACATTAAACCCTTCAGAGATCAATTTTTTACCAACAGTAGATTTTGATTTTGGTAATCGCTTAGATGGAACTAATCTAGGTCTTAATGGACTTACTGAACATAGTTTCTTTGCAGTATATAAGCATACTCAAAATGTAGCGGGTCAATTCCCAGATTTATTCGATTTTGATGGAACTATAGCTTTTAGCCGTTTTGAAGTGTTCACTGTCGGGGGGCCAGGCGACTCCGATGGAAGAATTGTATATACAGATGGTAATAATGGGTTAGTTTACAGTAATTTAGAAATGACTATCCCAAGATTAATTTCTGTGGTAAGTACTGGAGGGAGCTCTACAGCATATTTAGAAGGAGGAGGAGCTCAAACGGGTCCTGCATCTGGCTTGGTAGCCAACGGTAACTATTCTATGGGTACAGTGGGGCAACTTGATGGTGACTATGCAGAGTTTGTGTTTTTTGATCGACCGGTAAATACAAGTGAGCGTGAAAGGATCGAAACTTACCTAGGACTAAAATATGGTTTTAATGTAAATCACGATTACATCGCTAGTAATGGTGCAAATTTATTCAATTTTGCAGCCTATCCAAATGGCCGTGCTGGTATTGCCAGAGATGATGCTTCAGGATTAGAAACGCGCAAAAGTCGTTCGCAAGAATCGGATGGTGTTCTTATAGGGGCAGTAGGTGACATTGACACCCCTGGAGCGATAACCAATGACCTTTCATTTTTTATATGGGGACACGATGGGGGTAGTATAAATACTACAACTACAACAGACATAACAGCAGGATTTGTATTAGAGCGTTTAGAACGTGAGTGGATTGTGCAATCTACTAATTTCACACAAGAAATAGATTTTCAATTTGATTTAGATGATGCAGCTCCTGTAGTTGTAGATGCTAATGTTTTATTATTAATAGATGAAGACGGAGATGGAAATTTTAATACAGGTACACAAAGAAGCCAATTTGTAACTTCTTTTGATAATACAGCAAAGACTGTCAATTTTGATGATGTTACACTTAATGATGGAGAAGTTTTTACTTTAGTGACAAGAATAGTCTCTCCTGGGGCAGTTTTGGGGTCTAAGTTTTGGTTAAAAGCCAACACAGGTGGTGCAGCCTGGACAGATCAATCGGGTAATGATGTATCTGTAACACCGATTGGATCTCCGGTGGTGTCTTCTAATCTATTAAATTTTAACGACGCAGTTAGTTTCGATGGAACTTCACAATATTACAATCTCGGCAGCGATCTCGGTTTTGATGGCCCTGGTGGCGCAACAGATCATACCATATATGCAGTAATCATCGATGAAAAAACATCTGGTTTTGGAGGGATTTTGGGAGCACAAAATAACAATAGCTCAGAACCACAATTTCTTACCCAGGGAGGAAATCCTAGAAGCATCTATTTTGATGCTAATGGCCCAGCTGGTCCAAGAAATAGTAATGCTAGTGTCCCTCTAAACACTCCAACAATTGTGTCTGCAACCATAGCTTCAGATACTAATTTAGATTATTACTTTAATGGAACTGCGGATGCAAGTTTTACTAATTTTCCAAACGTTTTTGGAGGTAATAATGTTCGTCTAGGAGCCAGTCATTTAAGTGGTAACCCAACATTTTTCTATGATGGTAATATGGCGGAAATTATCGTTTATGAACAATCTACAGCAGCAGACCGAACTAAAATAGAATCCTATCTCGCGATTAAATACGGAATCACGCTTAATAATGGAGCAACAAATTATTTGGCATCAGACGGTACGACACAAGTATGGGCTGTGGATCCAACCTATACCAATGACATCTTTGGTATTGCACGAGATGATGTACAAGGGTTAAATCAGGAAATTTCAAAATCGGTAAATGATGGAGCAGTGCTTACGGTTTCTACCAGTACCGATTTCACTACTGCAAATGATGGATCTAGAACTGATTTATTTGATCAACAATTTCTACTAATAGCTAACGATGGCGGAAGTACCACAGCGACTACAGCTGTTGGTGTACCTGCTGCCTTAGAGGCAAGACTAGAAAGACAATGGAAAGTCAAAAATACGGGTCTGGTGAACAACGGTGGTACAGGTGTAATTAATCTTAGTTTTGATATTGATGCTTCCCCGCTTAGAAATTACCTGCTCATTAGAGACGGTATTGCGCTAACAGGTATAACGCCAACCATTAATGGTGGTAAAGTAGAGTTTGCAAACGTAGGACTAATAGACGGTGCTGTGTTTAGTTTAGGGTTTACACAAATAGCTCCCGGTGATGTAGTGCCTGGTATAGCTCTTTGGTTAAAAGCAGATGAAGGTGCTACCGCAGCACAATGGGATGATCAATCAGGTAGTGGTTTAGATGCAACTGGTTCAAATAACCCAGTACTTACTGCTGATGCATTAAACTTCAATCCAGCATTTACATTTAATGGTACTGATCAAAATTTTACAGGTCCTGCAGGGAATACAGCTTTAAATAGTGATGATGTAACGAGTTTTACTGTTTACATAAACGATGATGTAAGTGGTAGTTTTACATCTCCCTTTACCAATAGATTTTCAAATACAGCGGGTGCCCCCGATGCCGAAGGTATCACGTTTTATAATAATGGTTCGGGAAGAGAGTTTTGGACGGGTACTGGTGCTGGTTCAACTTGGAATATACAATCGGCAGGTAATGTAATGGAAGGTGTTGCTGAAATACTAGGGCTAACGACAACAGGAGGAGTAGGAGCGGTTCAAAATATTTATGTGAATGGAGCTTCGGCTGGTACAGGAACGGGTACAGGAACTCATATTAAACAAACAGATGGTTTCTATCCTTATCGTGTAGGTAGTGGGGATAATTTTGGTGGAACTACTTTTTTCTTTGATGGAAGAATAGCCGAACAAATCGTTTATGCAAGTGTACTTGATGCTACAAGTCGTCAAAAAATAGAATCCTATCTCGCTATCAAATACGGTATGACATTAAATGCTGGAAATACAGCTTATTTGGCTTCAGATGGAACAACAACCGTTTGGCCAGTAGATGCAACCTACAACAGTGATATTTTTGGTATTGCCAATGATGCAGCACAAGGCTTAGACCAACAGATTTCAAAATCTGTCAATACAGGAGCGGTACTCACCCTTTCTACAGATACTAATTTTACAGGAGCTAATGGTACGCATACTTCGTTAACCGATGGGCAGTTTTTAGTAGTAGGTAATGATGGAGGTAGTACTACGACTACGACTGCTACAGGAGTTCCTGCAACCTTAGATGCAAGGCACGAACGTCAATGGAAAGCTGCTAATACAGCAAGTGTAGGAGCGGTAAACTTAAGTTTTGATATCAATGCTAATAATCTACGTACATATGAGTTGATTATCAACGGTGCTGCCAGTGGAATTTCTGGTACAATCAATGGTACGATGGTAGAATTTACAGGAGTGACTTTTACAACAGGTGATATTTTTAGCGTAGGATTTACACAAATAGCTCCTGGTGATGTGGTTCCAGGATTGGCCCTTTGGCTCAAAGCTGATGTAGATGTTACTGGAGGTGCTACGGTTACAGCCTGGGATGATCAGTCAGGTGTAAGTAATAATGCCTCAGCATCTGGAGGTGCAGAACCAGACGCAACAGTAAATACGATAAACTTTAATACATCACTCACTTTTGATGGAACTTCCTTTTTTGATTTAAGTGCAAGTTTAGGATCAGGAAATCAATCCTATAGTTTCTTTGCGGTTGCCAATAGGTCCTCTTCTAGCGGAGGAACTATTCTAAGTCAAGGTGATCTAGGGGTGAATAATAGTGACCTTCGTTTTCAAATGGGCACTAATACCGTCGATAACTGGGTAAGTAATCTATTAACTACTCCGGCACCACCAGATAATATTTCTGGAATGATGAGCTCGATTTATAATAACACTTCAGGACGGGAGATTAGAACAAATGGAGGAACTCTGGCAACAAATGCATCAACCTTACTCAATCTAGATGATGGAATACCAGAAATAGGGCGTACAGTCTCTACTGGTTCAGGTAATTTTAATGGAGATATTGCAGAGGTAATATTCTATAATAATACTGTTGATGCAACACAACGCCAACAAATAGAATCCTATCTAGCTATAAAATATGGGATCACACTTAACAGTGGGACAACTGCTTACCTGGCATCTGATGGAACAACAACCGTTTGGCCAGTAGATGCAACCTACAATAGTGATATTTTTGGGATTGCCAATGATGCAGCACAAGGCTTAGATCAGCAGATTTCAAAATCTGTAAATACAGGTGCGGTCCTAACGCTTTCTACAGACACCAATTTTACAGGAGCTAATGGTACACACATATCGCTGACTGATGGTCAGTTTTTGGTAGTGGGTAATGATGGGGGTAGTACTACGACTACGACTGCTACAGGAGTACCTGCTACCTTAGAAGCACGTCATGAAAGACAATGGCGCGCAGAAAATACGGGAAGTGTAGGGGCTGTCAACTTAAGTTTTGATATCAATGCTAATAATCTACGTACATATGAGTTGATTATCAACGGTGCTGCCAGTGGAATTTCTGGTGCAATCAATGGTACGACAGTAGAATTTACAGGAGTGACTTTTACAACAGGTGATATTTTTAGTGTAGGATTTACACAAGTTGCACCTGGTGATGTAGTCCCTAATTTAGTCCTTTGGCTTAAGGCAAACGATGGCGTCACCGGCAGCAGTCCAGTCACGGGTTGGACAGACGCATCGGGTAACGACACAGTCACAATTAATGGGGTTCCAGATGCGATTACAAATGCTGTCAACTTCAATCCAACGGTAGAATTCCTTACCGGTGCATCGGTTGCAACGCTCACCAACGGGTTTTCAGCAACAGACGCTATCGTTTATGGTGTAGTGCGCCCAAGGGCTAATGGGAGCTTCCGAACATTGGTACAAGGCCCGGTATTCAATACCATGGCCACTATTGAAGGTGGGAGTGATAACTTTGGCTCCTGGGATGGCGCCTTAAGAGATAGCGGAATAGATATCCCTGAAGGGTCAATAGCACTTATCCAGATAGATAACAATGGAGGTACAGAGCAAAGCTACCGTAGCCAGAGTGTACCCTTTGGGCCAATTGCTACAACGGTTAGTGATGTACAGACATTCATTGGTAATAGCTCCACAGGTCAACCGTTTGGTGAAGTGGCAGAGGTTATAGCGTATAGTACTGCATCTCATACACCGCTGCAGCAACAACAAATAGAATCCTACTTAGCCATCAAATACGGGATCACCTTAAATAGTGGTGGTACTGCCTATGTAGATAGTGCAGGCAATACGGTTTGGCCGGTCGATGCAACCTACATTAGTGATATTTTTGGGATTGCCAATGATGTAGATCAGGCACTGGATCAACAAATTTCAAAATCTGTAAATACAGGAGCCGTTTTAACCCTTTCTACAGATACTAATTTTACAACGGCTAATGGTACGCACGTATCCTTGACCGATGGTCAGTTTTTAGTGATTGGTAATGATGGTGCTAGTGGTGCTCCTGGAGATGCTGTTAATACAGACTTAGAAACCACAACCTATTACGAGCGATCTGCCAGAGAGTGGAAAGCAGTCAATACAGGAACGGTAGGAGCCATCAACTTACAATTTGATGGGTATGATGATACCTGGTTATTATTAACGAGAACAGTAGATGGTGATTTTAGTGCCACTACAGGTACTACAGCAACGCCACTTTCTGCAACAGGAACCGTTGCTACGACCTTAACAGGAACGACCTTCTTTACTCTAGCAAGACTAGCCACCAGTATAGAGTTTGAAGCAGCTACGGCAAGTGCAGATGAAAATGCTGCAGTAAGTAACCTACCAAGATTATTAATAGACGGGACTTTAAATGCTGATACAGATATTGATGTAACCATTGCTGCAGGAGCAACTGCTGCTACACTAGGTACAGATTATACCTTTGGAGGGAATACAGCAGCCTTACCACAAACCATTACAGTAACGGTGCCGGCAGGAACGTATACATCAGGGACTCCTGTAGAATGGACATCCTTAACACTTTCTGGCGGCGGAGCAATTACCTTTGCCATCACAGGTGATGCTATTGTAGAGGCAGATGAAACTATAGATTTGACGTTGTCTAATCCACAACCTGGATTGGTAGTACAAAATATAATTGGAGGTGCTTTAATAGATAACCATGTATATACGATCACTAATGATGATACCGCGACAGTAACTATTGCTGCCGATACTGATGCAGACGAAACCACAGCCAGTAGAGTATTTACGCTAACTATGAGTACAGCGGTTTCTACCGATGTGGATGTAAGCTATGCACTAACAGGTACTGCAGCAGATCCAGCGGATTATGATGATGCTACAACAGTAGTAGGAACAGTTACCATTACCGCAGGAACCACTACAGAAACTATTGATTTAACTGTAGTGAACGATACTGAAGTAGAAGTTACTGAAACGGTGATTGCCACACTAACGGCAGCAACTAATAATACTTCTGTTACTGCAGATACGACTCCAGAGACATTAAACATTACAGATGATGACGCAGCAGCCTTAACAATCTCGATCGTTCAGACGACCGATGGAGCAGAAAGTGGTACACCAACCAATGCCCAGTTTACGGTAAGTTTGGATGGTGGAGTGACCAACAATACAGGAGCTGCCATTACCGGTACGATTACCTTAACGGGTACTGCTACGGCAGGCAGTGACTATACCAATGTAACGAGTTTCTCTATCGCAGATGGAGATAGCTCCGTAGTAGTAGATATCCCGGTATTAGACGATAGCGAAGTAGAAGTTACCGAAACAGTAATCGCTACGATCTCTGCACCAAGTGTTGGAGCCGTAAGTGCTACAGATAATGCTACGGCCAATATTACAGATGATGATGCAACGGCCTTGACGATTTCGATCGCTCAGACCACCGATGGAGCGGAAAGTGGTACACCCACCAATGCCCAGTTTACGGTAAGTTTGGATGGTGGAGTAACCAACAATACAGGTGCTGCCATTACCGGTACGATTACCTTAACAGGTACTGCTACGGCAGGTAGTGACTATACGAATGTAACGACCTTCTCCATCGCAGATGGTGATAGTTCTGTAGTAGTAGATATCCCGGTATTAGATGATACCGAAGTAGAAGTTACCGAAACGGTAATCGCTACGATTTCTGCACCAAGTGTTGGAGCGGTAAGTGCTACAGATAATGCTACGGCCAATATCACAGATGATGATGCAACGGCCTTGACGATTTCGATCGCTCAAACCACCGATGGAGCCGAAAGTGGTACACCCACCGATGCACAGTTTACGGTAAGCTTAGATGGTGGAGTCACCAACAATACAGGATCTGCTATTACTGGTACGCTTGCCTTAACCGGTACTGCGACCGCTGGCAGTGACTATACCAATGTAACGACTTTTTCAATCGCAGATGGAGATAGCTCCGTAGTAGTAGATATCCCGGTATTAAACGATACCGAAGTAGAGGTTACCGAAACAGTAATCGCTACGATTTCTGCACCAAGTGTGGGAGCCGTAAGTGCTACAGATAATGCTACGGCCAATATTACCGATGATGATGCAACGGCCTTGACGATTTCGATCGCTCAAACCACCGATGGTGCCGAATCTGGTACGCCAACCAATGCACAATTTACCGTGAGTTTGGATGGTGGTGTAACGAATAACACCGGAGCCACTATTACCGGTACGCTTGCCTTAACAGGTACCGCTACGGCAGGCAGTGACTATACGAATGTGACGACCTTCTCGATCGCAGATGGAGATAGCTCCGTAGTAGTAGATATTCCGGTATTAAACGATACCGAAGTAGAAGTTACCGAAACAGTAATCGCTACGATCTCTGCACCCAATGTGGGAGCCGTAAGTGCTACAGATAATGCAACAGCAAATATCACAGATGATGATTTAGCGGCCTTGACGATTTCAATCGGTACTCCGGTAGATGGTACCGAGGGTACTTCAAATATTACCTATACAGTAAGCCTGGATGGCGGAGTTACTAATGAAACTGGTTCAGCGATTACCGGAACAGTAACCTTAACAGGAACAGCAACCAATGGTACCGATTATACCAATGTAACCACATTCTCAATAGCTGATGGAGCCAATTCTGGAACCATCACGGTTACAGTAACCGATGATACCGATGTAGAAGTAAACGAAACAGTAATTGCAACTATCTCTGCACCAAGTATAGGAGCAATAGGTACAGCCGCTGCCACTGCCAATATTATAGATGATGATGGTGCGGCCTTAACCATTTCGATAGGATCACCAGTCGATGGTACCGAAGGAGGAGCTAATGTTTCGTATACCGTTTCTCTGGATGGAGGAGCAACCAATACAACTGGATCTGCCATTACAGGAACAGTAACCTTAACAGGAACCGCAACCAATGGTACCGATTATATCAATGTAACCACCTTCTCGATTGCTAATACAGCCAGTTCTGGAACGATCACTGTACCAGTAACCGATGATAGTATTGTTGAGGTGAGTGAAACCGTGATTGCCACGATTTCTGCACCCAATGTCGGAGCCGTAAGTGCCACAGATAATGCAACGGCGAATATTCTCGATAATGATACCGCAGGATTAACCATTTCTATAGGATCACCAGTCGATGGTACCGAAGGAGGTGCCAATGTTTCATATACCGTTTCTCTCGATGGAGGATTGAGTAATGGAACCGGAGCTGCCATAACAGGTACAGTTGCCTTAACAGGAACTGCGACCAATGGAACAGATTATACCAATGTGACTACCTTCTCTATCGCAGATGGTGATAGTTCTGTAGTAGTGGATATTCCCGTATTAGATGATACCGAAGTAGAAGTTACCGAAACCGTGATCGCTACGATCTCTGCACCAAGTGTAGGAACGATCAATACGGCTTCAGCGACAGCCAATATCACAGATGATGATGCAGCCGCTCTTACGATCTCTATCGGAAGTCCAGTTGATGGTACCGAAGGCACCTCAAATGTAAGTTATACTGTAAGCCTGGACGGCGGAGTGACCAATGAAACAGGTGCAGCGATCACCGGAACAGTTGCCTTAACAGGAACCGCGACTAATGGATTGGATTATACCAATGTAACCACCTTCTCGATTGCCGATGGAGCCAGTTCTGGAACTATTACGGTTACAGTAACCGATGATACCGATGTAGAAGTAAACGAAACAGTGATTGCCACGATTTCTGCACCCAATGTAGGAGCCGTAAGTGCCACGGATAATGCCACTGCCAATATTATAGATGATGATAGTGCATCCTTAACCATTTCTATAGGATCACCAGTCGATGGTACCGAAGGAGGAGCCAATGTTTCGTATACCGTGTCTCTGGATGGAGGAGTGACCAATACAACTGGATCTGCCATTACCGGAACAGTTACCTTAACAGGAACCGCAACCAATGGTACCGATTATACCAATGTAACCACCTTCTCAATAGCCGATGGAGCAAGTTCTGGAACCATTACGGTTACAGTAACTGATGATAGTGATGTAGAAGTAACGGAAACGGTAATTGCCACCATTTCCGCACCCAATGTCGGAGCGGTAAGTGCCACGGATAATGCAACAGCGAATATTCTCGATAATGATGCAGCAGCTTTAACGATTTCTATAGGTAGCCCGATAGATGGTACCGAAGGCGCATCCAATATAAGTTACACTGTAAGCCTGGATGGAGGATTGAGTAATGGAACAGGTTCAGCGATCACAGGAACGGTTGCCTTAACAGGAACTGCAACCAATGGATCGGATTATACCAATGTAACCACCTTCTCAATAGCTGATGGAGCAAGTTCTGGAACCATTACGGTTACAGTAACCGATGATACCGATGTAGAAGTAAACGAAACCGTGATCGCTACGATTTCTGCACCAAGTGTAGGAGCCGTAAGTGCCACGGATAATGCAACGGCCAATATTATAGATGATGATAGTGCATCCTTAACGATTTCTATAGGATCACCAGTCGATGGTACCGAAGGAGGAGCCAATGTTTCGTATACGGTTTCTCTGGATGGAGGAGCGACCAATACCACTGGATCTGCCATTACAGGAACGGTTACCTTAACAGGAACCGCAACCAATAGTACAGATTACACCAATGTGACTACCTTCTCGATAGCCGATGGAGCAAGTTCTGGAACCATCACCGTAACCGTAACAGATGATAGTGATGTAGAAGTAAACGAAACCGTGATCGCTACGATTTCTGCACCCAATGTAGGAGCCGTAAGTGCCACGGATAATGCAACGGCCAATATTCTCGATAATGATGCAGCAGCTTTAACCATTTCTATAGGATCACCAGTCGATGGTACCGAAGGAGGAGCCAATGTTTCATATACCGTTTCTCTGGATGGAGGATTGAGTAATGGAACCGGAGCGGCCATCACCGGTACAGTTGCCTTAACAGGAACTGCGACTAATGGATCGGATTATACTAATGTAACTACCTTCTCTATTGCCGATGGGGCCAGTTCTGGAACGATCACTGTACCAGTGACTGATGATACTGATGTAGAAGTAACGGAAACTGTAATTGCCACGATTTCAGCACCAAGTGTAGGAACGATCAATACGGCTGCAGCGACAGCGAATATCAATGATGACGACTCAGCAGCTTTAACAATTTCTATCGGAAGCCCGGTTGATGGCACCGAAGGTGGCGCAGCTATTTCGTATACAGTTTCTCTCGATGGAGGAGTTACCAACACTACTGGAGCAGCGATCACAGGAACAGTTGCCTTAACAGGAACAGCGACCAACGGATCAGATTATACCGATGTAACCACTTTTTCGATTGCAGATGGAGCCAGTTCAACAACAATTATAGTAACAGTTACCGATGATACCGAAGTTGAGGTAACAGAAACGGTGATTGCCACCATTTCTGCACCCAATGTCGGAGCGGTAAGTGCTACGAATAGTTCTACAGCAAATATTATTGATGATGATGACATTAGTGTTACCGCAACAGGTACAATGATTAGTGCTGCCGATGGTGCAGCAGTAGCCAATGGTATAGAAACTGAAACCATTACAGTACAGTTAAAAGATGCTGTAGGCAATGATCTTACAGGGGCAGGAATTAATGTAACCTTTGCGGTTACAGGAAGTGCCGTACTGTCATCGACAACGGCAGTTACAGATGCAAATGGTACAGCCACTATAACAATTACCAGCGCTGTTGCAGAAACCGTAGATGTGACCGCAACTATTGATGATGATAATGATGGAGGAACTACTGCAGAAGTGGCTATTCTAAATGGAAGTCCGGCACAAGTTTTATTTACATCTGATGCTCCGGATCCAACAAATGCGAATACAACAATTATAGCAACAGGACCTGTTCCTGCAAATGGAACAGATGTATCGACAGTAACGGTGCAGTTAGCTGATTCTAACGGTAATTTACTTACTACTGGAGGTGAGACTGTTGCATTAAATGTTTCTGGAAATGCTGTGCTCGTAAGTGGAGTTACAGATAATGGAGATGGAACATATACGGCTACCTATAGTAATTTATTAGTGGAGTCGGTAACGATTACCGGTACTTTAAATGGAGCCGCTATAAGTAATAACGCTACAATTAGTTTCATTTTAGATACAGATCCTAATTGTACAGTAAACTGTGATACCGATAGTGATGGTGATTGTGATCTAAATTGTGATACCGATGGCGATGGGGATTGTGATCTGAATTGTGATACCGATGGCGATGGTGATTGTGATCTAAATTGTGATACCGATGGTGATGGCGATTGTGATATCAATTGTGATACCGATGGAGATGGTGATTGTGATCTGAATTGTGATACCGATGGTGATGGGGATTGTGATCTGAATTGTGATACCGATGGTGATGGGGATTGCGATGTGAATTGTGATACCGATGGCGATGGTGATTGTGATCTGAATTGTGATACTGATGGCGATGGTGATTGCGATGTGAATTGTGATACCGATGGTGATGGTGATTGCGATGTGAATTGTGATACCGATGGCGATGGTGATTGTGATCTGAATTGTGATACCGATGGTGATGGTGATTGTGATCTGAATTGTGATACCGATGGCGATGGGGATTGCGACCTCAATTGCGATACCGATGGTGATGGTGATTGTGATTTAAATTGTGATACCGATGGTGATGGTGTTTGTGATGTGAATTGTGACACTTTCGGATCTTTAGAAATCAATCAAGGATTCTCTCCTAATGGTGATGGTGTTAATGATACCTGGATAATCGGAGGGATCGAATCTTTTCCTAACCACGAGGTTAAACTTTTTAATCGATGGGGTATTGAAGTATTCTCTGCAATTAACTATCAGAATGACTGGAACGGAGTCTCTACAGGAAAACGAGTCCTTGGAGGTTCGAGAGATAGGTTGCCCACAGGGGCTTATTATTATGTGATCGAGACAGGAACCACTGAAGTAGCACCTTTTACAGGTTGGATATATATAAACTATTAAATGATATGTAATTAACGAGAGGATGAACATCTTGTCATCCTCTCTATAAAAACAACAAAATATAAGCAAATGAAAAATTTAAAAACTATATTTTTTGTACTAGCACTATCATTTGTAGTACAAGCAACAGCTCAACAAGATCCACATTTTAGTCTCTATAAATATAATATGAATATTATATCACCAGCCTATGCAGGTACTAATGGAAGCCTAGAAGCTATGTTTGGTGTTCGTAGTCAATGGGTGGGTATACCAGATGGCCCTGAAATCCTTAATTTTAATATAAACTCGCCCATAGGTAAGAATGTTGGAGTAGGGTTGAGCATTGTTAATGATCAGGTTTTTGTTTTAGAAGAAACACATTTATATGCCGACTTTTCTTATAAAATACAGGTAGGTAACGATTTAAATTTATATGCAGGTGTTAAAGCAGGAGGAACATTTTTAAATGTTGATCTTAATGCTTTAGATATTGATGATGATCCTCTATTTGCAGAAAATGTAAGCAATTTTAATCCTAATATAGGGGTAGGTTTCTATTTGAAAGCACCTCAATACTATGTTACTGTATCAGCTCCGTCTTTACTCAAAAATGATAGGTTTGAGAGAGAAGGGGTTGTTCCGGTATCGGCTAGTGATGATGTATCCTTTTTCTTAGGAGGAGGAGGTGATTTTGTAATTAGCAGATCGCTTGATAATACATTTAAGTTACGTCCATCTACGTTAATAAGAGCAGTAAATGGATCTCCTATATCTATCGATCTCACCGCATCGGGAGTGTTTAATGATCGTTTCGAACTGGGAGCAAACTATCGATTAGATGAAAGTGTTACTTTCTTTATTACCGCTGGCTTTATAGATAGTGTGCTTCATTTTGGATACGCATACGAGTATACCACTACCGATGTGGGTACATATAATAATGGAACTCATGAAATCATAATGAAACTAAAACTAAAATAATGGGCTATGGATTAATAATATAAACTGATTGTACTATGTATAATTAGTTGTACGATGCATTTTGACGATGTGTTTACTTAAACCCCCTGTTGTTAGGGGTAATTTCGGGGGGTTTTAAATTTAGATTGTAGTTATAAAATATAAGTTGCTTGTTATTTGAATAAGCAGCTATAAAGATGCATTTGACGATGTGTTTACTTTAAACCCCCCGTTATTAGGGGTAATTGCGGGGGGTTTTCTTTTAGAAAGAATAATTAAATCATAAATTTTTAAGTGTTTGTCAATCTAACTAAATGATGATTAAGTTCAATTCTTATTATATCGTTTAGTTTGGTTATTAGGATTGAAGCTAAGCTGCCTTTTGTGATTGAGGCAGCTTTTTTTATATCAAAAAATAGGAGATGTTTTTATATTTTAGCTTTTATGTTAGATGTAAAACTTATAGAATATTTAGAATCATTCCTCACTCCAAGACGGTTAGGTTTGTATGAAAAGGTGTTAAGCCAAAGAACCAATCATTTTACTGTGGCTATCGAAGATGTATATCAGTTGCACAATACCAGTGCTGTAATACGAAGTTGTGATGTTTTTGGGATTCAGAATGTACATGTGATTGAAGAGGTGAATATAAAACGTATCGATAGAGAAATCGCTATGGGTGCCCAGAAATGGGTAGATGTTAATAGATATCCAACCACTAACGAATGTTTAAAAAAACTAAAGAATAAAGGGTATCAAATTGTCGCTACAACTCCTCATGATGATTCTAAAGTATTGCAAGATTTTGATGTAACAAAGCCTTCTGCTTTTTTCTTTGGGAGAGAACAGCAGGGATTAAGTGATGAAATTCTTGATGCTGCAGACTGCAAGTTACATATACCGATGGTAGGCTTTACAGAAAGCCTTAATATTTCTGTTTCTGCTGCTATTATATTACAACATGTTACTTCAGAATTAAGGAAAACGGATTTGGTATGGCAATTATCAGACGAGGAAAAATTACAGAAACGCATGGAATGGGCTAAGAAGGTGATCAAAAGTCATGAGCAGATTATTGCCAGATATCATGAAAATAAGTAACTTTCTAACACTTAACACTTAACACTTAACACTTAACACTTAACACTTAACACTTAACACTTAACACCTAACATTATGATTACTTGGTTCGAAATTCCGGTTACAGATATGGCTAGAGCAAAAACATTTTATGAAAAGGTTTTTGATATCGAAATTAGTTTACAAAAGATGGATGAAATCCAGATGGGATGGTTTCCTAATAAAAATCAAACAGGTATCGCCACTGGCACCTTGATTTATGCAGGAGAGCATTATAAACCCAGTAACGATGGGGTACTAATATATTTCTCTTGTGATGATGTAGCTGCTGAAATAGGCAGAGTAGAAGCTGCAGGAGGTAAAGTCGTTTCTGATAAAAAACAAATCTCTGAAAGTAATGGGTATATGGCCTACTTTGTTGATTCTGAGGGCAATCGAATTGCGCTTCATTCTTCGAAATAAATTAATGTAAATTTGATATAAGAAAATCACGTCAGTTCGAGTGCTTAGACTTTAGGATAAGTGTATCGAGAACAGTGATTTTTAGATCAAAAAATCAATTCTCGATACTATTTTTTTACTTCGTTCCAAAAACCACTCCTTTAGATTTGTTCAAGTAAAATTAGCAATTTAAAAACGGAAAAGATACATTATCAAATAACTCGTATTGAAGGTTTTTTGAATTTTAGAGTATTTACATCGAAACTTATGCTGAATTATTTCCTATCTAAAATCTTATACTCTTCATAACATTCACTAATGGCATCTAGTATTTGAAGATCATTAGCAAATTTTATAAAATCGGCAGAGTAATTACAATTTCTAAGAATCTCATCAATATCTAAACGATCTACTTGAAGAAGAGCCATCAAAGTAGCACGATCAAATTTGGTCTCAAGAAGGTTTCTGATTTTATCATCCTTCTTCATCTTACGAAGCTTACGTAACTCTTTGGATCGTTTACTAAATGTATTGTATAAAAAATCTGCAGGATTAAATATAGCGCCAAGTACTTTATTCACAGCTCCCGGTTGTTTGCTACCACCTTCATAACCAGAGTTTAATCCAGAAATACTATAGCGGTAATTATTATACACCGGGATTCGTTTTGCATCAATTTCTAGGTATCCGGTGAGTTGCACATCGGCTACGACTACTTCCTCTAAGGCTATACCCAGTTCGGTTATTTTAATTTTAACATCACCAAACTTGATCCAGTCATTAGTTACTCGAACTCTTAGAGGTTTATATCCAATATATGAAAAGTATAAGGTATCGTTTACTTTTGCCTGAATAGAAAAATCTCCTTCTTCATCGGTAATAGTACCAATCACCTGGCTAAGATTTACGATATGTACATTCTCGAGTTTCTGATCGGTAGATGCGTTCAGTACTTTACCGCTTACAATATCAGTGTCATCAACCTGTGAGTAAGTTGTTATACCTACAAATAATAATATGTATAATAGTATTCTTTTCATATAATGTATATGACGTTCAGTTTATAGTATAATAACATAAAAATCGCGCCAAAAATCATAGTACATTAAAATCATACTTTGATTTATCTGCGATCACTACGTTTTCTACGATCTCTTCCTCTATCACCGCCGCTTCTTTTTCCTCTATCTTCGTTAGAATCAAAGCGTTTTTTACCTTTTGGTTTAAATCCGTCGCTTCTACGTTTTCCTTTAAAACCACCACCGCCATTATCTCGACGACGACGACCTCCTCGGCTACGACCAGAATCTTTAGAAATTTCTACATTAACCTTTCTTCCATCCATTTTGAAATCTTCAAAAATAGATAGCACTTTTTCTTGATATTCTGAACTGGTATTAAAGAAAGAAAAACTTTCTTTAACATCTACGCGGCTAAGCGAATCACTTCCTAGTTCTAAGACTTCTTTTAGGAAATCTTTTAAGGTCATCCAATCAAATCCATCTTTTTCTCCTACATTAATAAAATAGCGAGTACTACCATTACTATCATAAGAACCGCCTTCTCTATCTCCACCAGAAGCATTAAGATCTCTGGATTTTTTATAATAATTATGAAAGCGAGAAAATTCAACCGAAAAGAATTTTTTGATCAATTCTTCTTTAGAAAATTCTTCTAAAACTTCGTTAATTGAAGGTAAATAGCTATCGATTTCATGATTTATTTCTGCTTTTCCAATATCGCTTGCCAAGTGAAATAATTGAACCTGACAGATTTCTTCACCACTAGGAATTTCTTTTTTCTCAAAGCTTTTCTTAATGATTCGCTCAACAGATTTAATTTTTCTTATCTCACTTTTAGAAACAATTACCATAGAAACACCACTTTTTCCTGCACGTCCCGTTCTTCCGCTTCGGTGTGTATAGGTTTCTATCTCATCTGGTAATTGGTAGTTAATAACATGCGTAATGTCATTTACATCAATTCCACGAGCTGCTACATCGGTAGCAACTAACATTTGTATTTGTCGATTTCTAAAGCTTTTCATTACCAAATCTCTTTGGTTCTGACTTAAATCTCCATGCAAAGCTGCTGCATTGTATCCGTCACCAATAAGATTTTCTGCTACTTTTTGTGTATCTCTTTTAGTACGACAAAAAACTACAGAAAAGATATCTGGATTAGCATCTGACAATCGTTTTAGAGCAGCATATCGATCTCTAGAATTTACTACATAATATTCGTGAGATACGTTTTCTGATCCTGTATTTTTATGACCAACAGTAATTTCGACCGGGTCATGCATAAAACGTTTTGCAATAGCAGAGACTTCTCTTGGCATGGTTGCAGAGAAAAGCCATGTACTTTTTTCTTGTGGGGTATGCGATAAAATAGCATTAATATCCTCATAGAATCCCATATTAAGCATCTCATCGGCTTCATCCAGCACACAATAATCGATATTGGTAATGTCTACCATTTTACGATTAATCATATCTTGCATTCGACCAGGAGTGGCAACAATAACTTGCGCTCCTCTTTTTATCTGCTTTGCTTGTTCTGTTATACTTGCTCCACCATAAATCGCAACCGTATTAAGTCCCGGGATAAATTTAGAGTAGTTCTTAAGTTCATTGGTAATTTGTAGGCATAACTCACGAGTAGGAGAGAGTATTAATCCTTGGGTTATTCTACTTTTACTATCTATTTTTTCGATTAAAGGGAAACCAAAAGCTGCAGTTTTTCCAGTTCCGGTTTGTGCAAGAGCTACAATATCTGTATCCTTG
This sequence comes from Aquimarina penaris, assembly GCF_040786285.1. Classification (NCBI taxonomy): domain Bacteria; kingdom Pseudomonadati; phylum Bacteroidota; class Flavobacteriia; order Flavobacteriales; family Flavobacteriaceae; genus Aquimarina; species Aquimarina penaris. The sequence continues at coordinate 2,299,135 of NZ_JBFMKQ010000001.1, forward strand.
CTAAGTAAAATAGGAATGGCCTTTTCTTGTACCTCACTCGGGGTTTCAAACCCCATGTCATTCACCGCCTTTATGATGGCTTCTCCTAGGCCTAATTCTTCAAATTTGTTCATATAAATAAAAATAAGCCGCAAAGGTACGGTTTATTATCCGTCTATTACAATAACGAGGTAGTTATTATAGTGTTGCAAAATAACGAATAACGAATAGCGAATAATGAATACAGGATATTGTATATTGAACTGTATTGATATTTTTTTTACATTTTTTTTGAGGATTGAATAATTAAAGGTAGAAAGTTAAGGGCAATATTGATTAAGGTTGGTGTTTGCATATGATATTTTTAAATTCCCTCAAACCTCAAACCTCAAACCTCAAACCTCAAACCTCAAACCTCAAACCTACTTAATGACTTCAATTTCAAATAGTTTATCCCAGTTTTTACCAGTCACAAACAACTGTTTTGTGTCCTTTTTATACGCTATACCATTAAGAACATCTAAATCCTGATGCTGGCTTACTTTTTTTCGTAATCCCGAGAGGTTAATAACGGCTTCTAAAGCCCCATTTTTTGGGTTGATAATAGCAATTCCGTCTTTTTGCCAGGTATTGGCATAGATTTTACCATCGATCCATTCTAATTCATTAAATTTAGATTTTACACCTTTATTCGTGGTGACCTCTATATATTCTTTTTCTGCCAGTGTTTTTGCATCAAGAATCCATATTTTCTCGGTACCATCACTTTTATAAATATGTTTCCCATCATTACATAAACCCCAGCCTTCTTTACTTTTATTATAAGCAAAATTGCCTGTTTTTTTCATAGAGTCTAAGTCGTAGATAAATCCTTCTTTTGCAAGCCAGGTGAGTTGAAAAACTTGATCATTTAAAATGGTGATTCCTTCTGCAAAATATTCTTTAGCTACTTCCGTCTTTTTAAGAACTTCTCCTGTCTTGTAATTTACTTTTCTTAATGAAGATTTTCCTTTTTTTCCTGTACTTTCATATAGAGTGTCTTTATAGAACTCTAATCCTTGGGTAAAAGCTTGCTTATCATGAGGAAACTCTGCAATAATTTTATAAGAATATAGCTTAGGTGATTTGTTGTTTAAGAATGTAATTTTCTTAGTAATGGTGTCTACATTTCCATTATAAAATACCCGAGCTTTTAAAATGTTATGTCCCAGTCTTTCATCATCAATTTTTTCTTCATAATTATGATCGACTTTAGAAGAAGTTGTTTTGTTGTTTAAAATATAGGTAACAGAATCAATGACAATATCTTGTTTGTTTTTTATAGTAGCTTTTAATGTTTCTCCGAGCTTAAATATGGTTTGATTATTTTCTGTTTGTATAGAAAAATATTTTTTTTTCTTCTCTTGGTTGCTTCCGCAGGAAAAAAGGGTTAAGCCTAATATAATGATGATTAAGGAGTTATAGATCTTCATTTTGATAATTTAATTTAGAGCAAGATATTTATTTTAATTGGGTTTAAAAAATCATTGTTTTATCTACTAAAGATCGTATCTTTGCAGCGGCAAGTCCTACACAACTAGCTCCTGTTGAATCCTCCAGGGCGGGAACGCAGCAAAGGTAGACGGTTGTAGCAGTGTGATGTAGGTAGCTTGCCTTTTTTTGTGCCCTATATTTTGGGAAATATATACTCAAATATTGTCTGATAAATCTAAATTCTTTAGTCCAGATTCGTAAATCATAATTGTATATTTGCGGATATGAGTTCAGATCAAAATCCAACAATCATTTTAATTACAGGAGGATCCTCGGGAATAGGAAAATCTATAGGTACATTTCTAACCGATAAGGGCTATATCGTTTATGGTACTAGTCGTAATCCTGAAAAATTCACAAACTTTAAGCCTTTCGAACTTCTTCAGTTAGATGTTGCTGATACCAATAGTATCTCATCTGCCATCAAAATAATTGAAGATAAACACGGGAGACTAGATGTGCTCATTAATAACGCCGGTGCGGGAATTATGGGACCCATAGAAGAAGTGCCCGAAGAAGAGATTGTAAAAAACTTTACAACCAACTATTTTGGACCCATAAATGTTACTAAAGCGGTATTACCTTTAATGCGAAAACAAGGAGAGGGCTTGATTATTAATATAACTTCTATTGCGGGTTATATGGGACTTCCGTACAGGGGGATTTATAGTGCTTCTAAAGCGGCATTAGAAATCACAACCGAAGCATGGCGAATGGAGTTGAAAGCTTTTAATATAGAAATGACAAATGTTGCTCCTGGTGATTTTGCTACCAATATTGCAGCAGGGCGCTATCATGCTCCTGTAGTAAATGGTTCTCCTTATGAGAAAATCTATGAGAGGACTTTACAACTAATGAATGATCATGTTGATGCAGGTAGTGATCCTATGGAGATGGCAAAAGTTGTATTTAATATTATAAAAACTAAAAGACCAAAAGTTCGTTATAAAGTAGGCGCATTTATGCAGAAATTCTCTATCGTTTTAAAACGAATTTTACCAAGCAAGGTATATGAGAAATTGTTGATGAATCATTACAAATTATAATCTCTTTTACTTGAAGAAATAATTTTATATTCAATTAACGAAAGATCTTATTATTCCACGATGATTATTTTTATATTCGTGCTCTGATTAAAAGACATAAAATTTAAACACAACAACATGAAATTTTTTATTGATACTGCAAACCTTGATCAAATTAAAGAAGCTCAGGATCTGGGCGTACTTGATGGGGTAACTACAAATCCATCTTTAATGGCAAAAGAGGGGATCACGGGTAAAGAAAATATTATAAATCACTATAAAAAGATATGTGAAATTGTAACCGGTGATGTGAGTGCAGAAGTTATTGCTACAGATTATGAAGGCATCATTAAAGAAGGTGAAGAGTTAGCGAAACTCCACGATCAAATTATTGTTAAAGTACCTATGATTAAAGATGGGGTTAAAGCAATTAAATACTTTAGTGATAAAGGTATCAAAACGAATTGTACTTTAGTTTTCTCTGCAGGCCAAGCATTACTGGCAGCTAAAGCGGGAGCTACTTATGTTTCTCCGTTCATCGGACGATTGGATGATATTTCTACAGATGGACTTAATCTTATTGCAGAGATTAGGTTGATCTATGATAATTATGGTTTCGATACTCAGATATTAGCAGCTTCAGTAAGGCATACAATGCATGTAATTGATTGTGCTAAGATAGGAGCAGATGTGATGACCGGACCGCTTTCTTCTATAGAAGGATTGCTTAGACATCCATTAACTGATATTGGTTTAGAAAAATTCCTTGCAGATTATAAAAAAGGAAACTAAAATAAATATTTTTTAAAGCATAATAAAGCTACTGTCTTCATTGAGGGTAGCTTTTTTTATTTTTCGACACTGGCTAATCTAGTATATCTCATTAATTGTTTTTCAAAAACAGAAGAGAAAAGATCTGTATTTGCATTAATGATCCTACCGTCTTGGTTTACAAGAATAACTTTATTACGATTATGAATAACTAGTTCTTCAGAAGAGCATTTGGGATACTTAAATTCATATTCGTGATTCAGGTTATAGTGATGTCTCTTAATGGTTTTTAACCAATTTTTAGTTTGCTCATCATCTGTGTTGATCGCAATAAAATCAATTTCGGGATATAAAGTGCTTAAATATGATGCTTTTTTGTGAGCTCTAATTTGATGGTCTTTTCTATCCATTGACCAGAAATAAAAAGCCGTTATCGACTTCTTGAAAAGGGAAGAAAGTTTAATGGTCTCACCTTTTGATGTTATAAGAGGCTGATCTGGGATTACATTATTAGGTCGTAACCTGGAGATGGCCCTTGAGAGCTTCCTTAATTCTTTTTGAGATTCTTTATTAGAACTAACAGATAGGTAGTGAGAAAGTACTTTGTTTAATTCTGTATTATTCTTGCTCTTCAATAAAAAATTAGTAGTAACTCGTCTTAATAGATTGTTTTTAATATATGGGTGTTGTATAAGGCTGTCAATTAAATCTAATTTATGAATAGTACTTCCTAGCTTATTTTTATACTGCGGAAACTCGTTCGAGTAATTAGTTAAAGACGAATTAGTGAAATAGAAATTTAAAAACCTATTATACGCATATAATCTTTTTAGGTCGTCATCATTATAGTCGATATTGTTTCTGTAGTTGAAAAAAGAAACTGGTAAGTCTTTAGAAGAGTCAAGACCGGCAATGCCATATCGGCTATTAAAATATAACTCGTGCCTGGTATAATAGTCAAATCTAAAACTTGCCTTTATTAATTTTTTTGCTAAGCTACTTAATTCATACTTATCAGTGAATTTTTGATATGTTTCTGCTTTATGCTTCAATAATGAATCTTGATTTCTTTTAAAATAAGCTGGAGATAGTCGAAGTCCAGTTCTTCTTAGTTTTTCACGTTCTATCTCATTTTGTAAGTATGTGTCAATCAAAAAGTTGTTTTTTCGGGCACCGTCCCCAGTAAATACCAAAGATTCATCAAATTCTAAGGTGTTCAAACGTATAAGGATACTGTCTCCTTTTTCTAGAAGAACAATTTGATTTTCTGGGTTATGCCTAAAAGAATAAAGACCTTCTTTAAGGTTTTTAATTTTGTATAAAAATCGATTATTCTTATCTAACTGTATGGTGTCATTAGACCCATTGCCATCAGACAATACTATATAGTTTGTATTTGGATTTACAATTTCGCCACCAAAATAAGTATATTCTCTATTCGTTTTTTCCGAAGAACCACAACTGCATAAGCAATACGATAGAACAGAAAAAGGGATAGCATATTTTAGAAATGAAAGTTGCATTTTGGTATCTATATGTTAACTAACGATTCGCTCAAAAATAAAAGGAATCATCTTGAGCCATTGTTAATTATACGTTAATTCTATGGGTCTAAATTATTTGTTAGAAATTGCTTCATTTTAAAATAAGATACAATAGAATTGCAATACGTTAAAATGATATATGATGTTGTTAGATTTCGACTTTAAATTAATGGCATATTGTTTCTGGTTCTGAATCCATTTCTCTACTTTTGCGGCAAATTCAAATTATACATTTTCTTATATTATGTTATCAGTTTCTAATCTTTCGGTTCAATTTGGTAAACGAGTGCTTTTTGATGAAGTTAATACTGCTTTTACCCAAGGTAATTGCTATGGTATTATTGGTGCTAACGGTGCTGGGAAATCTACATTTTTAAAAATACTTTCTGGTGTATCAGAACCGACTTCCGGACATGTACATTTAGAACCAGGAAAGCGAATGTCGGTTTTAGAACAGAACCACTATGCCTATGATGAGTTTACGGTGTTAGAAGCTGTAATAATGGGTAACAAACCTTTGTATACCATTAAAAAAGAAATTGATGCTCTGTATGCTGATTATACCGATGAAAATGCTGAGAAAATAGGAGAACTTCAGGTGCAATTTGAAGAAATGAACGGTTGGAATGCCGATAGTGACGCAGCTGCCATGCTTTCTAATTTGGGGATAAAAGAAGATTTGCATTATACCCAAATGGCGGATTTGGATACAAAACAAAGAGTACGAGTGTTAATAGCACAATGTTTGTTTGGTAACCCAGATGTGTTGATTATGGATGAGCCAACAAATGACCTGGATTATGAAACGATTTCATGGTTAGAAAACTTTTTGGCTAATTATGATAATACGGTGATAGTAGTATCTCACGACCGTCACTTTTTAGATGCTGTATGTACACATATTTCTGATATCGATTTTAGTAAAATTAATCAGTATAGTGGTAATTATACGTTTTGGTATGAATCTTCACAATTAGCTGCAAGACAAAGAGCACAACAAAACAAGAAAGCTGAAGAAAAGAAGAAAGAATTACAAGAGTTTATTGCGCGATTTAGTGCTAACGTAGCAAAATCGAAGCAAGCTACCTCTCGTAAAAAGATGATTGAGAAACTTAATATCGAAGATATCAAACCATCTAGCCGTCGTTACCCTGCAATTATATTTGAAAGAGACAGAGAGGCTGGGGATCAAATTCTAAATGTAGAAGGGTTGGGCGCAAGTATTGAAGGAGAAACTTTATTTAAAGATATAGACATTAACCTGGCTAAAGGGGATAAAGTAGTTGTGTTTTCAAAAGATTCAAGAGCAACTTCTGCATTTTATCAGATATTAAATGATAAGCAAAAAGCTGATGCAGGTAAATTTGCTTGGGGAATTACCACGACACAATCGTACTTACCAGCTGATAATAGCGAATATTTTCAGAATGATCTCTCTCTAGTGGATTGGTTGCGCCAATGGGCAACCACCGAAGAAGAACGAGAAGAAGTATACCTTAGAGGTTTCTTAGGGAAAATGATTTTTAGTGGTGAAGAGGCACTTAAAAAATCTAATGTCCTTTCTGGAGGAGAAAAAGTACGTTGTATGCTGTCAAAAATGATGATGACAAGAGCAAATGTTTTGATGTTAGACGAGCCAACGAATCACCTTGATCTAGAATCAATTACTGCGTTTAATAATTCACTAAAGAATTTTAAAGGTACCGTATTGTTTACTACACACGACCATGAGTTTGCTCAAACAGTGGGTAATCGAGTAATAGAACTTACACCTAATGGAGTAATTGATCGATATGCTACATTTGATGAGTATATGAATGACCCAAAAATTAAAGAGCTTCGCGAAAAGATGTATGCGGTAAATGCGTAAATACATTTAAAAAATACACTAAACAAAAAAGACCTTGTAATATGCAAGGTCTTTTTTGTTTAGTGTTGGAAGACATTATAAAATAGTTCTTCTGTATATAGTGCAGTTTGTGTGTTAGTTTATTAGCATATTCCTATTGCATAAATAAGAATAGAAATAATAAATATTTGATCAACGAATGTTAAATTAGTTAAATTATCTATGAAATTAGTTGTAATAATTGTCAAATATCTGTTATTTTACACTCTATCTGTGGTTACGATCTACGTTTTGTTGTTTAACCATATGTATTTGATTAATAGACTTCGCCCCTTTGAAGTTTTTATGAACTAACCTATGATGTAGCTATAGCTAAGTAAGCTTTAATAGTTAATGTATAATTACGGTTCAATGTTATCAAGAAAAATTACATTTATTTTTTTTCTTAACCTTACTATTTTTTCATTTGCACAATGCAAAACGGTTGGGGATACTACCACAGAAAAGACTTCTTTACCTACAGCAATTAAACCAGTTGTGAATACTAATGCTACCACAAGATTAAACGGAGATAAGTCTATGGAACTTCATATACAAAAGAATATGAAGGTAGGCGATCCTGCATCTCATTATAAGTATATAGTATATAAGGCTGGTACCAAAGAAATAGTAAAAAAAGGCACTTTTAGAGGTGCTGGTGTAGATTGGAATAATAACACATCATTAAAGCTTACACCATATATAGGTATGGAACAAAAGCCAGTTTCAGATAATCCAGAAGACATTCTCAATAAAAATACTCACACTCAATTAATAATAATCAATTTAAATAACTAAAATGAAACGCAAACTTTACTTTAAACAATTGCTTATACTAGCCTCTATGGTGTTAGTTCTTGCTTCTTGTGATAACAAGAATGAACAAGCTACCGTAGAGATGAAGACACCTGAAGTCTTAAAAAGCAAGAAAACTAAAAAAGATTATAACAAAAAGAAGGGGATTACAATACTTGCAGAAGAATTGGCAAACCTCATGAAACCTATAGGAGCAGAGAAATCTTCCTATAAAGATGGTTATATGATGACAGAGCATCAGAAAGCTATAAAAAAAGCAAATGCTTTTAGATCAAAAAAGGCAACAAGTATTATAAATTATACTGAACGTGGTCCGGCAAATGTGCCTGGTAGAATACGTGGGGTTGTAGTAGCTCCAGATAATGTAGATAAATGGTATGCCGGTACTGTTGGTGGAGGACTTTGGGTAACCGAAGATGCTGGAACTACATGGGAAAACCTTACAGATTATAAAGTGCCCAACCTTTCTACTTCTACAGTAGCTATAAGTAAAAATAATCCACAAGTAATTTATGTGGGTACAGGTGAGCCTTTTGGTAACTTGGATGCTATTGGAGGTGTAGGTGTTCTTAAATCTACAAATGCTGGTCGTACCTGGGAATATCTAAATAATACTAAAGATTTTGGAGGTGTTGGTCGCTTAGCAGTAAATCAAAATGACGAAAATCATCTTGTTGTAGCTAGTACAAACGGTATTTTTGTAACTAGAGATGGAGGTGCTTCATGGACAAACACATACAGTGGAGGTAATGTACAAGACCTTAATTATGCTACTGATGCATGTACAGTAATGTACGCAGGGGTTAACGGTGTTGGAGTAATCAAAAGTAACAATGGTGGATCAACGTGGAATGTAGTGTTGAATAAAGATGATTTCAATGCTAATCATGCACGTTTTGAGCTGGATATATCACCAGCTAATTCTAACAAAATTTTTGTTGGAGTATATACTCCTCAAGGAGGAGCAACTACAGCAGTTAATACAGATTTCTATGTCTCAGATGATGCAGGTGAAACATTTACTTTACTTGCATATGAGGGAACTCCGGCCTCAGGTAACTTAGTTACAGGACAAGGATGGTACGATAACCTTTTAATGGCACACCCTTTTAACGAAAATATTTTTTATTCGGGAGGTGTTGTAACGTATAGAGTAGAAGTGGCGGGTAAGCCGTTAAGTTATACCTTTCAGCCAATAGCTGCAGGATATAATAATGAATTAAATGATTACGTACATGTAGATCAACATGGAATGACATATGTACCTAGCCCAGGTAAAGAGAAAAAATTTAAGTTAATTCTTTCTAATGATGGTGGTGTATATCATACAGATTATCTAGTTGATCCGGGTACAACGCTTAATGATTGGTCTCAAGCTGCCGTTAGATTAAATTGTACACAATTTTACGGCGCAGATAAACGTAATGGGGTACAAGACTATACTGCTGGTGCTCAGGATAACGGAACTTGGATTTCATTTACTCCAAGTGGAGCAAATGATGAAACTGATTATATCTTCATTATTGGAGGTGATGGTTTTGAAGTATTATGGAACTATAACGATCCAAATAAGTTTATTGGTGGTTCACAGTTTAATGGGTTCGTACGTTATGTAAACGGACAAGGATTTAACGCAAGACATGGTGAGTCTGGATCGGGTACTTCTCCTTTTTATTCAAAAATTACGAATTCGAATAACAATCCAGATGTTCTGTTTAGCCCGTCAATTAGTGGGGTTTGGAGATCTTCTAACTTTGCAGAATCTTGGAGTTTGACACCAATTCCAAATAATTTTTCTGTTGGTGCATCAAGTTGGTTAGATGTATCTGTATCTACTGCAAATCCTGACGTAGTTTGGGCAGGTAATGCAATGACAGAATCAGGAAGCTATGTTATGCACGTTACTAAAGATAATGGAGTTTCTTATGAAGCTACTGCTACTTTCGCTGATCCAAGAGATGGTGTTGGGCATAATTACTTTATAGCCGGTGTAGAGACATCGCCTACAAATGAAGATAGAGCATATGTGTTATTCTCAGGACAAGGTGCAGCAAAAATCCTTAAGACAGAAGATTTAGGGCAAACTTGGGAAGATATTTCAGGTTTCTCAACAGGAGAAGATAGAGGTTTTCCAGATGTTTCAATACATAGTTTAGTTGAAATGCCTTTTGATGAGGATAGACTATGGGTAGGAACGGATATCGGAGTTTTTCAAACGTTAGATGGCGGTAAAAATTGGGCATTATTAGCCGGATTACCTGCATTCTCTGTTTTTCAAATGAAAATAGTAAACAATGAAGTAGTTATGGCTACTCATGGTAGAGGTGTTTGGACTGCAGAGCTTGAAGAATTAGCAGGGTATGAACCACCTGCGTATTATGCACCTCCTACCATAGTTAGTGCATCTCAAAAATCAATCGAAAGTCAAGATGCTGTTGTAAAATATGTTCAAACAAATGAAGATGCAGAGCTAATAAAGGTATTTGTTGATGGGGTAGAGGTTGACGAAATCACAGATAATGTAGCTCAAGGAACCGAATTTGAGTATGCAATAGATAATTTAACTGAAGGTGAGCATAGCGTAGGATTTCAAGTAGTAGACAGTCAGCAGAATAGTTCTATTGTTGCTACAGGAGAATTTGATATCATTGATTTTACAGAGCCAGAATCCTTAGTATCTATTGATACTTTTGAAGCTACAGATGTGTATACTTTTGGAGGACAATTCGTAGTTGATAATGTAGGAGGTACAGTTAGCACCGATGTGTTAAGTAATGTAGATCATCCTTATTTAGATGGAAAAGAGTATAGTACAGTATTAAAACATCCTGTATTAGTTTCTGCTGGAAATGAAAACCTTTCTTATGAAGATGTTGCCATAGTTGAATTGGGACCTGCTCCAGGGCAGTTTTATGACCTTGTTGCTGTAGAAGCTTCTACAGATTTACAAAATTGGGTACAACTGGATGCTTATAATGCAGAAAGATTTCCAGAATGGACAGAGGTATATAACTCTGGACCTACGCCTTCTATAAACGATGATTTATTTAAAGAGCAAACTATAAATTTATTTGACTTTTTTGAAGAAGGAGATGTAGTGGCTTTACGTTTCAGGTTATTAACAGACCCAGCGGTTAACTCCTTTGGATGGGCAATTCGCTCTATCAACCCAGGTCAGGGAGAAGCCGAAGAAGAAACTACAGAAGAAGAGGAAGAAACAGTACTTGGTTTAAATACAAATAGAGCCATTATATACCCTACAATATCTAATGGAGAGTTTAGAATTTCTTCGCCAAAGACAATCAATAATGCTAAAGTTGAAATATATAACCTAAGCGGTAAGCTTGTATATTCAAAAAATATAAAAGTATTAGATAAGTCTGAGCAAGAATTATCTCTATATAATATTGTTTCCGGAATGTATTTCACTAAAATAACTGGTAATGGAGTCAATGAGAGTGGAAGAATTATAGTTAGATAAGTATACATAGATATAATAACTTAACTAAAGTATTTAAAAAACCCCGCTAGTTTTTACTAGCGGGGTTTTTGTTTGAAAACGAATTGATTACTTCATCAAACCTTCAAATTTTAAGAACATATAATCCTTTATAGTAGATTCCAGAGTTTCTTTACTCTGATTAAAGAATTTATCATCAGTGATAAGTTGCAGAATAAAAAACTCGTCTAATTTAATAAGTAGTTCAACAGAGACCGGTTTTAATAATTTACTTTCAATACCAAAAAGGTAGAACTGTTTTAAGTCTTCTAGTAATTCGTATAAAAAATCTTCAATAATCTGCCAGGCAGATGGATAATGCTTTTGCAATTGTTTTAGATAAAAAGCAGAGATATTTTTGGCTCCTTCAGTTAAAATGGTAGCAAGTGTCTCATAATGATAGTCTAATTGCAAGATTTCCTTAGTAATTTGATCTTTATAAGTATATAATCTATTAATTCTTACTTGCGTGATGTACTCAAAAACTTCTTCTTTAGTAGTAAAATATTGATAGATGGTTGATTTGCTCCTATTCATTAAAGTCGCCAGATCATCCATAGTAAGATCTCCTAAATCTTTATTCTTTAATTTAGGTAGGATAGCTTGGGTCCATTGTTCGACTTTTTTATTTTTTTCTTTACGATTTTTGAGAATAGATTTTCTCCCCATATTTGCTAATTCATTAAAACCGAACTATCTTTGATAAGATAGTTCGATAGTTTTTTGATTTCACTTCAAACTTAATCATTTACTTTATGAAGAATAACCTTGGCTGGAAAAAATATATAGTAAAAGTTTCATATCCTTTAATAAGTTTAAAATCATGAGTGTAGAGAAAGAATACGATTATATAATTATAGGTAGTGGTTTTGGGGGATCGGTAAGCGCACTACGACTTTCTGAAAAAGGATACAAGGTTTTGGTGATCGAAAAAGGAAAATGGTATAAACCCCAAGACTTTCCAAAAACAAACTGGAATCTTAAAAAATGGTTATGGATGCCTTTTTTTAGATGGTTTGGTATCATGAAGATGTCTTTTTTTAAGCATGTAGTCGTTATATCGGGGACCGGAGTAGGTGGTGGATCATTAGTGTATGCAAATACATTACCTGTGCCTAAGAAAGCCTTTTTTACATCTGGTAGTTGGGGTAAGTTGGCAGATTGGCAAACCGAATTAGCACCTTTTTATCAAACGGCACTAAAAATGCTAGGTGCACAGAAAAACCCAACTCTTTTTGATGGGGATAGGGCACTTCAGGAATTAGCTTCGGAAATGGGGATTAAAGAAAATTTTGAAGCCACCGATGTGGCTGTTTTCTTTGGGAAACCTAATGTAACGGTTCCCGATCCTTATTTTAATGGTAAAGGACCTGATAGAACAGGGTGTAACTACTGCGGAGGATGTATGACAGGATGTAGGATAGGAGCAAAGAACACATTGGATAGAAACTATTTATATCTTGCGCAGCAATTAGGAGGCGAAATTCTGGCAGAACAGGAAGTGTATGATGTGATTCCTTCCAAAAGTGGTTATGAGGTAAAGTTTAAATCTTCAACAGGTTTCTTTGCGTCTAAGAAATCAGTAAAAGCAAAAGGAATTGTTTTTTCTGGAGGAGTACTGGGAACAGTGAAGTTATTATTAAAGCTAAAGAAGAATTCATTACCTAATATTTCTGATCGATTAGGGCATGATATCAGAACTAATAATGAAAGTTTGATTAGTGTTACCAACCTGGATAGGAAAAAAGATATGTCGAAAGGAGTAGCTATTGGATCTATTCTTAACACAGATGAGAATAGCCACTTGGAGATTGTAAGATATGCCAAAGGATCTGGCTTTTGGAGATTATCGCATTTACCATTGACTCATGGAAAAAATACAATTGTTAGGGTGACAAAAATGTTTACGAGCTTTATAAAACACCCTTTGTCTTATATCAAACTGTATACAACTAAAGATTGGAGTAAAAGCACAACGGTCTTACTTTTTATGCAAACGCTAGATAGCACATTAAAGTTTAAGAGAAATAGCTTCGGGATTATGAATACCCGAGTAGCCGAAGGTAAAAAGCCTTCAGCTTTTATCCCTCAATCTTTAGGGCTGGCAAAACGATATGCTAAATTAATAAAAGGAAAAGAAACCGTTTTTGCTTTAGAACCATTGGCCGGTATTCCTTCTACAGCTCATATCCTTGGGGGAGCAGTTATGGGTGCTAATATATCTGAAGGTGTAATTGATGAAAATAATAAGGTTTTTGGGTATGACAATATGTTTGTTTGTGATGGGTCTATGATATCTGCAAATCCAGGAGTTAATCCATCTCTTTCTATTACTGCTATTAGCGAACGTGCAATGAGCAAGATTCCTAAAAAGAAGAATTAATCCTTTTGAGAGCCTTGAAAATGCCTATAGATTAAGTAAGCACCATATACTATAAATAATATAGTAAAAATAGATCTAAAATCCCATTCTGCTTCTGTTTGCAAACGGTTATAAAGTCGTAAGCCTCCAAATAAAACCAATGCGATTCCGATCATTAAATCCCATTTTCTTCGAGAAGGTTTGTTTTTATCGTCCATACTGTTTAGGATAAACTTTTTTCTATAATAGGAATTGCTTCTTCGACATCGATTTTCTTTACAAAAAGTTGAATATGGTCGGGGATTCCGCCACCAAAACCAGCCATCATACCCGATTTCATATCATCTCGTGTAACAGAATTGATCCCTCGATCCTGAAGCACTGTTTGTAAGAATTGTATGTTAATTAAACTACCGGTATATACTCTTTCGTATTCACTTTCTGGAAACATAGGGTGCTATTTATGCATTAAAATATTTACTATTCCAGATCGCGGCATTAAAGTTTTTACCTAACGCAAATCCATAAAATAAAACGATCGCAGCGACCGATTTAAACATGAATAAAAAAATCATGATGAATGTTGATGTGTCACTTGTTTTACTAAATAAGCCATCCGGAACCATAAAAGTAATCAAAAGACTCACTAAAAAAGTAAGAATCAATAAATTTTCAAAACTTTTAAAAAACCACATCAATATTTTACGTAGAGGATGAAGATCATTTCCCCATTTATGGATAAGATAGAAATAATCATTTCCGATGGGAGCAAAGAGTAGGGGATCATCTGCATTTTCTAATTTAAAAAGTTTAGAAGGTGCTATGATTTTAAACCCTTTTAGTTCGGTATGATGTTTTTTTTCTAATTCTTTTATAATCAAAATGGCTTCATTGGGTAATTTTCCTTTAAAATATTTCGAATCCAAAAATCGCAATCGGTAATCGATACAAATTTTTTTTATTTGGTCAAGGTGGTATATTTTGTCAGTTTCTAATTGGTCAAAATCAAATCTATTATAGATAATATTTGAAGCGTTATCCAAATTTTGAAGAATTCTTTCTTCATGGTCTTCTTCTTTTCTGAAAATTTCTTGTACTTGTTTCTCCCAGGTAGACGAGTCAAATTCTTTAGATCTTAGCTTACTTAACTGCTCTTCAATATTGGTTCTGGGAAATAACATCTTCTTTTCTTTTTCATTAGCGTCACTAAATTAGCTATTTACGTTTAAGTTTACAAGATATAAGGATGAATCATTAGTATTTTAACTCTTGTTGATTAAGGTTGTAAAATTGAACATGGTCATAGAAAGGGAAGTAAAACAAAAAAGCAACCAAGAAAAGATCTGGTTGCTTTTTTTAAACAGAATGTGGACTGCGACTAGATAATTGTCGATTGGCCTACATGTATATTTTCGAAATTAATATTTGAGTCTTCTGGATTTAAAATATAATCTGCTATAAAATCACCAACTTTTTCTGTAGTTAGTGGGTTAGTAGTGTTTAAATCAGGTGTGGTAAGGTTTAATTCCAAAGCCTTCTCCACAGCATCTCTAATGGCATTTGCTTCTCCAACCAGATCAAAATGTTCTAAGAGCATTGCAGCAGAAAGAATGGCAGCAATCGGATTGGCTATACCTTTACCAGTGGCTTGTGGATATGAACCATGGATGGGTTCAAACATACAACAGGTGTCTCCAACAGAGGCAGAAGCTAATAAGCCAATAGACCCACCAATTACGCTGGCTTCATCAGAGATAATGTCTCCAAACATATTTTCGGTAAGGATAACATCGAATTGACTAGGGTTTAAAATCATTTGCATGGCAGCATTATCTACAAATAAAAAGTCAAGAGCTACGTCTTTATATTCTTTTGCAATTTCTGTAACCACTTTTCTCCACAAACGAGAAGATTCTAAAACATTAGCTTTGTCTACTAAAGTTAGCTTATTTCTTCGTTTTTGCGCCGCTTTAAAGGCTAAATGAGCGATACGCTCAATCTCTTCTTTAGAGTATTCACAAAGATCAGAAGCAACAGTGCCATCTGCACTTAGTTCTTTTTTTCCAAAATAGATTCCACCGGTTAATTCTCTGTAGATAGAAATATCTGTACCTTCAATAATCTCTGGTTTAAGAGGAGATTTGTCAATAAGTGTACTATACGCTTTAACAGGTCTAATGTTAGCGTAAAGACCAAGTTCTTTACGTAATTTGAGTAACCCCTGCTCTGGACGCACAGGTGCACTTGGGTTATTGTCATATTTGGGATCACCAATGGCACCAAACAAAACGGCATCGGTGCTGGCACAAAGCTCTAAAGTTTCGTCTGGTAAGGGGTTTCCTGTTTTGTCAATTGCAATGGCACCCACCAAAGCTTCTTTAAAAACAAAGGTGTGATCAAAACCATGTGCAATAGCTTCTAATGCTTTAATAGCTTGGGCAGTCACTTCTGGACCAATACCGTCTCCTGATAATACTGCGATATCTAATTTCATACGTTTCTTATTATTATTGTCACACTAAGTATTTCGATTTGGCCCAATACGGGCTTGTCGAAGTATTTTTATTATGCTTTTGCATTTTCAAATGCTTCTATTTCTGTTGTATTACTGATTAAGAAATCGATATCATCATAACCATTGATCAGGCAGGTTTTTTTATAATTATTGATTTCAAAATCTGAAGAAGCTCCTGTAGCGAGCAATGTAATTTTCTGCGCTTCAAGATCAACTTCTATTTGTGTATTTGGGTCTTTCTCTATTTCATTAAATAGTTCTTGCAAGTATTCAGGAGAAACCTGAACTGGCAATAGACCGTTATTTAAAGCATTTCCTTTAAAGATATCGGCAAAGAAACTAGATACTACGACTTTAAATCCATAATCGTGGATAGCCCATGCAGCATGTTCTCTACTAGAACCACACCCAAAATTATCACCAGCAACGAGTATTTTTCCGTTATACATGGTATTGTTCATTATGAACTCTCTGTTTTCACTTCCATCTTTATGATAACGCCAGTCTCTAAATAGATTTTCACCAAAACCATCACGACTGGTAGCTTTTAAAAAACGCGCCGGAATGATTTGATCAGTATCTACATTTTCAATAGATAAGGGTAAAGCCGAAGATGTTAGTTTTGTAAACTTATCCATGATTAATTTAGTTGTTTAGTAATGTCAATAATTTTTCCTTCTACGGCTGTTGCAGCCGCTACAAGTGGACTTGCTAAAATGGTTCTTGCGCCTTGTCCTTGTCGTCCTTCAAAATTTCTATTAGAAGTAGATACACAATATTCTCCTTCTGGGATTTTGTCATCATTCATGGCAAGACATGCAGAGCATCCTGGTTGACGAAGCTTAAATCCTGCTTCTTCAAAAACCTCTTTTAAACCTTCTTCTACAATCTGCTGTGCTACTTGTTGAGAACCGGGAACGAACCAAGCAGTTACATTATCGGCTTTTTTCTTTCCTTTTATATAATTCGCTGCGATTCTAAAATCTTCAATTCTACTATTCGTACAACTTCCTATAAAGACATAATTGATTTCTTGATCCACAAGAGATTGCCCTTTTTCAAAATTCATGTACGCCAATGATTTTTCGAAAGAAGCATTATTTTCTACAGGAATGTTTCCTGAAATTTTGATACCCATACCTGGATTTGTACCGTAGGTAATCATGGGTTCAATATCTGCAGCATCGAAATGATATTCTTTATCAAAAACGGCCCCTTCATCTGTAGGAAGTGTTTTCCAATAGGCTACTTTTTTGTCAAAATCAGAACCTTTAGGAGCGAATTCTCTTCCTTTTACATATTCAAATGTAGTTTCATCGGGTGCAATCATTCCGCCACGAGCTCCCATCTCTATACTCATATTACAAACGGTCATTCTGCCTTCCATAGACATGTCTTCGAACACATTACCTGCGTATTCGCAAAAGTATCCTGTACCAGCATTCGTTCCTAGTTTTGAAATCACATACAGTATAACATCTTTAGGTAAAACACCGGGTTTTAGTGTTCCGTTGACATTTACACGAAGACTTTTAGGCTTCTGCAGTAATAAACATTGACTAGCAAATACTTGTGCTACCTGGCTGGTTCCGATTCCGAAAGCTATAGTACCAAATGCACCATGAGTAGAAGTATGGCTATCTCCGCAAACCATAGTCATCCCAGGTTGGGTAATACCAAGCTCGGGAGCCATTACGTGGACTATACCATTATATTTATGGCCAAGTCCATATAATGTGATGTTGTTTTTATTACAATTTTTGGTCAGTTGTTCTAGTTGATTTCTAGACAATGCATCTTTTACAGGAAGATGTTGATCTTGTGTCGGAGTATTATGATCAGCTGTGGCTACAATCTGATCAGGTCTAAAAACAGGAATTCCACGTTGTTCCAATTCTCCAAATGCTTGTGGACTGGTAACTTCATGGATTAAATGCTTGTCTATATATAATATTTGTGGGCCATCCTCAATTTCCTTGACGACATGTGCATCCCAAACTTTATCAAATAAGGTTTTTTTCATATTTAATCTAAAGTAATCAATTGTACTATCGAACGCAGTCGAAATGTATACACTTTTTTGTTAATTGTATTATGCAACGACAGCCGCCACTACATTTGTGTTTTTCATGATTTGATGGATATCTTCATCAACCACTTCTTTTTTACGATCAGCGAATTTTAAAAACTCAGTATACACATCATCTAACTGAAGCTTTGTCAATTCGTATCCAACTTTTTTGGCTCTATAAGCTAATGCAGCTCTACCACTTCTGGCAGTAAGAACAATAGCAGATTCTGTTACTCCAACTTCAGCAGGATCGATGATTTCATAGGTTTCCCTGTTTTTAATCACTCCGTCCTGATGGATCCCAGAGCTGTGTGCAAAGGCATTGGCTCCAACAATAGCCTTGTTGGGTTGCACCATCATACCCATATGATCAGAAACCATTAGACTGGTTTCATATAATAATCTAGAGTTGATATCTGTATTAAGATGTAGATATGGGTGTTGCTTCATGATCATAACAACCTCTTCTAATGAGGTGTTTCCTGCACGTTCTCCAATCCCGTTAATTGTACATTCAATTTGTCGAGCGCCATGAATGGCACCAGATATAGAATTTGCTGTTGCTAATCCCAAATCATTGTGGCAATGACAAGAAATAATAACATTATCAATTCCTTTGACATTTTCTTTAAGGTATTTGATCTTGGCACCATATTCTTCGGGTAAGCAATATCCTGTGGTATCAGGAATGTTAAGAACGGTCGCCCCGGCTTTGATCATAGCTTCACAAACTCGCGCTAAGAATTCATTGTCGGTGCGACCAGCATCTTCAGCATAAAATTCTACATCTTCTACAAAAGATTTGGCATACTTTACAGCGGCAATACCACGTTCTATAACTTTATCCTGAGTAGAGTTGAATTTATATTTTATATGGGACTCTGAAGTACCAATCCCAGTATGTATTCTTGGTCTTTTTGCATGTTTAAGTGCTTCGGCAGCTACTTTTATATCATTTTCTACAGCTCTTGTTAGTCCACACACTGTAGCATTTTTAACGATTTTGGCGATTTCATTTACCGAGGTAAAATCTCCTGGGCTCGAGACGGGAAATCCCGCTTCAATAACATCAACACCAAGAAGATCTAGTTGGCTGGCAATAACTAATTTTTGTTGCGTATTTAACTTACAACCAGGGACCTGCTCACCATCTCTTAAGGTAGTATCGAATATTTGAACTTTGTTGTCACTCATAGGAATTCCGTGATTTTTTAATGTTGTGCTCAATTAAAACAACATCTTTTTAAAATATTATTAAAAGATGTTTCTTAAATCTCTTACGAATTTATATTTTGGGAATTGAAAAGAGATGTATTCGGTAGATTGTTTTACAATGGTAAACTATTTTAACATGAATGTAATCATCTTTTAATCAGTTAATTACAATATATTTTCTTACAATGACTAATGATCAAAAAGATCCTTTGTTTGTTTTAGTAAAGTCGCTTTCTAAATCCGAAAAACGCCAGTTTAAGGTTTATGTAGGACGATTAGGAGTAAATACGGACTCTAAATTCCTCGCGCTTTTTAATCATTTAGATAAGAGTGATAATTTGGATGAAGATCTTATCGTTAAAAAAGGAATTGTAACCAAACTACAGCTTTCCAACCTTAAGGCTCATCTATATAAACAGATATTAATTAGCCTTCGTTTAAGTCCATTACATCAAAATATTAGATCGCAGATACGTGAACAACTCGATTTTGCTTCAATTTTATACCATAAAGGTCTGTACAAACAAAGTTTAAAGATTTTAGAGAAAGCAAAAGCTCTGGCAAAAGAAAACGAAGAACATAATATAGCGTATGAAATTGTTGAGCTAGAAAAAATTATTGAAACTCAATATATCACCAGGAGTATTAATAGTAGAGCAGATGAACTAACGGTAGAAGCTAAAATGCTGAGCATGAAAAATGTATTGACCAGTAAGTTGTCTAATCTCTCTCTTCAGTTATATGGTTTAATGCTAAAAAGTGGTTATGTAAGAAATGATAAAGAGCATAACGTTATCACGAATTATTTTCATAGTAAATTACCTAAGTATGATTGGAGTATGCTAGGGTTTAGAGAAAAACTCTGGCTATATAAAGCACATTTATGGTATAGTTTTATCGTTCAGGACTTTTTGTCTTGTTATAAGTATTCAAAAAAATGGGTTGACCTTTTTTATGAACATCCAAAGATGATGATTTTGAACCCTGTTTTCTTTTTAAGAGGTAATCATTATTTATTAGAGTCACTCTATTTGATTAAGGATAAAACACAATTACAATTAATGCTATCAAAATTAGAAAAAACAATACTTGATGATAGCTTTCCTAAAGATGATAATATCGAAGTGTTGTCTTTTCAATTTATCTATAATAACAAGTTGAATATTCATTTTCTTGAAGGTACTTTTGATGAGGGAGAGTATCTGGTTAAAGAGATTTTAAACGGAATAGAAAAGTTTAATAATCGAATTGATGATCACCATGTGATGGTTTTTTATTATAAAATTGGCTGCCTGTATTTCGGAATGGCAGATCATAAAAAATGTATTGAATACCTCGCTAAAATCATTACTAATAAATCATTAAAAATGAGAGAAGATCTAATGTGTTTCTCTCGAGTATTGAGCTTAGTAGCACATTATGAAGCCGGAATGGATTATCATCTTGAAACCCAGTTAAAAGAAACATATCGTTTTCTTCTTAAAATGGATGATTTACACGAAGTACAGAAAGAAATGATCAAATTTCTTAAAAATTTAGGAGATATATATCCGCACCAGATTAAGGAAGAGTTTCGCAAACTTCATAAAACACTAAAGCAGTATGAAGATCATCCCTATGAAAAGAGATCATTTTTATACTTAGACATACTTTCTTGGTTAGAAAGTAATATTGAAGGAAAACCAGTTGCAGATATTATTAAAGAAAAATCTAAAAAATTGGTTCGGTAACCTCCTCTAATGAAAAACACCCAGCACTTACGTAATATTCTTGAATTAAATTTGGCGATGCTTCTTATTAGTACATCAGGGGCTTTAGGAAGATATATAGATATGCCAGTACCAGTTATAATTGGTTTTAGAGCACTATTGGCAGGAGTATTACTTTACATATATTGCAGATGGAAGAAGATTTCTTTCAGAACCGGAAGCAAAGATAGACCTACTATAATTTTAAGTGGTATTCTAATGGGGCTACATTGGATAACATATTTCTATGCTTTAAAATTATCTAATGTAGCCATTGGGATGTTGTCAATTTTTACGTACCCTGTAATTACAGCATTGTTAGAACCTGTATTATTGAAAACAAAATTTCAGAAAGTTCATTTACTATTGGCAGTTTTGGTATTGATAGGTATCTACTTTCTTGTTCCCGATTTGGATTTTAATAATTCATATACTAAAGCCGTGCTTCTAGGAGTAATTTCGGCAGTTTGTTATTCTCTACGTAATATTATCATGAAAACCAAAGTAGGTAATTATAACGGTTCTGTTTTGATGTGGTACCAATTGGTAGTAGTTACTTTTTTTTTAATACCATTTTTATTTATCATGGATAGTTCGGGGATTAAAGAACAGTGGTTACCTACATTAACTCTGGCATTATTTACCACAGCCATAGGACACACATTATTCTTAGAAAGTTTTAAGCGATTTTCGATCACAACGGCCAGTATTATAAGTAGCGTTCAACCCGTGTATGGTATTATTATCGGAATTATCTTTTTGGGAGAAATCCCTGTTTTTTCTACGATAATAGGAGGGGTGTTAATTTTAACCTCTGTAGTTATAGAGAGTATTCGAACGTATAAATAGGGTATAATATGAAAGAAACACTAGAAAGACTTGAACATATAGTACTCAAAGCAGAAAAAACAATTCTCGGCATAAGTAAAGATGCTCTCAATCATAAAATTTCTGAAGATAAATGGTCGAAAAAGGAGATTTTGGGGCATTTAATTGATTCTGCAATGCATAACTTACAACGTTTTACCGAAGTTCAGTTTGAACCGAAACCTTATAGGATTAGAAAATATAATCAGAACAAATTGGTAAAAGTGAATTGTTACCAAAAAAGTGAAATTGAAGTTTTACTTCAATTATGGATTTCTCTGAATACACAGATCATTTTTGTTTTAAAAAATAGTACCCTTGATATGCTGAGCTATGTCATTGAGTTGGATCAAGACAATGTTAAAACATTAGAATGGTTAATATTTGATTATATAGAACACATGCAACATCACCTTAAGCAAATTAAGAATTGATTAAACACAAGCACTCCAAATAGGATCTGACGGAGGAGGAGCAATAATAGTTAACGGTTCTTTCTTTACCGGGTGAGTAAACGTTAGTTTTCGAGCATGTAAATGTATACTCCCGTCTTTATTACTACGTTTGGCACCATATTTTAGATCTCCCTTGATGGTACAACCTACACTAGAAAGTTGAGAACGTATTTGATGGTGACGCCCGGTATGCAAATCAATTTCTAGTAGATAGTAGTTGTCCAGTTTTTTAATCAATTTATAGTCTAGAACTGCTTTTTTACTATCCGGAACCTCATTTTTATTGGCATAAGATTTATTCTGCTTTGGATTACGTTTTAGCCAATGTGTTAGGGTGTCACTTTCTTTAGGGGGTTGATGTTGCACTACAGCCCAATAGGTTTTTTGTGCTTCTTTTTCTGCAAAAAGCTTATTAAGTCGAGGCAAAGCTTTGCTTGTTCTGGCAAACACTACAATTCCGCTTGTTGGGCGATCCAAACGATGTACTACACCCAGATAGACTGCTCCAGGTTTATTATATTTTTCGGCAATATATTCTTTAACAATTTCACTTAATGGTTGATCACCCGTTTTATCACCCTGCACAATATCACCAGGTCGTTTATTGACAATAATAATATGATTGTCTTCATAAATGACTTGAAGATTATCTTTATTTGAAAGGGTTTTGGACATTTTGGATTTTTGGATGAGTTAGATCACTGGATTTTTGGATTACCACATACTCAATTAACTTAATGTTGATTTAAATTTTGAGGTCATTTTGATAATAGAATTTAAATCATTTAATAAAGAATCCAATTCATCTTCATCAATGAACTTTAAATCAAAAGAGATTAGTAATTGTGTTTCGATTTCATAAGCCGATCCTAAAGTGATTTGAAGGAATCTTGAAAAATCTTTATTTGAGTTTCTTGAAGAGCCTTCGGCTATGTTTGAAGGAATTGAGACGGAAGCCCTTCTTAACTGATTGGTTATTCCAAATTTTTCAGTTTCTGGAAATTTAGATGTAATAGCATAGATCTTAGAACAAAATATTCTACTTTTTTTCCATATTTCTAAATCTTTAAATCTATGCATATTTAAATGTCTAACAGCCTAATCTATCTAAAGATCCAACTATCCGGAAATCTAACCAATCTAAAACTAATACTGCTCTTTATCACTAGGAAAATCAACTGCTTTTACATCGGTAACGTATTGCTTAAAGGCATTGGTCATTTCTGTATATAGATCCAAATAACGTCTTAAAAAGCGAGGATTAAACTCATGTGTCATTCCCAACATGTCATGTGTTACTAAAACCTGCCCATCGACACCATTTCCTGCACCGATTCCTATAATAGGAATAGTGAGACTTTCGGCAACTTCTTTAGCCAGTTTCGCAGGAACTTTTTCTAAAACAATAGCAAAACATCCAATTCTTTCAAGCATCAAAGCATCTTCTTTTAGTTTTTGTGCTTCTTCTTCTTCTTTTGCTCGTACGGTATAGGTTCCAAACTTGTAAATAGATTGTGGTGTTAATCCAAGGTGCCCCATAACCGGGATACCGGCATTAAGTATTCTCTTTATAGATTCTTTTATTTCTTTACCACCTTCCATTTTTACAGCATGCCCTCCTGATTCCTTCATAATTCGGATGGCAGAACGTAATGCTTCTTTTGGATCACTCTGGTAACTTCCGAAAGGAATGTCTACTACAATCAATGCACGATCAATAGCCCTAATTACAGAAGAGGCATGATAGATCATCTGATCTAAAGTAATCGGCAGGGTCGTTTCATGACCTGCCATTACATTTGATGCAGAATCACCCACAAGAATTACATCTACGCCGGCACCATCAACAATTTTGGCCATGGTATAATCATAAGCAGTTAACATAGAGATTTTTTCTCCATTAGCCTTCATTTCTACTAGGGACTTTACCGTAACACGTTTGTAATCTTTTTTTGCTGTAGACATCTTATTATATTTTTTTGGAATGTAAAAGTAATCATTTACCAATATCGTAACAAGTGTATGAGGTTTTTGATTTTCTTTTATTTTGAAAGGAATTTAAATATTACATTTATAGAGATCAAAAAATATACATTATGCATAGATTAATCGTATTCACTTTTCTTTTTAGCACTTGCATCGTTTTTTCGCAAAAAGATAATTCTAAAGATGTAAGTCGTTATGAAAAAGAAGTAAAACAAACTATTTTACAGTTTTTTGAAGGGTTTCATTCTGGTGATACTGTCAAAATTAAAAACACCATGGATGAAAATATAACAATGCAAACTATTGCAGAAACAAAAAATGGAGGTAAGAAAGCGGTTAAAACTGATGTTAGCAGATTCTTGACAGCAATACAAAGTAGGCCAGCAGAGCAACGTTGGGATGAACGACTTTTACTCTTTAAGATTGATGCAGATTCGACTATAGCAAACGCGTGGACTCCCTATGAATTCTATTTCAATGATACCTTTAGTCATTGCGGAGTAAATGTTTTTCAATTGTATAATGATGGTACTTCCTGGAAGATTATTTCTATCGCAGATACGCGAAATAGAGAAGGGTGTAAGTAATTTACGAATTATGAATTACGATTTTAGGTTAAAAAACTACAACTGATTTTAAAGTTTTACTTCTCTGAATCGTGTAACTTAAATCTAACAATCGCTTAAGCTTACTTTTACTGCCAAACCACCTTCACTGGTTTCTTTATATTTGGTATTCATATCTAGGGCCGTTTCCCACATGGTTTCAATAACCTTATCCAAAGGGACTTTGGCATGTGCAGCATCAGCGTCTAGAGCCATTTCACAAGCATTTATAGCTTTTATAGCCCCCATTGCGTTTCGTTCTATACAAGGAACTTGTACAAGACCGGCAATAGGATCGCAGGTAAGCCCTAAGTGATGTTCCATCGCTATTTCACTTGCCATCAATACTTGCTCAGGTGTACCGCCCATTAGTTCGGTTAATGCTCCTGCAGCCATTGCCGAAGAAACACCGATTTCTGCTTGGCAACCACCCATCGCAGCAGATATAGTAGCTCCTTTTTTGAATAAACTACCAATCTCACCAGCAACCAACATAAATTGTTTTACATCATCAAAGTTGGCATCGTGGTTTTCGATAACCATATAATACATCATAACAGCAGGGATTACACCAGCACTACCATTAGTAGGAGCTGTTACTACTCGTCCCAAAGAAGCATTTACTTCATTTACGGCCAAGGCAAAACAAGAAACCCATTTCAATATCTGACGAAATTTCACCTCTGTATTTCGTATGGCTTCAATCCATTCTTGAGGGGAGTTGTATGTCGTGTCTTCAATTAACTTTTTATGTGTATCAAAAGCTCTTCTTCTTACATTTAATCCACCAGGTAGGGTGCCTTCAGTATGACAGCCTGTAAACATAGATTCCAGCATTACCTTCCATACTTGTGCAATCCTGTCATCAATTTCAGAATCACTTCGTAAAGAACGTTCATTTTCAAGAACGATTTCAGAAACTTTTTTGTTTTTTGTGTTACAATACGCTAATAAATCTGTCGCTTTTTGAATGGGTAAAGGAAAGTATTGAAATTCTTCGAGCTTTTTTTCTTTCCTTTTTCTTTCTTCTTTTACCACGAAACCACCACCAATAGAATAAAAAGAGGATGATATTTTTTTACCATTTTTCAAAGTGCCATGAAACGTCATACCGTTAGGATGAAACTCTTTGAATTCTCTATTAAAAACAATCTGTGATATTGGATCAAAAGAAACAGATACTTCGTTATTGAACAGAAGCTTCTTTGAATTTTTAATCGAATCAATGATGTCAGGAATTTTAGAAACATCGATAGTCTGAGGGTCATAGCCACATAAACCTAAAATAACGGCAATATCTGTAGCATGACCTTTCCCCGTGAGGGATAAAGATCCAAAAAGATCTACAGTAATTGAAGTAATAGAGTCAAAAGCACTATCTTTTTTTAGTTCTGCAATCCATCGGCGTGCTGCGCGCCAAGGGCCTAATGTATGTGAGCTCGAAGGACCTACACCTATCTTCAGCATGTCAAAAATACTGATACATTCCATAATTCGTAATTATTGAAGATATTTCGACGGTAAATATAGTTTTTTGGTAATAAAGAAACTTGTTTTTTAAGGAATAGTTAATAAAGCGAAGCGTGGTTGTTTTTAAAGAAATGGGTACTGTAGATTTTATAGGAGTTAAGATAATTGTAATGACATCCTGTCAGACAGATTGTAATGGCATAATCATTGACCTTACAGCAATAAATTATTACGAACAATAGTATAACAATTTAGTATAAAATGAGTAAAATAATAGGAATAGACTTAGGGACAACCAACTCTTGTGTTTCTGTAATGGAAGGTAATGAGCCTGTAGTGATCCCTAATGCCGAAGGTAAAAGAACAACTCCTTCTGTAATTGCTTTTGTAGAAGGTGGAGAAATTAAAGTAGGTGATCCTGCAAAACGTCAGGCGGTTACTAATCCAACTAAGACTATCTCTTCTATAAAGAGATTTATGGGAAATAAATTCTCTGAATCTGCTAAAGAGGCTAAAAGAGCAGCTTACAAAGTTGTAAAAGGAGATAACGATACGCCACGTGTGGATATCGATGGACGTTTGTACACACCACAAGAATTATCTGCAATGACACTTCAGAAAATGAAGAAAACTGCAGAGGATTACTTAGGACAAGATGTTTCGAGAGCAGTAATTACTGTACCAGCATATTTTAATGATGCACAGCGTCAGGCTACAAAAGAAGCTGGAGAGATCGCAGGTCTTAAAGTAGAGAGAATCATTAATGAGCCTACTGCAGCAGCATTGGCATATGGTCTTGATAAAAAAGGTACCGATCAAAAAATCGTTGTATTTGATTTTGGTGGAGGTACACATGATGTATCTATCCTTGAATTAGGAGATGGAGTATTCGAAGTGTTATCTACAGATGGAGATACACATTTAGGAGGTGATGATGTGGATCAAAAGATTATCGATTGGTTAGCAGAAGAATTTAAGGCAGATGAAAATATGGATCTACGTGACGATCCTATGGCATTACAACGTCTTAAAGAAGCTGCAGAAAAAGCGAAGATAGAATTATCATCTTCTCCGCAGACAGAAATTAACTTACCCTATGTTACGGCAACTGCTAGTGGACCTAAGCACTTGGTAAGAACATTATCTAAAGCGAAATTTGATCAATTAATAGATGATTTGGTAAAACGTACTGTTGAGCCATGTCGTACAGCGCTTAAAGCAGCTGGATTGTCAACTAGTGATATCGACGAAATTATTTTAGTTGGTGGATCTACTCGTATCCCTGCTGTACAAGAAGCGGTAGAAAAGTTCTTTGGTAAATCACCAAGTAAAGGAGTAAACCCAGACGAGGTTGTTGCTGTAGGAGCTGCAATCCAAGGAGGAGTATTGACCGGAGATGTTAAAGATGTACTTTTATTAGATGTTACACCACTTTCTTTGGGTATCGAAACTATGGGTAATGTAATGACAAAGCTTATCGATGCTAACACGACCATCCCAACCAAGAAGTCACAAGTATTCTCTACGGCTGCAGATAATCAGCCATCGGTTGAGATTCACGTATTACAAGGTGAACGTCCTATGGCGGCAGATAATAAGACAATAGGTCGTTTTCACTTAGATGGAATTCCACCAGCACAGAGAGGAACACCACAGATCGAAGTTACTTTTGATATCGATGCCAATGGTATTATCAAAGTATCTGCTACAGATAAAGCTACTAATAAGTCTCAGGATATTCGTATCGAAGCTTCTTCAGGATTAACAGAAGAAGAAATCGAGAAAATGAAGCAAGAAGCTGAAGCAAATGCAGAGGCGGATAAAGCGGCAAAAGAAACTGCTGATAAACTTAATGAAGCTGATGGAATGATTTTCCAGACTGAAAAGCAGTTAACTGAGTTTGGTGAAAAATTATCTGATGATAAGAAAAAACCAATTGAAGATGCTTTGGAAGAATTGAAGAAAGCGTACGAATCTAAAGATCTTGCTGTGATCCAACCGGCTCTTGATAAAATCAATGAAGCCTGGAAAGTAGCTAGTGAAGAGATGTATAAGGCACAGGCCGAAGCACAGCAAAATGGACAACCAGGTCCAGATGCCGGAGCAGACCAGCCTGAATCTGACGGAGGTTCTGAAGGAAGTGATGTAGAAGATGTTGATTTCGAAGAAGTAAAATAATTACTACATATATCAACAAAAATGCGCAGCCAAAAGCTGCGCATTTTTTTTTACCTTTGTTTAGCACATAATTGGACCTTGATCGGTAAAACCATTATGGTTTTTTTGACTTATTTATAGTAATGGTAATACACTAATGGATCTATTACAAGTTTTTCGTAAAAATGCTTTTTGGTTTTACGATTTTTTAAGAGGATTTGATATCAGAAATCACTACCGTGATATCAAGCAAATTAATGAATTTCCTACATCAGAATTTTCTAAAAATAAAAAGGCAAAATATCTTAGTAATATTCTTAGTCATACTTTAGAAACCACTAAGTTCTACAAAACCTACGCTAAGGACACCCAACTTTCCGATTTTCCGGTGATCAATAAAAATTTGATTCGTGATAATTTTGATGACTTTAAATCTTCAAAATATAAAACTAAAAATTGTGTATTAGTTTCTACTAGTGGCTCTACCGGAGCACCTTTTTCGGTATTACAGAATATGAGTAAACGCTGTCGTAATACGGGAGATAATTTGTATTATTCAAAAAAATCTGGTTATGAAATAGGGTATGAGTTAGTGTACATAAAAATTTGGCCGGATCATATAAAACGCACTCTGTTTTCTAAAGATTGGATACAAAATATTGTACCACAAAGTGTCTTTAAACTTGAAGATGATACTATTGCCGAGTTTATTAAAAAACTAGAAGAGAGTACATCAAAAAAGAGTTTTTTGGGGTATGTATCTGCTTTTGAAAAAATATGCAAATATTTAGATAAAGTTAATGCTAAACCAATACAGTGCAACGTGCATTCTATTATAACCATTTCTGAAGGGTTGAATGCGTATACTCGCAATAGGATGCAAAAATATTTTGGTGTAGTTCCTGTATCACGATATTCTAATAACGAAAATGGAATTATTGCCCAGGAGGATGGCGATGATACACGTAGATTTATGATCAACCTGGCAAGTTACCATGTAGAAATCCTTCATCTTGATAAAGATATCCCTGTAACAAATGGTGAACGTGGTAGAATTGTAGTTACAGATTTACATAATTATGCGATGCCTTTAATACGATATGATACAGGTGATATAGGAAGTATGGATGTTGGCGAAAAAGGGGTACCTTTCTTAACATCTATAGAAGGAAGAAAACTTGACCTGATTTACAATACAAGTGGAGACCTGGTACCTTCTCATATTTCGTATAAATTATGCAAATATGGTGAATACAAACAGTTTCAATTGATTCAATATGGAGAAAAAGAGTATTTGATAAAACTAAATACAGATCAAAAGGTTGACGAAGAAAAAATGTTATTAGAGTATAAAGAGTATCTTGGACAAGATGCTAATATTACTATCGAATATGTTGATGAAATCCCTTTATTATCTTCGGGTAAACGCCGAGAGGTAATGAATACTTACCATTCTCAATTTAGGTAAGGTTTATTGAATTCTTTTTAAAGCCTCTTTTTCTGATAAAGGCTTTAATTTTGCAGAAGATACATAAAGCTGTACAGCTTCTGGATTTACTTTCGAGTATTCTCGTAAGGCCCAACCAATCGCTTTTCTGATAAAGAATTCATTAGAAGATTTGTGGTGATCACATAACGAAAACAATAACTGAGCATCAGTTTTATCTTTGTATCCTAACTGAAATAAAATAGCACTTCGGTTAAGCCACATATCTTTTGAAAGAGAAAATTTGGTAATAACCACTTGGGTTTGATCAGGAAATTGAAGTAAGTAGTTGCCCAAAATATGTTTTGCGATAAAGTCTACGGTATCCCACCAGGAATTGGTGGTGATCATTTTTTCAATAAAATAAATATCATCGACCTCGTATTTTTTTTTCAGAAAACGATCCACCAGCTCCATGGCGCAATAGTGAAGTTCGCGATGCAGGTCTTGATTTAAAGTATTAGCTATTTCAATAATAGTATCACGCGATAATTCATTTTTAAAATTATTGATAGTTTCTTTTAAAATAGTTTTTCTTACAGGAGCTTTTATTCCGTAATAGGAGAAAAGGTCTTTCATATAGGCTTCCATTGCCCTCGCTTGTTCTGCATCGGCATGGTTTTCAAACTTTGAAAGTAATTCGGTAATAAACTTCATGATTTTTTTATAATTTAAAATCCTACAGCGGTATCATCTCCTCGTTTATCGGCACCTCCTTCAAGGGTTCCATCGGGTAATACAAGAATACCTTCGACCTTACTGGTGATCTTAGATTCTTTTACATTTATAGTGTATCCTTTTGTCTCTACTTCATTTAGTAATTCCTGATCAAACAAATTGGGTTCGAAATATACTTCATCTGGTAACCATTGATGATGAAAACGCGGAGCATTTACGGCATCCTGCATCGTCATACCAAATTCTTTTACATTTAATATAGTTTGTAGGACAGAAGTAATAATCGTGGATCCCCCCGGGGTTCCTACAGACATCCAGAATTTTTCATCTTTTTCAATAATCGTCGGAGTCATAGAACTTAACATCCTTTTTTCGGGGGCTATAGCATTAGCTTCGGCACCTATTAACCCAAACATATTGGGTGTTCCTGGTTTGGCACTAAAATCGTCCATCTCGTTATTGAGGAAAAAACCTAATTCTGGGACATATAATTTAGACCCATAGGCGCCATTAAGAGTAGTAGTTACCGATATTGCGTTTCCAAATTGATCTACAATAGAGTAGTGGGTCGTTTCATCATTCTCATATCCCGGAATGTTACCACAACTAATATCTGAAGATGGTGTAGGTTTATCAAAACTAAAATCTTGCATTCTATCGGTTAAATAGTCTTTATCTAATAGAGTGTCTACAGGTATTTCAACAAAATCAGGGTCGCCTAAATAATAACTACGATCGGCGTACGCTCTTTTTTCGGCTTCTACAATAACTTGTATAGTTTTAAGCTGATTATGACCATAATTACTCAGATCATATGGCTCAATCATTCCCATAATTTGCGCCAAACAGATACCTCCGCTTGATGGTGGCGACATAGATATAACCGTTAAGTCTTTATACTTAAATCGTACGGGTTCTCTCCATTTAACTTCATACTTGTTTAAATCTTCTATGGTCATGATTCCACCATTATCTTGAATAAAATCAATCAACTTTTGTCCAGTTTCTCCTCTATAGAATTCATCCTTGCCATTTTCGATAATTCTAAGAAGTGTTTGCGCTAATTTTGGATTTTTTAAAGTATCATTTGCAGTATATCCTTTAAGAATAGGAATAGTATCTTTATTTACTTTATAAAAATATTCTTTATAATGTTCAAAGCGTTTTTCTTGTTTTTGTGTGATTACAAACCCTTTATGGGCAAGTTCTACAACAGGCATAAGAATATCCTGTATAGGTAGGGTGCCAAATTCTTTGTGTACTTCAAAAATACCGGCTATAGTTCCGGGAACTCCCGCTGCTGTTGCTCCATATTGGCTTTTTTCGGGAATAGGGTCTCCGTGTTCATCAAGGTACATATTCTTAGTAGCTGCAAGAGGTGCTTTTTCTCGATAATCTAAAGTTCCTGTCTCTCCATTGGCTTTTCTGTACACCATAAACCCTCCTCCTCCCAGATTACCCGCATAAGGATACGATACTGCAAGTGCCATTTCGGTGGCTACCATGGCATCAAACGCATTACCTCCATTCTTCATAATATCAGCACCAATCTTTGAAGCTTCTTCTCTTGCCGACACAACCATAGCATTTTGTGCTATAACACCTTTTACAGGCTTAGCTTTTTGTTCTTGATCGGTAGATGTTTTACATGAAAAACTTAATAAAAGAAATATGAAGTAGAATAGGTGTCTCATAATATTTTTATTTCACTTTTAGTATATAGTTTTAACTCTTCGAAAAAAGAGCGAAACTCAATATCAAAATCAGTATAATGTTCCTCAAGTTCAGTCACAGCAAGATTCATTTTTGATCGGTTCTTTGTTCTTCGGTTCATCCCGGATAACACATTGCCAATCCCAGAAATAGAAGCATAGCTAAGTAACCAATTATCTTGCTCCATATAGGGTAATAAAGTCTGAATTTGCTTGGGTAGGATCTCGTGATGTTGATGAAGTAAACTATAAAAATCCAAAGTGTATTCTTCTAATGGAATATCAGAATATTCTGTCCAGTTGGCAGCCAGAAAATGATCATATAAAATATCAACAATCACCGTACTATAATGCCGGTATTTAGGAAATAATCGAGAGACACTTTTTTTTACAATATCATGGGAATCAGTGAATGAATCAATTTTTCGATGCAATGTAATCCCTTGACTTATGCGTTCTGGATAGTCTAAAAACTTTTTTCCTTTAACAGAGTCTGCGATAAAATTACCAATTTTTAATTCAGGGTCTTCTCCAGAGAGATAAATGTGGGCTAAGAAATTCATTAGAGAAATTTACAATATTTTGATAAATATGTGCTGTTTTTGGGTAAACTTTAATGGTAAAGTTGTAGTAATCTTTTGTACCTCGTACATTTGCCATCAAACCAAACAATCAATATTATAAAATGACATTAATCAAATCAATTTCTGGAATTAGAGGTACAATAGGTGGCGCAGTAGGGGATAATCTTACTCCTGTGGATACAGTAAAATTTGCTTCGGCCTACGGTAGTTGGCTTAAAGAAGAGACAAACAAAAAACATCCTATTGTAGTTGTTGGGCGAGATGCTCGAATTTCGGGATCTATGATCCAGGAATTGGTAATGAATAGTTTGGTAGGATTAGGGATACATGTTATTGACTTAGGTCTTTCTACTACACCAACGGTAGAAGTAGCTGTTCCTATTGAAAAAGCAGATGGAGGAATTATTTTAACCGCCAGCCATAATCCAAAACAATGGAATGCCCTAAAACTTCTTAATAATAAAGGAGAGTTTTTAAATGCAGAGAACGGAAAGAAAATCCTTGATATAGCAGAAAATGATGCATATACTTTTGCCGAAGTTGATGATTTAGGGAGCATAACGGTTAATGATACCTATATTGATAAGCATATCGATGAAGTTTTAAATTTATCTTTAGTCAATGCAGATATAGTAAAAGGAGCCGGATTCAAAGTTGTTGTTGATGCAGTGAACTCTACTGGCGGTATTGCGATACCAAAACTTCTTAAAAAAATGGGAGTAGATGTGGTAGAATTATATTGCGAACCTACAGGTCATTTTCCGCATAACCCAGAACCTCTTAAAGAACACTTAACCGATTTGTCTGAATTGGTTGTAAAAGAGAAAGCCGATTTTGGCCTTACTGTTGACCCTGATGTTGATCGTCTAGCTTTTATGAGCGAGGATGGCGAAATGTTTGGAGAGGAATATACACTGGTTGCATGCGCAGATTTTGTATTAGGAAAAACCCCTGGTAATACAGTCTCTAATTTATCTTCGAGCAGAGCATTACGAGATGTTACGCAAAAGCATAATGGTACTTATGAAGCTAGTGCTGTAGGAGAAGTTAATGTAGTTGAATTAATGAAAGCCAATAAAGCAGTTATTGGTGGAGAAGGTAATGGAGGAATCATTTATCCAGAATCACATTATGGAAGAGATTCTTTGGTAGGAGTAGCCTTATTTCTTACTCATTTGGCAGAAAAGAAGTGTACCGTAAGTGAATTGCGAAATAGCTACCCATCTTATTTTATGAGTAAAAATAAGATACAATTGACCCCTGGTTTGGATGTCGATGGTATTTTGGCAGGTTTTCATAAAAAACATGCTTCAGAAGAAGTGTCTACTGTTGATGGTGTAAAAGTAGATTTTGAAGATTGTTGGGTGCACTTACGCAAAAGTAATACCGAACCGATCATTCGTATTTATACTGAAGCATTAAGTCAGGAAAAGGCAGACCAACTGGCAGAAGATACTATAGTAACGTTAAAAGAAATTGCAGGAATATAATACGTTTAGATTACCAGGTAGGCTATATTAGCTTACCTGGTATTTATGCTAATCTATAATCGCACCTTCTGGAGCTTCTGATTGGGCATTGCGATGTTTCCAACGTTTATGAGTCCAGAGATAATATTCGGGTTGTTCGCGTATCTGTTCTTCAAGCAATCGAAGATATTTTTTTATGGAATAAAATTTCTCTTCTTCTTTACTATTCTCGGTTATAGGGATGAATTTAACTTCATAATGTCCTCGTTTTACTTTTTTTACTTGAAGATATAACACAATAACGTCAAGTCGTTGTGCTAGAAATTCTCCTCCTAAAAAAATGGGTACTTTAATTCCCATAAAATCGGTCCAATACTTTGCATTATTAATTTTTGGGGATTGATCAGAGATCATACCATATGCACATACGTTATTTTCTTGCTTATCTTTAATAATCTGTCTGGCTACCTTGTGGCTGGCAATAAGCCTGGAGTTAAACCGTCCACGTATACGGTGTGCTAAACTGTCAAAATGCTTGTTTTTAATCTGTTTATAAATCCCTACGCAAGGATTTAGAGATACTAAGTCGATGGCATTAGACCATTCAAAACTTCCGTAATGTCCCATAAGGGCAATAATGCTTTTGTTCTTTTTTTCAAATTCATGAAACTCTTCGAGATTTACTACTTTATAACGTTTTATGAGTTCTTCTCTCGAAATAGAAAGTGATTTTGTCATTTCTAAAAACATATCACACATGTGCTTGTAGAATGTCTTGCGAATGGTTTTTATTTCTTTTTTAGATTTTTCGGGAAATACTAAGGTTAAGTTTTCT
Source organism: Aquimarina penaris (assembly GCF_040786285.1). Classification (NCBI taxonomy): domain Bacteria; kingdom Pseudomonadati; phylum Bacteroidota; class Flavobacteriia; order Flavobacteriales; family Flavobacteriaceae; genus Aquimarina; species Aquimarina penaris. Next base: position 2,334,405 of record NZ_JBFMKQ010000001.1, read on the forward strand.
GTTACGGTACTTCTTCTGTAGCGTATTATATAATACGTTACAATATAGGTACAAGTAGAGAACATATAAAACAACCTCCATGGTAGTTTCGATATTCCTAAAATTATAGGGTAGGTGATACTATAAATTAATAATTGCATGAGCCGATTTGTTAAAAGCTAACAAAGGTAAACTTATTTATCAGTATCTCATTGGTAAGAGTTATTAATCTATTGTGGCACCTTCTGGGGCATGTGATAATGCATTACGATGTTTCCAGCGTTTATGCGTCCAAAGGTAATATTCGGGTTTGTTATGAATTTGTTTTTCTAGAATCCTAAGATAGCTTTTTACTATTGAATACTCTTCGCAAGCATTAGGATCATCGGCTATAGGAACAAAAGTAGCTTCGTAATATCCTCTTTTCAATTTTTCTACTTTCAGATAAAAAACCTTAGTACCTAAACGCTTAGCTAAAACCTCTGCACCTAAGAAGGTAGGCACTTTTACACCCATAAAATCTGTCCAATATGTTGCTTTATATATTTTAGGAGATTGATCGGCAGCTAGTCCATACATAAACACACCCTCCCTGTTTTTATCTTTGGTGATTTCTTCCATAGCATTCTTGGTGGTTACCACTCTAGATCCAAAACGTGCACGTATTCTACGCACCAACCTGTCAAAATATTTGTTTTCTATACGTTTATATACACCTACTGCTTGAATACCTGTTTGTATATCAACTACGTTGGCCCATTCATAACTAGCATAATGTGCCATAAATACCATCATGCTTTCTCCCTGGGCTTCTAATTCGTTAAGCATATCCAGATTAGTCACCTTAAAACGTTCCTTCATCTCTTCATTAGATATAGAAATCGATTTTATCATTTCTAAGAACATATCGCATAGATGTCGATAAAAATCTTTTCTAATCCTTTTGATTTCTTGGGGATCCTTATTCGGAAAAACTAATTTTAAGTTTTCGGCTACAGTTTTTTTTCTGTAACCAATGATATAATATATAAGAAAAAAGATACCAGTAGAAAATGCATAAAATAATCTCCATGGTAATTTTGAGATTAGCCATAAGAATGGATAAACTATACTATAAACAACTAATTGCATAAAATAGATGGGGTTTAAGCGCGAAAATACAGGTATTTGGTTAAAAATAAGTATTAAACGTTAAAAAAAACCAAATTCTCATAAATAGGATGTAGAATGAATCGCTAGTCTATAACCGCTCCTTTTGGGATTTCTGCATTACGATATTTCCAACGTTTATGAGTCCAAAGGTAATATTCGGGTTGGTTATGAATTTGTGATTCTAGTAGTCTAAGGTATTTTTTGGTAATGTAGTAATCTTCACAATCTTTTGGATTTTTGGTAATAGGTATAAACTCTGCTTCATAATACCCTCTTTTTACTTTTTCTACTTTGAGATATACTACAGGCATGTCCATTCGTTTTGCTAACTTTTCTCCTGCAGGGTAGACAGGAACTAGTATATCCATAAAATCTGTCCAGTATATGGTGTTTTTTAACCTTGGAGATTGATCGGTCACTAATCCGTACGCACAAAGTTTACCTTGTACTTTGTCTCGTGTGATTTCTCTAACGGTATTATGCTTAGAGATTAATCGGGCATCAAAGCGACCTCGTATTCTATTCACAAGCTGATCAAAATACGGGTTCGCAAGTTTTTTGTAAACACCAACTATAGGAAAACCACCTAGGAATTGCACTGCAATAGACCATTCGTAACTGGCATAATGAGCTATTAAGACCATAATACTTTTGTTATTTGATTCTAATGTTCTTAAAGTATCGGGGTTTAGGATTTTGAAACGCTTGCTTAGTTCCTCTTTTGATATAGATATAGTTTTTACCATTTCTAAGAACATATCACACATGTGTTTATAAAAACGTTTACGGATTTTATAAATTTCCTTTTTTGATTTTTTCGGAAAAACCAGCATTAGATTTTCTGTTACAGCTTTTTTGCGATAACCGATAATATAATATGTAACATAATATACTCCAGTAGAAAACATATAAAATAAAGGCCACGGTAATATAGAAATCACCCACAATATTGGATACACCAAACGATATATTAATAGCTGCATTGCGAATTATATTGAAGCCTACAAAGATAAAATTAATAGAACTTTTAAATCATAAACTTTTGCTAATAGCGCCGACCTAATTATTGCAATTTTTTTGAGTAAAAATATATGGTATATTTGAAGAAAATTGCATTTATGGGGAACCTTGATATTGTACTAATTATTATAATCGCGGCTAATATATTGATGTCATTAAAAGGGTTTAATGACTTTTCTTTTTTTGAACGGTACAAATTTAATATTGGAGGAATACGACGCGGAGAGCAGATACGTATGCTAACCTCGGGTTTTTTACATGTAGATACGATGCATCTCTTCTTCAATATGTTTACACTTTACTTTTTTGCTCCGGTAGTACTTGATTTCACAGGGAATGTAAAATTTTTGGTTATTTATTTTGGAAGTCTTTTGGTGGGAAATTTATTTTCTTTGTTTTTTCATAAGGATGAATATCATTACAGTGCTGTAGGAGCCAGTGGTGCTGTTTCAGGAATTATTTATGCAGGCATTTTATTTCGACCGGATATGAGTTTGTATTTGATGTTTATTCCAATCCCGATTCCTGCATATGTTTTTGGAATCGGATATTTATTATATTCTATTTTCGGAATGAAAAATCGAGTAGGTAATATAGGTCATGATGCGCATTTTGGTGGAGCAGTAGGAGGATATGTCATTACCTTGTTTTTGGCTCCTTGGCTATTTCAAGAAAATCCATTGATGATAGGTTTACTGGCAATACCCATTATTATTCTTTTTGTAATGCAAAGATTGGGCAAACTTTAAAATATAAATATAAAAAAACGGCCTCTTTTAAGGCCGTTTTTTCAAATTCTTAACTTATATAATTCTATAAAGCTTTTTCATCCAGTAATTCAGAAATTTTCTTTTCTAGAGCAGGTCCTCTTAAATTTTTAGCAATAACATTTCCGCTCTCATCTAAAATAAATGTGGCTGGTATAGATCGTACACCGTAGGCTCTTGCAATTGGGTCTTGCCAAAATTGTAAATTCGACACATGGTTCCAATCTAAGTTGTCATCTGCAATTGCTTTGGTCCAAGATTCTTGTTTCTTATCTAAAGAAACACCAATAATATTTAATCCTTTATTATGATATTTATTATATACACGTACTACATTTGGGTTTTCCATTCTGCATGGTTTGCACCATGATGCCCAAAAATCGATTATGGTAATTTTGCCCATCGATTCTTTTAAGGATAATTTTTTACCCTCGGGAGTAGGAGCAGAAAAATCTTCGGCTGTGCTACCAATATCTATTCTTTTTTGATTAGATAATGCAACTGCATTAGTAATAAGGCGATCTAAATTTTTACCTAATCTAGATGTTTTTAGAGTATCTGGTAATACATCATACTTTTCTTTTGCTTCTTTTGCTTTTACTGCTTTAAGATTTAAAAGATCGGTTAAAGCCATTACAGAAACTAAAGAATTGGTGTTTTTATCAGCAAGATCTTTTCTAAACTGTTTTTCTTCTTCAAGTAATTTTTCTCTTTGAGCTGCTATTCTTAGTGCCTTATCAGCTTCATTTAATTTTGAAGCTATTTGGTATTGATTGTTAAGTTTCACCTTTTCTTCGCCAAAAGATTTGATTGCATTAACATAACTAAAAAATAATTTGTTTTCAATACCACCTTCAATAATTGATGAACGCAGACTGTCTTTGTAAATCGTCATCTTGATGGGATTATTTTCGGCTAAAAATAATACGTTACCAGGAATATCCTTAAACGTTAAATAATTAAAATCGTTACTCTCTGGTGTAGGTAGGCTTACTCTAAATTGACCTTGTTGTACGGTTGCAGAATCAATAATTACAGGTCTGTTGGATTCACTAATAGCATTTACATATACTACGGTTCCATCCTCAAATCCCGCAACATCTGCAGTTATAGAGTATCCTTTTTCTTCTTTTTTACAGGCTGCAAGTAGAATAATTGTAACCAGTAATGCAATTCTTTTCATGGTATTTTGATTTAGTGTGGGTAAAAATACAGAATCCATCCTATATACTCCAAAAATTAACTTTTTGATGGGTAATTTGTTAAGTTCCTCTTAGGAAAGCGAGAAAAAAATGAGTTTTAGTGTAACAAAAACCTACTGTTTTCAGTCTTATATTTAATCGTAATGCTGTTAAAAGCTTGATTTGGCAATAATGGTTTTTAAAAAAGATGGTTGATTTCTTAGATTTTGAGTCTAAATTTTAAAACTTCAATCGTTTTAGTGTTAAACCTTGTTTTTAATCTATTAACATAATTTTAATTAATTGTTAATAGAATAGCATTATCAAAGGGTTTTATATTATTTTTGCATAACTAATAGATAAACTGATATGAAGGTGTTAGAGCAGGATTCTCCTTTAGATATATGGATTAGTTTTTCAAAGTTTTTTGAACAGTATAGAGAGTGCCTTAAAAGTGATAATGAACTTTTAAGAAACCGTGCTGAGCATATATTAGCTGTAGTTAATGAATATCCTGAGCTAGATGAAGGTATAAAAGAAGAAAAAAGAGTAATAGAATTACTTCCTCAAATCGATCTTATTCTAGAAGATTCATTCCCTCAAGTGCTACAACAGAATGAGATAAAAATAGCAACAATACCCTTTCATAATACAGTATTAAAATCTACACAACGTTATCAAAATATTATAAAAGTAGCAGGAGAAGATTTCGAACCTCAAATCAAAAATTTAGACGAAGACCATTATTATATAATGGGATGTAGTATGATTTTAGGAAGCTACTATGGATATAATATAGATTTTAGAAGACCTTTCTTTTATGATATCCCCGATGCAATGGGGATAATGAGGCACTATAGAATTATGTATAATGGTGATTTTATTGATATCATCAAGACCGATAAAGCCAAAGATATTACAGACGAAGATGTAGCCGAGTTATTAGATAATTTTGATAATATCGATATCTGGAAAGAAAAGTTTCCTCCTCATAGCTGGATTTTTAAAGGTGTCGTACTTGCAAATATGTTTGATGTGACCACCGATGTTTCATTATCAGATTTTAAAACTAGTTTAATTCGATATGATAAAACCAAAGGTGATTTTGTAGATAGTTTTCAAGAGATTTTTAGAGCTATTTTTAATCTGCATGAAATTAAAGTAGGGTTCTCTAATTATTATGAAGAAGATCAGATATTTGAACGTGTACCCTTTAAAAATATAGATAGTTATATTCTTTATGATCAATATTCAGATAATTGTAAAGAAGCCCTTTGTAAAGGGACTTATCATTTTCTGTTTGATAAATCGACCTATTTTGCTATTTCTGATGTAAAAAAATATCAAAAGTCTACTCCCGAGGAGAAGATGTATAAGAATTTGGTTGCCCAGGATATTAATAGTGCGATTATTGCACCTATAAAAAGTGAAGGAAAGTTATTGGGGATTCTTGAAATCGTTTCACCTAATGTTCAGGAGTTAAATAGTATTAATGCCAATAAATTACAAGATGTAATGCCATATTTGGTAGATTCTGTTCTTCGCTCTAAGGCAAAAGCTGAAAATGAATTAGAGTTAATTATCCAACAGGAATGTACTTCGATTCATCCAAGTGTTCAGTGGAAGTTTAGGAAAGAAGCAAGACGTTTTATGCGTGCCATGGTTGAAGAAAAACCGGTGTCTTTTAAAGAAGTGGTTTTTGAAAATGTATACCCATTATATGGGCAAATTGATATAAAAGGTTCCTCTGAAGCACGTAATCAAGCGATTCAAAAAGATTTAGTTTTACAACTCAGAGGTATTTCTAAAGTAATAAATAAAGTGTTAGAGTCTGATCCTTTGCCTATTTATGAGCAGTTAGAATATAGAACAAATCGATATATTAATTCAACTACAGAGCAATTACAAGTTGATAGCGAACAGAAGATTATAAACTTCATTCAAAAAGAAATTACACCACTATTTAAACATCTTAATAAAAAAAATAGTGAGCTAGATGCACTTATAGAGGAATATAATCAAATGCTGGATAAAGGCATTAAAACTGTATATAAACATCGTAAGGCTTATGATGAATCGGTAATGCTTATTAATAAGAAGATGGCCGCTTTATTGGATCAAAAACAAGATGAAGCTCAAGGAATGTACCCTCATTATTTTGAGCGATTTAAATCTGATGGAGTAGAACATAATATGTATATAGGTGAATCTATTACCAAGCAGGACAGTTTTAATAAGGTGTATTTATACAACCTTCGATTATGGCAGTTACAGGTAATGTGTGAAATGGAAAATGCATATTATCAAATGAAAAAAGATTTACCCGTAGCATTAGATGTAGCATCCATGGTATTAGTATTTAATACATCTTTATCTGTGAGATTTAGAATGGATGAGAAGCGTTTTGATGTAGATGGCACTTATAATGCAAGATACGAGGTAGTAAAAAAGAGAGTAGATAAATCTATGATAAAAGGGACAGATCAACGAGTTACCGAAAAAGGTAAATTGGTCATTATCTATTCTCAACGCTCTGATGAAACAGAATATATCAAATATCTAAATTTCTTGCAGTCTAAAAATTACCTAGAAGATGAGATAGAAGTCGTAGAGCTAGATGATCTGCAAGGTGTTACCGGGCTTAAAGCACTTCGTGTAAATATTTTATATCACAAAAATGAGCAGGATAAAGAGTTTTATACCTACGAAGATCTTATGAAAGAACTTAATTAAGTCAAAACTTTACACTTTAGCGGTAATCCAAAAACATGTAGCTTATTATTGTAGTGTATTAAAAGCAATTACAAAAGAAACCACAGACGAAACAATTCCTATGATAAAGACGGTGTAGGTGATTCTTAATATTTTATACTTTTTGTGTAATACTTTACCTAAAAAATAAAGATCTTTTATCATCGTATCATAAATGTAATCTTTATCATCCATTAGTTCATGCATGGCCCATTTATACTCCTCTAATGGCATTTTATGAAAATTACCGAAGAACAATAAATTTACTTTCTTCTCTTCAATTTCTTTTCTGGTAAACTCACCACTAGTTACATTAGGTCGTGTTGCCAATACTGATAATACAATAGATATGATACTAAATATTAAAAAAATCAAAGTGGGGTATATTAGATATTGATTGGATGGATTATCTAATTTAGGAATCAAATTAGACAAAGCAAGTGATATGATAATGGCGTTTACAGAAAGTAGGATGTTGGCCTTTGTATCTGCTATATCACTTAATTTAAGATGATTTCTTAAGGTAACTCTAAATAGAGTTTGTATTCCCTTTTCTGGACTTTCTTCTTTCTCTTTTTCTTTTCTCTTTTTCTTTTCTTTCTTTATTCTAGACTGCTCCTTAAGCATTTTGGCTAAATTTTCTTCTTTTTTAGGAGCCCACTTTTCTTTGGCATAATCGGTATAATAACGATGCTTATTCTGAAACAAATCTATATTTGCTTTAAGCCATTGCGCAGTATTTAAATCCTTAACATCATTTAATTTAAATTCTTTTCTTAAAAGTTCACTAGTCTCACCATAGTAATCTTTTGCAAAGTGAGAAGCATCTGCATCTCTAATAATCTCTTCCATTAGGTCAACAGGTTCATGCTCCATTTTGGTTGCCATAATCTGTTTAGAAACCTTATCAATGATAGCTTTAGGAGCGTTTTGCTTTGATAAAAAATCTGTAGCAATCTCTACACTATGTTCTTCATGGTTTTTAGAGCTTTTAGAATACCCCGTATCGTGTAGTAACGCTGTTAACAATAAAACTTCTTTATCTTCATTAGAGATATTGATGCTATCAATAATTTCTTTTGTACTTTTAAATACTCTTTTGGTGTGGTCGTGATTATGATATATACATGAGTTCGGAAGTTCTTTGTCAAAAAGCTCCGAAACAAAGTGTTCTGTTTTTTCTAATAAGGAAGACATATTTGTTATTTTTCGGTAACCAAAATAATTAAAAAAAAGAGATTGTACTCCAAACAATGAATAAATATAATAAGATTCTAATTATTTGTACTGCATTACTGGTAAGTTCATGCGCTACGTATTCTCCTAAGTATAAAGTCGAAAATTTTACTAAAACATTACCAGTAAAAAAAATTGATAAAACATTTTATCTAGTTGGAGATGCAGGTTATGCTAAATTAAATGAAAGCACAAAGGGGTTAACTATTCTTGAAAAAGTAATGGATACTGCTAAAACCAAAGACGATTACTTGATTTTTTTAGGAGATAATATTTACCCCAAAGGAATGCCTATAAATGAATCCTCAGAAAGAGCTTTGTCAGAACATCGGATTAATGCTCAAATAGATGCAGTAAAGGGCTTTGATGGTAATGTGGTTTTTATTCCTGGCAATCACGATTGGTATAATAATGGAGTAGTAGGACTAAAGAGAGAAGAAAAGTACGTTAACCAAAAATTAGGTAACAAAGAATCTTTTTTACCTTCTAATGGATGTCCTATAGAAAGTGTTAAGGTTAATGATCAAGTACATTTATTGATTATAGATTCCCAATGGTATCTGGCAAATTGGGATAAAAACCCTACAATCAATGATGATTGCGAAATTAAGACTAGAGAAAAATTCTTTCAGGAGATCGAAGGAGAGTTCAAAAAGCATAGTAAAAAGACTATTTTGGTTGCGATGCACCACCCTATGTTTACCAATGGACCCCATGGAGGGAAATATAGTTTTGATAAGCATATTTTTCCTTCAAAGAAGAAAATACCCCTTCCGATATTAGGAACATTGGCGGTTCAAATTCGTTCGCAAGGTGGAGTTACAGCGCAGGATTTGTCTAATGCTCATTACAACAGGTTTATGAGAAGATTATCTACTATTGCAAGAGGTGTCGATAGAGTTGTTTTTACATCGGGTCACGAACATTCTTTGCAGTATATTGATAATGATGGATTAAAACAAATTGTTTCTGGTTCTGGATCTAAGGTCTCATCTGCTTCTTTGGGTAAATATGGATTATTCTCATATCCAGGACAAGGGTTTGCAGTACTGGATGTGTTTACCGATGGATCTTCAAATGTACGCTACTATGGTAATGAAAATGGAACTCCCAAACTAGTCTATCAAACCGAAGTGCATCCGAAAGAAGAAGAATTTGATTTTAGTGGGGTTGCTTCCTCTTTTGATAAAGAAGTTTCTGGTTCAATCTATACTAAAGAAGAAGTCGAAAAATCTGGATTTCATAGACTGCTGTGGGGAGATCATTATAGAAATGTTTACGGAAAAAACATTAAAGTGCCAGTGGCTACTCTAGACACATTAATGGGAGGTTTTACAATTGACCGACAAGGAGGAGGACAGGTAACCAGATCATTGCGTCTTGTTGATAGCTTGGGTAGACAATACAGCCTAAAAGCAATGCGTAAGAGTGTTACACAGTTTTTACAAAAAGGAGCGTTTAAATACACTTATGTCGATGATGATTTTGATGATACCGTAACAGAAAGTGTGCTTTCTGATTTTTATACCTCTAGCTATCCATATGCGTTTTTAGCGGTCGGTGGTTTAGCCGATGCTATTGGAGTGTATCATACAAATCCTAAACTATACTATGTCCCTAAGCACCCTGCGCTGGGTAAATACAATGAAAACTTTGGTGATGAAATCTATTTTCTAGAAGAAAGGCCGATGAAAGAACACGATCAGGAAATGTCATTTGGAAAACCTGATGATATCGAGAGTACAGATGATTTGTTGAGTAAATTGAGAGAAGATGAAGAATATCAGGTAGATGAAAAGAGTTATATAAGAGCCAGGTTGTTTGATATGATTCTTGGCGATTGGGATCGTCATCCAGATCAATGGAGGTGGTCGCAATTTAATACCGAAAATGGTAAAATATTTAGACCCATACCCAGAGATAGAGATCAAGTCTTCTGTAATTATGATGGTGCGATTTTAAGTATTTTAAAATTTGTATCTCCCTTATCCCGTAAGTTTCAGGTATACGATGATGAGCTTAAAAAAGTTAGATGGATAAATCTGTCAGGAATGCGATTGGATAAAGCATTGATTCAAAATTCTGGAAAGGAAATATGGTTAGAAGAAGCTAAATATATTAAAGAAAACCTTACCGATGTAGATATTGAAGAGGCTTTTAGTACTATTCCTGCCGAGCTTCAGGATGATACGATCAAAAAAATCAAAGGATTTCTTAAAGCGCGAATAGATAAAATCGAAGGTATTGCCGATCGTTATGCTACATATCTTTCTAAGTATGTTATTATCAAAGGAACTGATAAAGATGATCTTTTCGAAATTCTAAGAGAAGATAATAAGACAAGAATCAAGGTTTCCAGAATTAAAGATGGTAAAGCACAAAAACCTTACATTGATAAGGTGTTTGTTACCAAAGAAACAAAAGAAATTTGGATCTATGGATTGGATGATGATGATGAATTTGTTGCAAAAGGAAAAGGTAAAAATCCGATAAGGATTAAAATTGTTGGGGGGCAAAATAATGATGTCTATACTATAGAGAACGGAAGGAAAATCAAAGTATATGATCATAAATCTAAACCTAATACCATAAAGAAAAAAGGTGGGGCAAAATTTAGATTTAGTAATATCTATAATTATAATGTATATGATTATAATAAGTTTATCAATAAAACCAATGTTATTGCTCCCTTTGTTGGGTTTAATCCAGATGACGGACTTAATATAAATCTTACCGATACCTATACTGTAAATGGGTTTAAAAATGATCCATACCATAGCAAACATAGGTTTAGTGCTGCCTATTATTTTCAGACAGAAGGGTATGATTTGGCGTATTCTGGTGAATTTATGAACGCACTGGGTAACTGGAATTTTTTATTAAGCGGAAAATATACCAGTGAAAATTTTGCTCAAAACTTTTTTGGATTTGGAAATGGTAGTAATAATGAAGATGATGTGCTAGGTCTGGATTATAATAGAGTAAAGATTGGTACATGGGCATTTGGACTGGGGATTTCTAAGAATGGTAATTATGGTTCTCAGTTTTCTCTAAAAGCCAACTTCGAAGGAATTGAAGTACAAGATACTCCCAATAGAATTATAACTTCTGAGTTTGATTTTTTAACCGGAGATCCTGATTTTTTTGAAAGGAAGTTTTTTACAAATTTAGATGTACACTACAAGTTCGAGAGCTATGATAATGCCATAAACCCAACCCGTGGGATGCTATTTAGTTTGCAAACCGGAGCAAGAATGAATGTAGAAGATACAGATAGAACCTATGGGTATATTATTCCTAAACTTGGCTTTTATAATGCGATAACTAGAAATAGAAAATTAGTACTTAAAACAGATGCAATCGCACAGGTAAATATAGGAGATGGTTTCGAATTTTATCAAGGAGCCACTTTAGGTGGATTTAATGGGCTACGTGGATATAGAGAAGAGCGTTTTACCGGAGAAAGCGCATTAGCATTTAGTGGAGATCTGCGATATAGTTTTAATAAGTTTAAAACCGGTTTGCTACCCTTACAAATAGGGATATTTGGAGGGTATGATATCGGTAGAGTCTGGTATGACGATGAGGATTCAGATACATGGCATGATTCTATAGGCGGAGGACTATGGATTAATGCCGTAGATACTATAGGCGGGCAATTAGGACTGTTTAATAGTGATGATGGATTACGATTTACGTTTGGTTTTGGGTTAGATTTTTAAAATCGGTTACTAATCAAATCGATATTCGTAGAGACCAGCTTTTTTATGCTTCATTTTTTCATCTGTTATATATAGAATAGAGTCATTTTTGAAACAGATGCCTTCTTTTTGTGAATAATGATTCAATTTTATCTTTTTAATAGTGCCATCAAATAAATTGTTTGGTGTAAAATCTGAAAGCACGAATAGCTTATTATAAGTCAATAAAACTATTTTGTTTCTACTTCGATTAATAGTTGCTCCAGTAATAAAACAATCGTTTGGGTCGTCACAGGTATCGTAGGAACCGATTAATTGAGCAACATGCTCACCTGATACCGCTGGTAATTTATATAGTTTAGTAGTCCCGGTAAATTTAGAACTTCGGTTTTTTGTGAATAGATATAAACTTCCGTTTAAATAAATAAAAGCTTCTACATCAAAATTGAGGTTCTTTTTTTTAGGAGGAAATTTCTTTTGATCTTCAAAAGTAAATTTAATCGTAGATACAGAAATATCATTAGATAAAATTCCCGAAACTTTGAAAACTCTTAAATCTTTTCGTTGATTATGATTGTTTCCAAAATCACCGATGTAGATATTGTTTTCTTGATCATAGGCCAAATCTTCCCAATCTGTATTTTTAGCTCCTTTGATTTTAATTTTAGATGCAATTTTTCCTTCTTCGTTTATGGCGAATAAAGTATTATCGTTACCAGAATCATTTATAGCATACAATGTACCATTATTAGGTAACTTAGCAATACCAGATATTTCATGAACCGCATTCGGAAGAGCATGAATTTTAATGAAATTAGTTGATTCATTCTTTTGACAACTAACCGTTATAGTTATCAAAAGAATGAAAAATGTTAGTTTCGATATTTTAATTTCGTTGATTCCAGGCATTAAGCATCCAACTGGTTTTCTCAAGCTCTCCAATATAAGTTCCCGTTATATCAAGTGTTCCATCATCTTTAGCATCATCTGCTTTTTCAGCTACTTTTTTCAGCTGATTCAAAAGCGTGTCATGATCTTCTAAAACTGCAGAAACCATTTCGTGATCAATAAGATTGGTTTCAGATTCTTTAATACTAGAGTGTTTTAGATAAGAGCTATAATTACTAAATGGTTTGGCTCTAAGCGTTAATATTCTTTCTGCAATTTCGTCAATTTTTAGCTTTGCATCTTCATAAAGTTCTTCAAATTTGAGATGTAACTCAAAAAAATGCGAACCAGTTATGTTCCAATGAAAATTTCTGAGCTTCTGGTAGTACATGTGGTAATCTGCTAAAAGTATATTTAGACTAGCTATCGTTTCTTTATTTGAATAAGTCATAGTTTTTGTTTATTGATTTTTATTTTTCAATACAAAATTACTATAATTAAATAGTATATATTCAAGTTATGATAGTTTGTTGTAATAGAAGTATTATGGTAATCGATTCTTAATTTCGTTGATAATAAAAGTATAATAAGCTGTGTCATGGGGCACATATTCTTTACTGCGAATTGTATCTTTGAGAGCACTTTTTAAAGTATCGATTTCAAGTAAAGAAACATCTGCTACTTCTTCCTTCTGAAGCGTAAGTGTTTCAATAGAGCTATTCAATTTTGATACATAGATATGATGAAATTCGTTATCGAATAGATCAGGCTTGGGGACTTTTTGACCCAAGTATGTTCCGATAAACTCCAGATCATCTTTCGAGACTGTAAGACCAATCTCTTCGTTAATTTCTCTAATTGCAGAATCTTCTGTAGATTCTCCTGCACCAATATGACCCGCCACAGAAACATCCCACAACCCAGGAAAGGTATCTTTGTCATCAGCTCGTTTTTGAAATAGAATTTCTCCGTCTTCAGTATAAAACCAGATATGAACACTAGCGTGATAGAGTCCTAATGTATGAGCTTCAGATTTAAGCCTGATTTTCCCAGTAGGTTTTCCCGTCTTGTCTAATATGTCTATAAGTTCATCAGCCATGTTTTAAAAATAAAAAATCCTGCTGTAATAGCAGGATTTATATATAAAATTATTGAATAGGTCTATTTTTTGAAATAACTAAAAGTTTCTCCGGATTTAATATTCAGTAAACTTTCATAGATCAGCTTTATCACATTTTCTACATCGTCTCTGTGTACCATTTCTACGGTGGTGTGCATATAACGAAGAGGTAATGAGATTAGAGCAGAGGCAACACCACCATTGCTGTATGCAAATGCGTCGGTGTCTGTACCTGTCATCCTGCTGGATGCCATACGCTGAAAAGGTATTTTTTTATCTTCTGCAGTATCAATAAGTAGTTCTCTCAATCTATTCTGAACCGCTGGAGCATAAGAAATTACAGGGCCATCTCCAATTTTGGTTTCACCTTGAGTTTTCTTTTCGATCATTGGGGTAGTGGTGTCATGGCAAACATCGGTAACGATGGCTACGTCTGGTTTGATAGTGTGAGTTATCATTTCTGCACCTCTAAGGCCTATTTCTTCCTGTACAGAATTGGTGATGTATAGGCCAAACGGAAGTTTCTTTTTATTCTCTTTAAGTAAACGAGCCACTTCGGCTATCATAAAACCTCCCATACGATTATCCAATGCACGGCACACAAACTTGTCCTTATTCAGAATAAAAAATTCATCAGGGTAGGTGATTACACAACCGACATGTACTCCCAGTTTTAGAACTTCTTCTTTTGTGGTACACCCGACATCGATACAAATATTATCAAGTTTAGGAGCTTCTTCTTTGCCAGCCTTTCTGGTATGTATAGCAGGCCATCCAAAAACACCTTGCACAATACCCTTTTTGGTGTGTATGTTTACTCGTTTCGAAGTAGCAATCTGGTGATCACTCCCTCCGTTTCTAATAACATAAATAAGTCCATTGTCTGTAATGTAATTCACATACCAGGATATCTCATCCGCATGCCCTTCAATAACAACTTTGTATTTTGCCTTTGGGTTAATAACGCCTACTGCAGTTCCATAAGTGTCGGTAATAAAATCGTCAACATATGGTTTTAGATAATCCATCCATATTTTTTGCCCTTCCCATTCATATCCTGTTGGAGCGGGATTATTTAAATATTTTTCAAGAAATGTTATCGACTTTTTGTTTAGTATGCTCTTTTTAGCCATAGTATTTAGAAGTGTATTTTTGTTTTTTTACGAAATTAACAATATTCACATAGATTTCACGGTTTAGAATCTGTTAATTATTAATTTTGAAGTAAATTTAGAAGACCTCATAATCTATTATGTTTAAATATTTGCCTTATATAGTGTTAACGATGCTAAGTTCCCTGCTTTATGGACAAGGGAGAGATCAAAAATGGATGGATACTTCAAAAGTTGATACGACCAGATTTGTTCAATATTATATTGTCGAAGGGGATACAATTCCGCACGAAGCTATTGATCTGGATGAAGTTGTTATTCTTGGAAGATTAAAATTTAATGATAGACTTGCCCGAAGAAAATATCTGATACTACGACGAAAAACTCGTAAAGTATATCCATATGCAAAACTTGCTTCCGAGCGATTAACTACTTTAAACGAAAGGTTAGAGGGGATTAATTCAAAAAGATCAAAAAGAAAATACATAAAACTACTCCAGAAATATTTAGAGGAAGAATTTACGGCAGAGCTCAAAAAACTTACCCGTACCGAAGGCCAGATTTTAGTAAAGCTAATCCATCGCCAGACAGGTAAAACCATGTTTAAGTTAGTAAAAGAGTATAGAAGCGGCTGGAGAGCCTTTTGGTATAATAATACAGCGAAGCTTTTTAAAATTTCACTCAAAAGAGAATATGATCCTATTAATATAGAAGAAGATTACTGGATCGAAGATATATTACAACGAAGCTTTCAATCTAATATTCTCGAAGAACAAAAAACAGCTTTAGACTTTAGCTTTTACGATTTACGTAATAAATGGACAGATACAATTAGCCCTCCATCATCAGGAAAGAATTAATTTTGGGTATTACTACACCATAAAAAGGTGCGGTCGGGCTATCTGCTATATCTTTTTTTAACCGTATTCCAATTTTAAACCATATGCAGAGTCTGTCGAAGTATATGGTTTAGAAAGATTAGCTTGTCCTGAGCCTAGTCGAAGGGCTATTATCCCTAATACATTAAGAGTATTGTATATGCTTGTGCTATGCAAATTAGATGAAATTTGTAAAAAAATGTATTCTCAGCTTAATAAATTTTCTTATCTTCGTTTTCTATCTTTTTTAAAATCAGGGCTTTTCTTATTTCTTGAAAAAATTTCTAAAAAAAGATGTTACGTTTGAATTAAATTGATGTATGTTTGCACCCGCAAAACGAGATATGTTTTCAAAAGTTCATTGAAGATTGATTTATAGAATAGGAGTTAAAAAAACTTTGTAAAAAGTTCTTGTCAGAACAAAAAAAGGTTGTACGTTTGCACCCGCAAAACGAGATAGGTTTTCAAAAGTTCATTGATAAGATTTGTTTTAGAAATAGAGTTAATTTTTTTTCTAAAAAATAAATCAAAAAAAACTTTGCAGAAATAAAAAGGGTTGTATATTTGCACCCGCTTTGAGAGATAAGCGACGTTCATAGGAGTATTAATTACGATGGTTTGGGAGTGTTTAGGATACTTTTTTAGGGTTCGATTCCTTAGGTAATAGCAAGAGTAG
>NZ_JBFMKQ010000010.1:0-1247 GCF_040786285.1 Aquimarina penaris
GTTGACAGTTTTAAAATAATTTATATTAAACCAGAGAAGCTAGCTTCTCTGGTTTTTTTGTTATGTACAAAATTAGGTGTTTTCATATTAAGATTTAAGTGTGGTCTTTTGTTATTATAGGTTTTTATTGACTCTTTGATTAAAAATTGGAGTTCTTGTTTATTATTACATCTATAGATTAGGAACTCATTTTTAAGTATTCCATTGATTCTTTCTGCCAAGGCGTTTTGATAACAATCATATCCATCAGTCATTGAAGGTATTGTTCCACTTTTTTTGAGTTCATTTTGATATATCTCAGAGCAATATTGTAACCCTCTATCTGAATGATGAATGGTTGTTTTTTCGGTTACTTTCTCTTCGAGAGCCATTTTGATAGCCTTCACTACGTTTTCTGCGCTCATATCATCACTTAGATGATAGCCCATAATCTTTCTGCTGTAAGCATCGGTAACCAAGGAGAGGTAGTGTGTTTTTTCTCTACTTTTAATATAAGTAATATCACTAACAAAGTATTGTTCTGGTTCCTGGGGTTTCTGATTTTTCATGAGATTAGGGTGTTTTTTTAACCAGTGTTTAGAATAAGTTGTTTTTATGTACTTTTTCTTAGGACTAATCAACATAGATTCTGAACGTAAGTAATCAAACAAGGCATCCCTTCCTATCTTGATTCCTAGAGATTCAAAATCTTCTTTAAGCAAATAATAGAGCTTACGTGTGCCTATTCTAGGCATTTGTCTTCGTAGGTGCTCAACGAGTAATTTTACTTGACCTAACTCTTTAGAACGAAGTAGTGAACGCTTTTCAGATTGATAGATAGCTTGTCTGCTAATCCCAAACAATCGACAACAACAAGCAAGGCTTACTTGCTTTTCTTGTCGGATGCGTTGGATTGATTGGGTAAAAACTTTTTTCTGATAGCAGTACCAAACTGTTGATCCGAGATGTCAATCATCGTATTAAGAATCTCATTTTTGAGTTTTTCATCTGAGAGTTCTCGCTCTAATCGTTTGATCTTCTGGGCTGGAGTTTCTTTTTTCTTTGGATTGGACATTGAATGAAGTATTGGCTTACTCCAGTCTAAGGTACCATGTTTTCGCAACCAAACCAAAACGGTACTTCTTCCTTGAATACCGTAAGCCTTTTGAGCTTGCTTATAGGTCATCTCGCCTTTTTCTACCTGAGATACTACTGCTAATTTAAAGCCTAAATTGTAATCGCACTGAGTACGCTTCTTCTTAGAATTC
>NZ_JBFMKQ010000011.1:0-1026 GCF_040786285.1 Aquimarina penaris
ATATTCTTTCTCCGGAGCTTTTTCGATCACCTTATATTCAGAATTAAAAGATTGGGTATTCTCAATAAATTTAATGAGCTCGTCCTTGTTCTTTTTAATTTCTTTCAGAAGTTCTTTGGCATCAAAATTTTTAGGCACTTCCAAGCGTAAGGCACCTTTCTCCAAGTGTAATCCGATCTTATTCTTTTTTATTTTTAATAATAAATTTTCCATACTAAATTTTAACCTTAACATCATTTATCATGATGCCTTATTCAACAAAGATTTGAAAACGTGATTGTTTTTGAGGAGAGTCACTTGTTTAGCCAAAGAGGTATATTACTATGGTTTACCTCTTCCATTATTTATATATAAAATGTGTGCCCTGTGACGCTCTAAATTTATTAGATTATGATTTCTTCAATCATTTCGCTTGCAAGATCTACTTTGATGTCATTTGATAACCATTGATTAATATCTATAAATTCTGCTTGTTGTTTAATGGTAGGCTTTTCAAATACTTTTTCTAAGGGAAATGCCATATCAAACTCTTTAACCAGAGTATTGACCAAAATCATTGCTTTTAATGAATGGCCTCCTAATTCAAAAAAGTTTTTGTGCGTGCCTATTACATCTGGAGGTAATTTGAGTACACGAGACCAGATTTTTTCTAATGTTTTTTCTGTGGTATTAATTGGAGCTACATACTTTTCTCCAGTTTTTATATCCGGCTCTGGTAAATTCTTTTTGTCTACTTTACCACTCGGGTTAAGAGGGATTTCTGTTAAATGAACATAAAATGTAGGCAACATATAGTCAGGAAGATGATCCGAGAGAAACTCTTTTAAATCTGCCTTGGCAATCTCTGCTTCTGAAGTATAATAGGCAACTATAAATTTATCCCCACCTTTCTCCTTGACAACCACAATGCTTTTACCAATCTGATCGTAGCGATTTAAACAATTTGATATTTCTTCTAACTCTATTCTAAATCCTCTAATTTTTACCTGATCATCGATTCGTCCCAAATATTCAATATTCCCATCT
>NZ_JBFMKQ010000002.1:0-264816 GCF_040786285.1 Aquimarina penaris
TGAGATACTACTGCTAATTTAAAGCCTAAATTGTAATCGCACTGAGTACGCTTCTTCTTAGAATTCCCTGAATCTTTCATAAATAAGTCGATTTTGTGTCAACTTATTTCAGGACGAGACAAACAATTAATGTCAAAAGCGTTTAGTTTCCTGAACGCTTTTTTTGTGGTTGATCTTCTTCATTAGAATGTTTCCAAATTGGGTTCTTTTCAAGAATAATTTTGGAAAACAACAAAGAAACTATTGATATTTGCAAAACAAAATGACACAAAATAGAATACATACCGCACCGAAATCGCTGTTTAGTCAGTGTGATTATCGATGGATTAATGAATTATCCATTCGAAACAGGACGTTGTGTAGCTATTTTTAAGCATATTTATGAAGTGATTTAAAACAAAAACTAGATATAACATGAGCGTCCAAGAAATTGGGCGCTTTTTTTATGAATTTTTTTTAGAATAATGAATAAAAGTTAGTTAGTACATAAAGATTAGTATTTGGAAAGTAAGCATCAGGGAGACAAACTATTGCGAGAATATCCAATATCCGTTGAAAAACGGACAGGGATTTCTATGTCTAATTTTAATCGTAACTAACTGATTATCAAATAAATAAATCAAAAAAATATTTGCAGATTTAAAAAGATTTTTCATCTTTGCATCGCAATCAAAACAAAAATAATAATCAAGATTGCACTATTATAAATACTATAAAACATATAAAAATGATACCGAATAGTTCACAACATATTTTAAATCGCCTCTTTACCGAGCAAGGAGAATATTGTTCAGATAAGAACATAAAGGGTGTCTATTTTATAGAAAAGATGGTTATAAGAACATAGCTTATACATACATCAGATATATAAGAAGACGCCTAGACAAGGCGTCTTTTTTTATTGCCATAGTTCATTGACATTTTGAAAACTAAACACATTGACGTGTAGGGTATTTGGATAAAGCATCCCGATTTAACATCGGGAGTAATGTAGGTTCAAATCCTACTACGTCAACATTACGGAGGATAGGCAAATATTGGTTTGTTGTGCTTGTCTGCTAAACAGGTCTGCCATTTTGGTAGTAAAGGTTCAATTCCTTTATCCTCTGCTAAAAAAGGAGGGAGTCCGGTTGGTCGAGGAAACTGTCTTGAAAACAGTCGGGTGTAAAAGCTCCGGGGGTTCGATTCCCTCTTCCTCCGCAAAACGATACTGTAGCTTAATGGTTAGCGCAGATGAGCTGTTATCCATAAAATAGTAGAGCTTGTGCCGGACTTGATCCGGTATTCGAGTCCTACCAGTATCGCAAAGACAAGGTGGCTGAAAGGTTAAGGCTACAGACTGCAAATCTGTTATTTATGAGTTCGAATCTCATCCTTGTCTCAATGATTGGAATAGTATCAAACTTGTTTGAATACTGTGAAAATCCACTTTGTGACTTGATGAGAAGGCGTAGCAATCTCATCCTTGTCTCTTAACTATTGGAAGTATTGAGCAATTGGTTGGCTCGCCGGACTGTAAATTCGGTCTCTTTGGAGCATGCAGGTTCGAGTCCTACTACTTCCACATATTTAGTACCGTAGCACAATGGCTAGCGCACCCGACTGTCTCTTGGGTGTTCGTCCCGATAGCTATCGGGATCGGTACTGCAATAACAATCTAGAGATATAACAATGGTAGTTTACCCGCCTTGGACGTGGGAGGTTGTAGGTTCGAATCCTGCTCTCTAGACAAATTGCTCTGTTTGTATAATGGTAAGTACGCCTGACTTTCTATCAGGAAATAGGGGTTCGATTCCCCTACAGAGTACTTATAGATCTATAGTGTAATGGCTAGCACACAAGATTTTGATTCTTGGGGTATAGGTTCAAATCCTGTTAGATCTTCTGTATGGTGTCTATAGTGTAACGGCTAGCACAGGAGATTGTGATTCTCCAAGATCAGGTTCGATTCCCCATAGACACCCTAATTAAGGAATATAGTTCAATTGGACAGAATATTGGAGTACGATCCCAAAGATGCGAGTTCGAGTCTTGCTATTCCTACTAATCTTTAAAACAATGTTTAATCAATTCATCTAAGTATTATGGAAACTCACTTTACTATTACCAAAAGAAAAAAGAAAAGTTTGAAGCTTTTGATCACTAGAATAGTATCAAAGTGGATTTCGAATTACATCAATGCCATGACAAAAGCTTTATACCCTCCAGAAACTAGAGGAGTAAAAAGTAAAAATGACAGACATCGCACTTTTTATAAATGATTTTTTATCTACGCAAAAAGACTGCGTAGTAAGATTTCATCTTTGTAGTGTAATTGAAACAAGCCCTCCTATTTAATTGGGTATAACTGAGGGTTTGAAGTAGTGCCCTGCTACAAAATAGGGTAAGTAGCAGGGCTTTGATAAAGAACCTCTTTAGCTTAAAACTCAGCGCTGATGGTAAAAGAAGCGTTACAAAATATAAGTTCATTAAAATATCAAGCAAGTCTTGTTGCGTGTTTCTGTATAGCACCATTGTATGAGGTATTGCAATCTTTGTATCATCACTTCATATACAACTTGACTTGAAGGTTTGACTATAACCAAAAATAGTCTCAACTCTATGTGTTGAGGGTTCGAATCCCTCCGGGACGACTATTTTCTAGATTTTATATACGTCCCGTAGCTCAATGGTAGAGCAATAGATTTTTGCGCAGGTTCGATTCCTGTCAAAGCCTCCATTTTTTAGGTTTTGTAGCTCAGTTTGGTTAGAGCACTACACTTTTAATGTAGGATATGGACTGAAAATCCATTTTCAAATGCACAGGTTCGATTCCTGTCGAGGCCACTTTTTTAGGCTTCGTAGCTCAGTTGGCTAGAGCACTACGCTCATAACGTAGGTTAAAAGTTGATCATCTTTTAAAACTGATCGCCAGCCTGTCACGCTGTTAAATATGACGAGAACTGTGATTGCAGATCGGTTGTTATAGTACTCTTACTATACCAACGGTCTCGAATGTACTTTGAAATATTGGTGTTGTTAGTATTCGAAATAGCCACTTTTTTGAACTCAGATTTTAGTATTATATAATCTTTTTAAGACGATATACTCTTTCATCTCATTTCTTAAAACTGGTTGTAGACAATATAACAAACTAATATTTCCGTACAGGAAAGATGATTTGCTGTCACCGTTTTTCTTGAAGTAGAAATTGCGTGAGGGATAGTAGCGGCATCCTTTTTTAATGACGCATCCTGAGTTGTCACACTGAGCTTGTCGAAGTGTTGTCGAAGGGTAAAAAATTAAAAAAGATATAGCGAATAGCCCGACCTCTTTGTAGTGTATACGAAAAAGAGGACACGCCCAGATAATATACTGTAAGAAAGGACTATACCCGTGGTTCTGGATTGAAGTAGACAAGGTCTCCGTTACAGGAATTGTCATCTAATGAATGTTTAACCCACCTGTCATACGGACAGGTTTAAAAAGTAAAAAAATGAAAAGAGTAAGAATTAATGCGGGCAGAGTAGGTTTAGTTTTCAAAAAAGGAGATTACCATCGTGTAGTTACCAAAGGAATCCATTGGTTAGGATTTAATGAGAGAGTTATACAATATGACCTTACTAAACCTTTTGCAGCACCAGTAGCACTGGAACTCTTACTACAAGACAAGGAGTTGGAGGCCATGTTACACGTAATTGAAGTAAAAGATAATGAGATCGTATTGATGTACGAGAATGGGAACTTTAAAAATACATTGGCAGCAGGTCGTTATGTCTACTGGAAAGGATTGATCGATTATGAATTTACTATAGCAGATTTAAGTAAGATTTATATTACCGAAAAGATTGATAAATCATTGTTTAGCCACTATGCATTGAATCAATATATCAGAGCTTTTGAAGTAGCTGCCTACGAAAAAGCAGTATTGATTGTAGATGATGTGTATGCTAAAACTCTAGAAAGTGGTATTTATCGTTTCTGGAGAAATGATACCTCTATCAAGATTGCCAAAGCAGATTTACGTCAATTGCAATTAGAAATTGCAGGTCAGGAATTGTTGACTAAAGATAAAGCAGCTGTTCGTATCAACTTCTATACACAGTATAAAGTTGTAGATATTGAAAAGACTTTATTAGATAACAAAGACTACGAAAAGCAATTGTATATCGCCATGCAATTAGTATTACGTGCTTATGTAGGTACCTATACGTTAGATGAACTTTTGGAACGTAAAGAAAGTATTGCACAAGCAGTATTTGAAGATACCAAAACAGAAGCAGCCAAACTAGGTGTAAAAATTCTAAACTGTGGTATCAGGGATGTGATCTTAACCGGTGAAATGAAGGATATTATGAACCAGGTACTGGTAGCGCAAAAAAGAGCTCAGGCCAATATCATTACGCGTCGTGAAGAGACCGCATCAACCAGAAGTTTGCTAAATACTGCCAAACTTATGGAAGACAATGAAATGCTCTACAAGCTTAAAGAAATGGAGTATGTAGAAAAAATCGCCGACAAAATTGGTGAGATTAGTGTCTCTGGAGACGGTGGTATGGTAAAACAATTGAAGGACATATTCTCTGTGAATAGGTAGGTGTGAAAAGAATGCACTGGTTTTTATAGCTGGTGCATTTTTATTATAACTTCATATATAACTCAACAAATAGTTAAACAACAATAATTCCCATAAACTCTTATTTGAGAGAAACAAACGTAAACCATTCCCATACTTGCGGTAAACCAAAACAGACTGAAAGTAACACTCAAAAGGGAAAACATATCATGAATATTATTATCAAACAAATTGAAATCATTCAACGAATTGATCAGTTAATTCGATTGCAGGCAACGGGTCCACCAGAGTATTTTGCTTCTCGATTAGGGATATCCAAAACCAAATTGTATCGAGTAATTGGAGTGATGAAAAAACTAAATGCTCCGATTGAATATAATATACATTTAGAAAGTTTTGTTTATGTCGAGTCTGTAGCCTTTACTTTTGGGTTTTATAGAAAAGACTAAAATCCAAATTAAGTAATGTAGAGAGGTTAATCTATCTTTTGCAGCAAAGGATTAAACGCCTTTGAAGCCACAATTACTTTATCTCCAATGACCATTGTTTTTATCTCTGTTTCTTCCGCAACTATTTTCACAAAATTTGTTCCTATCAAAACGGTAACAATATAAATCACGTCTTCTTTTTTTATTTCAACGATCTCACCCGAAAACTGAAATTTACCACTCATTTGTTTGGTTGTAAATACTTCGATTGGGTTGCCTTGCTTGACGATTTTCCCGTTTTTGATGATAAACACTCTGTTTGACATTTTTATAACTTCCCCGATTTCATGACTTATAAGTAATGTCGTTAAATTATACTGTTTATGTACTTTAAGGACATAGTCTTGTAGTTTAGCCCGCATCATATTATCTAATGCAGATAGCGGTTCATCCAGCATTAAAATCTCAGGTTTCCTTACTAAGGCTCTTGCTAAAGAAACACGTTGTTTTTGCCCTCCTGAGAGTTTTTCGGGTTTGCGATCTTGCAAGTCACCCAGTTCGATAATCTCTATTAATTCGTTTATAATCTGATTGTTTTGCCCTTTTTCTAAGGCGTATAGCAAATTTTCTTTCACGGTCATGTTTGGAAACAAAGCATAATCCTGAAATACAAATCCTATTTTTCTTTGTTGAGGTTTCAAGGATATCCCTTTTTCGGTATCCAGCCAGGTTTTTTGATGAACAGTAATACATCCCTTATCTGCCTGAAGCAATCCCGCAATCATTCTAAATATAGATGTTTTTCCTGCTCCAGAGTTTCCATATAGCGTAACTAAGCTACCACTTTCGATATCAACATTAATATCTAATAGCATTGTTCCATGCGTTGCGGTCAATTTTTTTTGCAAAGCGATATGTATCATTTCCAGAATTTTTTTAGATATCCTCCATTAACCAAATATACCAGAAGTAAGATACTAAATGTGATCGCAAATAAAATTAATGAATACCAATTTGCTGCATTATAATTAAGTGCTTCAACTTCATCATAAATAGCGATAGAAGCTACTTTTGTTTTTCCGGGCATGTTACCTCCTATCATTAGCACTACGCCAAATTCACCAATGGTATGTGCAAAAGCTAATACGATTCCCGTAAGCAATGATGGTTTTATATTAGGTAAAAGTACTTTAAAAAGAGTGGTAATTTTGGATTTCCCCAGTACATGAGAGGCTTCTGTTAGTGATGAAGCCAGATTTGAAAACCCAGCCTGGATGGGATGAACCATAAATGGCAAACTATACAAAACAGATGCAAAAACAAGCCCTTCAAAAGAAAAAATAAGTCGTAAACCCAGATGTTCATCTAACCAACTTCCAACAGTGTTGGCAGGACTAAAAGCGACTAATAAATAAAACCCCAAAACGGTCGGAGGTAAAACAAGGGGCATACTAACCAAAGTTTCAAATACTGGTTTTATTCGCGATTTAGTATACGCTAACCAGTAGGCAATAGGGATAGAAATGATCAACAATAAAATGGTCGTTATCAATGCGAGTTTAAACGTTAATAGTAAAGGTTGCCAATCCATCATTTTGATAACATTATTTCGGTAGTTTTTATCATAGCGGTAACGTGTTCTCCAACTTTTAATTGAAGTTGTTGAGCCGCATCAGAAGTGATAATTGCGATTATTTTTCCGATTGCGGTATCTATGGTTAATTTACTTAGTAGTATTCCCTTTTCTATATCCAGAATTTCTCCTATTACTTTATTCTGTATGCTAACAAGGTGATCCATGCTTTTACCAATAACAACTTCTGTTTCTTTAAACATTACTTTAACAAGATGTTCCTGTTGTAAATAAGCAGCAGTATCTTGAGTTTCTATAACAATCGTATTAAAAAAAATAGATCCGATTTGTAGCGTAACCAAGGATATACTACCATGGGTTTTTATAGCCGTAATTTTTCCTTCAAGAATATTCACTTAAGTATATTTATACGTTATAAAAATACATTAATTAAAGATGTGTTATGGTGATTATTATCTTTTTACTGAATAGCCATAATTTTCCAGGATTTTTTTAGCATTAACAGAGAGTAAAAAATCGTAAAAAGCTTTAGCATTAGCTTGTTTTGAAGGATTGCTTTTAAGAATTACAACTCCTTGGTTTACAGGAGAATATTGAGTGGTGTTAATATCAGTCCAATTTCCTTTACCTTTGATTTCGGGAGATAATACTATTGATTTTGATGTAAATCCAATTTCTGCTGATTTAGAAATGATAAACTGGTTGGTTTGCGATATACTCTCTCCGAATACAAGTTTATCTTTAATATCTTCATAGATATCGTGTTGTTTTAGTACTTCTATGGCAGCATTGCCATAAGGAGCTGTTTTGGGGTTTGCAATGGCTATATGTTTTATTTTCGAGCTTTTAAGGATGTCGATAGAAGGGTTTATGTCATCGATCATAGACCACATCACCAATTTTCCATAAGCATAGACTTTAGGTTTGTTAGTAGTATACCCTGATTTAAATAATTCGTTAGGATATTTCATGTTGGCAGAAACAAATATATCGAAGGGAGCTCCTTCTTTAATTTGTGCGGTGAGTTTGCCTGAAGAGCTAATTATTAGATCACATTCGATACCAGTTTGATGGGTAAACTCTTTTGATAATTCTTTCATGGCAAATTGCATATTCGAAGCAACCGCAATATGTAACGTATTGCTTTGTTGCTGTGCACAAGCAATAATTAGTAGTGTGCCAATAAAAATCAAAAATCGTATTTTTTGCATTAGCCCCGCTTTTTGGCGATTAATGTATTTAACTTTTAATGAAGGCTTATCACTTTGGTAATTTTCCAACCCTTATTTGTAAGCTCCCACATGGTTATAAATTTACTTGGGATAGATGGAGCATCAGGTTCTTGATTATTATGAAACTTATGAAAACCTATTTGAACGGCACCATATCCTTTAATGGGATAGACCTCTATACTTCCTTCAATTAATTTTCGAGAGACTTTACCACAAATATTTTTCTCTATAGAGCTAATAACATCTTTTTTTGAAGTCATTACACCACCCTTGTCATGAAAAAATTCAACATTTTCAGAATATAATGAGGCCTGTTTTTTTAAATCACAGGTGTTAAATGCGTCAAAATATTCCTTGTCCATTAAAACAATAGTTTCGTACAATTCTTTATCATCAGGCACATATTTTGGTAGTAGATCAGTAGTGTTATCTTTTTTAGAAGTGCAGGATAAAAAAGAAATAGTAAAGAGTAAGGCGATAAAGGTTCGCATAGTAGGTTTCTTATTTATACGTTTATCGACAAATCTAATAGTTTTGTATTAATTTATTAACTGTTTATTACCGTATTTTCAGAAAATATAAACTCACTTTTTACTTAAGGCAAGTTGAATTCCTAAAAAAATAAAAAGCACACCTGTGGTTTTATCGAGCCAGAGTTTTATCTTTTTGTTTTTTCTAATCTTACCGGCTAATCTTGCCGAAAAGAACGCTAGTATAAGACACCATGTTGTACCTGTAGCTACAAAGGTTAGCCCTAAAATTAAGAACGGTAATGCACTGGTAGCATAATTAGAGTCTATAAACTGAGGTAAAAATGCCAAGAAGAAAAGCGCTACTTTAGGGTTAAAAAGGTTAGTTAATATGCCTGATAAATATACTTTTGAATAGTTCTGGGTTCTTGCGTTTTCCAGAAATGGTTCCTTGTTATTTGTGGATTTAGAAACTAATGATTTAATACCTAAGTAGATAAGATAACCAGCACCTATGTATTTAACAATACTAAATGCTACAGCAGATTTTGCTAAAAGAATGGATAATCCCAAAGCGGCAAAAATACAATGTAAAAACGCTCCAGACGAAATACCAAGGGCAGAGACAATTCCTGATTTTTTTCCTTGAGAAATACTACGACCCAAAATATACATAGTGTCTGCACCAGGTGTAAGATTAAGTATGATTCCTGCTAAAATGAATGTGCCAAAATTTAGTATTCCAAACATAGTCTTAGTTTTAGATGATTTTTGATATTCAAAATTATAGCTTCTGATGATCGTGGTGAAATCGAATCATTGGTTTATATTTGTTTTTTCGATAGAATATTCTTTTTTAGTTTAAAAAAACCAATGATTATGTTGAAAGATGATTTAGATTGGAAGATATTAGAGTTATTGCAAGAGAATGCACGTTTGTCTTTTGCTCAGATAGGTAGAGTGGTAAAGCTTTCGCCTTCTGCTGTAGCAGAGCGAGTGCAACGCATGGAGGATACAGAGGTTATTACAGGATATAGCACACAGGTAAATCCTTTAAAATTGGGTTGGTCTCTTTCTGCATTTATTATGATGAGTGTAAATAGGATTAACTTTCAATCATTTACAGATACCCTAAGTGAATACCCCGAAATGGTAGAATGTACTCGTGTAACTGGGAAAGATTGTCTTATTATGAAATTTCATGTTAAAGATAGCAAGCATTTAGAGGATGTGATTAATCGATTAGCAATGCATGGCGATCCTACTACATTA
This sequence comes from Aquimarina penaris, assembly GCF_040786285.1. Classification (NCBI taxonomy): domain Bacteria; kingdom Pseudomonadati; phylum Bacteroidota; class Flavobacteriia; order Flavobacteriales; family Flavobacteriaceae; genus Aquimarina; species Aquimarina penaris. The sequence continues at coordinate 9,552 of NZ_JBFMKQ010000002.1, forward strand.
CTCATTTTAAATGAAGTGAAAAAAAATGGTAAAATAACACGTTGTGTATAGTTTATATATCCTTCCAAAGTCTCATAATCAATTAGATAATATTCTTAAAACGACAAAACTTACCTTTAATCGAAGATTGATCTTTTAATTCAAAGCAATTTTCATATTTCAAAAACGAGAAGCATACTTTCGACCTATGTTCCTAAAAAAGGAATATTCAAAAAAGTGTGAAGTGAACGATAATTTAAATATTTCTGATATAAGATTAATCATACGCAATTTGATCACCTTTATTGTGGTCGAAGGAAAAGGGTATGTAAATGACGCACAAAAAAGGGATTACGTTTCTGAGTATTTATTAGTCTTGGTTAAGACCATTAATCTAATAGATGAACAAGAAGAATATTCTGTGGTAGAAGATATAGCCAACGATATTTCGAATTACCTAAAGTAAGGAACCACTGGTTGGTTGTTTGTTTTTATGTTGATTGGAGAAAGCTTTCTTAGTGAATTAAGGAAGCTTTCTTTTTTTATGTAATAATAACTTTTATATATTAAGCGTTTAAATATCCAAATCTATATCACAGTGAATGAACAGGATTACATCGAAAGGCTAAAGAGAGATAATAAGTTACTACAGGATAAACTCGATAAAATTAATAAGGGTAAGCAGAAAAAGAGGAGGTTTAGATGGTGGCTCTTAAAAAAATCCAGTATCCCGGTTTTTGGCAATCGACTTAAAAATAGTATTAGTAATGCCATCAATGAATATAAGGAGTATAAAACGGTTTCTGTAGATACTGTTTCTGATGTATCTTCGAGTGTTATTTGGCGAATCACAAGAATAGGACTATTTGCTTTTATGGTTGCCGTAATACCTGCATCGGTGTTAATTTTTCAGACGAAGTTATTAATGAATCAAAATAAGTTAATCACTAGTCAGAATAATCTCGTAGAGGCAGATCGAAGATCATCATTGGTCTTTGTAATGGGAGATGTTTTAACAGATTTTAATGAAGAACTTAAATATAAGGGTACAAATAGCGCACGTAACATTAGCAAAACGTTAGAGGCAAGGATAATAAGTCTTTGTATGGCAATGAAACCTTATCGTTATATAGAGAATGGTAAGTTAATCGAGAAACCAATTAGTCCAGAACGAGGGCAGCTTTTATTTACCTTGTTAAAAAGTGATTTGGGATCAGAATCTTCACAAGATATCCTCAACTCTTCAGATTTTAATTACACAAATTTGAGAAAGGTTAATCTGGGTAGGGGAGTAAACTTAAAGTACGCCAGATTAGATTATTCTGATCTTACCGAAGCACAGATGCCAGCCGCTAACCTTGAAAGAGCTGAGCTTAAAGAAGCACAAATGAGTAAAATTAATCTATCTGATGCAATTCTTAAAAGAGCTAGATTGAATAATGCTAACCTGCAAAAGGCTGAATTATTAAGTGCAGATCTAACCAATGCAAATTTGTTTGGAGCGGATCTTAGTGGTGCCGATCTTTCTGAAGCTACCTTGTGGGGAACCAAATTAGAAAATGCAAATTTAACAGATGTAATATTAGATAATGCCATCGTTGATAGACAAGATTGGATGGATTATATATCTGATCTAGAAGGATCCGGAGATATAGAGGATCGCTATAGAGTTAAAAAGCAGGGAAAGAAGCAGTTTGTTCTAGTTCCAAAAAAATAATGTATCCAGTGTGTAATATTAGTCTTTTTTCTGGAAAATAAGATGGTGCACTTTGACTACTAACCAGTTTCCGGCTGGGAAATATAATGCAAAAAATAAGGCCATTCCTAAACTAAAATTTTGTGGATTAAACATATGATCTAGAATATTGTTTGGGTATACATATGAAGTTTGAAGCCAGTATCCTAAAAACTCAAGTAATCCCATAGCGACTAATCCATATGCATATTGGTCAATAAATTTATACTCTTTTAGTAGTATAGAAATAGGAACCATATAAAGGATATAACAAGTAATTACCTGCCACCAATAGGTAAATCTTGCAATCTCCATTTCTGCTCCAAAACGATTCATCCCTAACCCCCATAGAAAATAAATAAGGATATAGGTTAGAATAAGCGTTTTTGGGGCCTCTCTTAATCTTTTTATACTATCGTCTAGTAGGTCTTTCATTCGTGTAAGTCTATTTGTGTGATGGTGCGGAAAAAAGGTTTTTTTGTGATTTTAAATTCCTTAATGGCACTGCTTTGTATAATTCTTTTTAGTTCTTTAATGGAGAAAGCTCTTTGTATTGCTAACATACCATCTTTTTTTGCAATATCAGAAATTGGAAGCACAAAACTAACAAATCTAAATAAGTGGTATGCAGTCTTATTTCTATAAAGCTCACTAAAAATAATATGCTTTACTTTTTTGGACTGAATTTTTCTTAAAAAATCAATAAGATCATTATCATTAAAATGATAGATAAAGTGACTACTTATTAATATATCGCAATCTGGTACCGTAAAATCTTTATCCATGATATCGGCGGTTGTAAAATCAATATTTGCTATGTCTAAATTGTTTCGTGTTGCATACGATATACTTGTTGGGTTACCATCAATACCGGTAAAAGTTACTTTAATCCTATGTCTTTTTAATTTTTTAGAAATAAACCGAATGCAATCTCCGCCACCACAGCCTAGATCTATGATGTGAAATTCTTTTTTAGTAGAATTTGCTTCACAGTAGTTTAGTATTGCTGTACCCAATTGTCTGTGATTACCAAGAAAGGTATTGATTAGTTTTAAACTAAACAACGTTTTTTCAAGAGTACTTCCTGATAATGATAAGTCATCAAGTTGTTCGGCTTTATGAAGTCGAATATTGGGATTCACAATATTATATTAATTAATAATGAAGGATATTTTAGTCCCTAGAATAGTAATAACTTTACAAAAAAAAGAAATAATATGAGTAAAGAGGTTATAAATGAAATAATTCGGAGTAGGAGATCGATTTTTCCTCCTCAATATAATAATAAACCTGTTTCTAAAGCATTTATTCAAAATTTGTTAGAGAATGCAAATTGGGCCCCAACTCATAAACTGACTCAGCCATGGCGTTTTAAAGTTGTACAAGGAGAAGCGAAAGATCGTTTGGGGATATTTTTATCAGATACATATACCGACATCACTTCGAATGAAGATTTTTCTCCGTTTAAACATAAAAAGATTCTTAATAATTGTAAATCAGCCAGTGCAGTACTCATAATATGTATGCAAAGAGATCCGAAGAAACGGATTCCAGAGTGGGAGGAGATAGCTTCTACAGCGATGGCGGTTCAGAATATGTGGTTAACTTGTTCTGCAAATGGGGTTGGGTGCTACTGGAGTAGCCCTAAATTGATTAATTATATGGATGATTTTTGTGATTTTGAAGAAGGGGAACGTTGTTTAGGATTCTTTTATATAGGGAATTATAACCAGGAAGAAGAATTAACATCAAAACGTAACCCTGTAGAGGATAAAATCAAATGGTTAGACTAAAACAAAAAAACCATCCCGAAAGGGATGGTTTTATTATAAGTCAAAGACCTATCTTGTTTAGCTGTAATATTACTGCTGAGTCATTTTAGCAGCAAGTTCCTGCATTTTCTTAGAGCTTGCAGTCATATAATCAGTCCATTTTTGGGCATCTTCTCCAGATAATTTCCCAGAAACTTCTTGAGCTTTTTTCGCAAGGTCTTGACCTTTTGTACTAAGTCCGGCAAAAGCAGTCATGTCTTTACTTTCAACGATTTTTTCGTACTCAGCCATATACTCTTGGTAGGCGTTAACGTACTCTTGTACAGCAGGGTCGCTAAAAGTAGGCACACCATCAGCAGCGCTTTCTACTTTTTCTGCAACTTCTTCTACCTTTTCTGCAGCTTCTTCAACAACTTCTTCTGCTTGGTCAGCAGCTTCTTCTGCTTTGTCTGCTGCTTGTTTACAAGAAACAACCGATAAAAACATTAGAGCTAGAGCTCCTAAAAAAAATTTTTTCATAATAAATAGATATAGTTATTTGGTTACTTAACGTCAAACATAATACTTTATTTCGTCTATTCGAAATTTAAAATGGGGAAAAAGTACACACACTCAGCGTTAGTATAGATGGCTTAATTGTAATTCTATCAAACAACATAGGGATTAACCCTTGAAGATTGAATATGATTTTTAAGTATTCTAAAAACCTCATCCATGTCTACAAAAATTTGATAATCAGTAAATCTTAGGACTGTAATTCCTAATGAGGAAATAAATAACTTCTTGGGAGCATCTTGATTATGTATGTCTAGAAACTCATGAGCATATCCATCTATTTCAATAGCAACTCTTAGCTTGGGGCAATAAAAATTGAAGTTATAATGACCAATCTTTTGATTGAGCACAAAATGATACCCTTTCTTATTTAATTCCTGTTCAAGTATATCAATGGCTCTTGTGGTATTATTTAAAGAATGACGAACAACTTCTTCGGATACTTTTTGATATAAAGGAATGCTTTGTGAAGACATAATGGTTAATTTTAGTAGTAATTTTTCCAAATTTATGGAAAAATTCCATAAAAAATGAAATATAATTATGTTAAAATTGGAAATATTCCAAAAAAATGTATCTTTGTTTAAGTGATTATCCCAAACAATAGTTAGAAGTTAAATACTTATTTATGGTTAAAAATTAAATTGTAATTTTATGGATAATACGGCTGACCAAACCATTAAGCGTTTTAAACAAATTCGCGAAGAGAACCATTATACCCAATCTGATTTTGCACAGGTTTTACAGATTAAAAACTCAACTGCAGATATCGAACGAGGTAAGACAAAAATTTCAGGGAAAGTTGTTACACGATTGTTGCAACAATTTAACATCAATCCACTTTGGTTATTTGGTGAGAGTGATCAAAAAAGATTAGAATTGCATAACGGTAATGTTGCTCCTAAGGTAATTACTGTGGATTCTGTAAATAATGAGAATATAGTTTTGGTGAATGTTAAAGCCGCTGCTGGATACCCTCATAATGTTCAGGATTTAGATTGGTATCAACAGTTGCCGGCATTTGATATTCCGCTTCCAGAATATCGAAATGCCACATACAGAGGATTTCAGGTAGAGGGTGATAGTATGTTACCTGTTTTAGAGCCCAAAGAATGGGTGATCGGGAAAGCGGTAAATAATCTTTCTGAAGTAAGTAGTAATGCCATTTGTGTTGTTATATTGGAAGATAGCGTAGTGGTAAAGAAAATCAGAAAAAATGAAGATGCTTCAGTAATTACACTGATTTCTATAAATGCAGAATATTTACCATATACCATTAATACTCATCAAATTGTTGAACTTTGGGAGGTAAATAGCAAATTGAGTTTTAATATTGATGCAAATTCGGATACCGCTACGATGAAACAATTACAAGAGGCAATGTTAACATTAACTTCAGAAGTGAGAAGCTTGAAAAATTAGTAGATAAACTCTAGTTTTTTTGCATGTTCTATCGCTTCATCAGAAGTATGTACAAGCAAAATAGGGCAGGAATCAAAAGATTGTATAAGCTTTTTTATTCGCTTTTCTTTTCGTCGATGGTTTACATTTCTTAAATAAATTGCTAAAATACGCCCGGGATGCTCTTGTGCAATTTTAGTATAAATATCTGCGTCCTTTTCTCCACAATCCCCGATCAGGATAAAATTCATATCCGGATACATTTTTAAAAGATTTAAGATCTCTGATTGCTTATGAGGGATTTTAGGTTTTGGTGTTTTGTCAAAAGGGGTTCTAAAATCTCTAAGCAAAATAGGGCCTTTTGGGAAGTGATTTTTTTTAAAAAAAGCACTTAAATAGTCGTATAAATTCCAAGGACTATTACTTACATAGAAAAAGGGATTAATTTGGGTGCTGTTATTTTTTCCGAAATGTAGCTTCTTATAAAATTTTACGGTTCCTTCAATTGCGGTTCTCTTATCAAAATTTTTAAAAAAAGTATTCGCGATTACCCTCCATTTAAAAAAAGAAGCGACACCAGTATGTAAAATAGTATCATCTATATCACTTATGACTCCAAAGTCGGCCTGTTTAGATGGAATAAGCATTTGACTCGAAAAAGAATTATTATTGTTTATTTTTTTATTAATACTGTCCTTTTTGTAAGAAGCTGTATAGGTTGTCCAACCTTCATTATTTAAGTATTCTGGTAATGTTGAGATGTCTAATTCGAGGTGATAGTATCCCTCGTGATCTGTAACTGTTTCTATAACATGCCCATTGGGAAGTGTAAGTAAAATGGGTGTATTTCTAATTTCATCACTTTCAAATTGCCTGTAAATGTTTCTTAAGGTTTTAAAAACACCTTGATTGGCACTAAAATCTATATTTTCATCTTCAAGAGCTCTTCCGGTGGCGCTAAAAAGTGTATTAGTGCCATATCCTAAGTAGGTATTGATACGTAAAGCTTTCTTCTTGAACATGAAAAAAAGTAGATTTTGACATAAAAATAAACAACCTCGCTCAAAGGAACGAGGTTGTTTAGATATAAATTTTTAGTTTTTATTTCAAAGAAGCTTCATTGTTAGCTTCTGATTCGTTCAATTTTTTAATTTCAATTTTCTCTTCAGAAGTATCTTTTGAAGATTGAACAACTTCTACAGCGTTATTTGCAACAGCAGTTTCTTCTTCGGTATGTCCTCCTAAAATTGGAGCAATAACCAAACCTACCAAACAAGTTAATTTAATCAAAATATTCATAGAGGGTCCCGAAGTATCTTTAAATGGATCACCTACGGTATCTCCAGTTACTGCTGCTTTATGAGCATCAGAACCTTTGTAGGTCATTTCGCCATTAATTTCTACACCAGCTTCAAATGATTTTTTTGCATTGTCCCAGGCACCACCTGCATTGTTTTGAAAAATAGCCCACATTACACCCGATACACAAACTCCAGCCATATAGCCTCCAAGAGGTTCTGCACCAAAAATTAAACCAATAATAATAGGAGTAATGATTGTGATTAGTCCTGGCAAAATCATTTCTTTAAGAGCTGCTTTTGTGGAGATATCTACGCATTTTGCATATTCTGGTGTTCCTGTTCCTTCCATAATACCAGGAATCTCTCTAAACTGGCGACGAACTTCCTGTACCATTTCCATGGCAGCTTTACCAACAGATTGCATCGCAAGGGCAGAGAAAATTACAGGAATCATTCCACCTACAAATAACATTGCCAATACATCTGCTTTAAAAATATTAATACCATCAATTCCTGTAAAAGTAACATAAGCTGCAAATAATGCTAACGCCGTTAACGCTGCAGATGCAATTGCGAATCCTTTACCAACTGCAGCTGTTGTATTTCCTACAGAATCTAAAATATCGGTACGTTCTCTAACTTCTGGATCTAATTCACTCATTTCGGCAACACCTCCGGCATTATCTGCTATTGGTCCAAAGGCATCAATAGCTAATTGCATAGCCGTTGTTGCCATCATAGCAGAAGCAGCAAGGGCTACCCCATAAAATCCAGCTAATTCATATGAACCATAGATTGCAGCTGCGAATAAGATTACAGATAAAAATGTAGATTTCATTCCAACAGCAAGTCCAGCTATAATGTTTGTTCCGGCTCCAGTAGAACTATTCTGAACAATATCAAGTACAGGTTTTTTACCCAAACTCGTATAGTAAGAAGTTACCATCGAGATTAATGCTCCTACGGCAAGGCCTATTAGGGTAGAATAAAATACATTCATCGAAGATACTTCTTTTATTCCTTCACCAAAGAAACTCATTTGTAACGTTTCTGGAAGCATAAAATCGATAAGAAAGTAACTTGCAATTACGGTTAGAATAATGGAAGCCCAATTTCCTAAATCCAAAGCTTTTTGTACTTGTGCTTCTTTAGCATCATTATTTTTGATACCTACTAAGAATGTTCCTATTATAGAAGCAAGTATGCCTACTCCTGCAATTACTATGGGAAGAAGGATAGGTCCCATATTACCAAAGTTATCGGTAAATTGAGTTGTTTGTGACATATCTCTTACCAAGTAATTTCCTAATACCATAGCGGCTAGTACTGTAGCTACATAGGATCCAAATAAATCTGCTCCCATTCCTGCAACATCACCAACATTATCACCAACATTATCTGCAATAGTAGCAGGATTACGTGGATCATCTTCTGGGATACCAGCCTCTACTTTACCTACAAGATCAGCACCTACGTCGGCTGCTTTAGTGTAAATCCCACCACCAACACGAGCAAAAAGGGCTATAGATTCTGCCCCAAGTGAAAATCCAGCTAATGCTTCTAGTACAACGGTCATATTATCATAAAAAGAACCTTCACCGTCCATAAATTGATTAGTAAAGAACATAAAGAATAAACTTAACCCTAAAACGGCAAGTCCAGCAACACCAAGACCCATAACTGTACCACCGCCAAAAGATACTTTTAATGCTTGTGGCAAGCTTGTTTTTGCTGCCTCGGCTGTTCTTGCATTGGCATCGGTAGCAATACGCATACCTATGTTACCAGCAAGTGCTGAGAATATGGCTCCAAATACAAAAGCGGGGACTATCATCCAGCTTGTTGTGGGTACTAATAGTGAAATCCCAAATAATGCCGCAGAGGCAATGATAACAAAAATCACGAGTAATCTATATTCTGCCGCAAGGAATGCCAAGGCTCCTTCTTTTATGCTTTTAGATATTTCTTGCATTTTTTCATTACCAGGAGCTTGTTTTTTTACCCAAGCCATCTTGATAAACATAAAAAGTAACCCCAAAATCGCCAATGCTATTGGCACAAAGATCATATTTGATTCCATTAAATATTTTTTAAGTTAATTAGTCGCTAAAAGTAGTAAAAATACCCTAAATACAAAAAGCACAATATTTATTATAAAATATTGCGCTTTTATATATTTTTTGGATCAAGAAATATCAGATAATAAATAAAAAAGAAGTAATACTGTTAAAATGATTTTAGGTGATCGAGGTGATTTTTCTAATCACAAATTTTTTTATTGGTTTTTGGGCTAAAAGTAGAAAGGCTTTAGTGTTAAATTGTTTTTTATAAAATAGACATGTGTACTTCAGATCTATAAAAAATAAAGTGTTCAATACATTAGAATCATGTTGAATACACTTCTCCTTAGAGTTTCCTGAATGTTTTATAAATAAATCGTTTTTGTGTCAACTTATTTCAGGACGAGACACAGATATAATAAAAAAAGACACTAATATATTTAGTGCCTTTTTTAAATAACTGATATAAAGGTTTTGTTTAAGCGATGCTAAACAATCCTTTAGGCTTATCTTCTAGCTCTTCAAAGCGTTTTACACAAGCTTTAATAATTTCTTTGGCTTCATCAATATTACCCCATCCACCAACATCAACTTTTTTCTCTTCTAAATCTTTATATACCTGGAAAAAATGCTCTATTTCTTTTATTAAATGCGGATTCATTTCTTTTAGGTCTACTAATCTGTTTGCTATTGGATCAGATATTGGTACACATATGATTTTTTCATCAGGACCTTTTTCATCTGCCATATGGAAAACACCAATAGGTTTTACTTCCATTACACATCCAGGGAATGTAGGTTCGGTAACTAGTACTAATACATCTAGTGGGTCACCATCTAACGCTAATGTTTCTGGTATAAAACCATAATCAGCAGGATACATCATAGATGAAAATATCATACGGTCATATCGTATCTTTTTTATATCAAAATCGTATTCATATTTATTGCGGCTCCCTTTTGGGATTTCGATAAGTACGTCAAAGCTTTCTTTAGTAGCTGCGCTCATAATTTTTGTTTTCTATTTAATGGGCGGCAAAGATAGGTATTACAAGGGGTTAGATAAAATTTATCTAAAGAAATTCTCATATTTTTTACGAAATGTTAATGTAAAGGTAAACTATAACGTTTGCAGTCTATATGAAATTAATTGCTTTTGCTCTATTGTATGAGTTGTATTGTGTAATCCTATGGTTAGAAATAGAACCCAAAAGACCCGGTCACTCCAAATTTTCGAGCATCAGGATTATCGAAATAGTTTCCTCTAAAATGGAAATCAATTCTAAAAATTTTGAAAATATTGCCTACGCCCAGACTGTATTCCAAATACACTTCATCTTCAGGAGCGATCAAAATTTCATTAGAAGGGGCACTTAATAACAGGTTTTCATCAGATAATTGCCCCCACGCACCTCGTATACCAACTAATTCTCTAAGATTTAATTTACGTAGTAATGGTATTCTTGAGAATATTCTTCCGTTAAAATTATGCTCTAAATGCAACGTGGCATAGGTGTCGGTTACAAACTCATAAAAGTTGAGTAAGGGAAATGTATTATAGATAGATAAATATGTTTGGTTACCAGGTATAACACTTAATAAACCTAGGGGAACATCTCCAAAGGTTTTACCTAATTCTAATGTACTGTTTAGCCGACCAAATCCTCCAATATTCCAAGGCTGTTGATACAATAATTGAATTTTTTGATACTCGAAATCACTTTCTATATAATCCTTTAGTCCCACACCATAGTTAAGAAATAGTGTTGCATAATCACCTTGGTTTACAATTACTCTATCTACTCCATAACCAGTTGTTTTTCGACCGGGGAAATACGCTAATGAGGTAGCTATTTCTGTTTGTTGGATTTCTGTTTGTTGGACTCCCGTTTCAGGATCAATAAAATCCAGGCTAAATAATGATCTATCTGCTGGTTTTAATCTTCTGTATGACCCGGTAACACCAATTGTGAAATTTTTCTTGGGCTCTAACTGCATAGAGAAGGCTGATAAATTAATAGAAGTAAGTCTATCATTATCTCCTGTGGCGATAATAGAGGACGAAGCAAGGCTTCTTCCTTCTACATCATTAGTATTGGTTAAACTGGCGCCTAATTGTTCTACATCTCTTCGGTTTCCTCCAGAAATGATTAATCTGGATTTTCGATCAACCAGGTATTTTCCAGAGATACCGTATTTAAACTTATTGTCTTTAAATCCGTAAGCACCATATCCTTCAATACGCCATCTGTCGTTAGAAGTAAAATAGGTTCTACCACCAGCTCTTAGTCTAAACCCTTCAATATCATTATACCCAATGGTAGAGAAAAGAGGTCCAAAATCAAAGCCATCAAACTCTACATATCCAGTGGCTAAAATCGTTCCTATATTATACAATCGTTTAAAGGCTTTTACTGTTCTAAGGGTGTCTAGTAATTTATAAACCTTTTGTTCGTCTTTATTTAGTTCTTCCATTCGGGCATTTTGCCAAAACGAATCTTCACGACTATAGATGTCCTGATCGTAAGGGTCTACTTGACTTTGGTAGAACTTTTTGCCTTTTTTTATGTCAAATTTATAATTGTCATACAAGGTGGTTCTTTTACCATATACGCCTCGGGATTTTTCTTTTTTACTAAAAGCGAAATCAGACTGAAAATAATCTTTAGTAATTAGAAATATTGAGTCATTGAGAACATCAAACTCTTGTTCTATATATAAATCTTTTACCCAGTTTATATTAGCACTTTTGGTTACTTCGAGATTAATTTCTTTGATTGCCCATGTGGTATCGTTCACCCAAAAATCTCCTTTGAAGGTAAGTTCGTTTTTTCTTCTGGGGTAGTAAATGATATTATAACACCATTTATTACCTATGTATGCACTGTCAGAAAGTATATAATTGTATACTCCGATTCCCGTTCTTGATAGTGGACTGGTAAAGCTTTTGTCGAAGAATTTTAGATAATTTTCATAGACATCATAGTCAGAATATAGGTCTTTAACAAAGGCGATTAAAGTTTGGTTGTCACTAAATCCAGCATTTTTATTTCCTGTTAGTACTTCTTTGTACTCGTTGAGCTGGTTATCCCCATATACTTTTGAAATAGCTTCGTTTAGAAAAATAGGGAGATAGGTTTTCCCGGTTATTCTAGAGGTATCTACATCATCAAAAATGAATTCCATACCATTAAAGATTCTGCTATTTATGAGAGCACTATCAATGGTGTTTAAGTCAAATTCTAATTTTTCATACTTATCGTATGTATATTGTTTAAATTTTTTAACTCCGTTTACTCGTCTATTATCCCATATTTTTCTGAGAATATCTAAAGCGGGGTTATTTTTTTTAGAAGTTTTCCCTTTATATATAACTACTTCATCGAGTGCTGCAGCTTCTTCATCCAGTGTTATTTGCATGTTATAAGTAACACGCTTCGTAAGCGCTATGCTTTTGGTCTGAAAACCAATAAATGAGACTTTAATTTCAGAATGATTATTGTCGGATTCCATATAGAATCTACCATTTTCATCTGTGATTGTACCCACTGTAGAATTTACAAAAACTACATTAGCAAATGGTATTGGCTGTTTGTTACTGTCAAAGGCCTGACCGCTAACCTTAGTTTGCGAAAGAAGGAATGTACAACTAAATAGTGTAAAAATTCCTCCTAAAATCAAATGTCTCATCTAAAGCTATTAAAATTAATACTTGTGATAATTAGTGGATCACATCAATTTTTAGGCCATTTTTGTATACGGTAAATTCCTAAAACTGATGAAACGTAAAATAAAGAGGTTCATTTTATTTGTACATCACTTTTTTTACAGCTTTTACAACATCCTTACTATTAGGTAACCACTCTTCTAATAAAACAGGAGAGTATGGAGTAGGAGTGTCGGCTGTATTTATTTTTACAATAGGTGCGTCTAAATAATCAAAGATATTAGACTGAACCTGGTAAGTGATTTCTGAAGCAATGTTGGCTAGAGGCCAAGCTTCTTCTAGAATAACTAATCGATTAGTTTTTTTGACAGAAGTAAAAATAGCATCAAGATCCAGGGGTCTAACCGTTCTTAGATCTATTACCTCACATGAAATATTTTCTTTAGCTAATTCATCGGCAGCCTTGTACGCTTCTTTTATAATTTTTCCGAAAGAAACAATTGTAACATCATTACCTTCTCTTTTGATTTCGGCTACACCTAGGGGAATTGTGTACTCACCCTCGGGTACTTCTCCTTTATCACCGTACATCTGTTCACTTTCCATAAAGATAACCGGATCATCATCACGAATAGCTGATTTTAATAATCCTTTGGCGTCTTTTGGATTAGAAGGGATTACAACTTTTAAACCAGGAGTGTTGGCAAACCAGTTCTCAAAAGCCTGAGAATGTGTTGCTCCTAATTGACCAGCAGATGCAGTAGGCCCTCTAAAAACAATTGGGATATTAAATTGTCCTCCGCTCATTTGGCGCATCTTTGCGGCATTGTTAATAATTTGATCTATTCCAACCAATGAAAAGTTAAAGGTCATGAATTCTACAATAGGGCGATTACCATTCATAGCGCTACCCACGGCTATTCCAGAAAAACCTAATTCAGAAATGGGGGTGTCCAGAACTCTGTCTGGGCCAAACTCATCCAACATGCCTTTACTAGCTTTGTATGCTCCGTTGTATTCTGCTACCTCTTCACCCATTAAATATATAGATTCATCTTGGCGCATCTCTTCGCTCATTGCTTCGCAAATTGCTTCTCTGAATTGTATTGTTTTCATGTGTTTGTTTTTATTTTTTTTTATTCGTCACATGGAATCTTTGACGATTAAAATAATTAGTAAAAATGAACAGTAATAATTATTTTAATCGTGTCGGTTTCATTTATAAATAATTATTTTATGCTATAACGAAACGCAAAAGTAGGAATTAAAACCCTTTAGTTATAAATGAATATTGAAAAATTTACTATGCACGCATAGTAAATTCGACATTTTATTTGTACCTTCGCTTTTATTAATAAATTCTCAAAAAATACCTATATAAAATGAAGATATTAGTTTGTATTAGCCATGTGCCAGACACAACTTCCAAAATTAATTTTACGGATGGTGATACTAAATTTGACACTAATGGAGTGCAGTTTGTAATTAATCCGAATGATGAATTTGGATTAACTCGTGCTATGTGGTTCAAAGAAAAGCAAGGAGCGTCTGTAGATGTAGTCAATGTTGGAGGTCCTGAAACGGAGCCAACATTAAGAAAAGCACTTGCTATCGGAGCAGATAATGCAATCAGAGTTAATGCTGAAGCTACAGATGGTTTTTTTGTAGCTAAACAATTAGCAAAGGTTGCACAGGATGGAGGTTACGACCTTATTATTGGAGGAAGAGAGTCCATTGATTACAACGGAGGTATGGTGCCAGGTATGATCGCAGCTCTTACAGGTGCTAATTTTGTTAATACATGTATTGGCCTAGAGGTTGATGGAGATACCGCTACTGCAATTCGCGAAATTGATGGAGGTAAAGAAACATCTACTACTAAATTACCATTAGTTGTCGGAGGTCAAAAAGGACTAGTAGAAGAGAGTGATCTTCGTATTCCTAATATGCGTGGTATTATGATGGCTCGTAAAAAACCACTTTCGGTTATAGAACCAGTAGATGCTGCTCACGAAACAAAAGCGGTTCAGTTTCAAAAACCAGCTCCAAAAGGAGATGTGAAATTAGTGTCTCCAGACAATGTTCAAGAACTTATAGATTTATTACATAACGAAGCAAAAGCTATTTAAAAGAGAAAAATATGTCAGTTTTAGTATATACAGAAAGTGAAGGAGGAAAGTTTAAAAAAGCAGCTTTCGAGGTAGCTTCTTATGCAAAAGAAGTAGCTAATATGTTAGGAACAACCGTTACTGCAGTAAGTATTAACGGAGGTGATAATAGTGAGTTAGCAACGTATGGAATAGATAAAGTATTAGAAGTAAAAGATGATAAATTATCTGGTTTTAATGCAAAAGCATATGCAGATACTATAAAACAAGCTGCGCAACAAGAAGGAACAAAAGTTGTTGTTGTGAGTTCTACTGCAGATAGCAAATTTTTAGCCCCCTTATTAGCTGTAAATCTTGATGCAGGATATGCATCTAATGTAGTTGCATTACCAGAAAGTGCATCTCCTTTTAAGGTGAAACGAACTGCGTTTACCAATAAAGCATTTAATATCACAGAGATGGCTACAGATGTTAAGGTGATCGGATTGTCTAATAATGCATTTGGGCTTAAAGAAAACTCAGGAGCTGCTGCAGCCGAGGCTTTTGCACCTTCATTATCTGATGCAGATTTTGGAGTAAAGGTAACATCTGTTGATAAAGCTACAGATAAAGTTTCTATTGCTGATGCAGATATCGTAGTGTCTGGAGGTCGTGGATTAAAAGGACCAGAGAATTGGGGAATGATAGAAGATCTTGCAGAGGTGTTAGGAGCGGCAACAGCTTGTTCTAAGCCAGTAAGTGACATGGGATGGAGACCACATGGTGAGCATGTTGGGCAAACCGGAAAACCAGTTGCAACTAACCTGTACATAGCTATTGGAGTTTCAGGAGCAATACAACACCTTGCGGGTATTAATGCTAGTAAAGTAAAAGTAGTGATCAACAACGATCCTGAAGCACCTTTCTTTAAAGCTGCAGACTACGGAATTGTGGGAGATGCGTTTGAAGTAGTACCAAAACTTATTGAAAAATTAAAAGAATTTAAGTCGAATAACGCATAATTTTCATAAATTGTGCCCAATTGAGGGCTGTTTGAACTTAGGTAAAAGTCCATGTGTTCAAACAGCTCTTTTTTTATTGAGAGCGTTATGAGTTTAGTTCGACTGAACATAAAAGGAATATCTTACAGTCAAACCCAAAATGGTGCATATGCACTAATCTTAAGTGAAGTAGATGGGGAAAGAAAATTGCCAATCGTTATAGGAGCGTTTGAAGCGCAGTCTATAGCAATTGCTTTAGAAAAAGAGATTAAACCTCCAAGACCATTAACCCATGATCTTTTTAAAAACTTCTCGGATCGATTTGATATTATCATTAAACAAGTGATCATTCATAAATTGGTAGATGGCGTTTTTTATTCGAGTATAATTTGTGAACGAGATAAGATAGAAGAAATCATAGACGCTAGAACAAGCGATGCTATTGCGCTTGCACTTCGTTTTCAAGCACCAATTTTCACATACAAAAACATACTTGATCAAGCTGGGATATACCTTAAAGTTAATCCCAAAAAGGATGATGAAAATGATCCAGAAAGTTTGTTGGTAGACGAATTGGTATCAGAAGATGTTGAAATGGTTGGTAAAGAAACCAGCTATAAAGACCTGTCTTTGGATGAACTTAATCGTATGCTTGATCAGGCTGTTACCAACGAAGATTATGAGCTTGCTGCCAGAATAAGGGATGAAATCTCTAAGCGGGAATAGCTTTGAATACTACAATCACACACTATTTTTGGGATCTAATTATATGTTATCAATGAATTCTATTTTTATGAAGAAAGGATTACTTACTTTTCTGTTTTCACTATTTGTTTTTATCACATTATCGGCTCAATCTATAGAGAAGAAATGGACACTACATGAAAGTACAGATGCTTCAGGTGAAGTTATTAAAGTGAAAAAAGGAGATTACTTCCAATTTGATAAAGGACAGTTTTCTTTTACTGTTGCCGCTGAAGAATCCTTAAAAGGAGATTATTTACAACAACATAATGTTTTACTTCTTTTTCCGGATATAGCAGAAGATTCAATCATAAAATATAAAATCAATACCATTACAGATTCTACATTAGTATTATCTAAGAAAGGGATTTCTTATACACTAATGGCTCAAGAAGAAATTAAAGAAATTACTCCGGCAATAAAAGGTGCCAGCGAGCTTATTCCAAATCAAGGGTTTTCTTTCGGTAGTTTGTGGAGAGGTTTGTTAGGGATGCTTGTACTTTTGGTAATTGCATACCTGTTTAGTAGTAATCGAAAGGCTATAAATTGGAAAACAGTTGGATTAGGTATCGGGTTTCAATTAATAATTGCCATCGGAGTTTTAAAAGTACCACTTGTTCAAACGATATTTGAATGGGTTGGAAGCCTATTTGTTAGTGTTTTAGACTTTACAAGAGCAGGAAGTAAATTTCTTTTTGAAGGTTTGGTTGTAGACATGGACACCTTTGGTTTTATATTCGCTTTTCAAGTATTACCAACTATTATATTCTTTTCAGCTTTAACCTCTTTATTATTTTATTTAGGTATTATTCAAAAAGTAGTAAAAGGTTTGGCTTGGTTGTTAACTAAAACACTAAAGATATCTGGAGCAGAAAGTTTAAGTGTCGCTGGTAACATCTTTTTAGGCCAAACAGAAGCGCCTCTATTAATTAAAGCCTATTTAGAAAAGATGAATAAGTCTGAAATGCTATTGGTTATGATCGGTGGCATGGCAACTGTTGCAGGAGCGGTATTGGCAGCTTATATCGGATTTTTAGGAGGAGACGACCCAGTTTTACGATTACAATTTGCAAAACACCTATTAGCAGCATCAGTAATGGCAGCTCCTGGAGCAATTATTATTTCTAAAATACTATTTCCGCAAACAGAAGAAATTAATACAGACGTACATGTTTCTTCAGAAAAAATAGGATCTAATGTTTTAGACGCTATAGCAAACGGAACAACTGAAGGTTTAAAACTAGCTGTAAATGTTGGCGCTATGTTATTAGTGTTTGTAGCCTTTATTGCCATGCTGAATGGTATATTGAGTTGGGTTGGAGACATTACTTCTATAAATACTTGGATAGCATCAAACACAGTTTACCAAAGCTTATCTCTTGAACTTATTTTAGGCTATCTTTTTGCACCATTAATGTGGCTGATTGGAGTCGCCAAAGAAGACATAGCTTTAATGGGACAACTCTTAGGAATAAAACTAGCAGCTAGTGAGTTTGTTGGTTATATACAATTGGCAGATTTAAAAAATGTAACAAATGCAACACATTTAACCTATAACAAATCTGTTATCATGGCTACGTATATGCTATGTGGATTTGCCAATTTTGCATCTATAGGGATACAAATAGGAGGAATAGGATCTCTGGCACCAGGTCAACGCAAAACATTATCAGAGTTTGGTATGAAAGCACTTATTGGTGGTACAATTGCTTCATTATTATCTGCTACCATTGCTGGAATGATAATTGGGTAAAAATTCCCTCTAATTTTTGTTGAAATAATGATTTTCTAAGTAGTTTATAACTATTTAACAATCTTTTGGGTAAAAGGTGTCTCGAAACCTATTTTTTGTATATTTGAGAAGACTATAACAACTTTAACAATAACGTAAACAGTAAGAGAGAATATGAGGCAATACCTTGACCTTGTTCGTCATGTAATTGAAAATGGGAATGTAAAAGAAGATCGAACCGGCACAGGCACAAAAAGCGTTTTTGGATATCAAATGCGTTTTGACCTAAGTGAAGGCTTCCCCATGGTTACAACCAAAAAACTACATCTTAAATCAATAGTTCATGAATTATTATGGTTTTTGAAAGGGGATACTAATATAGCATATCTTCAAGAAAATGGCGTGCGTATCTGGAATGAATGGGCAGACGAAAACGGCGATCTGGGTCCTGTTTATGGTCACCAATGGCGCAACTGGGATAGTAATGAGATTGATCAGATAAAAGAAGTAGTAGAAGCACTTAAAAATAACCCAGATAGCAGACGAATGTTAGTTTCTGCCTGGAACCCAAGTGTGTTGCCCGATACCTCAAAATCTTTTTCCGAAAATGTAGCTAATGGTAAAGCTGCTTTACCACCATGTCATGCTTTCTTTCAGTTTTATGTTGCTGAGGGTAAATTATCTTGCCAGTTATATCAACGTAGTGCAGACATATTTTTGGGAGTACCATTTAATATTGCATCATATGCTTTGTTTACAATGATGATGGCACAAGTATGTGGTTATGAAGCAGGAGATTTTATACATACTTTTGGGGATGCACATATCTACAATAATCACTTAGAACAATTAGATTTACAGTTATCCAGAGAACCACGTAAATTACCTAAAATGATACTCAATCCTAAGGTTAAAGATATTTTTGGCTTTGTTTTTGATGATTTCACATTAGTAGACTACGATCCGCACCCACATATTAAGGGAGCGGTAGCAGTTTAGCTCCAAATTTAAAGTATGATACTATGAGAAAACTAGTACTAATATTTGCAATCTTGCTTTCAGGATTTTCCTTTGCACAAGGAGGAATAATTCTCTCGCAAGAAAATGCAGCCGAAAAAGGTATTACACCTATATGGCCAAAATGTGAACGTTCAAGACAAACCCCTGCACAATGTTTCGATAATAAATTGAGGAATCATATCATTGCTAATTTTGAATATCCAGATATTGCTGTAGCAGAAGGGTTAGAGGGTACTGTAACTGTAGAATTTCTTATTGATAAGAAAGGTAAAGTAGAAGTATTAGAAGTAACTGGAGCTCATCGATATTTACAAAGAGAAGCAGTAAGAATTGTTAGAGCTATACCAAGAATGGAACCGGGTAAATGGGGGGAAAAACCTATAGCCATAGCATATACAGTTCCTATTACTTTTATAAAACCGCAATAAAATATAGAATATTTTAACATTGGATTAACCTTGTTAAAGTTCTTACAAAAATAAAAATCAGTAAATTTGAGTGTATTCGTATAAATCGGATACACTTTTTTTTATGATTGTTATTGATAATTTGCTTACTTCTTTTTTGAAAACCCGTTCAGATACAGAAGAAATTTGTGCCCCGCTTCAGGTTGAAGATTATGTGATCCAGCCAGTAGTAGATGTTTCTCCTCCTAAGTGGCATTTAGGACATACAACTTGGTTTTTTGAAGAATTTATTTTAGCAAAATACGCTAAAGGTTATAAACGTTTTCATCCAGAATACGCTTATGTTTTTAACAGCTATTATGAAAGCATAGGAAAACGAGTAATACGAACCAATAGAGGTAACCTTTCAAGACCTACAGTAAGCGAAGTATTTGAGTATAGAGATTATGTGACTTTGCATTTACAATCTTTTCTTGAAGAAAACACAAACGAAGAAATACAAAATTTATTAGAAATAGGTATTCATCATGAGAAACAACACCAGGAATTATTGATTACTGATATAAAATTTATACTTGGTAATAATCCACTATTTCCTAAGTACAATGATACGTTTACAGAAAACCATGTTTCTAATGCTTCACCAGAATATATTACAATTGAAGAAGGAATCTATGATATAGGATATAAAGGATCCGATTTTTGTTATGATAATGAGCTTGGTGTACATAAAGTGTTTCTTCAAGAATATACCATTGCAAACCAATTGATATCTAATAAAGAATATCTTGAATTTATTAAGGATAAAGGATATGAGAATAGCTTGCTTTGGCATGCTGAAGCTTGGGATTGGTTGCAGAATGAAAATTATAAAGCACCATTATATTGGCATAAAATTGATGGCGAATATCACCAATATACTTTACAAGGGTTAAAAAAGTTGAATCCTGATCATTCATTAACCCATATCTCATATTATGAGGCATTTGCGTTTTCTCAATGGAAAGGTGAGCGTTTGCCTACCGAGTTTGAATGGGAAGTTGCGCAACCTTATTTTAACTGGGGAGAGCGTTGGGAATGGACAGAAAGTGCATATTTACCATATCCAAATTATAAAAAAGCTCCAGGAGCATTAGGCGAATATAATGGCAAATTTATGGTGAATCAAAAAGTACTCCGTGGTGGCTCGGTGGCCACGCCACAATATCATACTAGACCTACATATCGTAATTTTTTTCATCCATACCTAAGATGGCAATTTACCGGATTGCGATTGGTAAAAGATAACTAATTCCATTTCACATGAACTCCAAAGAACAAAAAGTAATAATCTCTACTTTCGAAAAAGAAGTGTGCGAAGGTTTAACGGCTTTCCCAAAGTACTTATCCTCAAAATACTTTTATGACGAGGTAGGAGACGAGCTTTTTCAACAAATTATGGCCCTTCCCGAATATTATCTCACAAGGGCAGAGTATGAAATTTTTGAGACGCATAAATTGGCTATTACTCAAAACTTTGATGCTAATAAAGAAGGTTTCGATCTAATAGAACTTGGTGCTGGGGACGGTAAAAAAACCAAAGTGCTATTAAAAGAATTGGTAGATCAGAACTACAATTTTGTTTATAAACCAATAGATATAAGCGAAAATGCAGTTGATGGATTAATGGATAACCTGAATCAAGAGATGCCAAAGGTTGTTGTAGAAGGCCAAATAGGAGAGTATTTTGAGGTTTTAGACCGATTAAAACACATAAGTGATCGCAAAAAAGTGATTATGGTATTGGGATCTAATATTGGTAACTTACTACACCCTAGAGCCATTCAGTTTTTAAAAAAATTATGTAATGCCATGAATTCAGCAGACCTTGTATTTATGGGATTTGATCAAAAAAAACATCCACAGAAAGTTTTAGATGCTTATAACGACAAATCAGGAGTAACAGCAGCTTTTAATAAAAATATTTTAACACGAATTAATAAAGAGCTTAACGGAAATTTTGATCTTGATAAATTTATGCACTGGGAAACCTATGATCCTGAAAACGGAACGGCTAAAAGTTATCTTATCAGTACAGAAAAACAAACTGTAGATATCGATAATTTATCCTTAGAAGTTCATTTCGAAGCATGGGAGAGTATTCATACCGAGATTTCTCAGAAATATGATGACGATATTGTAAAGTGGCTTGCTGAAGAATCTGGTCTTAAAATTGTAGAATCTTTTTCAGATACCAATAATGATTACAAAGATTACTTGCTTAAAAAAAGCTAAAATAGAATATAAAAAACTCAAAACTTAAACACATGAAAGCGATTTGGAATGGTAAGATCATAGCAGAAAGTAATGATACTAAGGTGATAGAGAATAACCACTATTTTCCTCCCGAAACTATAAAAAAAGAGTTTTTTAAATCTAGTGATACACACACTAATTGCCCATGGAAAGGAATGGCTTCATATTACACTGTTGAAGTAGACGGAAAAGAAAATCAGGATGCTGCTTGGTATTATCCCGAAACAAGTGATCTTGCAAAACAAATCAAAGGGTATGTTGCCTTTTGGAAAGGTGTTGAGGTTGTAGACTAACACTCAACCACAACACCTCAAATGTTTTTATTTATAATGATTTACTGTAATTTTTGAATGAATTAGTCTTTTTCCAGAACTCGTATTACTGTGGGAGATAACTCATTACTATTTCCAGAATTAGAAACACAGTTAATATATATTTTTTCTCCATCAGGACTAAATGCTAAATCGTTTGGAGTTCGTAATCCCGAAGTCAATGCATCTCCATCTGTATTGATTGAACTACCATCACCGGCAATCACCTCTATCGATGAGCCATCTAGACTTACTTTAAAGATTTGACCTAAAGAAGCAGCAGTAAGATATAGTTCTCCTTCAAAAGAAGTAATATGAGCATTTCCTGTTGAATTTGGGATTGCTGCCAGTATCGAAACCTCCCCGGTAGAAACAACTTCCAGTACATTCCCATCATTAAAATTCACTACATATATATTCCCGGTATCTTTTACCCAGGTGATACCATTTGCGCAGGCAAAATCTCCACTACTAGCAAATAAGCTAGAATCGCCATTTGGAGCGAGTTTTGTAATCGTACCGTTTTGACAGCTCAAAATATAAATATTACCTGTGTCATCTATTGTTATTCCGGTAGGCAAGGCTACTGTTTCTGTAAAAAGTTCAGTATTCCCGTTAGGATCTATTTTAAATACTTTGTTTACCCCAAAATTTGATTGGTACAAATTACCCATAGCATCAAAATGATTGCCTGTTAA
This sequence comes from Aquimarina penaris, assembly GCF_040786285.1. NCBI lineage: Bacteria > Pseudomonadati > Bacteroidota > Flavobacteriia > Flavobacteriales > Flavobacteriaceae > Aquimarina > Aquimarina penaris. Next base: position 32,317 of record NZ_JBFMKQ010000002.1, read on the forward strand.
ACCAGCTGGGAAAAAACTGGCAAAAAGTTCTGATTCTCCATTTTCTGGATTTATTTTGAATATATCTGCGCCATTAATGTTGGCTAAACCAACTCCAAAATCAGCTGCATATATATTTCCATAGATATCTACGTCGAGTCCTCCTGTTCCGATGGGTAAAGTGGTTAGAGTAGATAGCGTGTATTCATCAGATGGAGTTGGAACACCATCATCATCAGAAGTATTGTCACCAACACCACACGAATAGAATGTGATTGATGCAATCATTAAGAATGTAGAAATTGTTTTCATCATGTCTGTGTTTTTAATTTTTTTGAAAAAATGATTTGTATTGTTCTAGACAAATGAATGTAAATTTTGAAGAAAAGGTGTTACGCGATAGAAGCGTTTAGTGGTTGCCGATAAAGATTTACATACTATATTCTGGAAGCTCTATCATTACCATATTGATACTTATGAAAATACCAAAGTATTATTACTGCACTCTATATTCTGAAGGAGTTATTTTGGTAAATTTCTTGAAGGCTTTGTAAAACGAAACCCTATTATTAAAACCACTAGAGTATAGGATCTCGGTCATATTTAAATGATCATCTTCTACCATCATTTTTTTAGCTTCCTCGACTCTGTATTGGTTAATAAAATCAAAAAAACTGAGATCAAAGTGCTCGTTAATAACTTGAGACATATGATGTCTGGAGAGATTAAGTTGTTTAGCCAAATGGGCTATCCTTAGTTCACTATTTAAATAGGGTTTGTCTTTTTCCATCACATCGAGAAGTCTCGACTTTAATTCTAAAGAATGATCTCTGGTAAGTCCAGTTTTACGATATTTTTTAAACGGAAGAACTTTATCCATTGATAAACCATCAAAAACCTTGGGCTGCAAAAAAGCAAAATAGAAAAGCAATCCAGTAAAAAAAATCATAGAAAAACCAATAAAATAGTCCGATCCTGTATCTAGTACATTGAAATAAACCAAAATAAAATATGAAGAAAAAGATTGAACATAACCAAAAAAAGAATAACTCAGCCATCTTAACCACCTCGAATTGTTATAGCTTTTAATATTATGTTTAAAGGAAAAAAACAGTTGCCCGCAATAAAATAACATTAAAGCAATAATAATTTTGATAAAATGTGGTGTATAGAAATAAACGTAATATCCTAACTTGTTGTTATTGAGTACATCTATTTTCTCTTGAGCAGAAAGGAAAAAGTAGGGGGAATAATTTATGATAACATATAAGAGAGGTACAAAATGAAGGGCATCAATACTTCTATATTTATTTTTATGAATAAGTCTCCTAATATATAAATATAAAATGGGTCCATATAAAACCCATGGTATCCTATTGGTAAGACTTAAGTGTATAAATTGAGCAGAATTTAAGAGTTTTGACCAATACAATATATTATATATAATGTTATAACTAAATAACAGGATATAAATGCCTAACAGTGTATTGGCAACCCTGTCTCCTTTCTTTTTTAAGAAAAACAAAACAGCAAAAACAAAAGCTTGTAAAGCAAAAAATAAAAAAATGGTTTCCAAGAAGTTCATTACTTAAAACTAAGATTATTAATTTAAATTCATAAAAAAAATCTAGCTTAAGTCAGTTTTAAATAAACTTGATATCGAAAAGGAGAGGAAATAAAGATGTTGCTTGGTATTGTCCTTATTCCGGTGATTTTGCACAGCAAATCAAAGAGTATAGGTCTTTTCGGAAAAGTATTGTGGTTGTAGATTAGTACTTCTTCAACCACAATACCCTTTAGATTATAAAACTAATACACTATTATCAGCCGCCGCAAAATCATTCCATTGATACCCGTCGGCTTCGACTTCATTGGTCCATTGACCATCTACAACATATTTAAATTCAAATTTATTGTCTTTAGGAAGGTCAATGGTTCCTTTAAAGTTTCCGTTTTTCAATTTCTTTAGCACTGTTGCTTCTGTATTCCATTCATTAAATTCTCCAGCTACACTTACGCTATTTGCTTCCTTTGCAGGAACAATAAAAGTAACTTTACAGATGGGTTTTGTTTTTAAGTACTGCTTGGTAATCGCCATAATTTTCGTTAAATATTAATTATTGGTTAATAAAATTAGAATGAAATTACTATAAAACTTCTAAATTAAAAAGCAGTAATGGTCAGATTTACAGTTATTTATTAACGATAACGATATAGTACATTCAATAAGTTATCTGTATCACCAGTAGAATTGTCTAAATGTAGATTTATTCTGATTCCCTAATCACGAAATAAAGCGATAACGTTATTTTTAGGATAAATAGTTATATAATTTTGATCGTCTTTTAGATTAAAAATGGATCAATCTTGTTGGTTTCTAAATATACCTCAGCCAATTAAGAAATCTAAATTGTGATTTTACTAAAGCCTAAAATCGAATTGTATAGAGACCCCCTGAACTTGCCGTATTGAGATTAATGGTGTTGGTTATAAGGAAAAATTCTTTTCATAAATTCTTCATAAGTTAGTTATCGGTTTTTTGTTAAAACCTTTATATTTACTGGGACATTACTAAGGTATTATTAAAATGTTTTCCAAAAGAAAAGAAACACTACAAATTGATCCACAACAGCGTGAACTTTATGAACACGCACGAAAGAGAATTATTCAAAAGAAAAGACTATTTCAGCATTTTATAGTATTTGTGGTTGGATCTATATTTATGGTTGTCCTTAATCTTGCCTTTGGGCTTGGTAAAGAAGTTACTTTTTTTGGAGCATATTGGTCTATAGTTGGGATCGTATGCTGGGCATTTCTTTTTACACTGCATTTTTGTAATGTATGGTTGTTCAGTACATTTATGGGTCAGGAATGGACAGATCGGCAAATGGAAAAATTGATAGCCAGGCAAAAAGAAGAAATTACTTTAATCCAAAAAGACGTGGATTTAATGTATCCAAAAGAAGACCTTGTTAAAAAGAAAGAAGAATTTATTAAAGGAAAACAGCCAGTTGAAATAGTGGAGAAAAAAGAGCCAAAACAAATGATCACCATGATCGCAGCAGCAGGCGAACAAAATGAACTGGGGAAAGACAATGACCTTGTATGGCATTTACCAGATGATTTTAAACGTTTTAAGCAACTTACCACTGGTCATCATATTATTATGGGGCGCAAGACTTTTGAGTCCTTTCCTAAATTACTACCTAATCGTGTACATGTTGTAATTTCTAGAAATAAAGAATATAAAGCCGAAGGAGTTTTGGTAGTGCAAACGATGAAAGATGCATTAGAAATAGCAAAAAGTGATCCGCAACCCTACATCATTGGAGGAGGGGAGATATATACCATTGGACTTGATTATGCAGATGCTATAGAATTAACCCGGGTACATGAAGGAACTTTTGATGCCGATACTTTTTTTCCAGAAATCGATACAGAGGTATGGAAACTGGTAAAAGAAGAATTTCATGACAAAGACGATAAGCATAACTATCCTTTTACCTATTTGACGTATAAAAGAAAATAATGTTCTCTTCAGAACTAATAGAACATCTAGAAAAAATACTTTCAGAAAAAATAATATCCACCAAACCTATATCAGGTGGAGATATTAATCAAGTATATCAAGTAATAACCTCTGGGCAGAAGGTAATTGTAAAAATAAACAGTGCTTCAAGATTTCCCGGGATGTTTAAGGCCGAAGCTAAAGGACTACAATGCCTATTGCATTCGAACACCTTTGTGATACCCAAAGTTATAGGTTTTGGAGAATTAGGTGATATTGCTTTTTTGATTTTAGAATACATTAATTCAAAAAGACAAATCAATAATTTTTGGGAAATATTTGGAAGAAAACTAGTAGTCTTGCATAAGAAAAGTCAACCTGATTTTGGTTTTGAAGAAGACAATTATATCGGAAGCCTGCCACAGTATAACACGATGTGTGATTCGGCTTCAGAATTCTACGTTTACCAAAGATTAGAACCTCAATTTAGATTGGCTAAACAAAACGGTTTTTCATTTTCGAATCTAGACCTTTTTTATGCAACGATCGAAGCCGAAATTCCTATAGAAAAACCAAGCTTAGTTCATGGAGATTTATGGAGTGGTAATTTTATCATCGATAAAGACGGAATGCCTTGTTTGATTGATCCTGCTGTTGCCTATGCTCCAAGAGAAATGGATATAGCAATGATGTACCTTTTTGGAGGATTTGATTATAGATTGTTTGATTCGTATCATGAGATATTCCCTTTAGCGGCAAACTGGAAAGATCGATTGCCCATCTGGCAATTATACTATCTTTTGGTACATCTTAATTTATTTGGTAGTTCTTATTATCAAAGAGTAAAAAATACGATAAAAATGCGAAGTTAAAACAGTAGGTGTTTTTACGTGGTTACCGGTGTAAAACACTGGTTTTTATGCTATTGAAGTTGTTTTTTCTTGGTTATGTTATTTCTAACAATTACTTTTATAACAGTTTAATTAAACAAAAATATTTGAACTCCCTAGAGTATTGTACTCCCCAATTAAATTATATCTAGGGTCTTGGTGCTTTCTCTTTCTACTGCAGAGAAAAATCCCATGGTACTAGTAGGTCCCATATCTCGGAATAATAGAATACAATATTTTTTAGTTGAATAGAATTCAACAAAGTGAAAGGTATGCTTATAACTTAAGTATAGATTATCTTTTCGAAGGATCGAAAGGGTAAAGCCTCTATCTCAACTCCTAATTGAGTGGTTTTAAATTATATAAAAAACTAACCATCAAATCATAATTTCAATGAATCCGAAAATTTCTATGTTACTGTTTTATTTGGTTGCAGCGCTGTGTTACGGTCAAAATTTTAATACTAACAGTAACAAAAATGTAAAAGGGGAGTATTCGATACTAAGATCGACTGTTGGAGTTGGTGGATCATCTAAAACTATGATTACTAACACTGGTAATTATAGTGTTAGCCAAAGCATAGGTCAGAGTAGTGTAATAGGCACATATAGTAAAAATGGTTATACGATACGACAAGGTTTTCAGCAACCTTTTCTTAGTGCAAAAATCATTTCTCCAATAACCACAAGTAATTTAAAGGCTGTTCTCTATCCAAATCCATTTCAACAATCCGTCAATATTTCATTTAATACTCCAATCACAAATCAAGTGAACATTGTTTTGATTGATATCATGGGAAGAACTATTCGTTCGCAAGAATTTCCTGCTTCACAATTAATAGCACTCCCATTAGAAGAAATTTCTGATGGAACCTATTTTTTGAAGGTCTCATCGGGGAATAAAAAATTCACAGCCAAACTTATAAAAGAATAATTATGAGGAAACTTATACTCATCGCAGCATATTTAATTTGCTTATCTTCTATAAAAAGTCAGCAACTTTACTTAGAAGCAGGTAAAACTATATCTTCTTTTGATTTTAAAAATTCATTAGGAGGAGAACTCGAAAATCTTCGCGCAACAGACCATACGTTTATAAACCTGGGGTACCGTAAAAGCATTTTTACAGAAAGATTATTTCTAAATGTAATAGGTAATTATAGCACCTATGGCTCAATAGGGAGTGATAGGGCACTCGATAATTTTTTTGAGTGGGATATTACTTATTTAGGGATTAGTACCGGTTTCGATTACGAATTTTATAAACCTGGTGACTTCACTTTTTATGTTAAGGCAACGGCGGCGGCCGAATTTCTAATTCAAGGCACGCAAACATTAAATAACCAGGTGTTTAATTTATCAGGAGAGGACGATTTTGATACTCCGATCTATTTTTTTAGAGGTGGAATCGGAGTACAATATAAAATTTCTGAAAAGCTGACCACCTTTACGCAATACATGTACGGTATTGCAGGCACTTTTAAAGACATCCAAGGTGACCTAAAAATTAATGCACACAACTTTGGGTTAGGGCTTCTCATTAATCTTTCAAAAATTGAAGAAGGTGAGAGCCAAAAACTGATCAATCTCAAAGAAGAGGTAGAAACCAATTCACAAAAAATAAAAGAACTCGAAGATAAATCGCAACAAATTACAGCTTTACGTAATGAGGTAATATCTAAAGAAGAAGAAATTAAATCGCTTCGAGCTTCTATTTCAAATGCATTGTTGCCCTACACAGGAAATGAGCTCACTACAAAAAAGGATGATGGGAGTATTAAAATCATTCTTGAAAGCGATTTACTTTTTGATTCCGGAAAATGGGAAGTAAAACCCGATGGCGAAAATGCAGTTAATGCCTTAGGAGATGTATTGGCTAGAAATCCTGATGTATCTATTTTAATTGAAGGACATACCGATAATCAACCACTCATTCCTAATAGGGAGGTGTCTAATAATTGGGATCTGTCCTTAAAAAGAGCTTCTGCTATTGTTGAAGTTCTTAGAAACAATCAAAATCTAGATCAAAAAAATCTTACTGCGGCAGGTAGGGGCGAGTATGACCCTGTAGCGGATAATTCGACCGAAGACGGCAGAGCCAAAAACCGTAGGATCGAGATTATTTTATCACCAAAATTAGACGAACTCATAGAATTAATAAAAAACTAAAAACAACATAACCATGAAAAATTTAATACTAACACTGTTTTTTTTAGCAAGTATACATCTATCAGCACAAACAGATGGGATAAGCTATCAAGCTGTCATTATTGGTCCTGATAATCAAGAGTTGCCTGGAGTAGATGCCGAAGGTAATATTTTACCTAATGCCACAGTTTCTATTCGATTTACAATTATAGATTCCAATAATGGTATGGAGTACCAAGAGGTACAAACCACTAATACAGATCAATATGGTAGAATCAATCTAACTATTGGTAGTATTAACCCCGATGAGTTTACCAAAATCAATTGGGATGGAACCAGCAAAGATCTAAAAGTTGAAATCGACTTTAGTGGTGGTTCTAGCTTTGTCGATATGAGTCGCGAGAAACTCACCTTTTTACCTTATGGATTTCATAGAGATATCAAAGCTACAGGTAAGCTCGTAGTAGATGACGTTACCGATTTAAATAGTGAATTAACAGTTGGTGGGCCAACCCGTTTAAATAGTACTTTGGATGTAAATAACAATAATGCCACCAACCTAACAGGCGAACTAAATGTTGATGGGTCTACAGGTTTAAATAGTACCCTGGATGTTCAAGGTGTAACTGATTTAAATGATGAATTGAATGTAAATAACAATGCGACTTCAAACTTTTCTGGAGATTTAAATGTAGCCGCAGAAGGAACAGCTAAATTTGATGGAGATGCTGTTTTTAATGGAGAAAGTAAGTTCAAAGATTTAAGTGTAGATGGTCCTGCAAATTTAAATGGTAAAGTGAACATCAATACTAATGTTGATGCAGAAGGTGGCCAAAATAATATAGGTGCATATCCCTTATTGATTCAAGGTAGTAGTCAAGGAGTCGCCATAAAAGTAAACGGTAGTAGATCTAAGGACAATAACTATATCTCATTTTGGGATGAAGATTCTGGTGAAATGTGGGGAAGAATTCAGGGAGAGTCAAGTGAAGATCTATTGTCAAACCCTAATTATGTTAGACAGGTTGCAAGAAATGGGGTGAGCCTTGCCGTTTCTGCAGGAAATTTAACTCTTGCAGTAGCCAATGTCTTTCAGAAAGGTCTTAAAACAGTTGCCGCATCAACTTCTGCTACCGGTTGTGTAGGTTTTGGAGCCTGTGTTACTGTTCCTATTCCGTCACTTATTGTAGAAGGGGGTACGGATTTGGTGACTAAGATCGCCGGGGCTGTATTGCGTGGAGTTAATTTAGGACTCGTAATTGAAGAAAATGCAAACTTCATAGTAACTTCAAATAATAATGTTGGTGTTACCTATTCTTCTGGTGCTGGAGATTATGCAGAATGGTTACCCAAACAAAATCCATCAGATGTTTTTACTCCAGGAGAGTTAGTTGGGGTTAACAATGGTTTTGTAACGAAAAACCTATGGGGTGCAGAAAAAGTAATGATCGTTTCTACAAGACCTATAGTCTTAGGAAATATGCCACAAAAGGGGAATGAAAAAGACAATGTAAAAATTGCCTTTATGGGACAAGTGCCAGCTAGAGTCATTGGTAGTGTAAATCCTGGAGATTATATTTTGCCAAGCGAAATTGGGAGTGGGTTTGCAAAAGCAGTGAACTCAAAAGATATGACAACAAGAGATTATAAAAAAATAGCCGGTGTGGCCTGGTTGGTAATAAACAAAATATCTAATGATGTAAGTCTTGTAAATGTGGCCGTTGGTATAAATACTAATGATTTAAGTGAGATAGTATATAAACAAGAAGAAGAACTTAAAGCATTACGTTCAGAATATAGAGAATTAAAGAATGAAGTAGCTGCATCAAATAAAGCACTAATAAACTTAGTTCCCGGTTTTGCCAAGGCTATAGAGGTTAATGAACCCAATATGTCGGAATCAGAAAGTGATGAAGAATATCAAAACCAAAAACAATCTGATTACAATTTGGTTCGCTCTCATGAGGATGATATTCTTTATTTTGACCTTTCAAAAGAACATATAGAGACTTCAATACAGATAGCCAGGGAAAATTACAAACAGCAGTTAGATGATAATGAACAGATAGATAAAATGGTTTTTGGTAATACCAATAACTTTAAATCTATTCGGGATGTACAAAATACAGCTCTAATTCCAATTGAAGAACATCCGTTTTGGCAAAGGATGGACTCTGACCCTGAATATAGAGAAGAAATTACACAGTTTATGCAATCAACCATAGAGAAAGCTATGCATACTCATCAAAAGCATGAACAAAAGTTTACAGATATAAAGGTTAGAAATTGAACGCATGTAATTTCAATATAAAACATATGTCATGAAAAGACAGATTTTTATTTCTTTTTTATTGGTGTTAACCACTTCAAATGTGTTTTGGGGTCAGGAAACTGCAATACCTGATTCCAAATTTGAACAAGCACTTATAGATCTTGGGATTGATTCTGATGGTGCGGTAAACGGTGTGGTATCGACCGAAGATATTAATGACGTAACAGATCTCAATATTTTTGATAAAAATATCGTTGATCTAACGGGAATTGAGGGTTTTGAAAGTTTAGAAGTACTGAACTGTTCTAATAATCGGTTAACCAATATTGATATTAGCCAGAATACTCAACTTGTCGAATTCAACTGTGCTTCGAACCTATTGGAAACCCTTGATGTTTCTCTGAATATATCTTTAGAAACATTAAATTGTAGTGATAATCGACTGCTAATACTCGATGTTTCTCAAAATGACTTGCTTAGAAATCTTGATTTTACTTCAAATCAGGTAAGTATGATCAATACCAGTCAAAATGATTCTCTTGTCAGTTTGAGAGGTTCAAATAATAGATTGAGTAATCTCGAAATTGATACCAATACTTCATTAGAAGAGCTGATTTGTTCCGAAAATCAGTTGTCGGGTCTTGATATAGATGCTAATACAGAGTTAAAAACATTATTATGTGCTTCTAATCATATTACGAATCTAAATCTTTCAGCAAATGATTCGCTTACTTTTATTGATGTTTCAGATAATCAATTAAGCACTCTGGAAGTCACTAGTAACAGGCTTCTTACCAACTTAACTGTTTCCGACAATCAATTAACAGAATTGAACCTCAGTTTGAATGATTCCTTAGAGTTTTTGGGGTGCTCTAATAATCAGTTAACCCTTTTAGAGCTTGAGAACAATAAAAAAATAGAAACTTTGATTTCAGCATTTAATCAATTGGTGTTATTGGAGGTAAGTGAAAATATAGAATTAGAATCTATAGATGTTTCGTTTAACCTAATCTCTGAAATTGATATTAGTGAAAATGATTCAATTACTTCACTCAATTGTGCTGCGAATCAATTGAAAACCCTAAAAATCAACAATGGCAATAATGAAGAATTGGCAACTTTAAATGCTTTAAACAATCCTAATTTATATTGTATTGAGGTAGATGCTACTGCTATGGCCAACGACCAAATGACCTGGTTAATAGATAATGTAGCTTCATATGAAGAAGTTTGTGAGCCACTTACTTTCGTTCCAGACGATAATTTTGAGCAAGCCTTAATCGATATGGGTTATGATGAAGCACCACTAGATGATCTCGTTTCCACAGCTAGAATTGATACCATAACCGTCTTAGATATAAATAACAAAAATATAGAACGATTAACGGGAATTGAAGCTTTTATTGCTCTTGACTCATTAAAGTGCTCCAACAATATGTTGAGTAATCTGAATGCTACTCCACTGATTAATCTGGAATATCTAGATTGCTCTTCTAATAACTTGGTGGATTTAACTTTGAAAAATGTACCTGCTGGAGTATTGACTTTCCTCGACGCAACCGGAAATCCTGAATTGGCTTGTATTCAGGTCGATGATGTTACCGCCGCCGAAAACGAACCCGATTGGTCTATAGACGCGACTTCATCCTACGATTTAAGTTGTACCACCAATAAAACTTTTATCCCAGATGATAATTTTGAACAAGCCTTAATTGACCTTGGTTATGACCGTGGTTCTTTAGATAATTATGTCGTAACCGATTCAATAAACAAAATAGAAATCCTTAATATTAGCAATAGAAATATTTTTGATCTTACCGGTATAGAAGCATTTGTAGCTCTAGATTCTTTAAATTGTTCAGAAAATAAGTTATCACTTTTAGATATTAGTAATAATCTTTCCTTAAAAAATCTTTCCTGTTTTAGTAATAATCTTGCAGAACTCAATCTTCAGGTAAACGATTCCATAATAAAGCTTAACTGTGGAGGTAACAAATTAGCCAATTTAGACTTACAATCCAATCCAAATTTGGATTTGGTAGCGTTAGTTTGTGACAATAACAACCTAGCACAACTTGATGTAAGTGATATGACCAATCTAGAGTCACTGGATTGTAGTTCGAACAATATTTCAACAACAGGAATTGGAGGTTTAAATATCACCGGTACAACACTTAAACAATTGTTTTGTGGTAAAAATAAGTTTAGTATACTCGATCTTGACCCGGTATCAAGCACTTTGGAAGAATTGGATTGTGGAGATAATAATTTGTCTGAATTAGATATTTCTGCAGTTACTGAACTCAAAAAAATAAATTGTTCAATTAATTTTCTAACCGATATCGATTTCAGTGCAAATACCAATATCGAAGAACTCGCCTGTGATTCTAATCAAATAACTAACTTGATCTACGATACTACGGCATCTTATGACTTTTTTACAGATTTAAGCTGCAATGATAATTTGCTAGAAAATATAGAGGTAGATGACTTTGTAGCTCTTGAAAGTTTGAGTTGTGCTTCAAACCAATTAACAGATTTAGAAGTGAGCTTCAATCAACAGCTAAACTCTTTAAATTTTTCCAATAATAGGGTAACATCCATAGATTTAATAGAAAATGGACAATTGAGATCTTTGGATTGCTCCAATAACTCATTGGGAGATTTAGTTTTAACCGGAAATGAGAATTTAGAGCAATTGTATTGCGCAAATATCCAGCTCGAAATTCTCGATGTTGAAGTAAATACTGCTCTTATCATATTATCGGCTTCAAATAACGAAATAGAAAATGTAGAGCTGGTTAATAATACCAATATTGAGATTCTGGATCTATCATCAAACAAGCTTACAGAAATTAATGACCTTGATCAACTTCTAAATATTACCAGTTTTAGTGTAGCTTCCAATGAAATTACCGATATAAATTTAGAGGTAAATACTTTATTAACCAATATAGATGTCTCTTCTAATCAACTGGAAAGTTTAAACGTACAAAATGGAAATAATGATCAATTACTACGATTTAATGCTGTCAATAATCCAGATCTGAGCTGTATCGAAATCGATAATGAAAATGAAATTGGAGATGACTGGCAAAAGGATGAGCGGGCAGCATATAGCGAAAATTGCCGTTACGAAGATACATTTGTACCCGATGATGGCTTTGAAGAGGCTCTTGCAATTTATGATGATATCCCCAATGATAATTATGTGCCCACGGCAAATATAAGCTCGCTTATTGATTTAGATATTAGTGGCAATGGGATTACCGACTTAACCGGAATAGAAGATTTTGCAGCATTAAAATCTCTGAATTGTTCTTCAAACAGTATTGGCAATCGTCTCGATCTTAGGACTAATACTAATCTAACAGAGATTTTATGTGCAAACAATCAAATCGATAGCTTGTTTGTAAGTGATAATTATATCATACAAACACTCGATATTTCTTCTAATCGGTTTTCAGAAATTAATATTGAAGTATTTTCGGATCTAACGAGTTTTAAATGTGATGATAATCAGTTTACGGACCTTGATCTTAGTACAAATAGTAAGTTAGCCGAAATACGTTGTAGTGCGAATCAATTGGTAACATTAAGTGTTAATAATGGAAATAATAGTAATTTATTAGTTTTTAATGCACAGGACAACCCAGATTTAATATGTATAGAGATTGATGACATCAGTATTATTGGTGCAAGCTGGCAAAAAGATGATACGGCTTCTTATGCAGAAAATTGTTATTATAATCAAACTTTTATACCCGATGATGGATTTGAGCAAGCTTTAATAAATTTGGGGCTTGATTCTGGCCCATTAGACGATTATGTGCCAACGGCTGCAATAAGCTCGATTACTAACTTAAATATTAGTGGCAAAGAAATTTCTGATCTTACCGGCTTACAAGATTTTACAAGCTTAGTTACCCTGAATTGCCGAAATAATCTAATAACGAGCATAGATATTAGCAGTAATGTGTTAGTAGAAAGATTGTTATGTTCGGGAAATCAATTAACAAGTATTGAAGGTACAGGCATAGCTTCAAATACGGTATTAACCCTAATAGATGTGTCTAATAATATGCTTACGAACATTGATGTAAGTGCCAATACAGCTTTAACAGAATTAAACTGTACGTCTAATCAACTTACGAGCATTGATATTACTCAAAATCCTAATATCGAAACTCTTTTATGTGCTTCAAATCAACTAATAACGGTCAATATAAATAATGGATTTAATACAATTCTCGAAAATTTTGATGTCATCGATAATCCTAATTTAACCTGCATATTGGTGGATGATATTGCAGCTTCTGAATCATATCCTAATTGGTTCAAAGATGAAGAAGCCGCCTATAAGTTAGTCTGTGATGATGATGATAACGATGGTGTGCCCGATATAGAAGATCTGTGCCCAAATACTCCATTTGGCAGCACAGTTGACTTATTTGGGTGTGCCTTTTTTACATTGCCGTCAACCAATTTTACAATTTTAACAACTAGCGAAAATTGCAGAAGTAGTAATAATGGAAAAGTAAAAATTGAAGCAGTCGAAATTTTTAACTACAAGGCAACAATTGTCGGGGCTGAGGTAAATGCGGAGTATGATTTCACAAACGATGTTGAGATCAGAAACCTTCGAGCGGGCATTTATGAGCTGTGTATCACTATAGATGAGAAACCCGGTTATAAAGTTTGCTTTGAAGTCATTATTACCGAACCCGAAGATTTATCGGTAATCGCAAGTGTTAATAGCAGTGAGGCAAAAGTATCTTTAGAAATGTACGGAGGATTAAATTATACCATAGATTTTAATGGGTTGGTTTTTAGCACACAGGACAACTTAGTTACTTTAAATTTAGACAAAGGAATTAATACAATTCAGATCAAGGCAGACGAAGAATGCCAGGGTACCTATGAAAAAACCATTTTTATAGCTAACGAAGTGCTTTTTTATCCAAATCCATTCCGGGATAATCTTAATATGTATTTAGGTACTGGTTATTTAAAAAATGTTGATCTTAAAATATATTCCCTTTTAGGGCAATTGGTAGTGTCAAAAGAATATAAACCTTTAGATGGGTTAATACATGTAGATACCTCATTTCTTGAATCTGGTATGTATATGGTTTCCATAAGCTCCGAGAGTTTTCAATCCACTTTTAAAATTGTAAAAAAATGAAAAAGTTATTCTTTCTTTTTGGTTTGATTGCTATGATATGCGCATGTAGTAGTGATAGCGACGAAGGTACAGAGGAGCAAGAAGCTACTCAAAACCCTACAGCTTCAAATCTAATTTTTCCTTTTGAAAACTCACTTTGTAATGTAGGTACAGATATCACTCCCACAGAAAGCACTGTATTATTTGAGTGGGAAGCTGGCGCTAATGTAGATAGTTACGAAGTAGAACTTACGAATTTAACTACAGGTAATCGTACAACACATCAATCAACAGCCACCCAAACCCCAATAGTTTTAAGTAGAGGAACACCGTATAGTTGGTTTATAGTTTCAAAATCTAATACCGTATCGGAAACAGCTCAAAGTGTTGAATGGAAATTTTACAATGCCGGAGATGCAATCGAATCTTATGCACCGTTTCCTGCAGAGGCTATTGCTCCCGAAATGGCAGAATCTATTAGAACTACTGCAAGCGAAATTATTTTAGATTGGGAAGGGAATGATGTTGATGATGATATTGTTGGATATGATGTGTATTTTGATACCTCTCGCGAACCAGAAATTGTTTCAAGTAATCTAGAAGAGAGTATGTTTAGTGTATCTATAACATCAAATACGATCTATTACTGGAAAATAACAACGAAAGATTCCCGAGGAAATACCTCAGAATCAGGCGTCTTTCAATTTAAAGTTTTATGATTTTTTTGTTTCCATAATAAGCCTGAATACTTGAGGGGGTAAAAGTATGATGGATTTTATGGATTTAGGTCTTCAACGGAATGGCGAACTACAGCACTAAACAAGTAAAGATTTTGTCATTCCGAAGAAGATTAAATATGAATTTTTAGATAACACATATATCAAAAGCTTTGTACCTTAGTAACTATATCACTTTGTAACTTAGATTCACTACTTTTGTCAAAACTTTAAACACACAGTACATGAATGCATATGTATTTCCGGGTCAAGGGGCTCAATTTCCAGGAATGGGTCTAGATCTATATGAAAATTCAGAAATGGCCAAAGAACTTTTTCATAAGGCTAATGATATCTTAGGTTTTGAGATTACCAAAATCATGTTCGAAGGAACAAAAGAAGAGTTACAACAAACCAAAGTAACTCAGCCTGCCATATTTTTACATTCAGTAATTCTAAGTAAAGTATTAGGTGATAGTTTTAAACCCGATATGGTCGCAGGACATTCATTAGGTGAATTCTCGGCATTAGTGGCCAATGGCACACTTAATTTTGAAGATGCATTGCGATTAGTATCTAAGCGAGCACTGGCAATGCAAAAAGCATGTGAATTAAAGCCTTCTACGATGGCAGCAGTTTTAGGATTAGAAGATGAGGTTGTTGAGCAAGCTTGCACCGAAATTGATGGAGTAGTAGTAGCTGCAAATTATAATTGCCCTGGTCAATTAGTAATTTCTGGAGATGTAGATGCAATCAATAAAGCATGTGAAGTATTAAAAGAAAAAGGAGCACGAAGAGCATTAGTATTACCAGTAGGAGGAGCATTTCATTCACCTTTAATGGAACCTGCACGTGAAGAATTGGCAGCGGCAATAGAGGCGACTACTTTTAATACACCAAACTGTCCTGTATACCAAAATGTAACGACAACTGCGGTTACTAGCCCCGACGAGATTAAACAAAATCTGATTGCACAATTAACTGCTCCAGTAAAATGGACGCAAAGTGTGCAAAATATGATAAAAGATGGTGCGACTTTATTTACCGAGGTTGGGCCAGGAAAAGTATTATCTGGATTAGTAAAAAAGATCGATCGATCCGCAGAGACAACTATTGCGTCAATTGAGAAGGAATAGTACAATAATGTGAGTTTGTATATAAGCTCATTGTATAAAAAAGTCGTCAAATTGAGTGATTTTTCATAGTGAAACGGAGAAAAATTGTATCGAAATTAGGCTTTTGCTTGAAAACAACTCTGACTGACGTAAATTTTCTTACATAGAGTTCAAATAGTAGCTTTATAATAAAATCCAAAATCTAAAACCTCACATATCTCTGAGATTTGTGAGGTTTTTTAGTAAATGCTACTGTTTTTTGATCCTCAATTCGTCTTTCATAAACTGGTCTATGTAAGTTGCAATTTCTTCACCTTTCTCTTCTTGCAAAAAATGCCCGGCATCCTTGATAATAATCTTTTGTTGGTCATTACTGGAGGGAATTAATTTGTAAAAGAATTTTTCTAATCCGCTAAAAACTTTATCCTTGTCAGAGAACATAACCAATGCCGGTTTATTCCATTGAGAAAGGATATCTCTCGCCTTTTGCATGGGTTTGACCGCTGGGTCATTACGATGAGCAGGAACTAAAAGTGGAAATGCAACTGCACCACCTTTATGTTTTTTATTAGGAAATGGGGCGTCATAGGCATCAAGCACTTCTTTTGATAATTTATGATATGAAGCATATTGCACAATCCCACTTACGGGTAGTGATGGGTGATATTTTGCAAACATTCTCCACAACCTAAATGGGAACGCCAATTTTTTACCCGTTGGAAGAAACGTATTTAAAACCACCACTCTTTTAAATCGTTCTGGATATTCTGCCAAAAGCGACAATCCTAATAAACCTCCCCAATCCTGTACAACCAATGTAATGTCATTAAGATCTAGCTTATGAATTAGATTTTCTAACGATCTAAAATGAAGGTCAAAATTATAATTTTTACGTCCTACAATTTTATCAGATTTGCCAAATCCTATAAAATCTGGAGCAACGAAGCGATAATTCTTTAAAACAGGTATAAATTTTCTATATAGATAAGACCAGGTGGGTTCTCCATGAAGTGCCAAAATGGTTTCGCCATTTCCCTCATCAATGTAGTGCATTTTTAAGTTTTCAAAATCAACAAAATTCTCTTTATAAGGGAAATCTTTAATGGGTTCGAAACGAGAGAAATCTGGTGGTAAGATCTGCATGATATGTAGTGTTTAATGTTCTTGGTTAACCGCTTTAAACTGAGTCTCTAGATATACTTGTTTCCATTTTCCATCGGCATAACTACCTACCTTGAAATTGTAAGTGTTATTATCAACATATATCCACATATCGGTCACCACAGACTCCCCATATTGATATTGATAGAGAATGTTATTACCATCTAGAATAACTTCTCCTTTAGTTAGTCCTCCAAAAACATCAAACTCCCAGAACTTTATGGTTTTGGTTGCTACATCATATTTTCGGATACCGTGATTTCGAGAGCCATACTGGGTCTGTTCTTTATTAGTAAACCCTTTAGATTTTGTAATAACTATGTTGTTGTTTAAATCAAATTCAAAAACAATTTCTTGTTTAAATTTACTACCGTCTCCCCAATTGCCTTGGGCTTTCCATACTTTATTAGTTAGAGGTTTGAATATAGAAAGATTGGATTCTTGAGCCAAAGTAATCTGGGTAATAAAGAAGAATAAGACTGCTGTTTTTATAAGTTTCATTTTGATTATGGTTTAAAGTTATTTAAATAACCATTGTATAGCTTGGGTAAATTGTTTTCTCCAAAATGCTTCGTTATGTTCTCCTTTTGGATCTACCACAAGTTTAAGATTTTTTTCGGGATGGGATGAAATGATATATTTATTCATTTTACGAGTGTTTTTTACCATATCCCACCCTTCCTTTTTTCCTATTAGAAGAAATATCCTGCTGTCCTCTGGTATGGGTTGATTTTTGGTAAAATCGAATACCTTTTCTGAATACCAGTAAGAAGGGGAGAAGATTCCTGCTTTCCCAAAAATTTGCGGGTATTTATATATCGCATAGTGCGAAATTAATCCACCCATAGAACTTCCCATAATTGCAGTATGCTCTCTATCCTTTTGTGTTTTATATGTGGTATCTATATAGGGCTTGATGGTATTCACAATAAACTCCATATATTGCTTGCCTTCAGCTTTTCCAAACTCTGTATTTTCCCAAGGACTAAGCTCGTTCATACGTTTTTCTTCTCCATTATCAATTCCTACTACGATTAATTCAATGTCAGATAATTTAGAGAGCTCATTTAGACTTTCATCCACACCCCACTCACCAGCATATGAAGTGGCATTGTCAAATAAATTCTGCGCATCATGCATGTATACTACAGGATATTTTTTATCAGATTTCTCGTAATTAGGAGGTAAGTAAATTCTAATTTGCCTTGTTCTATCTAATCCCGGTATTTTGAATAGGCTGTCAATAACTATAACATTGGGTTGCGCTGTTGATTCTTTAGATTTTTCTTTTGCTTCTTCAGCCTTACCCGTATCTTTTGCTGTAGAATTTTCTTCTTTTTGTTTACAGCTAAAAATGACTAATAATGATAGGATAAAGAATAGATGTTTATGTCTCATAATAGTTTTTGAAATTTATTTTGCTTTTGCGAAAGCTATTTTTATGGCCAGACCAGTTAATACTGAAGCCATAAACCATTTTTGTATTCGAGCCCAGATTGGTTTTTGAACAAAGAAAGTCGCCATTTTGGCTGCAGAAATAACGATAAGAAAGTTGATACAAAAACTAACGATGATCTGTACAATCCCCAACTGAAAACTTTGTGAAAGTATAGCACCATATTCGGGTTTTATAAACTGGGGGAAAAAGGATAAATAAAACAATGCCATTTTAGGGTTAAGCACATTAGTTAATAATCCGATATTAAATAATTTTAAAGGCCTGTCTGTTTTTAATTTGGTATTAGTTTCAAAAGTATTTTTTCTATTAGATTTGATAGTAGAATAAGCTAAATATAATAAATACCCCACGCCAAGAAACTTTACCAAGACAAAAGCATAGGGGACAGCAAAAAAAATGGCTGTTAACCCAAACGATACCATAAGAATGTGAAATAAAAACCCACAAATAACTCCAAATAATGAAATGATGCCTGCTTGTTTTCCTTGAGATAAAGACCTGGAAATTAGATATATCATATTGGGTCCAGGCGATAGTACCATAATAAGAGATGCTAAAGCAAATACTAGAAGTTCATTAATGGGTATCATTGATTTGTGTTTTTGAATACTTAAAAGTATTCTTTTTTTCTAAATTATATAGCAAATTAACATGATCTTAGCGGTCAAAAAATGTTGAAAGCGATGGTGTATATCTTTAGAATAGTAGTAATTGGGTATCAGATAATTTGAAAACACAAAAGCTTGATGAAAACGATCTAAAGGCAATTGTTTATTTCGAGAAGGATCTTTTGGTAATCTTTAATCAATTGTTCATTCAACTGATCTAAAAATTCAAGGATATTTATTAATGATTTTATTTCTCTTTTTTGCAATGCATTAGCAGCTTTGTCTACTTCATTTTGAACTCTTTTCTGAAGATTATATGTGCTCTCTAGATCATACAAACATTCATAATCAAATTCATTGGTAATACCTATAGATCTAGTAGTTTCCCATGCTATTTGAGAAAGTGTTGGGATTTCGAGTTCGATATAGGTCTGTAGATTATACTTAAATAGATTGTCGTTAACTTTTGAAGAATCTGAAGCGCTAAAAAAATTCGGATATTGCTTCTTAAGTTTAACTAATTGTTCTGGAGTGGCAATGACTTGAGAAGAGTTTTTATCAGACAATTTATGTAAATCAGTAAAAGCATTTAAAATAAATTGATTGTTATTTTGAGTTGTATTGAGCTCCTTGATGTTATTTTCTATTTCGCCTTTTATTTTTGAAATGGCAATGGTTTTATCGTGATTAACTTTTTTTGAAGAGTTCCAGTTATTAAACCATATTGCTAGATTGATTCCTATAAAAATGAGGAGCACTTCACGAATTATATATTTCCAGTCAAAGGTTTTTTTTAGTTTAAAAAATTTCACTTTTTAGTGTTTATTACAATTCAATATAATTATAACAGTAATATACTGCTATTTTTTTAGGTAATGTAATTGTCTATAGATTTTACGCATCTATCTCTTTTTTATAAAGATCATAAGATAGTAGGTAAAGTTCCATCAACATGAATTCCATATTGAGTTAGTGTTTCTACTTTTTTTGGATTATTGGTTAACATTCGGATTGATTTAACACCGATTTGTTTTAGAATTTTGGCAGCTTGTGCAAAATCTCTAGCATCTTTTTTAAATCCGGCAGCTTCATACGCTTCAGCCTGTGATAATCCAGATTTCTTGTGTTCTATACTTTTTAGCAATGCAAAATGACCATTTCCCTTTCCTTCCTGGTCTAACCAGATAATGATTCCTTTTCCTTCTTTTTGGATGAGCTGTTGTGAGATTTCCATCTGTTCCCTACAATCACATTCTATACTGTTAAAATGATGAGCAAATATGCAAGACGAATGCACTCTGCAGAGTATTTCTTCTTCACCCTTTATATCTCCCATCACTAAGGCATGTAATTCTTTTTGGCCGTCATAAAAAAGAATCTCCTTATATATGCCAAATTTTGTTTTAAGATGGGTTTCTGCTAGTTTAATAATCACAATTTTTGGCTTTAATTGTTTGTATTGTTTCCTCTATTTTATTTTTAAATGCTTCTTTTTGATCGACATGTAATGCCAAAGTGGTATACTTTCGTTTGATCCCAAAAATCCATTTTTGTGTATTTACATCTTTTAGCGTAATCACTACATTATGACTTTCTAATTCTCCTAAGGGAGATAGGGATCTTGTATGTTTATCAAATGTTATTTGCGCAGTAGAGAGTTCAACACTTTCAATATTTCGAATATCAATACAGGTTTCATTCATGATACCATAGTGCAAAATCAATGTATTATCTCGAATAGATATGGGTCTTTTAATGATTGATTTTATAAACCCAAAAACCTGAAAGGCATTGTAAGTGGTAACTGCCGTAAGAATCCAGGCAGTCCTGGGGTCACCATTTTTTACCAGATGTACATGTATAGAAATGCTCTCGACAGTCATTAAAAAGATTAATGTTCCGAACAAGGCAAGGGATCCACTATTTTTATGATAGGTAAATTCATTATCATTCACCTTTTTTCTTTTCCAATCTATCAGACCATAATATGTAAGGGCAATTTCGCTGGCTATAGGTGAGACTATAATTGAAGGAAGTATCTCATTACATATTTTCTTTAGCGAAGTATAAAAATCTGGAGTTAGCACATTTTGTTGTCTATACTTTTTTAGTATTTTTCTGAATTTATAGACTACGAAAGATATAATCGATATTTCTATAACAGGTAGCCCCCATTTTTTTAAAAGACCTAAGTAATGTTGATGTTCAATCGGCAGTATTTGAGATGCAATTATAACACCGGCAACAGAGGCAAGTAAAATTGTATACTTCGGAATAGTGGTTTTTCTAATGGTTAGAAAATAAACCATTGGTATAAGTAATAATAAATCTAATGTAATATACAAGGACAATGTATCTGAATTATCCTTAAAGACTTGAGAATTGGCTAATGATATTAATGTTAATATCATTAAAACAGGGATTCCTAAGAGAAACAACTGCTTATTTGTATAAATAGTTCTATTCATAAATCTTTTTTTGAGTCATTTAATACCTAGTTACCTTATAATAGGTCGTTAATTATAGCATATTGTAACAACATTATGGTTTTGGCGTCTTTTATTTCTCCAGTGTACATCATGTTTAGAGCGTTGTCAAAATCTAACTCCAGTACTTCTATATTTTCTTGCTCTTCTACAATTCCACCACCTTCACTTACTTTCATATCTTCAGTATATTCTGCGATAAAGAAATAAAGTATTTCGGTAACCGACCCTGGCGACATATAGGATTCAAAGACTTTTTCAACCTTGCTGATTCTATATCCTGTTTCTTCTTCAGTTTCTTTACGAATACAATCTTCTGGATTATCCTGATCTAATAATCCAGCACACGCTTCGATCATCATACCAGTTTCATTACCATTGATATAGGTGGGAAGTCTAAATTGTCTGGTTAGGATAATCTTTTTGCTGATAGGATTATATAGTAAGATTACAGCACCATTACCGCGATCATAGGCTTCTCTGGTATGTATTTCCCATGTCCCATTTTTTTTGAGATATTCGTAGGTTACCTTATGCAAAGTATACCAGTTGTCTGATAGGATTTCTTTTTTAGTAATTTTAATGGTGTCATTTTTCATTTTTAATCTTCCTATTCAGATTGAAGCTCCTTTAATACCTTAGCTCCATTGGTGTTATTAGGATCAATTTCTACAGATTTTTTGTAATTCTTGATGGCGAGTTCTTTGTTTCCATCTTTTAAATAGGCTTCGCCCAAGCTATCATATGCATTTCCGGATTCTGGAAACGATGCTACATTAAGTCTGAATACTTCAATAGCTTCTTTTACTTTATTAACTCTTATAAGTTGATATCCTACCCTATTCATTTCTATTTCATCAAGAGCGTAAGTTTCTGAAGCCTTAATTTTTTCAAATTCTTCAAGTCCAGAGGATATACCTTTATCCATAATAACACCTAATAATGAAAAAGCCACAGACTTTTTTGGATTATCATAGGCTGCGCCATAAAGGATACTGCTTATGGATCTGCTCATTTGTTTTAGGTCTGTTCTTCCTGTATTATTAAGTAATACGATTAAATGTTTATCCGAAGGAATGCGTGATATAATGGTATTAAATCCATTGATACCACCACTGTGTCCTATCACTTTAATACTATCGTTGGACTTGCCAAGAGGCTGATGATTAATACCCCATCCATAACCATAGCTTGCTTTTCCTGTTGAAGTATCGGGAGTAAAAATTAAATCTTTAGATTTCTTACTAATCAATTGATCTGTATATAATGCCTGATCCCATAGATATAAATCTTCTACAGTAGAATACATGGATCCGGCGGCATAGGGTATAGACATATCGAGATAACCTGAATTTGTATACAAAGTTCCAAATTTACTATATCCGGTGGCTCTGTTTTTAAGGATTGTACGGTGATGATCAAATCCTGTATTATTCATTTTTAACGGAGTGAAAATGTTTTTTTGTAACATTTGCTCATACGTTTTTCCTGAAACCTTTTCTATGATTACCCCTAATAAAAAATACCCCGAATTACTATAAGCAAATTTTTCTCCAGGGGTAAATTGGAGAGTAGAATCTTTAAACACCTTTACAAATTCATCGGGAGTATAGGGATTGCGAGCATGATCCTTAAAGAACTTAGGAAACGATGTATAACTAGGTATTCCTGCAGTGTGTGTGAGTAGGTGATGAATAGTAATTTTATCTCCACTAGACTTAGGATAGTCTGTTAAATATGTAGTAATGGGAACATCTAACTTCAATTTTCCTTGCTCTACCAATTGCATGATTAGCATACTCGTAAATTGCTTGGTAATCGATCCAAGTCTATGTTTGGTATCCGGTTGATTTGTGATATCCCATTCCATATTGGCAAACCCAAGTCCTTTTTTATAAATCACTTTTCCGTTTTCTGCAACAAGGGCTGAGCCATTAAATTGCCCATATTCATGATATAGGTTCATCAATATGTCAATTTGCTCCGTTTTGGTTTGTGCAACTGTAAAAGATAGCGTGATTAACTGAATGAAGATGCTAATGAAAAGTACCTTTTTTAGAGTATGCTTAAGATTTAATTTCATGATTGGTGTTTTTAGATTGGATGATTGTGATGTTTATTACTTTTTAACTTCAAAGTGAAGTCAGTTCATTGCATACGCGTAGGTTTGATTTGTTGTATCGGAATTGTATTAATTTACTTCTTGTACACCTTTCCTTCTTTCATTACAAAGACTACATTTTTCATGGTGTCTATTTTTTTGGTGGGGTCATCATTTACGGCAACAATATCCGCCAGAAAACCAGGAGCAATTTGTCCTAGTTCATTTTCCATATTCAGGATTTTTGCGTTGGTCGTGGTAGCACTTTGTATAACGGCCATTACGGGCATTCCTGCTTCGACCATATAACCAAATTCTTTACCGTTCTGTCCGTGTTTAAATACTCCTGCATCTGTACCAAACGCTATTCCTACACCGCGATCGTATGCCTTTTTAAAAGTATTTTGGATTTTTGGTCCAATCTCTAATGCTTTAGGAACAATAATAGCAGGATAGTATCCATCGATAGCCGCTTTTTCGGTAACTTCTTTTCCTGCGGTAATTGTAGGTACTAGATAAGCATTATATTGTTTCATGAGATCCATTGTTTTTTCACTCATTAAAGTACCGTGTTCTATGGTCTTTACACCTCCCAGGATTGCTCGTTGCATTCCTTCATCACCATGAGCATGTGCAGCTACATGAAAACCATAATCTTTGGCCGTTTCACAGATCGCTTTTATTTCTTCGACGGTAAACTGTGGATTAGAACTACTTTTAGCAACACTTAACACACCACCAGTTGCGGTGATTTTAATCAGATCAGCACCGTTTTTATAGCGTTGGCGTACTGCTTTTTTTGCATCTTCTACACTATTAACAACTCCTTCTTTTGGTCCAGGATCACCGATTAGGGATTTTTTTCCTCCATTAGTAGGATCTCCATGTCCGCCAGTAGTTGATATTATTTTTCCGGCAGTGAAGATTCTTGGGCCATCAATTTTTCCTTTTGCGATTGCTTTCTTTAAAGCGATATTTACACCGCTTCCTCCAAGATCTCTTACTGTAGTAAATCCAGCCATTAGCGTTTTTTTCGCCAACCCAACAGAATTATAGGCTACATCGGCTTCATTGTTTGTGTATCGCTCTAAATATGCTTTAGGATTTGATTCGTTCTCAATATGAACATGCATATCTATAAGCCCTGGCATCACCGTTTTGTCTTTAAGATCAATGGTCGTATCATCATTTTTTCCAGAGACATAACCATTTTCTACTTTGCTAATTTTATTCCCAGAAACCACTATAGTTTTTTCGGCAAGTACTTTTCCGGTTTTCGTGTCGATTAATTTTCCGCATTGTACATAGATGTCTTGCGCTTGAGCAAAAAATGTACAAGCAAATACTAAAATAAGGGTATATAATTTTCGCATTGTGTGAAGAGTGTATGTGAGTATTATGAGTTTACAAAATCGATAACAGTTTTAGTGATAAAGTCAATTTGGTCATCATCTAATTCTGTATGCATAGGTAATGAAATTACTTCTTTAATTAATTGATTTGTTACTGGGAAATCAGCTCCATTATAACGATCATCTTTATACGCTTTTTGGCTGTGCAGCGGAATAGGGTAGTAAACTCCGCAGGGTATGCTCTTATCGTTAAGATGTTGCGCTAAATCATCTCGTTTGCCATTAGTGATTCGTAAGGTATATTGATGAAATACATGACAATTACAGGTGTCACAAATTGTATCATGATCCGTACCACAACTGTTTCCTTCAACTTTTGGAGTGATAATATTATCCACCTTTTCGAAAGCTTTATTGTACTTTCGTGCAGCTGCTCTTCTAGCGTTATTATAAGTATCTAAATTAGGAAGCTTAGCTCTTAGCACTGCTGCTTGTATAGAATCTAAACGTGAATTAACGCCCACAACATCATGGTGATATCTTTTGTACATCCCATGATTTACAACCCCACGAATGGTGTGCGCCAAATCATCATCATTGGTAAAAATTGCTCCTCCATCTCCATAGCATCCTAGATTTTTAGATGGAAAAAATGAAGTAGAGGCCACATGACCAATAGCTCCTGTTTTAGCTAATTTACCATTAGTAAATTTGTAATCAGCACCAATACCTTGTGCATTATCTTCGATAACATATAGGTTATGTTCTTTGGCAATAGCCATAATTTCATCCATATTGGCACTCTGACCAAAAAGATGAACCGGTACTATGGCTTTTGTTTTTGGAGTGATTGCTTTTCTAATGGCTTCGGGATCAATATTAAATGAGTCGAGTTCTACATCTACTAATACTGGAGTCAATCGTAATAATGCGATTACTTCTACTGTTGCGGCAAATGTGAAATCTGCCGTGATTACTTCATCGCCAGGCTCTAAGCCTAATCCCATCATTGCAATCTGTAGTGCATCGGTTCCGTTAGCACAGGGTATAACATGTTTTACGTCTAAATATTCTTCAAGCTCTTTTTGAAAACTATGAACCTCTGGGCCATTAATAAAAGCAGTTGAGTGTATTACATTAAGGATGGATGAATCTACTTGTTCTTTAATGTGCGCATATTGACCCTTAAGGTCAACCATTTGTATTTTCTTCATGGATGTGTTTATTGTAACCTCACGAAAGTACAAAATATTGATACTATAGCCAATGTTATATAAGGTTTTGACGAATAATTTGTGGCTCTAATTATTATAAAGCGAAGTATCTTATGCAGGATGCTTTTAAGATACTTCGCTTCAGGAGGGGGAATTAAAGAATTTAGGTTTTAAGAATTAATTTTTTACAAATTTTATAGTTTGAAAATCATTAACCTTCAAAAGATACATGCCTTTGCTTAAGGTTTGTAATTGATTAGAAATATCAAATTGCTTTTGATATTTTGGTACAATGGTGAAGTTTTTCACCTTTTTTCCTGTAAGATCATAGATATTGAGCAAAAGCTCGCCTGCTAAAGAATATCTGTTAATGTTGAGTTGGGCTTTATTTTTCACTAGAGAAGGTGTTATAGAGAATATTTTATTCGTTTTTATATCAGGATTTTCGTTTTCTGAAGCCGCCAGAGCTTCTTTAATATCGCCTACAACAAATCCAGAAATAATAGACCTCTTAAAGTTTCCTTCGCTTTCTGCATTAAGAAAAAGGTTGTAGACTCCGGGTGTTAAAGTGCTAGTATTGAATTCGAAATAATTTTCTTTTTGCTCAAATTCAATGACATCGGTATACTCGTTACCTGTTGAAGTTCCATCAATTTCTGCTGTTTTAGTAATAATACCTCTTACCTGTGTTGGATAATTTATGGCAGTGTTTTTTTCTAACAATTTGACTCTTAAAATAGGAGTTTTTAGTGTTCCGGTTTTTTCTAAATACATTTTTAAATCTGTCGATTGTCTTACAAAGGCAACATATTTAGAATCACTTTTTATTCGAATTCCTCCCTTTGTAATGGGGATACTGGTTTGATGGTCTTGAGTATGATACTTTTTTAAAGGGGCTTCTTTTTTTATGGCGGTAGTATAGCCTTGAAAATTAGCACCTTTTTTTTCATGTAAAACATGCACTACTGCACTTTTCGATCCCTTATCTAAGGTGACTTGGTCATATTCATTATCAGAAAATAAAAGATAATAATTGCTCTCTGTAATAGAGTGATTGGTAATTTCATTTTGTTTATTTAAGCTGGTTCTAAGCGTCGGGTTTTCTATGTATTGTTTTACATAGGACCAACTAAATTGCCCTAATCCTACATCAAGATGGTCAATAATGGCTCTAGGATCATTTTTTCTGAAAACATATTCTGCACCTGGCCTAAGGGTGCTTCTATATGGGGCAACACCGTCATTAGCTCCTTGCACGGGGAGTAAAACTCCCCCGGTTAATAAAAATGCCGCGGCTGCAATAGTAGACCCTTTATAAAAACCTGATGCACCAAGTACAACAAATTTTTCGGGATCGTTATCAGGGTGATTATCAAGATATGGTCTTACCACATCTCTACAATAATAAGTGGTTGATGTGCGTGCACCTTCATTTAATCCAGTAAGACTCCATGCCCATCGTAAAGGAGGGAACTGCGAAATATTGGCTAAATATGTACCCCAAAAAGGAGTTCCTAGAGCAAAGGCCTTGGTGATTTTGTTATTTTTTCCATATCTAAACATGGCAGCCTCTGAAGCTTTGCCGCCATTACTATGCCCAACGAGGTACACCTGCGGTACATTATATTTGTTGGTCACGATATCAATCGCTTCGGCTAAGAGTTCACCATTAACCCAGATTCCTTTCCCTCGGGTAGTGGCAACAAAGACAGCTTGATACCCTTCATCATACGTGTCTTGGTAAAAGGAATTATCAAATAAAAATTGTCCCTGGTTAAGATCAATATATCCATGATTGAATATAATTACTTTTCCATTATAATTTGAAGGTGTGGTACCATAGTGAATTGTAGATTTAACTAATGGACCAATGAATAAAGGACTTAATTTTTCGGGAGTTGGAAGTTGTACTTCTAAAAAGTTCTGAGAAAATAGTAATGCACAGGAAAAAAATGCAATTAAAGTAGTTTTTAATTTCATAGTTGTTGAGTTTGTGTGAAAAGGACTATGAATTTATTAAATATTTAAGATAAATAATGATTTTTATACATAAAATATATTTTTTAATTGAAAAATTGATAATATTTAGTAAAAACTCCTTTTAGAGTTTTTATCTATTTTTTTACAACAAAGAGCTGTATTTTTAGCAACTCATAAAAAAACATATTCTTGAATATTTTATATAACATCTTCAGTTCATTATTTAATCGAATACTTCCGGTTGTTGGATTGTTTACTCCCAAGCTCAAATTATTTGCCACTGGAAGAAAGTTAACCTTTCAAACACTAGAGAAACATTTCCCCGCTCAAGGTCGTACTTTGTGGTTTCATTGTGCATCTTTGGGAGAATATGAACAAGGTGTTCCTGTAATGGAAGCATTAAAAAAGAAATACCCTAACCATAAATTAGTAGTAACTTTTTTCTCACCATCGGGCTATGAAGCAAAGAAAAATAGTACGTTGGCCGATATAATTGTTTATCTTCCTATAGATACAAAGGCAAATGCCAAGCGGTTTATCCAACTTGTACATCCAGAATTGGCAATATTCGTTAAATACGAGTTTTGGCCCAATTATCTTAAAACATTACAGTCTAAAAATATTCCGACAGTATTTATTTCTACAACATTTAGAGAAGATCAAGTGTTTTTTAAGTGGTATGGGGGATTTATGAAAAAGGCCTTGCTAACTATAGATCACTTTTTTGTGCAGGATACTGCTTCTAAAGTATTGATAGAGGGACTAGGTTTTAAAAATGTAACCTTGAGTGGAGATACACGTTTTGATCGTGTGTCGCACCAAATCGAAATGAACAATCATGTTGATTTTATTTCAGAATTTATTGATGAAAGATTGTGTGTAGTAATCGGAAGCTCTTGGCCAGAAGACGAGGAGGTCTTTATCGATTTTGTTAATACAGCTTCAGAAGAAATATGCTTTATTATTGCACCACATGAATTCAAAGAACATAGTATGATTTCATTACAGCAAAAAATCAAAAAGAAGACTGTTTTATATTCTGAAAAAGAAGGAAAGCAAATGAAAGATTACCAGGTGTTTATCATGAATACGATTGGATATTTATCCAGAGTATACAGCTATGGCGATCTTGCGTATGTTGGAGGAGCTATGGGAACCGGTGGTTTGCATAATATTTTAGAGCCTGCCACATTTGGAATTCCCATAATTATAGGTAAGAATTTTGAAAAATTTAGAGAAGCAAAACAACTTCAGAAATTAGCTGGATTATTTTCTGTATCCAATGCCGAAGAATTTTCTAGAACCCTCAATAAACTGATTGATGATAAAAAGTTTAGAGAAAAAACAGGAATGATTGCGGGGCATTTTATTAATAGTAATACCGGGGCTACCGGTTTGATTGTAGCGTATTTGGAAGAGAAAATAAAGAAGGTTTAAAGGTAGAAAAAGTAATCTTTTTAAATTTCTCTAGTCTATTATACCGTTACTGCCTCGTTAAAATATCGTCTAAACGGAAGCATTTCTTTATATACAGTAATCACTTTTTCCATAAAATCATCTTTTAGAACCTCTTCTTTGGTAAGCGGATGAACAACGGCAAAGGTTTTATGTCGAAGTAAATCAATGAATTCGTGATCAGAATTATATCCTTTTGGTGTTGTTTTTAGTTTATTCTCATCGGGATAAAGAGTTCCAAAAGTTGATTTGAAGCTCTTTTTGTTTAAAATTTTCATCAATTCCTCACCATTATAATCGATTGCCTCTCGAATGCTACTTAGGATTTTATGGTCTGGTTTCCAATATCCACCGGCTAGTAAACATTCAGATAGACCAATATGTACATAAAAATCTCCTTGTTTGGTGCGTTGATCTAACCCAGCACCAAAATGATCTTTATAGACCGGCTTATTAGGATGAAAAAGAAGGTTGTTGTTTATACGATTGATTCCCTTTTTACCTGGAGTCGGAAAATAATCAGCATCTATAGCTGCCAATTTTAAATCTAATTCATCTAACCATGTAACGAACGAATTTCTTGTGGTTTGATAACGCTTTCTATTAGCATCCATCCATTCCTTATGATTATTGTTTTGTAAATCATTCAGAAATTGAAATAATGTTTCGAAATCCATAAGTAGTGTTGATAGAGTTTAGGTGCTTAGAATAAACCGTTAAGTTCTGCATCAATACGATTAATAATGTTTCCAAGATCCTCGGGATTATCAACAAAATTGAGGTTATCTACATCTACAATCAGAAGATTTCCTTTATCATAGTCATGAGCCCAAGCCTCATACCGTTCATTAAGTCTACTTAAATAATCAATACTTATAGTATTTTCATACTCTCGGCCACGTTTGTGTATTTGCGCTACAAGATTGGGAATACTACTTCTAAGATAAATCAGTAAATCAGGACCTTCTACAACATTCTCCATAAGGTCAAAAAGAGATTTATAATTTTCGAAGTCACGATTAGTCATTAACCCCATTGCATGTAAGTTTGGAGCAAAAATATAAGCATCCTCATAAATGGTTCTATCTTGTATGATATCTTTTCCGCTTTCTCTAATGTCAAGAATTTGTCTAAAACGACTATTAAGAAAATAAATCTGAAGATTGAAAGACCATCGTTCCATTTTGTTATAGAAATCCTCTAAATAGGGATTCTCTAATACATCTTCAAAATGGGCTTCCCATTTGTAATGTTTAGCAAGTAATCGGGTTAATGTGGTTTTTCCGGCACCGATATTTCCAGCTATTGCTATATGCATATTCGATTGTTTTTTCTTGGGGGGAATTAAAGTTCGGTGGTAAATATAGTGGATTTTATGAGTAACTTGAAAAGGATAGATAAGAATTTAATAAAGACATTTATTTTGAATGCTTTGAGTGTGCTTGATTAGTGTTATGAATTTATTAAAAATTGGACTAACCAGGTTAATATCTGTAATTATAATAGGTAGTATGACGACTATATTAAAATACTAAAAAAGTATAAGCATGAAGATTTATAAAATATTCATAGTGTCGTTTCTATTAACAATTACATCTTGTAATTCTGATCGAATAGATATAGCTAATAAAGAACAAATTAATTTAAAACAAAAAATTATGAAAAATCAGGGTGTAATTACAAAAGTAAGTGTTCAAAACTTTGAAGATACGTATACTACTTTGGTTAAAAATATTACAAATAACCCTAATTTGAAAATTGTAGCAGAGCTTGATCATCAGGCTAATGCTGCATCGGTTGGATTAAAGTTAAACTCGACAAGAATTATCATGTTTGGTAATCCTAATTTGGGCACACCATTGATGCAAAGTTCACAAATAACCGGATTAGATTTGCCTCAAAAGATACTAGTGTGGCAAGATGATCATGGCAAGGTAAAGGTATCCTACAATGATCCAGCCTATGTGCAAAATAGACATGCGATAGAAGGAAAAAGTGATGTGCTACAAAAGATAAGTAGTGCCTTAGATGGACTTACCAATAAAGCTATTGGCAATTTTTAATGTAAATATGTGTTAATTTTGAAGTTTTACTTTAATAGGCCCTCCGCTAGACACATAAGTCCCACCTATTTCGTCAATATTGACATCTAACTCGTCTCTAGTGCTAATAGCGTTAAGATCGACCTTAAGTTTGTCATAGGTGTCAATGTTTTTAATATTTACATCGATTTCATCTGCACTGCTGAGTCTTACTGTTATGCTTCCGTCATTATTTATAGGTACTATCCCATAATTAGTTTCAGAAGTATTATTAGCATGTGCTTTAGGGATGACTTCAATATCTCTTATCACAATAATAACCAGGCATACAGCAATAACGGTAAAAATAAATTGGGTGTACTTGTCAGTTTTCATAACGTAAGATTTTATGTTTATATAAAGATACCAATAAAGGTGCCAAAATCCCGTATGTCTTGCTTTTGGGATATAAAAAAAGATGCCCATAAGGCATCTTTAATATTGTTATTGTGCTTTGAGTAGTTCTTTGTATCTGTCTTTGTAGATATATAGCATAAGAATATTTAATGCTAAAAATGCTACACCAATATACCAATGTTTAGTGTCTAGCTTAATGTGGTATAAAAAAGCATTGACCGATACGCTCATTAATATAACCATCATTAAGGGAGCAAATCTATTTGCTAATAATGCGATTCCAGCACAAATTTCTACAATAGCAACTAGCATCATAGTTTTTGATGACACTAAAGCCCTTAAAAAACTTGAAGCGATTTTTGTTGAAGGAGCGGGTGGATCCATAAAATAAAACAATTTGTTGCATCCAAAAAATAGAATGGCAAGGCCAAAGACTATCTTAATTCCCAGGATTACTTTTGCATTCATAGTGATTAAATTTTTGGTTATTCATACCTATAGGTAACGTAACAAGTTTTCTTAAATTGCCGGGTGATAAATGATTATCGTACAATTTTTGGGTTGTAAGTTGCTAAAACATGCATTGAATCTGCTATTTGGCTATATTTTTTAACGTAAAATCCTACAAAAAGCAGCTATAACCGTATATGTGCCTTAAAATCAGCAAGAAAAACAAATAAAAAAGGTTAGTTTTGCATTTTTAAAAGCAATATAAGACCTCAAAACTCGTTTTGAGGCATAACTAACCAAAGACCTCAAAAATGACTAAACCAACCAGTCGATTGCATTTTCTGGATGCAATACGCGCCTTTGCTATCATGATGATGCTTCAAGGGCATTTCGTACATGCACTTTTGGGCGATTTATATCGCGATCGAAACAACACCATATATACTATTTGGGAATATTTTAGGGGGATGACGGCTCCTACTTTTTTTACTATTACCGGTTTTATTTTTACCTATTTATTATTAAAACAAGGTACAACGGGATTAGAGAATCCGAGAGTGTTAAAGGGGATAAAAAGGGCAATTAAGGTTATTTTTTGGGGGTATTTACTTCGTTTAAGCCTGTATGCAGTTTTTAGTGGAACTGTAAATCCATCATTTTTTTATGTAGATGTTTTGCAATGCATAGGCACCTCATTATTATTGCTAATAGGCGTATATCTTGTTTTTTGTAGATATAATGGTGCATTGTTTCAAAATGCAGTACTTATAGCAGGAGTCGTAGTTTTTATTTTACAACCTGTATATGGTAATTGTATATTAGAATTTTTACCAAAAACTGTGGCCAATTACTTTACAAGCCGAAATGGATCTGTTTTTACTTTGTTTCCTTGGTTTGGTTATGTGTGCTTTGGAAGTTTTATGGCAACCCTGTTCTTGAAATATGGAAAACAAAAGATGTTTTATTCGTATGCAGTTATGAGTCTTTTGTCAATTGGGGTGTTACTAGTATTTGCTTCTTCAGGTATATTAATGTTTCTACATAGTATAACTAATCTGGCTGTTTTTAAATCTGTGGCATATAATAATTTCTTGTTTATACGATTAGGAAACGTATGTATACTTTTTGCTGTTTTTATGCTACTAAAGAACTATTTAACTAGTCCAATTTTAACTAAAATTGGCGGAAAAACATTGTCTATCTATATCATTCATTTTTTTGTGCTTTACGGAAGTTGGTTTGGTTTGGGTCTTAGTAGATTCTTCTATCATGATTTAACCCCTACTCAAGTTGTGATTGGTGCTTTGTTGTTCGTATCAGGTATTTGTGCTTTAGTTTTGTATTATTATAAATATGAAGAACGATTAAAGTTTCAATTACACATCCTAATAGATGCTGTCCATAAAAAAGTTAGAATTACTTTATTTGAAATCTTTAGAGTGATCAAAAATGATGTAATTCGCAGATATAAAAATAGTAGATAAACAAGAGCTTATTAATCTGAAGCATTTGGATATGAGTTAATGTTTTTTTTATTATATTAAAAATCAGTATCTTATAGTGGTCTAATCAATATATATTTTGTCATGCCAACTATAAAATCATTAAACAAATGGGCTAATGCACATTCATATTACCCATTAGATTTGTTAAGAATTGCTCTTGGTGTATTCTTATTTATAAAAGGAATAAATTTTGTAAGTGATAGTCAGATTCTTGTAGATTTAATTAAGCCAGTACAAAATCTTGCAGGGGGTATGATTATGATTCACTATGTTGCTCCGGCACATTTAATAGGAGGGATATTGATTGCTTTTGGATTACTAACGCGATGGTCTACTGCCGCTCAACTTCCGTTATTAATTGGTGCTGTTGTTATTAACTTTTTAGGAGAAATGAATGTGGCAAATCTTATTATTGCCAGTATCATTTTAGTATTATGTGTTTTCTTCTTGTTTTATGGATCAGGAAAACATTCTGTTGATTATTATTTAAAGATGCAACAGTAAATATTTCTTATACTCTTTTTTCTTACCAATCTGACAAACGTGATTCTTTGATGTTGGTAGGAATGTTAATATATATAGTATCTATGAGTTTTGAAGTTTTAATTACATTTTTATAACTAGAGAACCTTTTTTTATTTCTTCGAATTTGCCTTTTTGTTTTTTTCCACTTCTTTGCTTTATGGATAGAATCTTTTGGTTTTTGATTTTGTAACACTTCATAGGTAGAAGTGTTAGAGAATTGACTATCCGTATTAATCTGTCCTATAGATGAAAAAGATATCCATAGTAACGCAATGGTTATAGGGGTTTTTAATTTCATTTTTTTAACTTTTTAGAGATTAAATGACTAACATAAAGCAGGCAATCCATATTGCGTTATTTATAATTAGGAATAAAGAGGTAATTCTCTGATATTCAATTACAAATATAATCTTGCTATTTCGATTTTGGTAGGGGAAAAACAATAGAAATGCATGGGGTTTTTTCCCCCATTTGATAAATAGAGGTACTATTGTTATTTAGTTCTTCTTCAATAGAATACTAATTTCTTTTGAAGGGTTTTGATGAAATGGGTACAGGCACTAGATTGTGTTTCGACTTAGTAGATATAGGGCGAGAATGTAAACGTTTTTTAAGAAATTTTGTGTGTATTAATTAAGTAAGTCTGTAATTAAAAGCTTGCTTATATAGAATGTAGTGGTAATAAAAAATCTCCCTTAGTACTACTATGTTCTAATTACCATCCTGATAAACGAGATTCCTTTCTATTGATAGGAATATCCATATATATAGTATCTATCGTTTTAAAAGTATGGATCTCGTTATTAAGTTCTGAAAATCTTTTTTTGTTTTTTTGGAGCTGTTTTTTGATTTTTCTCCACTCTTTTTTACTGTAGAATTGTTTGTCTCTACGAGAAATGTTTTTAATAGGAGCTCTTAATACCAAACGATCTACCATAGGGATTTTATCGGTGCTATACTGTTCCTCTTGGATTTGATCATCAATAGTTCTAACAGGAGTTAAATCATTTATAAACTCCTGACTAAATGAGGTAGAACAAACCCACAACAAAGAAAAAGTAATTAGCAATTTTAATTTCATTCCCCTAAATTTTAATAACATTCTTGCTCTTATCTTTTTTATCAAGCGTGAATTAAATAATCAAGATAAATATCTATAAAGTCACATCGATACTATATTCCCGAATGATACAATAAATACCTTAAGTATTAAGGGGTAAATGTAATGATATTCTACCAGTTTCTTAATACGGAAAAACCACATTTTTTCGGATGTTTCAAAAAAATCGATAAAGAGCGTTTAAAACCGGTTGTACACTATATTTCAAATGCTTTTTTAACAGCTTCTACGTGATCAAGTTTCTCCCAAGTAAAAAGCTCTACTTCTTTTTCTATTTTCCCAGAATATGGACTTTCAAAAACTTTGTTAATAATTTTTGGTTCTTTACCCATGTGACCATATGCAGCAGTCTCTTGATAGATTGGGTTGCGTAGTTTAAGGCGTTTTTCTATTGCGGCTGGTCGCATATCAAAAATTACTCCTACTTTTTTCGCAATTTCACCATCAGTTAATCCTAAAGAACTGGTACCATAGGTGTCAACAAAAATTGAAGTAGGTTCTACTACACCTATTGCGTATGAAACCTGAACTAATACTTCGTTTGCCACTCCTGCAGCCACTAAATTCTTTGCGATATGCCTTGAAGCATATGCTGCTGATCTATCTACTTTACTTGGATCTTTTCCAGAAAAAGCTCCACCACCATGAGCGCCTTTACCGCCATAAGTATCAACAATAATTTTTCTTCCGGTAAGACCAGTATCTCCATGAGGTCCTCCGATTACGAATTTCCCTGTTGGGTTAATATGATATTCAATTTCACCATTAAAAAGCTGCTGAACATATTCTGGTAATTGAGCAACTACTCTTGGTATCAAAATTGAAATGATGTCATTTTTTATTTTCGACAACATGATATCATCATTATCATCAAAATCATCGTGTTGCGTAGATACTACAATAGCTACAATTCGTTGTGGAATATTGTCATCACTATATTCAATGGTAACCTGACTTTTAGAATCTGGTCGCAGATACGGTATTTCTGTACCTTCACGTCTTAGCTTTGCCAATTCGATCAGGATTTTATGAGATATATCAAGTGCCAAAGGCATGTAATTAGCGGTTTCTTTAGTTGCATACCCAAACATCATTCCTTGATCTCCAGCACCTTGCTCTTCTTTAGATTCTCTATCAACACCTTGGTTTATATCTTGTGATTGTTCATGAATTAAAGAGATTACACCACAAGAATCACCACTAAATTGATATGCGCCTTTTGTATATCCAATTTTATTAATTACTTCTCTTGCGATATGTTGTACATCAAGATAAGTTTTGGATTTTACTTCACCAGCTAATACTACCTGACCTGTAGTTACTAAAGTCTCACATGCTACCTTAGAGTCGGGGTCAAAAGCTAAAAAATTATCTAATAATGCATCACTAATCTGATCTGCAACCTTATCTGGGTGCCCTTCAGATACACTTTCTGAAGTAAATAAATATGCCATTCGTTATTTGTTTTGTAGGGAACACCGAGACGTGATTACAATAAAAGCTTTTGACAGAATGTTTTTTGAATCAAGCTGTTTTAGCATTTTTTATTATGTTGAGAATTATTTCAACATTTTGGGTTGCAATCAGTCAAATTTATCCCTGAAAATATTTCGGCAAAGGTAAAAAAAATGATAACATTCGAAAGTATTTAACGTATGATTAATTTTTCTTTATTCTGGCAATGTGTTAAAGGGTAGTTTTTAAATAAAATATTTTTTTTCAATTATAATCATTCAGTTTAAAAATTATTACTAGTTTTGTTTTCAAGTTTCTTATACATTTTAGTAAGTTATTAAGAAAGGTGGAGGGAATAGACCCTATGAAACCTTAGCAACCCTTTAAGCGTTCCGACAACCATCGGGATCATAAAGAAGGTGCTAAATTCTATCCTGCATTGATTAATCAGGAGAAGATAACTCGATACAATTGCTTTTCATTGCGATTGCATTTCCTTTCTTTTTAATTTTCTATAACATACACTAAGTAAAGATGTATGATGTATTTGAATTTTATTAAACCATAAAATTTAAATTTAGAAAATTATGAGCACACAAAAATTTGCGACAGAAGCTTTGCACTCAGGTCATGATGTAACTGCAAATGGAGGAACTAGAGCCGTTCCTATTTATCAAACTACGTCCTATGTGTTTAATAATGCTGATCATGCAGCAAACCTGTTTAATTTATCTGAACCAGGATTTATTTATACAAGATTAAATAACCCAACAAACGATATCTTAGAACAACGATTGGCAACACTCGAGGGAGGTATTGCTGGGGTCGTTACTGCATCTGGTACAGCGGCTATTAATACGACATTACTAACCCTGTTAAAAGCAGGAGACCATATTGTAGCATCTAGTAGTTTGTATGGCGGAACCTATAATCTTTTAAGTGTTACATTACCTAGATTTGGTATTACAACAACTTTTGTAGATCCGTCTGATGCTAAAAACTTTGGTGAAGCGGTAAAAGAAAATACACGTGCCTTTTTTGTTGAATCTTTAGGAAATCCAAAGCTTGATGTTCTGGATTTAAAAGCAATAGCAACCCATGCAAAAATGCATAAAGTACCACTAATTGTAGATAATACAGTTGCTACACCTGCATTATTAAACCCTATAGCGCATGGTGCCAATATCGTGATTCATTCTCTTACCAAATATATCAGCGGTAATGGTACCTCTTTAGGAGGAGCTATTATAGATGCAGGTACTTTTGATTGGTCAAGTGGTAAGTTTCCAGAGTTTACAGAACCCTCTCCTGGATATCATGGTTTAGTGTATCATGAAGCTTTAGGTCCGGCAGCTTTTATTGCTAAAGTAAGGATAGAGGGATTGCGAGATCATGGAGCAGCTTTGAGTCCGTTTAATGCATTTCAAATTTTACAAGGATTAGAAACTTTAGAAATTAGAATCAAAAAACATAGCGAGAATGCATTGTCGCTAGCAAAATGGTTGCAACAACGAGATGAGGTGGCTTGGGTAAAATATCCAGGTCTTGAAGATGATGTTTACCATGAATTAGCAAAACAATATCTTCCGAAGGGACAAAGTGGTATAATTACGTTTGGAGTAAAAGGTGGATTTGACTCGGCAAAAACAGTATCAGACGAAACCAAGATTTTTTCTCTGTTAGCTAATATTGGAGATTCTAAATCTTTAATCATTCATCCTGCCAGCACTACACATCAGCAACTTAATGAGGAACAACAAGAATCAACAGGGGTAACTAGTGATTTAATCAGGCTTTCTGTAGGACTTGAGGATATTGAAGATCTTAAAACCGATTTAAAAGAAGCTTTCGAAAAAGTAAAAGTTAATATATAATTGCTAAGGCTTTCTTACTATAGAGAAAGCGAGAATTAGTTCCTGGATGTATTTTGGGGATGAATGGGAAAAATTATTTAAAATATGCTCCATAAAATTCAAATATCTGATTATACTACGATCAATGGGAAGTCACTAAGTTCAATTTCATTGACTTATGAGATTTTTGGTAAATCATTGCATACCGCTCCGATTGTTTTAGTTAATCATGCATTGACTGGTAATTCTACAGTTTGTGGAGACCATGGGTGGTGGAATGGTTTGATTGGAAAAGGAAAATGTATCGATACAAATACATATACTGTACTTTCTTTTAATATCCCGGGGAATGGATATCACCAGAATGACGAGTATTTACATGAAGACTATAAAATATTTAATGCCAGAGATGTTGCTGCTATTTTTGCTGAAGGTTTAAAATTACTTAAGATCGATACATTATATGCTGTAATTGGCGGATCGGTAGGAGGTGGTATCGCTTGGGAATTAGCTGCTTTACAACCCCGATTAATAAAACATCTTATTCCGATCGCAACCGATTGGAAATCTACGGATTGGTTGAAAGCTAATTGTCTTGTGCAGGAGCAAATCTTATTAAATTCTGAGAACCCTGTTCACGATGCCAGACTTCATGCTATGCTCATTTACAGATCACCAGAGTCGTTTAAACAAAAATTTAATCGTACGTACAACGACGAAAGCGATATGTTTAATATTGAAAGTTGGTTAATGCATCACGGTAAAAAACTGAACGAAAGATTTACACTTTCGGCATACAAAGAGCTAAACCATATTCTTGCTAATATTGATATTACCTGTGATAGAGATGAAGGTTTTCTTGAGATTATAAGCGCAATAGAATCAAATATTCATATTGTTAGCGTTGATTCTGATGTGTTTTTTACAATTTCAGAAGATACCATCACATTCGAAGAAGTAAAAAAGGTAAAGCAAAATGTTACTCACAAGGTGATCAATTCTGTTCATGGTCATGATGCCTTTTTGATAGAGTTTGAACAATTAAGTGAGTTGTTGAAAGATGTATTTTAAAGGAAAATAAAATTTCGAAGAGATGAAAATTTTAAAATTTGGAGGAAAATCACTGGCTAATGGTAAAGGAATCCAAACGGTAGTGGATATTATCAAAAGCAAAGTTAATAAAGGAGAAAAAGTTACCGTAGTGCTCTCTGCCAGAGGAAATACAACAGATGAATTAGAAGACATTCTTGAAAAAGCCCATAAAAGCGAAAATTATCGGGAACAACTGGAGGCTTTTAAAAAATATCAGCTTTCAGATTTTAAAAGTGTGGATATCACTCAGGAGTTCGAAACCTTGGATAAACTTTTTGAAGGTGTATCGCTGCTTGGGGATTATAGCAAGAGAATAAAAGATCTGGTTTTGTCTCAGGGAGAAATCATCTCGGCTAAATTGGTGACTCAAATTCTTAAAAAAGAAAATATAAATGCACATTTTACAGATAGTAGAAAGTTGATTATTACCGATGGCCAATTTGGTGATGCACATCCCCTGGATGCATTATCAAAAGAGAATGTGATTAATCATTTTCAAAAATACAATGGCTCTACTGTAAATGTTGTTACCGGGTTTATTGGATCTAATACCAAAAATGAAACTACCACACTCGGTAGGAATGGTAGTAATTATACGGCTTCGCTGTTGGCTAATTATCTAGAAGCCGAAGAATTGCAAAATTTCACTCATGTAGACGGAATATATACGGCTAATCCCAGTTTAGTGCCGAGTGCAAAAAAAATTGAAAAATTGTCCTATGCCGAGGCGAATGAGTTAGCGCATTTTGGAGCTAACATTCTTCATGCAAAAACTATTATTCCGTTAATTGAAAAAAATATTCCAATAAGAATCCTAAATACTTTTGATCATAAAAGCAAAGGAACTTTAATCACTTCTAAAGCTAATGAGCAAGGCATCAAGTCGCTATCGGTTTTAGAGCATGTGGCTTTGATTAATCTAGAAGGAAGAGGCCTCTTAGGGAAAGTAGGTATAGATGCCAGAATTTTTAAAGCTTTAGCGTATAAAAATATAAATGTGAGTATTATTTCTCAGGGATCTTCAGAACGAGGAATTGGATTTGTAGTTAATGCTCATCAGGCAGAAGAAGCGAAGTCTATTCTGGAAGAAGAGTTTGAAATAGACTTTTATAAACGGGATGTAAGTGCGATTTCAATAGAGCAAGATGTATCTGTAATTTCGATCATAGGTCAGGATCTTAGCACATTTCATAAGCCGTATAATGCGTTAATTAAAAATCAGGTAATTCCTTTATTGTTTAATAATACGGTTACAGGTAGGAATGTGAGTCTGGTAGTGCGAAAGTCACAACTGAATAAGGCATTAAATGTGATCCATGGAGAGATTTTTGAAATTTCAAAAAAAATAAATATTGCCATATTTGGCCATGGATTAGTTGGAGGGACCCTAATCGATCAGATTTTGCAATCGTCTCAACTAATCGAAAAACGGAAAAAGATAAAACTTAATGTTTTTGCTATTACAAACTCTAGAAAAGCTGTATTAGTCAGTAACGGTGTAGATTCTGATTGGAGATCTAATATAGAAAGAGAAGGAATATCATATACTATTGAAGATATCATCAAATATGCAGATGAGAATCATCTAGAAAACCTCATTGCAATCGATAATACAGCAAGTCAGGAATTTACCAGCCATTATATACGTTTAATAGAACATGGTTTTGATATCGTTTCTTCTAATAAGGTAGCAAATACATTAAGTTTTAAATTTTATAAAGAATTACGAGCAAAGCTTCAAGAGAATCAAAAACAGTATTTGTACGAAACTAATGTTGGAGCGGGTCTTCCTTTGATTGATACGATCAAACTATTGCATTTATCAGGAGAAAATATTACGAGGATCAAAGGAGTTTTTTCTGGATCATTAAGTTATTTGTTCAATACATTCTCTGTTAAAGAAAGATTATTTAGCGATGTACTACAAGAAGCAATCGATAATGGATATACAGAGCCAGATCCAAGAGAAGATTTGTGTGGTAATGATGTGGGTAGAAAGTTATTGATCCTTGCTAGAGAATTGGATTTGAGTAACGAGTTTGAGGATATTAATATTCATAATCTTATTCCAGAGCATCTTAGAGAAGGAGAAGCTTCTGCATTTTTAGAAAAGTTGCAAGAATTAGATTTGGTGTATCAAAACGTTAAAGAAGATCAAAAACCAGGTCATGTATTGAGATATATTGGTGATCTTTGGGGGGATTTGTCTCAGGAAAAAGGAAACCTGGATGTAAAATTAGTGTCGGTTCCTCAAAGTAGTGCGTTAGGACAAGTAAAAGGATCCGACTCTATATTCGAGATTTACACAGAGTCGTATGGAGATCAACCGATAGTAATCCAAGGTGCTGGTGCTGGTGCAGCAGTCACTGCAAGAGGAGTTTTTGGTGATGTGTTACGACTGGCAGATAAAGGAAATAATTAATTGCGTTAGGGATTGCAACGGCATCCTTTTATCATCTGTCTCCTGAGCGGAGTCGAAGGAGTGAATAGAAGATAAAAGATACAGTGGAAAGCCCGACCTTGATCAAATCAAGGGAACGCCCAAATAAATAATGATGAAAATAGAACTTAAAAGAATAGACAGCGATTATCATTTCGAACTAAAAAATGAAAGAGGGCATATCACACATATAGATAGCAAGGCCGAAGTAGGGGGGCACGACCTAGCCCCAAGCCCAATGGAATATGTGCTGATGGGGGTAGCAGGATGTAGTGCTATTGATGTGATTTCTATTTTAAAAAAACAACGACAAGAGGTTAAAGATTACAGAGCCGAAGTAGACGGTACAAGAGAAAAGATAGATGGAGCATCTCCATTTAAAAATATTGCGGTAACTGTTTATTTAGAAGGAGATATTGCACCCGAAAAAGCTAAAAGAGCGGCACAATTATCATTCGAAAAATATTGCTCGGTATCTAAAACCTTAGAGCCTACTGCTAAAATAGAATATAAAGTAGTGGTTAATAATAAAGAAGTATGAGTTTAGAACATAAAAATTTTGAAACACAAGCTGTAAGAACACAGACAGATAAGACGCAATTTTTAGAGCATTCTACTCCTATGTATCTTACTTCGGGCTTTGTTTTCGAGGATTCTGAAGAAATGAGAGCTGCTTTCGCAGAAGAAAAAGAGCGGAATCTTTATAGTCGTTTTAGTAATCCCAATACTACCGAGTTTGTAGATAAGATTTGCGCATTAGAAGGAGCCGAGGATGGGTATGCATTTGCAACAGGAATGGCAGCAGTGTTTTCGACATTTGCTGCATTATTAGATGCAGGGGATCATATTGTATCGGCACGATCTGTATTTGGTTCGACACATACATTATTTACTAAGTATTTCCCAAAATGGAATATAGAAACTTCTTATTTTAAAGTAGATGAAGTAGAAAAAGTAGAAGACTTGATTACCCCTAATACGAAAATAATTTATGCAGAGTCTCCAACAAATCCTGGAGTTGATGTACTGGATTTAGAAAGGTTAGGTAAGATTGCAAAAAAACATAATGTATTGTTGGTTATTGACAACTGTTTCGCAACTCCGTACCTGCAAAACCCAATCAAGTTTGGGGCAGATTTAGTAATCCATTCGGCTACCAAATTGATAGATGGACAAGGAAGAGTATTGGGTGGTGTTACCGTTGGTAAAAAAGAATTAATTAGAGAAATTTATTTGTTTTCTCGTAATACAGGTCCTGCTTTGTCGCCGTTTAATGCTTGGGTATTGTCTAAAAGTTTAGAGACCTTAGCGGTTAGAGTAGATCGCCATTGTGAAAATGCATTAAAATTAGCTACATTCTTAGAAACACACCCTAAAGTGAATTGGGTGAAGTATCCATTTTTGAAATCTCATCCGCAATATGAGGTGGCTAAAAAACAAATGAAACTTGGTGGTAATATAGTAGCATTCGAGGTAAAAGGGGGAGTAGAGGCAGGGAAAACTTTCTTTGATACTGTAAAAATGTGTTCGCTTTCTGCAAACTTAGGGGATACAAGAACAATAGTTACTCATCCAGCATCAACAACCCATAGTAAGCTAGCCGATGACGATAAATTAGTTGTTGGTATTACTGATGGGATGGTACGTTGTTCTGTTGGATTAGAACATATTGATGATATTATTAGTGATATCAATCAAGCTCTAGAAAATCTATAAACAAAAGAGCAGTGCAAATTATATGCACTGCCCTTTTGGTTTCATAATTAAAATATTTATATCCTAATTCTCTTATT
This sequence comes from Aquimarina penaris, assembly GCF_040786285.1. Taxonomy (NCBI): domain Bacteria; kingdom Pseudomonadati; phylum Bacteroidota; class Flavobacteriia; order Flavobacteriales; family Flavobacteriaceae; genus Aquimarina; species Aquimarina penaris. The sequence goes on from NZ_JBFMKQ010000002.1 coordinate 76,595, forward strand.
GTTTAATGAGTTCAATAAACTGATCTCCAGTTATTGTAAGAGTAAGTGTTCCTAATGCGGTTTCTACCGTAGTTTCTTCATTAATTATCAATTTTAGGGTCATTGCCTGCGCGCTTAGTGCTATGATTTCGAAGGATTGGATTTCTCCTTGTACAGTTGTGGTGAGTGTGTTATTATTTACAGTCCACTCTCCAGTTCCGAGAAATTCTGGAACAACTTCTTCAACCGTAATCGGTTCTTGTAAGGGAATACTAAAAGTTGCCACTAGTGTAAAACCTCCGTTACTGGATAAGGTACTGGGCTCATTCTCTACAGTTGCTTCTGTAAGTGTAACAGAAGCATTATAATCTTTGCCAGAAATAGTATAAGTACCGCTAATGGGAAGGCCTTGTACTGTTGTGGTAAAGGTTCCGTTTTCAGATTTAACATCTACCAAATTCCATTCTCCAGGAATAAGGGATGCATCAGCTACAAATGGAGCGACGGCATCATCATCACTACTACAAGATGTAAATAAAGTAGTGGATATGACAAATAAAAATAGGACACATTTTTTCATAATTCATGATTTTGATACTATACTAAGATAGTAAACGTATAATGAAACAAGATGTTTTTTGATAAAAAGTCCCTTCTAGAGCTGCTTTTAGAGGTAATTAGGAAGTGTTGATATGATGAATTAATACGATATTTTGAGCTTACCTTAATAATCTACTAAATTACTGGGTTATTTATTAATAATATCACAATTCTTAGAATTCGAGTAAGATTTTAGAATCATTTAGACTAAGAAATAAATTTTTATATATACATTTGTTTAATAATCTACTATTCCGATAGGGTAATAGAATTTCAAAAAAAATGATTGTAGATCAAATGATATTAGATAAAGTAGCTACGCAGAAAACAACGTATCACGATGATAAGTCTTCTGAGAAACCATTACGTAGTATTGCAAAGGCTGTTAGCTGGAGAGTTATAGGAACTCTGGATACCTTAATAGTATCTTATATCCTTACAGGAGAAATAGTTTTGGCCACCTCTATTGCGTCTATTGATTTTGTAACCAAAATGGTTCTATATTTCTTTCATGAAAGATTATGGAATCGTATCAAATGGGGAAAATAATTGCTGAATTAGAAAAAGAAGTATTGACAAATGAGTTTTACTGAAAAACAAATTGAAGATTTAAATAGAGAGTTAAAGGATAAAACTCCATTAGAGGTTGCTCAATGGGCTATTGCTAATGCAAAAAAGCCTGTAGTGACTACCAATTTCAGACCCTATGAAGCGGCAATTCTTAATGTTTGTGTAGAAGCACAAAGTGAAATCCCGGTTATTTGGTGTGACTCTGGGTATAATACACCTAATACATATCGCCATGCAGAGCAGGTAATAGAACAATTGGGATTAAATGTCAAGCTTTATGTACCTAAGCAGACCACCGCGCATAGAGATTCAGTAATGGGTATTCCAGATATAGACGACCCTATGCACAAAGTGTTTACCGAACAGGTAAAATTAGAACCGTTCAAAAGAGCGATGAGTGATTTTACTCCAGATGTTTGGTTTACAAACCTTAGAAAAGGACAAACGGCTCTTAGAGACTCACTTGATATTTTAAGTTTGGGTAAAGATGGAGTTTTAAAAGTGAGTCCTTTCTATTATTATAGCGATGCAGAATTAGATATATACTTAGAAGAGAATAAGTTGCCAAACGAATTCAAATATTTTGACCCGACTAAGGTGTTAGAAAATAGAGAATGTGGGTTGCATACTAACTAATAAATGACGAAAAAGACTAGCATGGAAATATTAGAAAAGAAAATAGAACAATTGAATGGATCTGTCGGAAATTTGGCAGAAACGTCAGTTCTTAATGTAAATCCTTTAGAGAGTGAAGCTATTTATATATTTAGAGAAGTAGCTGCACAGTTTGAAAAGCCTGTATTGCTTTTTTCTGGAGGTAAGGACTCTATTACTTTGGTGAGATTAGCGCAAAAAGCATTTTATCCGGGTAAAATCCCTTTTCCATTATTGCATATAGATACAGGACATAATTTTCCTGAAACTATCGAATTTAGAGATAAATTAGTTGAAGAACTTGGTGTCGAACTCATAGTACGTAATGTTCAGGATTCTATTGATCAAGGTAAGGTAATAGAAGAGAAGGGGAAATATGCAAGCCGAAATAGCTTACAAACGACTACTCTTTTAGATGCTCTAGAAGAATTTAAATTCGATGCTGCAATTGGTGGTGCTCGTAGAGATGAGGAAAAAGCAAGAGCTAAAGAACGTATTTTCTCTGTAAGAGATGATTTTGGACAATGGGACGAAAAAAACCAACGGCCAGAGTTATTTGATCACCTTAATGGTAAAATTGACCTGGGACAAAATGTGCGTGTATTTCCGATTAGTAACTGGACAGAGCTTGATGTGTGGAGCTATATCGAGAAAGAAAAAATCGAAATCCCTTCAATCTATTTTGCTCATAAACGTAAAACATTTATCAGAGATAGTATGATCTGGTCGGCAGAAGATAATGTTGTGTACAGAGAAGATGATGAGGTTGTCGAAGAAAGAATGGTACGTTTTCGTACGGTAGGAGATATGTCTTGTACCGCAGCTGTATTATCTGATGCTGTAACTATTGATAAAGTAGTGGCAGAAATTAGAGAATCAACAATTTCAGAACGCGGTGCTCGTATCGATGATAAACGATCAGAAGCAGCCATGGAAAAACGTAAACAACAAGGGTATTTCTAAAATTAGTTGTTGGTTAATAGTTGAAAGTTGATCGCTTTTATTCAATAAACCGACAGAGATTAGAGTATAAATAAAAAAAAGTAGTAATTGGAGGTAGTTATTATTAAAGTTTTTGGGAATTTAAATCGATAACCATTAACAAAAAACTATCAACCATCAACCAAAATAAGATGGAAGTATTAAAAATAGCAACAGCAGGAAGTGTAGATGATGGTAAAAGTACCTTGATTGGTCGTATTTTATATGATACAAAATCATTAACTACAGATAAATTAGAAGCTATAGAGACTAGAAGTAAAGCTAATGGTTTTGATTATCTTGATTTTTCATTGGCTACAGATGGATTGGTAGCAGAGCGTGAACAAGGAATAACCATTGATGTAGCACATATTTACTTTTCTACAAAAACTAAAAGTTATATCATTGCTGACACCCCAGGGCATATAGAGTATACCCGAAATATGGTTACCGGGGCATCAACTTCGCAAGCTTCGATCATTTTGGTGGATGCTCGTAAAGGAGTAATAGAACAGACTTATCGTCACTTTTTTATTAATAATTTGTTGCGTGTAAAAGATGTTATTGTAGCGGTTAATAAAATGGATCTTGTAGATTTTTCTCAAGAGAAATATGAGGCAATAAAAGCAGATTTTGAAACACTAATTGAAAAGAGTGATTATAAAGAGCAAAATATTACCTTCATTCCGGTAAGTGCTTTGCAAGGAGATAATGTTGTCGATAAATCCGAAAATACACCTTGGTATAGTGGTCAAACACTGCTGGAGCATTTAGAAGAGTTAGATGCTCGGGATGTGTATGAAAAAGCGCAGGTTCGTTTCCCGATTCAAACAGTAATTCGTCCTAAAAAAGATGAGTTTCATGATTTTAGAGGATATGCAGGTAAATTGTATGGAGGAGACCTTTCGGTTGGAGATGAGGTAACTATTTTACCATCATTAACGACATCAAAAGTAAAAGAGATTCTCTTTTTTGATCAGAAATTTGATACCGCAGGTAGAGGAAGCTCTTGTACCATTACATTAGAAGATGATGTAAATGTGAGTAGAGGAGATATGATTGTAAAATCTTCAGAAAAACCTAGTGTAGAAAAACAATTAACGGCTACAGTATGCTGGATGGATAGCCGAGATTTAAATCCCGGAACGAATTATTTTATACAAAGCGGAAGCAGCCGAATTTTGGCAAAAGTAAAAAGTATAAGCGGTACCGTTGCAACTGATTTTTCTGGAGAGGATACTTCTAAAAACTCATTAAGTCTAAATGAGATTGGAAAAGTTCAGATACAATTAAGTAAACCATTAGCTATTGATTCTTATAGCAAGAATAAAGCTTCTGGGTCATTTATATTAATAGATTCTCAAACCAACAATACTTCAGGAGTAGGCTTTATAGAATAAATAAAAGTCTTTAACTGAGAGGAAAAAACAAGGATTTTTAGAATTAAAAAAACTGCAATACAAAAGTCATAACTATGTCCTTTTTTAAAGGATGAAATACGAAAAAAAATGCAAAGTTTTAGAACCGAAATAGAAAACCCAATTGTTCAAAAGGACGTTATAGAATTAGCCAATAAAATTGAGCAGTTTCATAAGGGTAAGATTGATGAAGAGAAATTTCGTAGCCTTCGTTTGGCACGTGGTGTATACGGCCAGAGGCAAGAAGGAGTGCAGATGATTCGTATCAAGTTACCATATGGTAAAGTATTGAGCAATCAATTAAGACGTATCTGTGAAGTGTCTGATGAATATTCTAGAGGAAGATTACATATCACCACAAGACAAGATATTCAGATTCATTATGTAGATCTTAATAGAACACCAGAACTTTGGGCAGAGCTAGAAAGAGATGATGTAACGCTAAGAGAAGCATGTGGTAATACAGTGCGTAATGTTACCGCTTCAGAAACGGCAGGAATTGATCCTAAAGAACCTTTTGATGTATCACCATATGCAGATGCATTGTTTCGTTTCTTTTTAAGAAATCCAATTTGCCAGGAAATGGGCCGTAAATTCAAAGTTTCTTTTTCAGGAACTGAGGAGGATACAGGATTATCTTATATGCACGATTTAGGTTTTATAGCGAAAATCGAAAATGGCGTTAGAGGGTTTAAAGTAATGTTGGCTGGTGGATTAGGTTCTCAACCAAGACATGCAGACGAGTTATATAGTTTTTTACCTTCAGATAAAATTATTCCTTTAATGGAAGGCGTACTAAGAATATTTGATCGTCATGGTGAACGTAAAAGTAGAGCCAAAGCGAGAATGAAATTCTTAGTCAAAGATATTGGTGTAGAAGCGTTCAAAGAATTAGTAGAGGCAGAACAAGATGCAATTGCTCAAAAAACGGTTGCAATTGATGCCGAAGCTTATAAACCATCAGTTCCTGTAGTTATAGAGGCACCACAGGTAGAAATCAAAAATCAAGAAGGTTTTGATCTATGGAAATCTACCAATGTGATTGCTCAAAAGCAAGAGGGATATGTTGCTATTGGTATCAAAGTGTTACTAGGTGATTTTTACACAGATAAAGCAAGATTATTAGCTGATTTGGTTGAAAAATATGCTGCAGGAGAGATTAGATTATCATTACGTCAGAACATTTTAATTCCTTTTGTAAAAGAAGATTTAGTTCCATTTTTCTATCAAGAATTATCTACACTTGGATTTGTAGAAGCAGGATATAATAAAGCTGTGGATATCACGGCTTGCCCAGGAACAGATACTTGTAACTTAGGGATCGCCAGCAGTACTGGTATTGCCGAAGAGTTAGAAAGAGTGATCAAAACCGAATATCCGCAGTATCTTCAAAAAGAAGATCTGGTGATCAAAATTAGTGGATGTATGAACGCATGTGGTCAACACAATATGGCAAATATTGGTTTTCAGGGAATGTCTGTTCGTACTAAAGATAAATTAGTGGCGCCAGCATTACAAGTATTATTAGGTGGAGGAAATCTAGGTGATGGAAATGGTCGTTTTGCAGATAAAGTAGTAAAAATACCAAGCAGAAGAGGGCCAGAAGCATTACGTAGAATCCTTAACGATTTCGAAGCGAATGCAAATGGAAAACTTTTTGTCGAATATTATAAAGATAAGGGAGAAAAATACTTCTATGATTTTCTAACCGATTTATCTAATGTAGATAATCTTACTCAAGAAGATTTCATCGATTGGGGAACCGAAGAGGAATATGTTAAAGCTATTGGTGTAGGAGAATGTGCTGGAGTTGTTATTGATTTGATAGCTACACTATTTTTAGAAAGTGAAGAGAAGATAGAAAACGCCAAAACTTCTTTCGAGAACGGTATCTATTCTGATGCTGTATATCACGCCTATAGTTCTTTGGTGAATTCAGCTAAAGCGTTATTACTTGCCGAGAATAAAAAGACCAATACACATGCGGGTATTATTAGTCAGTTTGACGAAGAATTTGTGGCAAGTGGAAAGATAGATCTAGAGGGTACATTTGCAGATTTAATATATCAACTTCAGAAAAACGCACCAAGCAGGGATTTTGCGGTTGATTATATCAAAAAAGCAGGGCAATTTTTACAAAAAGTGCAAGCGTTTAGAGCTCTTGAAATAGAAAATGTATAATACCTTTGTTATCTCAAGACAGTAGTCTTAGAATCATAGATAAATTAATAAAAATGAGTACTAAAACACCAAAACTAACAGTAGTAGGAGCAGGCCCGGGAGATCCGGACTTGATTACACTCAAGGCCGTTAAGGCTTTAGAGTCGGCAGACGTGGTGTTGTATGATGCACTCATTAATGAATCATTGTTGGGATATGCACCAAAAGCAGAGAAAATTTTCGTGGGTAAGCGAAAAGGATGTTATGCGTACCAGCAAGAACAAATCAATGAGCTAATTGTAAGTCGTGCAAAAACTCACGGACATGTAGTACGGTTAAAAGGAGGAGACCCGTTTATTTTTGGTCGTGGAGCAGAAGAAATCGATTACGTGCAACAATTTGGTGTAGAAACCAACATGGTTCCAGGAATATCATCATCCTATGCTGTTCCGGCATATCAAGGGATTCCATTAACCAAGAGAGGGTCGTCAGAAAGTTTTTGGGTAATTACAGGAACTACAAAATCTCATAAATTATCACAAGATGTTAAACAAGCTGCAAAATCAAATGCAACCGTGGTAATTTTAATGGGAATGGGTAAGTTGCCTGAAATAGTACGTATCTTTTCTGCCGAAAATAAGGACGATATTCCGGTAGCAATTATCCAAAATGGAACAACCAAAAAGGAACAGTTTGGATTTGGGACTATACAGACTATCGAGAAGGTGGTTTTAGAGAAAAAATTATCATCTCCAGCAATTATTGTGATCGGAGAAGTGGTGAATCAACGTGCTAAACTAACTTCGATTCATAAAGAGGTTCAAGAAGAAATTATAAATTGAATAGCAAAGATATAAATACAAGTACAGAACAGCTCCCTTCTTCCTCTGGGAGAGGGGCCGAGGGTGAAGACAGAAATAATTTATATCCAATTTTTTTGAAGGTTAAAAACCTCGAAATCCTAATTGTAGGGGGAGGAAATGTAGCCGAAGAAAAACTAACGTTCTTATTAAAATCCAGTCCAGATGCCAAAGTAACCATAGTATCCCCAATGTTTAGAGAAGGTACAGTGAAATTGGCACAGAAGTTTGGAGTAGAAATGATACATAAAAAATATCACAGACGTTTTCTCAAAAGAAAACATATTGTGATCGCTACCACAGATGTTCCCGAAGTTAATATTCAAGTATATAAAGACTGTAGGAAACGAAGTAAATTGGTTAATGTAGCAGACAATCCGCCATATTGCGATTTTTATATGGGAGGTATTGTGACCAAAGGTAATGTGAAAGTGGCTATTTCGACTAACGGAAAGTCACCTACAACAGCCAAACGATTACGTCAATTTTTTGAAGAAGTAATTCCTGAAAATATTGATGATTTGGTCAAAAATTTAAACGAGTATAGAAAAACAATAAAAGGTGATTTCGAAGAAAAAGTGGAAACACTTAATGAATTTACCAAAGGATTAATAGGGAAAAAAGAAGCAGCAAATGATAAAGACTGATATTTTAATAATTGGAGCAGGACCAACAGGGTTATTCACTGTTTTTGAAGCAGGGTTACTAAAGTTAAAAACGCATCTTATTGATGCCTTACCGCAACCAGGAGGTCAGTGTTCAGAGATTTATCCTAAAAAGCCAATATATGACATTCCAGGATTTCCGGAGATTATGGCTGGTCAGTTAGTAGATAACCTAATGGAACAAATTAAGCCTTTTAATCCAGGATTTACTTTAGGTGAGCGAGCAGAAACTATCGAGAAATTAGAAGATGATACGTTTTTAGTAACAACCAATAAAGGTACCCAACATAATGCTCCTGTAGTAGCAATTGCTGGTGGATTGGGTTCTTTTGAACCACGTAAACCACCCATTCCTAATATAATTGATTTCGAAGATAAAGGGGTAGCATATATTATTCGTGATCCAGAGGTGTATAGAGATAAGCGTGTTGTAATAGCAGGAGGAGGAGATTCTGCACTAGACTGGACAATTTTCTTAGCCGATGTGGCAAGCGAAGTAACTTTGGTGCATAGAAGAAATGAGTTTCGTGGAGCATTAGATTCTGTAGAGAGGGTTGCCGAATTAACTAAATTAGGAAAAGTAATTCTGATTACCGAAGCAGAGGTTAAAGAACTAAAAGGAGATGATCACGTTACGGGTGTAGGTATCAAACACAAAACCCAAGGTGATATTCATGTAGATACCGATTATTTTATTCCTTTATTTGGTTTGTCTCCAAAATTAGGTCCTATCGGAGATTGGGGATTAGAAATTGAGAAAAATGCCATCAAAGTTGATAACTCATATGATTATCAAACCAATATACCTGGTATATATGCGATCGGAGATGTAAATACCTATAAAGGAAAGCTAAAATTGATTCTTTCTGGTTTTCATGAAGCGGCTATTATGTGTCAGAGTGCTTATCAAAGAATTCACCCAGATAAGAAATATATGATGAAATATACTACCGTTGGTGGTGTTGAAGGATTTGATGGTACAAAAAAAGAAGCTAAAAAAGAAGTTGTAAAAGCTATAATTTAAAATAAAATATTTTGTTTTTGGGCCTCACAGGCTTGTGCCAAATGTACTTTGGTAATCCAATCTGTGAGGCCTTTGATTATATTTATTTGTAGAAATAACAATACTATGTCAGACGTTACTATAAAGATAAAGGATAGAGAAAATGTAGTGCACGAAGTACAGGCGCCAACAGATATGGCAATGAACTTAATGGAAGTATGTAAAGCCTACGAACTACCTGTTGAAGGTACTTGCGGTGGTATGGCAATGTGTGCTTCTTGTCAGTGTTATGTGCTATCGGATCATGAATTACCAGAAATGAGTCAAGATGAAGATTTGATGTTAGCCGAAGCTTTTTATGTAGAAGATAATAGTAGATTAGGATGTCAGATTCCGATTACTCCAGAATTGGATGGGTTAGAGGTTGAATTGGCTCCAGAGTCATAATCAAATCATTTTTCGAAGATTTTTATAGTTTCTTTTTTCGGTTTTTTTATTCTAACCGTGATTTTCTGATATTCCCATGTTTTCTTATTTCTCTGGGCAATAATATCTAATTTACCCCTACCTCTAGATCCTATGATTCCTACGGTTATAGCAAGGGTTTTATCGTTGTTTGAATACATGACCTCTCCTTCTAATAAACGAAAAAAATCATGAGGTGATAGTTCTCCTAATTTTTCAATAACTTTTTCATTCACTTTGGCCTTTTCATGTGCATTATTTATGAGGTCTGGTTGTGCCAAGACCGATCCATATCTAAGAGTTGCATTACCTGTCATTAAAAAGAAGAAGGTGATACAGCAAAGTATTACAGAAACCGGAAGTAACCATTTCCAATTTGTTTTCCACCAGCTTTTTTTAAGTATTGTCTCGTTCATATAGTTTTTGAAGTATTGATTATATGATATAAACTGTTGATCAAATAGATGTGTTGCAGATTAGGTATGGATAAGCGATAATAAAAAAAGAACATTTTTATAACGAATTGAAAAAAAATAAACCACTTCAATGTGAATATCCAATAATGTAAGCCTTTAGATGCTTGTATTTTGCATTAACGACAGATTTTGCCTTATTTTTAAATTTAATTTGCATAAGAAGCAGGTATACTATTACTTTGTAATCAAATTAGCAGTCTTAGTACTGTTGTTGTTCATAAATTTATTTATAATGTTATCAAGAAAGGCGGAGGGAATAGACCCTATGATACCTTAGCAACCCTTTTCGTGTCCCGATGACTATCGGGGTCTTAAAGAAGGTGCTACATTCTATCCTGATTCGTTGGGACTAGATAACGAAGACTCATAGCTTTGCTATATTTTTTCCATTATTTTCCTGATACATATTTTATTATTCTTTATTTCAATATAGAATTAATAAGGTTTTTGTTAGTCCAACGTAGGTTGGAATCTGTAATTAATATTAGATCGTTAGATGAAAGACATACAGAAAATATTAGAAGAAAGAATTCTTGTGCTTGATGGGGCTATGGGTACGATGTTACAGCGCCATAAGTTTACTGAAGAAGATTTTAGAGGAGAACGATTTAAAGATTGGCCAACCCCAGTGCAAGGCAATAATGATTTGTTGAGTATTACGCAACCCGAAGCAATTAAAGAAGTACATCGGTTGTATTTTGAAGCAGGTGCAGATATCGTTGAAACCAATACATTTTCGGGAACAACTATAGCTATGGCTGATTATGAGATGGAGGAGTTGGTATATGAACTAAATTATCAATCGGCTAAGATTGCTAAAGAAGTGGCAGACGAGATTACGGCAAAAGAACCTCACAAACCTAGATTTGTGGCTGGATCTATTGGTCCTACAAATAGAACAGCAAGTATGTCTCCCGATGTTAATGATCCTGGATATAGAGCGGTAACTTTTGATGAATTAAGGATTGCATATAAGCAGCAAGTAGAAGCATTAGTCGACGGAGGATCTGATATTTTACTAGTCGAGACAATTTTTGATACCCTTAATGCTAAAGCAGCACTTTTTGCGATTGAAGAAGTAAAAGATGAAAGAAATATAGACATTCCGATTATGGTAAGTGGTACGATTACAGATGCTAGTGGAAGAACTCTTTCTGGTCAAACCGCAGAAGCATTTTTGATATCAGTTTCTCATATCCCAATGTTATCCATAGGGTTTAATTGCGCATTAGGAGCAAATCAATTAACACCGCATTTAGAAATATTAGCTCAGAAAGCAAATTTTGGAGTATCAGCGCATCCTAATGCAGGATTGCCTAATGCATTTGGAGAGTATGATGAAACCCCAGAGCAAATGGCAGAGCAAATCAAAGAATATATGGATAAAAACTTAGTGAATATCATTGGAGGTTGTTGTGGAACAACTCCAGAACATATCAATGCTATTGCAGAGTTAGCTAAGAATTATAAACCACGAGTTGTAGGAGTTTCAGTATAATATATGAACAAAGAAAAAAGAAAATACCTTAAACTCTCTGGTCTTGAACCAATGATCGTTTCTGCCGAAACGAATTTCATCAATGTAGGAGAGCGAACGAATGTTGCTGGATCACGTAAGTTTTTACGCCTGGTAAAAGAAGAAAAATTTGACGAAGCTTTAGATATAGCAAGACATCAAGTAGAGGGAGGAGCACAAGTTATCGATATTAATATGGATGACGGTTTGATTGATGGTAAAGAGGCTATGGTTAGATTCTTGAATCTCATTATGGCAGAGCCAGATATTGCCAGAGTGCCTATTATGATCGATAGCTCTAAGTGGGAAATCATCGAAGCAGGATTACAGGTTGTACAAGGAAAATGTGTAGTAAACTCAATTAGTCTTAAAGAAGGCGAAGAAGAATTTATTGCACATGCAAAAGCGATTAAAAGATATGGTGCCGCGGTTATCGTAATGGCATTTGATGAAGTAGGGCAAGCCGATAATTATGAAAGACGATTAGAAATCGCCAAAAGATCGTATGATGTTTTAGTTCATAAAGTTAAATTTCCTCCAGAAGATATCATCTTTGATCTTAATATTTTTCCGGTGGCTACAGGAATGGAGGAACATCGAAAAAATGCCATCGATTTTATAGAAGCTACACGGTGGGTTCGTGAGCATCTTCCACATTGTAGTGTAAGTGGCGGGGTAAGTAATGTATCATTTTCTTTTAGAGGAAATAATACAGTGCGTGAAGCCATGCATTCTGTCTTTTTATACCATGCAATTAAAGCAGGTATGAATATGGGAATTGTTAACCCTGCAATGCTAGAGGTGTATGACGATATTCCTAAAGATTTATTAGAACATGTAGAAGATGTGATCCTGGATCGTAGAGATGATGCTACCGAAAGATTATTGGATTTTGCAGAAACAGTGGTAGGAACAAGTAAAGAGAAAACTGTAGATCTTTCCTGGAGAGAAGAGCCATTACAGAATAGAATAACCAGAGCTCTTGTAAAAGGGATCGATCAATATATTGTAGAAGATGTAGAAGAAGCGCGACAAAAAGCAGACAAACCTATCGAAGTGATAGAAGGAAACCTAATGACGGGTATGAATGTGGTAGGGGATCTGTTTGGATCTGGTAAAATGTTCTTGCCACAAGTGGTTAAGTCTGCACGTGTAATGAAAAAAGCGGTGGCTCATTTATTACCCTATATTGAAGAAGAGAAAAAGAAAAATCCCCAATTGGCTCAAGGAAATGGATCAGCAGGTAAAGTACTTATGGCTACTGTAAAAGGAGATGTTCATGATATTGGTAAAAATATTGTATCGGTAGTTTTGGGATGTAACAATTACGAAATTGTTGATATGGGAGTAATGGTACCCCCCGAAAAGATCATCCAAACTGCAATTGATGAACAGGTAGATGTTATAGGATTGAGTGGATTGATTACTCCTTCTTTGGATGAGATGGTGTATCTGGCAAAGGAGATGGAACGTAGAAATTTTAAAGTTCCGCTACTTATTGGTGGGGCAACAACCTCTAAAGCTCATACTGCAGTCAAAATTGATCCTCAATACAAAAATGCAGTAGTTCATGTTAATGATGCTTCACGGGCAGTTACTGTAGTGGGAGATTTGCTGAATAAGAGAAGTAACCAAAAATATGTAGGAGATCTTAAAGAGGATTATGAGAAGTTCAGGCAAGGTTTTCTGAAAAGAACAAAGCAGAAAGAATACCTTACCATAGATGAAGCGAGGAAGAATAAATATTCGATTGATTGGCAAACTTCAGAGATTAAAAAACCAAATACACTGGGTATAAAGGTTATTGAAGATTTTGATGTAAGAAAATTAGAATCTTTTATTGATTGGACACCGTTTTTCAGGTCCTGGGATTTGCATGGTAAATACCCGGCTATTTTAACCGATGAAGTGGTTGGAGAGCAAGCCACTTCCTTGTTTAAAGATGCGCAAGAATTATTACAACGAATATTTGATGAAAAATTATTAGGCGCGAAGGCTATTTATGGCCTATTTGAAGCTAATACGGTACATGATGATGATATTGAGGTGAGTACTAAAAATGGAGAGTATTCATTTAGAACATTACGTCAGCAATTAAAAAAACACGCTAATAAACCCAATTTTGCATTGTCTGATTTTGTAGCACCAAAAGAAAGTGGTGTGCAAGATTATATGGGGTGTTTTTGTGTGACCACTGGTTTTGGGACCAAAGAGCTTGCAGAAGCCTTTGAAGCTGATCATGATGATTATAATTCGATTATGATTAAAGCACTGGCAGATCGTTTAGCCGAAGCCTTTGCAGAGTATTTACACAAAAAAGTGCGTAAAGACGATTGGGGATATGCAAGTGAAGAGCACCTAACTAATGAAGAGTTGATTAAAGAAGAATATAAAGGAATTCGACCTGCACCTGGATATCCTGCATGCCCCGATCACCTTGAAAAACTAACGATTTGGGAAATACTAAAGGTAAAAGAAAATATTGGAGTAGAATTGACAGAGAGTTTGGCGATGTGGCCAGCAGCATCGGTATCAGGATATTACTTTGGAAACCCAGAAGCACGATATTTCGGATTAGGAAAAATTAAAGAAGATCAAGTGAAAGATTTTGCGGAAAGAAAAAATATAGATTTCGAAGATGCGAAAAAATGGTTGAATCCTAATCTACAAGACTAATGATACGATACAGTGTCTGCTTGCAGGCACAAATAATGAAGGACACATGATCGGTCGGAAGGAACGCATGATTAGTGGGAAGGAGTGCATGATCGGTCGGAAGGAATGCATGATCGGTCGGAAGGAATGCATGATCGGTTGGAAGGAACGCGTGATCGGTCGGAAGGAATGCATGATCGGTTGGAAGGAACACGTGATCGGTCGGAAGGAATGCATGATTGAAAGAAAGCTCAGGGTTTTTCAGGATCTGTGAGGTCTGATGAAAAAATAAATGCGTTAGGGATTGAAGCGGCATCCTTTTCTAAAACTGAGAGCCCCGAGCGTAGTCGAAGGGCGACGGTTATAGAAAAGATAGAGCAGAAAGCCCGCCCGAACGCCCAACATATCTAAAAAATTAAAGAATAGATTTCCGATAATACGGAAACGACAGAAATAAATAGTTAATGAAAGTAACAGATCACATAAAACACGCAAAAGGAAAAACCTTATTCTCTTTTGAATTAATACCACCACAAAAAGGAAGAAGTATCCAGGAATTATATGATAATATTGATCCTTTAATGGAGTTTAACCCGCCTTTTATAGATGTAACTACATCTAGAGAAGAGTTTATTTATATTGATAAAGATGGGTTGTTGGATAAAAAATTGACCCGTATGCGTCCGGGTACTGTAGGTATTTGTGCTTCTATTAAGCATAAGTATAATGTCGATACCATACCCCATGTACTGTGTGGAGGATTTACTAAAGAAGAAACCGAATACTTGCTAGTAGATTGCCACTATCTTGGGATAGATAATATCATGGCACTACGTGGTGATGCTATGAAAGAAGAAAAGTATTTTAATGCCACCAAGGGAGGACATTGCTATGCTAATGAGTTGGTTGGGCAAATTGTGAATATGAATAAAGGGCAATTTCTTCATGAAGTGATAGAAAGTGATAATCGATCAGATTTTTGTGTAGGGGTCGCAGGCTATCCAGAAAAACATATGGAAGCTCCGTCAATGGATTCTGATATCCGATGGCTTAAACATAAGGTTGATGCTGGCGCTGATTATGTGGTAACTCAAATGTTTTTTGATAATAAAAAATATTTTGACTTTGTAGAAAAAGCTAAGGCAGCCGGAATCAATGTGCCAATAATTCCTGGTATTAAGCCAGTTGCTGTAAAAAGACATTTGCAGTTATTACCTCAAGTATTTAAACTGGATATGCCTGATGAATTGGTGAGAGCTGTAGAGAAGTGTAAGACAAATAAAGAAGTTAGAGAAGTAGGTGTTGAATTTGCTATCCAGCAGTCTAAAGAGTTAATGGAGTATGGTGTGCCGGTTTTACATTATTATTCTATGGGAAAATCTGATAATATTAAAAGGATAGCTGCCGAAGTTTTCTAATCTTAATGTTTTTATGCAGCATGGGGGCTAGTATTTTTCTAAAATATGTTGTAATTCTGTGATAGAATTAATGGTTTCTGTTGGATCAATGCCCCAAGGATCAAAAATTGAGGTTGAAGAACGTTGAACCCATGCAGATTTCATACCATAAGATATTGCTCCTATAACATCAAAGGGATTGCTGGAGATAAGCCATGCGGTATCTTTTGTTGAATTTGTTTTAGTGTTAAAATGTTGATAGACCAAAGGACTAGGTTTAAACATCTTGATATCTTCTACACTTACAATCCCATCAAAAAAATACTCAATATTTGCATTATGTAATAGTTCTTTAATAGCTTGATAACTTCCGTTAGAAAAAGCATACACTTTATGCTTTGTGTGCTTCAATCTTTCTATGCCTTCTAATACATCGGGAAATGCAGGGAGTCTTTTATATTCGTGCAGTAAACTGCTTTTCTGATCTTGGGTTAATTTGATATCTAGGTTTAAACAAGTATACTCTAAAGCTTCTTTTGTGCACAATGAAAAATCGACATATGCATCCATTAACCCCCGCCTAAATGAGTATTCTAATTGTTTGTTTCGCCAAATGTTTATAAATAAGCGGGCTCTATCGCCGATCATTTTTTTAAGAGAATCTAATACGCCAGAGGTGTCAATTAAGGTTCCGTAGATATCAAATGCCAGAGTATAAGAGGTCATTTTTGTGAAGTTTGATTTGATTATCAGTGTTTTAAAGATATGTCATCTTAAGGGATGTAAAAAGTTAATATGGGTTAAAATGGTCTTTAGTTGACAGTTTTAAGAAACCTTGTTTTCTAAAATATGAAGAACCACAACATTGCTCCTAAGTATTCATTTTTAACAAAACTCTGTTGCCTTAAAATGTAGCAGGAAGAATTTTTTAAAAAGAAACTGAACAGAAACTTCACTCTTTTTTATCAAATTCACTGTTTACAGGGTGTTTTTTATATCATATAAAGTGGATTTTGCACTTCGACTACTGCAGTAAGAAAACATTCTAAAATCTGAAAAATTAAACTCATGAAAAATTTAAAACTATTTGTTACTCTGTTTATCGGTGCCATCGTTATTTCATGCTCCAGTGATGATGATATCCTAACTCAAGAAACTGCAATTGGAATAGATGGGCAAATAAGCGAAAAAACTAGGGCAATAGCAGGAATTATTAATGGTAATATTGTATTTCCCGACCCTAATTTTAAAAAAGCGCTTCTGGAGCATGACCCAAAAATAGATGAAGATGATAATGGGGAAATTACTTTAGAAGAAGCCAGAAACGTGACACATCTTTACCTACAAAGAAAAAACATTTCTAACCTTTCGGGAATCCAATATTTTACGAATTTAACCTATCTGGATTGTTATAATAATCAAATTACTACGCTTAATGTAAGTAAAAATGCAGTATTGAAGTATTTTTATTGCCATAACAATCAACTCACCGCATTGGATGTAAGCGAAAATACACGTTTAAAACACCTCAATTGCTCTATGAATAATATCAGGACATTAAATCTGCATAAAAACACAGGCTTGACCTACCTGATTTGTTCTAATAATCCACTAACTACGTTAGATGTACATAAAAATACAGCATTGGGTGTACTGTCTTGTTCTAACAATCAACTTACTACTTTAGATGTAAGCAAAAATACTGCCTTAGGAAGTTTTCATTGTGATGACAATCAACTTACGGTGCTAGATGTAAGTAAAAATACAGCCTTACGCGGATTATATTGCGATAATAATAGGCTTACTAGGTTGGATGTAAGAAAAAATAATGTTTTACGCTATCTTAAATGTAGCAAAAATCAACTCACCACCCTAAATATAAAGAATGGATCCAACGCTAGACTAGTACGATCCGAGTTAGAAAACAATCCTCGTCTTGCCTGTATAGAAGTAGATGATCCTACGGCTTTTTATTTAAGTAAATGGAAAAAAGATGCTAGGGCCAGTTATTCTGGTGATTGTACACCATTCGATAATAGATAATCAGATTACCTCAATATAAAGAAGGGGGCTAAAAAGTTATATAACTTTTTGGCCCTTTAATTAGTATAGGTTTTCATCACCAAGGGATTCGATTTAGTATGACTTTATTGGAAAAAAACCTGTCAAAATAAAACCAAATCCATTAGTGTTTGGAAACTTCGAAGGTCTATCATACTTTTGCCGGATGTTAAAACGGATTTGCCTCACGTTATTTATTATTTCCTACAGCGCTTACTCTCAGGATGAAAGTAAGTCATATTATACTTTGGATGTCAATCATTATAATGGTACGATCTTAAAACATAACCCCGATATAGCTCATTTAATTACAGGTCACCCGTTTGGTGTGATTCTATCTTTTCAGAAAAAAACCTTTGGAAAAGAAGAATGGCAACGACTATATAATAGTCCTGATTATGGGGTGTCTTTTTTATATCAGAATCTTAATAATCAATTCTTAGGAGAGCATTACGGACTCTTTGTACATTATAATTTTTATTTTTTTAATCGCCTTTTAATGTTAAGAATTGGCCAAGGAGGATCCTATAATACTACTCCTTATGATGAAGATGATAATTTTAGAAATATAGCATATGGTACTCATTTAGTAAGTGGATCCTATGCATTACTAAATTTTAAAAAAGAAAATATTATTAAGGGATTGGGATTGCAAGCTGGTTTAGGGATAGTGCATTATTCTAACGGAAACTCTAAAGCTCCTAATAAAAGTACAAACACGTTGTTTTTAAATGCCGGAATAACATACACAATGGATCAAGATATTCCAGAACGCATAGATAAAGAAAAAGGGTTGGCTAAAGGGGGAGAGCCTTTTGGGTATGGATTTATTCTTAGAAGTGGTGTTAACGAAAGTGATGTTGTTGGATCGGGAAGATTTCCGTTTTATACTCTAGGAGGATTTATTGATAAAAGATTAAATAAAAAGAGTGCGATTCAGTTAGGTGGAGAGTTGTTTTTTTCGAAAGCATTAGAGCGTTTTATTGATTTTAGGGCGTCGGGTGGTTTTAATGATGGGGTCACCGGAGATGAAGATGCAAAACGAGTAGGAATGTATCTGGGTCATGAATTGCGAGTTAATAGAATCTCGGTCTTAACTCAGTTTGGGTATTATGTATATTATCCCTATGATTTTGAAGGACAGACGTATCTTAGAGCTGGGGTACAATACTATTTTACCAAGAATATATTTGGAGCTTTTACGGTGCGATCTCATGCGGCGAAAGCAGAAGCTATGGAGTTTTCGATAGGATATAGATTATGAAAAAACTATACTACATACTAATACCGATTTTAATTCTTGGATGTAATTCTGAAGATGCTTCGGATTGTTTTCAAAGAACAGGTAATATCATTAGAAAGGAAATCGAAGTTTCAGATTTTACTCAAATTTTAGTAAATCCAAATGTGGAGTTGATTCTAAAAGAAGGAGAAACAACTTCAGTAATTATTGAAACAGGAGACAATCTTATAAATGAAGTGTCAGTAGTAGTTATAGATGAGCAATTGGTATTAAGTGATGCTAATGATTGTGCTTTTTTTAGGGATTTTAATCAAACTAAAATTTTTGTTAGCGCACCAAATATTACAGAAATACGTAGTGCAACACAATTTGATATATCATCTGATGGCATATTAAATTACCCATCATTAAGTATTTTATCTGAAGATTTCAATGAAACAGGAGGCAATACCAATGGGATTTTCAACCTTGAAGTAAATACTAATTCTATTACTGTAGTAGGAAATAATATTGCTTCTTTCTTTATTGAAGGTGCTACGGGAACATTGAATGTTAATTTTGCCTCTGGCACCGGAAGATTTGAAGGGGCCAATTTAGTAGCCGATAATGTAAAGATTTTTCACCGAGGAACAAATAAAATTATAGTAAACCCCCAACAATCAATTACCGGTGAAATTAGAAGTACAGGTGATGTGATTTCTATAAACAGGCCAGCAATTATAGAAGTAGAGCAATTTTTTACCGGGGAATTGATTTTCTTGTAAAAAACGTACAATCTTTTATAATATGTACTTATATATTCATTCCGAATGTAGAAGTTATTCTTTTCTGTTGTGAATCATCTTTATAGCTAGCCATCTAACCCCGTTTTTTATTCGATTTACTTCACTTAAATGGTATAACCATAAATATATTGAGGCTTTATGTGCTCTGAATGTTTGTGATTATTCATAAATTTAAATACCTCTCGTCAAGTGTGTATGTCCCAATTGTAACGTTAAGAATGATGTATGAAAAATGATCAGAACAAAAAAGAAAACTCAGTCGCAGAGGAAAACGAAAATTATTTAAAAAAAGAATTATATGCTCTGATAAAAGAAGATAGCGCATTATTCGATTTTTTGCAAGAGGCAGCTTTAGACGGGTTGTGGTTTTGGGATCTAAATCAACCAGAAAATGAATGGATGAACTCCAGGTTTTGGACTACTTTAGGGTATAATCCAGATAAAATGCCTCATAAGTCTTCTGCCTGGCAGCATATTATTAACCAAGAAGATTTAAAATATGTATATGCAAATTTTGCTAAACATTCTAAGGATCCTTCTTATCCTTATGATCAAATTGTAAGGTACAAGCATAAATTAGGGCACACGGTTTGGATTCGTTGTAGAGGTGTTATTATAAGAGATGATTATGGTAAACCTATAAGGATGCTAGGGGCCCATACGGATATTACCGAAATTAAGGAAAAAGAGGAAGAGCTTAGGTTGCAGTCTGCTTTTTTCAAGCAAGTAATAGACAGCACAGATTTAGGGACTTGGCAATGGAATGTAAAAACCGGAGAAACAATTTTTAATGAACGCTGGGCCGAGATTATTGGTTATACATTAGAAGAGTTGGAGCCTGTTTCAATAAAGACTTGGATGGCTTATACGGTTTCTAAGGACCTAGTGAAATCAAATAAATTGCTTCAAGATCATTTTGCTAAAAAAACATCAGTGTATGAATGTGAGGCTAGAATGGTGCATAAAAATGGTAGTTATATATGGGTTTTAGATAAAGGAAAAGTGGTTAGCTGGGATGAAGAAGGTAATCCAGAATGGATGGTTGGATCTCACCAAGAAATCAATGACAAGAAGAAAGCTTACGAGCGAAATAGATTGTTTATACAACAAGCTCCCACTGCTATAGCAATGTTTGATGGGGATATGAGATACCTGGCAGCCTCTCAGGAGTGGTTTGGTGTATTTGATATTAAAAACAAAAGAATTGTAGGTAAATCTCATTATGAAGTGTTACCAGAAATAGCGAATAAGTGGAAGGTCAGTCACCATGAATGCTTAAAAGGAAAGGTAATTAAAAATAGAGAAGAGCGTGTTAAGAAAGCCGATGGTTCAGTGCAATGGCTATCATGGGAATTTTGTCCCTGGCTTACAGACGAAAATAAAGTAGGTGGAATTATTATTCACATGTCTGATATTACAAAAATAAAACAGGAAGAAGAATTAAAATCACTACTTGCCGTTGCAGAGGATCAAAATAAAAGACTTAGAAATTTTGCTCATATTGTTTCTCATAATTTAAAGTCGCATTCTGGAAATTTTGAGATGCTATTAGATTTGTTTATTGGGGAAAATCCGGAAATTAAAAATAACGAAATTATAAAACTATTTAAGACAGCCTCAGAAAATCTAACAGAAACAATTGTTCATTTAAATGAAGTTGTCTTAATTAATACATTGGTTGATGATAATTTGGGAAGGTTGAATCTGAGAGATGCAATACATAAAACTTTAGAAAGTGTCTCAGCCATTGCTATCGAAAAAGAAGTCATAATTAATAATTTGGTGAAGTCTGATGTTTATGTTTTAAGTATTCCGGCATATTTGGACAGTATCTTATTAAATTTTATTACCAATGGGATTAAATACAGCTCTAAAGAAAGGGATAGCTATGTTTCTTTAAGCGCTGATTTGGAAGGAGATTATGTCGTTCTTAAGATTGCAGACAACGGATTAGGAATTGATTTACGAAAACATGGCTCCAAACTTTTTGGGATGTACAAAACTTTTCATCATAACAAAGATGCAAGAGGTATAGGGCTCTTTATTACAAAAAACCAAGTCGAAGCAATGGGAGGTAGGATTGAAACGCAAAGTGAAGTTAATAAGGGAACTACTTTTAAAATATATTTGAAATATGAAAAAGATTGATATTGCCTGTATAATTGATGATGACCCAATTTTTGTATTTGGGATTAAGAAAATAATGGATCTTGTCGGTTTTTGCAACGGTTTTATGGTTTTTGGTAATGGACAAGAAGCGCTAAACAATTTAAAAGCTATTATCTCGGCAAATGAAAAGTTGCCAGATGTCATTTTACTAGATCTAAATATGCCAATACTTGATGGTATTCAATTTCTTGAGGAGTTTATCGAGATCCCCTGTAAAAAGAAAATTATTATTTATGTAGTTTCTTCATCTGTTGATCCAGAAGATATTCTACGTGCTAAATCCTTTAAAAGTGTTAGTGATTATATTGTGAAACCTATTTCTGTTAAAAAACTCAAAGAAATTTTAAAAGATATTGAGCATGCAAACCAACAATGATATTATGGTGTCCAAAATTATGTCTTTTTAGATTCATCGACGTTTCATGAAGATCTTTAAGAAGGATTGGTTAATTCAATAAACAAATTCTCAAGGTTTTTATTCTTTCGAGATAGTTGTAGTATTTTTAACTTGTTATCATGTGCAAAATCAAAAACAACAGGACGCATATCAGTCGCCGTCTCAAAAGTTATGTGGTAAACAAATCCATGTGTGTTTTTTACCGTTGAAACATGGGGTAATTTTAATAAAAAAGCATCTTCTACTCGATAGTCGAATTCTACCTCGATAATTTGCTCGGTTTCATCTACTATGTCACTAAGATTTTTGTCTGCTACAATTTTTCCTTTGTTTATGATAATTACTCGATCACACATAGCTTCTACCTCTTGCATTATATGAGTGGACAGGAAAACAGTTTTTTCTTTACCTATAGATTTGATTAGTTCTCTAATTTCTAATAGTTGATTTGGGTCTAAACCTGTTGTAGGTTCATCCAAAATTAAAACCTGGGGATCGTGAAGTAATGCACAAGCCAATCCAACGCGTTGACGATATCCCTTAGAGAGCTGTCCTATTTTTTTATTAGACTCTGTCGCTAATCCAGTTAAATTAATAACGTCTTCAATTCTGGATTTCGAAATTTTATACACCCCAGCATTAAACAATAGATATTCTCTCACATACATTTCTAGATATAAAGGATTGTGCTCGGGGAGATACCCTACACTCTTTTGTACATCTATAATTTGCGAACCAATATCAAACCCATTTACCAGAGCTTTTCCTTCAGAAGGACTAAGGTAAGTGGTTAGAATTTTCATCATAGTAGATTTTCCAGCCCCATTTGGTCCTAAAAAGCCTACAATTTCTCCTTGCTTTATTTCAAAAGAAATACTGCTCAATGCTTCTTGCTCGTTATAGGATTTTGAAATGTTTGATACTGAAATTGACATATAGGCTTATTTTTATCAAAAATAGGAAATTAGATCTCTTATACTAACGAGTCTTATTAGATATTATGATTTCTAAATCAAATATAAAACTCTGATGTATGTTTGATGTCTTTTAATACAAAAGTGCTGTTTAATACACCTATGTTTTCAATTTTCGAAAGCTTGTATTTCACGAAATCATGATACCCCTCTAAGCTTTTGGTATTTATTTTTAGAATAAAATCTACTTGTCCGGCCATATGGTAACATTCTTGTACTTCTTCTAATGCTTGTATTTGCTCCTCAAATTTTTCTATAAAAGCTTCATTATGATAGCGCATAGAAACCTGGCAAATTGTGGTTATAGAGCGATCAATAAGTTTTTTATCTAAAATGGCAACATATTTTTTGATAAACCCTTGTTTTTCGAGTCTTCGAATGCGTTCATAAACTGGCGAAATTGTGAGATTGAGAGTTTTGGCGATTTCTTTAGCAGTTTTCTTAGAGTCCTTCTGTAAGATTCTAAGAATAGTGATGTCAATCTGATCTAGTTGTTCCATAGTAAGATTTAAAAATTACTTTAGAAGTAATAGTTATGAGTTTTTAAAAGTAAAAATACCTTTTTTTGTGCTTATATAAAGTAATAATTACTTAATTATTTTAAATATTCGAATATAAAATTCACATTTTGTACTTTAGTAAGTAAATAATGCTTAATGATACTTAAATTTTAGAATAAAGTATGGGAACGATTGTATTAGTAATTGGGGCAAATGGTCAACTTGGATCTGTTTTAACAGCATCTCTTCAGCATAAATATGGAAAAGATAATGTAATTGCGTCGGATCTTAGGGCAAGAGATAAGTTTGAAGGGATTTTCGAACGGATCGATGCTACCGATAAAGATAGGATTGAGGAGGTAGTGCATAAATATAAAATAACCCAGATATATCATTTGGCAGCTATACTTTCTGCCAAAGGAGAAGAAACGCCATTAAAAACCTGGGATATTAATATGAAAACATTATTTAATGTTTTAGAAGTTTCAAGAACACAGCATATTGATAAAGTATTTTTTCCAAGTTCTATAGCGGTATTTGGAGAAGGGGCGTCATTAGAAAACACGCCTAATAATGCATATTTAGATCCGGCTACTGTATATGGGATTAGTAAGGCTGCTGGCGAAAATTGGGCTCAGTATTATTATTTAAGATATGGATTAGATGTTCGATCCATACGCTATCCAGGTGTTATTGGGTATCAATCATTACCTGGTGGAGGAACAACCGATTATGCCGTAGATATTTATCATAAGGCAGTTCTTAAAGAAGATTTTAATTGTTTCCTAAAAGAAGATGCTACGCTACCGATGATATTTATGGATGATGCTATACGAGCTACTCTTGAGGTTATGGATGCTCCTAAAGAAGATATCTCTATAAGAACTTCTTATAATATTGCAGGAATAAGCTTTTCTCCTGCAGAAGTAGTTGCAGAAATTCGTAAATTATATCCAGATTTTAAAGTACAATATCAACCTGACTTTAGACAAGATATTGCTTCGCGATGGCCAAAAACAATTGATGACTCTGTTGCAGCAAAAGATTGGGGGTGGAAACCAGAATTTGATCTTGAGATGATTACTAAAACTATGGTGAAAAAATTAAAAGAACAATATAAAACAGGGTCAAAAAACCTGGAGACTTTACTATTTTGATGCTTCATCAACGTACGAATTATAAAAATTACTGTTTAAGAAAAAAATAAAGCACATGTTTTCAAATATAAAAGAAGAGATACAAAAAGAGATCGATGATATAAAAGCTGCTGGATTGTATAAGTCAGAACGTATTATCACTACTCCGCAAGGGGCCGAAATAAATACTACCAAAGTAAATGATGTATTAAATTTTTGTGCTAATAACTATTTAGGGCTTTCATCACACCCCGAAGTAATAGAGGCGGGTAAAAAAGCAATTGACTCTCATGGGTATGGTTTGTCTTCTGTTCGTTTTATTTGTGGTACTCAAGATATACATAAAGAGCTAGAACGTAAGACAGCAGAATTTTTGGGCATGGAAGATTGTATTTTATATGCAGCCGCCTTTGATGCTAATGGTGGGTTATTTGAACCTATTTTGGGTCCTGATGATGCCATTATTTCAGACGCATTAAATCATGCTTCTATTATTGATGGAATTCGGTTATGCAAAGCCAGACGTTTTAGATATGAGCATAATAATATGGTAGATCTCGAAAAGCAATTGATGCATGCAGAGGATGCTCGAAGAAAGCTTATCGTAACAGATGGGTCATTCTCAATGGATGGAACGATTGCACAATTAGACAAAATTTGCGATCTGGCCGACAAGTATGGAGCCATGGTAATGATAGATGAATGTCATTCTACTGGATTTCTAGGTAAAACAGGTAGGGGTACTCATGAATATCGTGATGTAATGGGGCGTATAGACATTATTACTGGGACATACGGAAAAGCATTAGGAGGAGCATCAGGAGGATTTACCGCAGCCAGAAAAGAAATTGTTGATATGCTTAGACAACGTTCTCGACCTTATTTGTTTTCTAACACAGTAGCACCATCAATAGTAGGTGCTTCAATACGAGTTTTAGATATACTAAGTTCATCTACCGAGCTTAGGGATAAATTAGAAGAGAACACAAAGTATTTTAGGTCAGAAATGACAAAGGCTGGATTTGATATTATTCCTGGAGATCATCCAATAGTACCCGTAATGTTGTATGATGCAAAACTTGCTCAAGAATTTGCATCACGACTATTGGATGAAGGAGTCTATGTAATAGGGTTCTTTTATCCAGTTGTACCCCAAGGAAAAGCCCGAATTAGAGTTCAGTTATCAGCGGGACATGAACGAAATCATTTAGAAAAGGCGGTTAGCGCTTTTACTAAAGTAGGTAAAGATCTGGGAGTGATATAGATACGAACGTTTGTTAGTGTGGATAATCCTAACGTATTAATAAAAGATGTTTGGTTTTATTTAAGAAACTTCATTGATATTAGATTTATTTTCAGAATTTGATGATAATGTATCAAGAGAGGTGAAAAAAATGAAAAAATATTTTGAATGTTAGCGGTTTTATATACTTTAGCAATGTAATACAGAGACAATAATGAATACCTTATTTACTTGGAACCGATTTTATTTTTTCTTCTTTTATTTTAAAAGTAAGATCGGGATTGCTATGTAGATAATAGTTTAAAAATATAGTTAGAATCCCGATGAAAAGTCGGGATTTTTTTTTGATAATAAAATATAAAACGTTTGAGTGAAAAAGTTGCCATACAAGGAATAAAAGGTTCTTATCATCACGGAGTTGCACAGGCATACTTCGGAGAAAATGTGGATGTCGATGAATGTATGTCATTTCAGGAACTGGTGCATAGTCTTGAGAATCAAAAAAGTACAGATGCAGTAATGGCTATTGAAAATTCTATAGCCGGGTCGATTATTCCTAATTATGCATATATTGATGAGCATGATCTAACGATTAGCGGTGAATATTTCTTGCCTATCCACCATTGTTTGATGGCTTTAGAAGGGCAAAATATTTCTGATATCAAAGAGGTGTATTCTCATCCAATGGCCTTGTTGCAATGTAAAGAGTTTTTTAGAGAGCATTCTCATATTAAGCTGGTAGAAGATGCAGATACAGCAGATGTGGCTAAAAGAATTCATGAGAATCAAATAAAAGGAGTAGCCGCTGTGGCTGGGGAGACCGCTGCAAATATTTACCAATTAAATATTTTGGCTAGAGAAATCCAAACCATTAAATCAAACAGTACTAGGTTTTTTATTTTAAATACCAGGGAAGATTCTGGGGTTGATAAAAAACAGATTAATAAAGCATCTTTGAAATTTCTTTCAGATCATAAAAGAGGAAGTTTGGCAACGGTGCTTAATGTAATGAGTGATTGTAATTTAAATTTAACCAAGATACAGTCCTTACCAATTATTGATATGCCATGGAAGTATTCTTTTTTTGTTGATGTTACTTTTAATGACTATGAAAATTATACAAAAGCAATGTCTATTTTAAAAATAATGGCCTTAGAATTAAAAGTATTGGGAGAATATAAAAATCAAAACGGATGAGCATTCAGACAGCTAAAAGATTAGAGACGATAGAAGAATATTACTTCTCAAAAAAGTTGAGAGAGGTTAGAGCTCTTGTTGCTTCAGGAAAACCGGTCCTTAATATGGCTATAGGGAGCCCCGACTTAGACCCCCCAAAAGAAGTGGTTCAGGCCATTCAAGATGCCGTGGTAGTTGATGGAGCACATAAATATCAAAGCTATCAAGGGATTCCAGAGCTTCGTTTAGCGATATCAGATTTTTATAATGATAAGTACAAAGTGTCTTTAAATCCTGATAATGAAGTTTTACCTTTAATGGGGTCTAAAGAAGGTATTATGCACATTTCGTTGGCGTATCTTAATCCCGGTGATGAGGTTTTGGTGCCTAATCCAGGGTATCCCACGTACACATCGGTAACCAATTTGGTTGGAGCAAAACCAGTTTTTTATGATTTGGTAGAAAATAATGGATGGGAACCTGATTTTCATAGTCTTTCAAAAAAAGATCTAAGCAAGGTAAAGATTATGTGGATTAACTATCCTAATATGCCAACGGGAGCCTCTGGTAATATTGACATGTTTAAAAAAACAATCGATTTTGCAAAAAAACATAGTATTCTATTGGTAAAAGATAATCCATACAGTTTTATCCTTAATGATAGCCCGTTAAGTATTTTGTCGATTGAAGGTGCAAAAGAAGTAGCGCTGGAGTTAAACTCTCTAAGTAAAACTTTTAATATGGCTGGCTGGAGAGTAGGTATGGTAAGCGGTAGTGCTGATAAAATTGAAGCCGTTCTAAAGGTGAAAAGTAATATGGATAGTGGTATGTTTCAGGGTATACAAAAAGGAGCGATTGCTGCATTGCAGATTTCTGATGACTGGTTTCATAAAATGAATGTAATCTATAAAGAAAGAAGAGAGCTGATATGGGAATTAGCAAATCTCTTAGAATGTACCTATGATAAAACTGCTAAAGGAATGTTTGTTTGGGCAAAATTGCCAGATGGTATAGATGCTATAGATTTTATCGATACTATTCTTTATCAGAATGATATATTTATTGCTCCAGGAGATATCTTTGGAAGTAATGGTAAAGGATATATTCGTTTTTCATTATGCGTTACTAAGGAGAATATAAGAGAGGCTATAAACAGATTACAGGTAAAAGTATGAAAGTATTCGTAATCGGGATCGGATTAATCGGTGGATCATTTACAATAGATATCAAAGCTTCTTTTAATGAAGCTAAGGTATATGGTATTGATACTAATGAAGAAAATTTAGAGAAAGCCTTATCGCTTGGTTTGATAGACAACAAATCTAAAATAGAAGAACTTGATCAGGCAGATGTTGTTATTGTGGCAATTCCTGTAGACGCTACTGTAGAATTGTTGCCTCTTATTTTGGATAAAATAGGTGATGATTGTTTGGTTTTTGATGTAGGTTCTACCAAGAAAAAACTTTGTGACATTGTGGCTAATCACCCAAAACGAAGAAATTATCTCGCAATGCACCCTATAGCAGGTACAGAATTCTCTGGACCAGAAGCGGCGATTGCAAATTTATACAGGGGTAAAACCAATATTATTTGTGAGGTAGAGAAAACAGCTTTTAAATTGCAAGAGAAGGGGATGGAGATTTTTTCAAGACTTGGGATGAGAATTAGATATATGGATCCGGCTTCTCATGATAAACATATTGCATATGTTTCGCATTTATCGCATATCAGTTCTTTTATGTTAGGAAAAACAGTAATCGAAAAAGAGAAGAACGAAAGAGATATTTTTGATATGGCGGGTAGTGGTTTTGCATCCACTGTTCGTTTGGCAAAGAGCTCCCCTGCGATGTGGACACCAATTTTTAAGCACAACAAAGATAATGTTATAGAGACCTTAGAAGAATATATTACTAACCTTACTCGATTTAAAGAGTTAATAGAAAATGATGATTTTGATACAATATATAAAGAGATGAAGGATACAAATCATATAAAAACCATATTAAAAGGAATTTCATAATAAATTAAAGAATAAAATAGAGATGGAGAATAAGAAAGAACTTAGAAACTGGCTAGATGCTTACAATCTAGACCACCCTTTAGTGATTGGGGGTCCGTGCAGTGCAGAAACTGAAGACCAGGTATTAAAAATAGCACATCAACTTAAAGATTCTGATGCTACAGTATTGCGAGCCGGAATCTGGAAACCAAGAACCAGGCCTGGTAATTTTGAAGGAGTTGGAGCATTAGGATTAAAATGGCTTCAAAGAGCGAAAGAAGAAACGGGATTAAAAATTGCTACTGAGGTTGCAAACCCACACCATGTAGAATTAGCGTTAGAGCACGGAGTTGATGTATTGTGGATTGGCGCTAGGAGTACTGTGTCTCCATTTATTGTTCAGGATATAGCAGAAGCTTGTAAAGGGATCGATAACCCGGTATTGATTAAAAACCCAATTAACCCAGATCTTTCTCTTTGGTTAGGTGCAGTAGAGCGTTTCTATACTTGTGATGTAAAAAATTTGGGAGTTATTCATAGAGGATTCTCAACCTATGAGAAAACAAAATATCGTAATATCCCAGAGTGGCAAATACCTATTGATCTACAAAATCGTTTTCCAGATTTACCATTGATATTAGATCCGTCTCATATTGCAGGAAATAGAGAATTGATTTTTGATCTGTCACAAACCGCATTGGATCTTAATTTTGATGGATTGATTGTAGAGACACACTATGATCCTGATAATGCATGGAGTGATGCTAAGCAACAAATTACACCAAAAACATTAATTCAGCATATGAAAGATTTGAAAATTCGAAAAGAAGTTGGTGTTGATGAAGCATATCAAAAAGCATTAGGCGAGTTGCGTGCCAAAATTGATATAGCTGATAATCAATTGTTAGAGACTTTATCAAAAAGAATGAAAATTTCTGACGAGATTGGGGCGGTAAAAGCAAAACAGAATGTAGCGATTCTTCAGTCTAAACGTTGGAATGAAATATTAGGAAAAATGATCCTTGAAGGTGAAGAAAAAGGATTGAGTGAAGAGTTTATATTGCGTATTTACAAAGCAATTCACCAGGAGTCTATTAACCACCAAGAAAAAGTTGCAAGAGGATAAAAAAAATCCGCCTTTTAATTTGAATTAAAAGGCGGATTTTATAAAAGGTAATATTTTTAGATTTTTTTTCTGAATGTATAACGAGTAATATAGATTCCGTTTTTGTCACCTTTTCCTGCATATCCTTCAACACCGCTATTTACAAAAGCTAACTCCCATCCTTCAGAGGCCATGGTGTTAATTTTTGAGGTTACGATTGCATCATTTGCAGCGATGTTTTGAAAACGAATTCCTCCAATATTAAAGAAGTTTAAAAGTTTAGTTTCGTCAAAACCTTTTACACGAATATCCCCACGGTCGGATTTGTTTCTGTCATTGTTCTCTTCAGAACGAGTAGAAGTAAATTCTTTGTAGTCACGCTTGTCATTGGTAGTGATCATTCTAGATCTTCCTAAACCATTAGGAACTATAGATTCTACTACAGTGACTAGTTGATATTCATACTTGTCTTGAGCGAAAGTAGTGTTTAATCCAGCAAGAATTAAGGCGATAAATAATAAACTTTTTTTCATAATAGATTGAATTTTTAAGGTTTAAAGTAGGGCATAATTCAATATTCATGCCATAAAAACAATTCGCCAAGAATACGTTATTTTTTTTAATTAAGAAAAAAAGCATCAAAAAATTTTAATATTTGCATCTTTGTGTTTATGATAACAGGTATAGTATATAAATCTACTGGGAGCTGGTATACTGTAAAAGCAGATAACGGAACGATATACGAATGTCGTATAAAAGGTAAATTTAGAATTCAGGGTATAAAAAGTACCAATCCTGTTGCTGTGGGAGATCGTGTAGATTTTAAGCTAGAGACAAAAAGCGACCAGGTTACAGGGGTTATCGAGTATATACATGAGCGTCAAAATTATATTGTTAGAAAATCAGTAAAGCTATCCAAACAAACCCATATTATTGCGGCAAATATTGATGTGGTTTTTTTATTGATTACTCTTAATAACCCACCTACATTTACTGCATTTATAGATCGATTTTTGGTTACTGCTGAAGCATACGGAATTAGAGCTGTGTTACTTTTTAATAAGGTCGATACGTATACTGAAGATGAATTGTTAGAGATTAAGTATTTAGCTGCTTTATATCGAAAAATTGGTTATGAATGTATAGGGATCTCTGCTAAGAAGGGTAAAAATGTAGATAAAGTAAAGGAGATTATGGTTGATAAGGTAAGTATGTTTTCTGGTCATAGTGGAGTAGGAAAATCTACCTTGATCAACACCATAGAGCCGGGTTTGTCTTTGAGAACCGCCGAGATAAGTGATCAGCACCAACAAGGACTGCACACAACAACGTTTGCAGAAATGTTCGATCTTAGTTTTGATGCTCGAATAATTGATACTCCTGGTATAAAAGGCTTTGGTGTAGTTGATATGGATAAAGAAGAGTTGGGAGATTATTTTCCAGAGTTTTTTGAGTTAAAATCGAAGTGCAAGTTCAATAATTGCCTTCATATTAATGAACCTAGATGTGCTGTGAAAGAAGCTCTGGATAATGAAGAAATTGCCTGGTCCAGGTATAAGAGCTATCTTCAAATACTAGAAGGCGAAGAAGAACATTATCGGAAAAACACGTATGATGAAGATTAATTTTTTTAATATTTAGAAAAAAAATACTTCCCAGTTTCAAAAAATGAAACTCAAACAATGTAAACTTGCATTTTAAAAGGAATTAACGAATAAATGAGAGCAGTAATTCAAAGAGTTTCTGAGGCTTCTGTAACCGTTGGTGGTAAGATTATTTCGAATATAAGTAATGGGTTATTACTCCTAATTGGAGTTGAAAATGAAGATAACTTGGATGATATTAATTGGCTATCGGGAAAGATCACACGGTTGAGGATATTTGGAGATGAAAATGGTGTTATGAACAAAAGTCTACTTGATGTTGATGGAGAAGCTTTAGTAGTAAGTCAATTTACACTTCACGCAAGTACTAAAAAAGGAAATCGTCCTAGTTATATTAAAGCAGCAAAACCAGATGTAGCTATACCTATGTATGAAAAGTTTATAAAACAATTCGAAAAGGATTTGGGTAAAAAAGTTGGAACTGGTATATTTGGTGCCGATATGAAAATATCATTACTTAACGATGGGCCAGTTACCATAATCGTCGATACAAAAAGTAAAGAATAGCCCTATTCCCCCCAAAATAAATTGATATGAAAAATAGAACACTACATTGTATTGTGGTAGTTGCTTTATTGAGTTTTTTTAAAGGTACTGCCCAAGACAAACTAGATTTACAAACTTCGCTTATTGATTCTACACTTATTAAGAATGCAAATGCCGTTGTTAGATCAGAAGAGGTAATCATTGAAATTAACTCGGTTAATTCTGTAACGACAAGAACTAAGAGGATAGTCACAGTGCTTAATAAAGAGGGTAGAGGATATGCAAATTGGTATGAATCATATAGCCCATCAATAAAAATTAAAAAGTTAGAGGCTATTGTTTATGATGCTTCGGGAAAAGAAATAAAAAAGTATAAAAAGAATGACTTTTATGATGTAAGTGCCTACGATGGTTTTTCATTAATGAATGATGATCGTGTAAAATTTCTTGAATATACGCCTTTGGGATATCCGTATACACTTATTTTTGAAAGCGAGGTTGAAAGTGAATCTACTGCTTTTATTAGACCTTGGATACCGATTTTAACATATCGCTTAAGTGTTGAAAAATCAAGCTTCAAAATTTTAAATCTAAAGGGTATTTCATTAAGACTAAAAGAAACAAACTTTGAGGGTTGTCCTATAGTATCTAATAAAACGGATCAAGAAGTTTCATATTCCATGACTAATGTTCCTGCTCGACTAAAAGAAGCTTACAGTCCTTCATATTATGACCTGGTTCCAATGGCTAAGGTGGCTTTAAATGATTTTTCTTTAGAAGGAGTGCAGGGTTCGGCCACCGATTGGAAATCATTAGGAAAATGGCAATATGATAAATTATTATCTGGACGTGATCAATTATCAGAAGGAACAATTCAAAAAATTAATGAATTAGTTGCAGGAGCAGAAACCAAAAAAGAGAAAGCAAAATTGATTTATCAATATGTGCAGGATAAAACTAGATATGTTAGTGTGCAATTAGGAATAGGGGGTTGGATGCCTTTTTTAGCAAGTGATGTAGATCGGTTAGGATATGGAGATTGTAAAGCTCTTACGAATTATACAAAGGCTCTTCTAGATAGTCAGAATATACCCTCTTTTTACGCAGTTGTATATGGGGATAGAGATAAAAGAGATATAGATTCAGAGTTTGCTTCTATGCAAGGTAACCATGTGATATTAAATATTCCGGATGTAGAAGAAGATATTTGGTTAGAGTGTACCAGTCAAACAATGCCTTTTAATTTTATAGGAGATTTTACTGATAATAGAGATGTATTGATTGTTACTCCGGAGGGAGGTAAAATCAAAAAAACTAAAAAATATAAACCCGAAGAAAATACTCTGCGAACTACCGCTATGGTGAACTTAGTTGCTGATAAATCTATGACCGCTAATATTCAAAGAACCTCTGAAGGATTAGAATATGACTGGAACAATAGAGTTCAGCTTGAAGCTCCGAAGGACCAGAAAGTTTACTACAAAGAAAAATGGGGTTACATTAATAATTTAGAAGTTAATACCATGAAGCATACAGATGATAAAGATGCTATTGTATTTACTGAAGATCTAAAAGTATCTTGTAGATCTTATGGTAAAAAAGCAGGAAGTCGTTTGTTAGTATCTCCTAATCTCTTTAGTTGTGATCAAAGTAATTTACCTAAATACAAAAATAGATATACTTCTTTGGTTATATCAAGAGGCTATATAAATACAGATGAATACACTATTAATATTCCTCAAGAATATAGCATTACAAATTTACCAGGAAAAAAATCTATCGAAACCGAGTTTGGGATCTATACTTATGAATTGGAAAAAGTGAGTGAATCACAGATTAAATTCAAACGATTCTTGAAAATTATTGATGGTACTTTTCCTAAAGAGAGATATGAGGAGTACAGGAAATTTAGAGCCGAAATTAAGAAAATAGACAAAACAAAAATAGTACTTAACCAACTATAAAAACATTAACCAATAGTTATAATGAAAAATTTTAATAAATTAATACTAAGTATCGCCTTAATACTATCTGTAAGCAGTTTTGCGCAGGAATATAAATTTGGGAAAGTTTCTAAAGAAGAATTATTAGAATCTTCATATCCTTCAGATAGTTCTGCTAATGCTGCTGTTTTGTATGAGAAAAAGAAAGTGTATTTTGATTATAATCAATCGGAAGGATTTAGGGTAATAACCGAGGTGTTTAAAAGAATAAAGTTTTATAATAAAAATGGCTTTGAGAATGCTAGCGAAGAAGTTTTTTTGTACCAAAAAGGAGGAACAAAAGAGGAAGTGAGTTCTTTGAAAGGGGTTACTTATACATTGATAGGTGGTAAAATAGTAGAAACTAAATTAAAGAAAGAAGGGATTTTCGAAAATGAATATTCTGAACGATATAATCAATTAAAATTTACAATGCCAGCATTAAAAGAAGGATCTGTTGCAGAATATAAATACAAGATTATATCTCCGTTTATTTATAATATTGATAAAATATATTTGCAATACAGTATCCCAATCAAGAAATTGGATGTTAAAGTTGCAATGCCAGAATATTTAAACTTTAAGAAAAATATGACAGGGTATTTACCAATTGATTTAAAAGAATCCAGAGGGACTGGTAAAATAGCATTTAATTCTAAATCCGGTGCCGGGAGACATTATGGTGTGAATACAGTGCAAAGACACGAAATTGATTATACGATAAATAAAAATACGATCACAGCTTCTAATGTGCCTGCGTTTAAAAAAGAACCTTATTCGGGTAACGCTAGTAATTATTTATCTTCAATAACGTATGAACTGCAATTCGAAAAATATCCCAATAGTCCAATCAAACATTATTCTACCACATGGGAAGCGGTAGCTAAATCTGTCTTTAATCACTCAAAATTTGGTAGTGAATTAAAAAAGAACAGCTATTATAAAGAAGAAGTGGATCAACTAATAGGAAAAACAAGTGACCCGGCAAGAAGAACAGCTTTGCTGTATAATTTTGTAAAGGATAAGATGACGTGGAATGGTAAGCATGCGGTTATTACTGCTAAAGGAGTTAAGAGCGCTTACAAGGATGGAGTAGGTAATGCTGCAGAAATTAATATCATGCTCATTTCTATGCTTGACTATGCTGGTGTAAGTGTGAAACCTGTATTAGTAAGTTCAAGTAAAAAGACGATATCTTTATTTCCTACTTTAGATGGATTTGACTATGTGGTTGCACGAGTTAAACTCGATAAGGGAGTACTTTATTTGGATGCTACAGACAAGTATGGAGAGCCTAATGTTCTTAGTGATAGAGTTATTCATGGTTCGGGTAGAGTGATAGCCGAAAACGGGACATCTCAATTAGTGAACTTTCGGCCGAATAAACCTTCTAGGGTACATCATTCTGTCTTATGTGAACTTGATACAGAAGGAATTATTAAGGGGAAGCAAGTTACAAATAGATCATCCTATTTAGCTCATGATTTTAGAGTAAAAAATAATGTTAAAGAGAAAGAAGCTCAGGTTGAGAGGGTTCAAAAAAGATATGGGTTAAATGATGTTACATCCTATGAGTTAAAAGGCAATAAGAATATTGGAAAGGCTATTAATGAACGTTTTGAATTTGTTTTAAAAGAAGAAGTGGAGGCTATAGAGGGGGAAATGTTTTTTTCTCCGTTGTTGTTTTTAAGAAATAGAGAAAATATCTTTAAATCTAATGAGCGTGAATATCCTGTAGATTTTGGATACGGGTATTCACGAAGTGTAATTCTAAATATAACAACTCCAGAAGGTTATGAAATAGTTGAAGCTCCTAAAAGTTCAGCTTTTAAACTACCAGAAAATATGGGTAACTTTGCTTATAGATCAAGTATAAAGGGTAATTCTATTCAGATATCTGTAACAGAAACGTTAAATACTCCTTTTATTCCTGCTAATTATTATCCAGTACTAAAACAATTTTATAGTCAGATAATTCAAAAAGAAGGAGAACAAGTAGTGCTTAAAAAAATATAATTATGAACATCCAAAATGCACAGCAAGCCGTAGATGATTGGATAAAAAATCACGGAGTACGGTATTTTAATGAGTTAACCAATATGGCCCAGTTAACTGAAGAAGTTGGAGAGGTGGCAAGAATAATAGCTCGGCGTTATGGTGAACAAAGCGAAAAAGAGAGTGATAAGGATAAGGACCTTGGCGAAGAGTTAGCAGATGTTCTCTTTGTGGTTTTATGTTTAGCAAACCAAACAGGGGTTGATCTTCAAGAGGCTTTTGATAAAAAATTAGATATTAAAACCAAAAGAGATCATGATCGTCACCATAATAACGAAAAATTAAAATAATGCTTAGAGCAATAATTTCATCAAAAAGATATTGGCTTACGGTAATTTATGTAGGTTTGGGCTTTGTAATTATTTTTAGCGTTATAGAGCACATAATGCAGCATGGTGGGATTGCATTAGACTCTTTTGTAAAAGAAAAAATTAATAATGGGCAATGGGTGAGATATTTAATTTCCCGAGTAGTAGGCGGATTATTATACGGAATGATCATGGGATACTATTTTGAACTAAAAAAACGAAAATCAAATCGATAACATGAATTTGAAACTTCAACACATTTCTAACATAGAAAATAGCACATTACAAATAACAGGTTCTAAAAGTGAAACCAACAGATTATTAATTCTGCAAGCATTATACCCAAATATAGAAATCGAGAACGTCTCCAATAGTGATGATTCTGGATTAATGCAAAAAGCATTAGCCAGTGATGATATGGTGGTTGATATACATCATGCAGGAACAGCCATGCGTTTTCTTACTGCATATTTTGCTGTTAAAGAAGGAAGAGAAACAGTTCTTACAGGGAGTAAAAGAATGCAAGAACGACCTATTAAAATATTAGTAGATGCATTAGAACAGTTGGGCTGTACAATCACTTATGAAAAAGAAGAAGGTTACCCTCCTATACGAATTCAAGGTAAACAACCTGTTATGAATAAGGTTTCCTTGCAAGCTAATGTTAGTAGTCAGTATATTTCTGCTTTAATGCTAATCGCTTCATCATTACCTAATGGTTTAGAAATCTTATTAGAAGGTAAAGTTACTTCAGTTCCATACATCAAAATGACCTTAAGTTTATTGAGTGATATTGGTGTTGAAGGTTCTTATAATAACAATCTAATTACAATTAACCCTACTAAAAGTGTTGAATCAAAAAGTGTTGTAGTAGAATCAGATTGGAGCTCTGCTTCTTATTTTTATAGTATAGTTGCATTGTCTGATAATACTACAGTTACATTAGGGAGTTATAAAAAAGAAAGTTATCAAGGAGATTCGTCTTTGGTAGAAATATATAAATATCTTGGAGTAGAAACTGTATTTGGAGAAAATACTATTACTCTAAAAAAGGTGTCTGATCCAAAGTATGCATTACCAGATGGATTAGATTTGTCGAATTCTCCAGACATAGCACAAACCATTGCCGTAACATGTTTTGGATTAGGTATTGGTTGTTACCTAACGGGGCTTCATACATTAAAAATTAAAGAAACCGATCGATTAGAAGCATTAAAAACTGAAATAGAGAAATTAGGAGGCAAAGTTCATATTACAGATGATACATTGCGATTAGAACCTTCATCGGTTATCAAAAAAGATATTTCTATTTCAACATATAATGATCATCGTATGGCAATGGCATTCGCACCATTAGCTCTTAGGACATTTTTGTCTATTGAAGACGCCGATGTGGTGTCGAAATCGTACCCGGATTTTTGGGCAGATGTAAAGAAATTGGGGTTTAAAATTTTATAAATTCTAAATATATCTCAATTTACTTGACAACGCCTATTGTGAGATTGTATATTTGCACCTTTATAAAATAAATACGAATGAAGTTATCACATTTCAATTTTAACCTTCCACAGGAATTATTAGCTGAGTATCCGGCAGAAAACAGAGACGAAGCACGTCTTATGGTTCTCAATCGAAAAGATCAAACAATTGAACACAAACAATTTAAGGATCTTATTAATTATTTTGAGCCAAATGATGTAATGGTTGTCAATAACACTAAAGTCTTTCCTGCCAGATTATATGGTAATAAGGAGAAGACAGGAGCCAGAATTGAAGTGTTCTTATTACGTGAGTTAAATTCTGAAACCCGTCTTTGGGATGTACTTGTAGATCCAGCCAGAAAAATACGTATAGGGAATAAACTTTATTTTGGCGATGATGAAAGTCTAGTTGCAGAAGTTATAGATAATACGACCTCTAGAGGTCGTACATTGAGATTTTTGTACGATGGTTCTTATGATGAGTTTAGGCAAAAACTCACAGATTTAGGAGAAACTCCGCTACCAAAATATATCAAAAGAGATACCGAACCCGAAGATGAGGAAAGATATCAAACGATATATGCTAAAAATGAAGGAGCTGTTGCGGCTCCAACTGCAGGGCTTCATTTTTCTAAGCATTTAATGAAACGCTTAGAAATTAAAGGAGTTGATTTTGCAGAGGTGACTTTACACGTGGGCTTAGGAACATTTAACCCCGTAGAGGTTGAAGATTTGTCCAAGCATAAGATGGATAGTGAAGAAGCATACGTGACTGCAAAAGCAGCAGAAACTATTAATAGCGGTATAGCTAATAAACAAAGAGTTTGTGCGGTAGGAACTACTGTAATGAGAGCATTAGAAAGCTCTGTGTCTTCAGAGAAAACTTTGAATGAGTTTAGAGGATGGACAAATAAATTTATTTTTCCACCGTATGATTTTAGCATAGCTAATTGTATGATTACTAACTTTCATACACCAAAATCAACATTACTAATGATGGTTTCTGCATTTGCAGGGCATGATTTCATCAAAGAAGCATACGAAGAAGCTGTTAAAGAAAAGTATAAATTTTATTCTTACGGAGACGCAATGTTAATAATTTAAGGATAAAGCAACAAATTATTAAAAAACCTGTTTAATCTTAAATTAGGCAGGTTTTTTTTATTTTTCATCAAAATTAATTTGTTAAACTCTTCTTTATATAGGAATTATTGGCATTTAACTTGCTAGAAATTATGGTTTTACCGTAATTTGCATACTGTGTATTATGGCGATAAAAATAGTTTTTTATCGAAAAAATAGAGTATATAAAGACTGTAATCGTACTTTTTATCTAATTTGGAGCGTTTTTTGCAATCCAAATTTTTAATAAGAACAAAACCTAATTATTATATAATGAAAAAAGTAATTTATTACGTAACATTTTTTATCACTGTGTGCTCTTTTGCACAAACTAAAGTTGGAACTGTTTACTTCAATAATGAAGATGTTTTTGGTGATACAGAACTTATGCTTAATGGCGCAGGAACAAGAGATAGGCTATATGCTATGGCATTGTACCTGGATCTTGATTTTGATCTCGATGATTTAGAAGATGGTAACAAAGTAGCCGATAAAGATGCTACTATGGCAATCACTCTTAAGCTTACCTCCTCAATGGCTGGTGATGATCTAAAAAAGATTATTAGAAATGGATTAGAAAGAGCAACCGATGGTAATAGTTATGTTTTAGAAGATCAGATAAGAGATTTTATAAACCTTATTCCGAATGAGGTGAAAAAATTCGACATCTTTAGAATTCTTTATAAAAAAGGAGGAGAGATTTCTGTGTTCAAAAATAAAACACTTTTAGGAAGCCTTAACAGTCTGGATTTCAAAAAAGCTTTATTTAAAATATGGCTGGGAGAAAACCCTGTTGGATTAGAATTAAAAGATGATTTGCTTTCATCTATAGACCCTAATCCTGTTTTAGGAAAATGGAAAACGTATGATATCAATACAGGTGTAGCCATCAATATTGTGCAAGTGTATATGATAGAAAATAAAGTATTTGGTACTATAGAACAAATGCTGAGACAATCAGAAAGAGATAATATTTGCTACGATTGTCAAGGTGATGATAAAAACCAAAAAGTTGAAGGTTTGGTTATTTTAAAAAATCTTGTCGCTAAAGGAGATAACAAATATACAGGAGGAACATACACTAATATAAAAGATGGTAGTGTTTCTGATTGCCAAATTTGGATTGATGCTGATAACCCTGATATACTTAAAATGAAGCATAAAGGTGGTAAAGGTGTTTATGAATGGAGAAAAGTAAAAAAATAATTTTACGCTAAAGAATAGATAATTAAAAATCCCCTGATGGCACATCAGGGGATTTTTAATTTATCAACTACAATAAATAAAAGATATCTAATAGAGTACCATTTTATCTTTTTACTTTTGCAGAAGTTATGAGTGTTAAGAAAAAAGATATAAGAACATTAACAAAAGACCAGTTACGAGAATTCTTCGAAGAAAATGGAGATAAATCGTTTAGAGGGAATCAGGTCTATGAATGGTTATGGAGTAAAGGGGCGCATAGTTTTGAAGATATGACCAATATCTCTAAAGAGACCCGAAAAATGCTTGAAGAAAATTTTGTAATCAACCATATTCGAGTTGATCAAATGCAGCGTAGCACAGATGGGACCATAAAAAATGCAGTTAAACTACATGATGGGTTAATTGTAGAATCAGTCTTGATTCCAACACCAACAAGAACAACGGCTTGTGTGTCATCCCAGGTAGGATGTAGCTTAGATTGTAAGTTTTGTGCTACTGCACGATTAAAAAGGATGAGAAACCTTAATCCAGATGAAATATATGATCAAGTAGTTGCTATAGACAAAGAAAGTAGGTTATATCATGATAGACCCTTATCTAATATTGTTTTTATGGGTATGGGAGAGCCGTTAATGAACTATAATAATGTACTTAAAGCAATTGATAAAATTACCTCGCCAGAAGGGTTGGGGATGTCTCCCAAAAGAATTACAGTATCTACTTCGGGAGTACCCAAAATGATTAAAAAAATGGCTGATGATCAGGTAAAGTTTAAATTAGCGGTATCATTACATTCGGCTATAGATGAATTACGAACATCAATAATGCCGTTTAATGAAACATTTCCACTTTCAGACCTAAAAGAAGCTCTTGAGTATTGGTATGAAAAGACCAATAGTAGAATAACGTATGAATATGTGGTTTGGAAGGGTATAAACGACAGAAAAAAAGATATTGATGCACTGATCAGGTTTTGTATGTATGTTCCTAGCAAAGTAAATTTGATAGAGTATAATCCAATTGATGATGGAGAATTTCAGCAAGCATCCAGTAGTGCAATTGAAAACTACATTAACGCATTAGAATCAAGGGGGATAGTAGTGAATGTAAGACGTAGCCGAGGAAAAGATATTGATGCAGCATGTGGTCAACTGGCAAATAAGTCGTAAAGCTTTGTCTTTATACTAGTGAATAAATAATTTTTATTTAATTGTAATGTCTAATATAATAGTATCGCCTTCTGAGAAATAACTATTTACATTATCTTCGTAGCTCATAAGAAAAGAAAACCTAGTACCTGTATAATAATTGAAAGTAGTAGAACAAATAAAACTACCAATAATTGATGAAATGGAACTTTTTGAACAAAAGTTTTCAGAATCAATGTCTTCAAAAGTAGCCTTATTCAATAGAATTACCCACTACATAGTGAATAGAAAGGGTAAACAAATGCGACCTATGTTTGTTTTTCTTGTTGCCAAAATGGTTTCGGGAGGCGAAGTAAATGAAAGAACATATCGTGGAGCTTCGGTTATTGAGTTAATTCATACAGCTACCCTCGTACATGATGATGTAGTAGATGACTCAAATCGTCGAAGAGGTTTTTTTTCAATAAATGCACTCTGGAAGAATAAGATCGCAGTGCTGGTAGGGGATTATTTATTGTCTAAGGGCTTATTACTATCTATAGATTATGGGGATTTTGATCTTTTAAGAATTATTTCTGTAGCAGTACGAGAAATGAGTGAAGGTGAGTTACTACAAATCGAAAAAGCCAGAAATTTAGATATTACAGAAGAAATCTATTACGAAATCATACGACAAAAAACGGCAACATTAATTGCAGCATGCTGTAGTTTAGGCGCATGTTCTGTAGATCCGGAATCGGATAATGTTCAACGAATGAAAAAATTTGGAGAACTTATTGGTATGGCATTTCAGATAAAGGATGACCTTTTTGATTATGGTGATGCAGCTATAGGTAAACCCACCGGGATTGATATCAAAGAGCAGAAAATGACACTTCCGCTAATATATACACTCAATCATTGCACTAAAGAAAAAAAGAAGTGGCTTATTAATTCTGTAAAGAACCATAATAAAGATAAAAGAAGAGTTAAAGAAGTTATTGATTTCGTTAAAAAAAGTGGAGGATTGGAGTATGCTATTAAGATAATGCACCAGTTCAAAGAAGAAGCACTTTCAATTTTATCAGAATATCCGGATTCAGATTACAAATCTTCTTTAATGTTAATGGTAGATTATGTTATTGATCGAAAAAAATAAGCCTTAATAACAAAAAAATAAATACCTTTAAAAAAGGTTATTTCTCTTTACAATAGGGTTTTATAGTATTTTTGAAACTTCAGAATTTAAAAATTTAAAACCCCAGGCAACCTTTTTATTTTTAATCTCGTCTATGTAAATAGAAGATCTAATTTAATTGATTTCGCATTGAAGGTAATTCAGTTTTATAAAAACGAAACACAACTCATTAAGGAAGCGGCAAAACATCAACGTGATGCTCAGTATCAGTTATATGAAATGCATGCGCCCAAAATGTTGAGTATTTGTAGGCGATATGTTAGAGATCTTCATTTTGCCGAAGAAGTGATGTTAAATGGATTTCTTAAAGTGTTTACAAACCTGAAGAGCTTCAAATTTGATGGTAGTTTTGAAGGATGGATGCGTAGAATTATGATTAATGAATCTATTTCATTTTTAAGAAAGGAAAAACAAATCTTTTTTACAGAAGAAATAAAAAGTTATAAGGAAGAATCCTGGAATAATATCAATACAGAATTAGAAGTAGAACAAATTCAGGATTTAATTGATAGTCTACCAGAAGGGTATAAAATGGTGTTTGTACTATATGCTGTAGAGGGGTATAAACATATTGAAATAGCTAAGATGTTGGGGATTTCTGAAAGTACCTCAAAATCTCAATTATTTAAAGCGAGAAAGATGCTGCAGCAAAAATTAAATGAACAAAATAAAATAAGTAATGGCTCCATTAAAATTTGAAGAAAAAATTAAAGAAAAGTTAGAGCATCGCTCTATAAGGCCTTCAGAAAATTCTTGGGAGAAATTATCTGCTCAATTAGATAATGCGCAAAATCAAAAAAAAGGATTTAAAACTGTCTGGTGGTACAGTGTTGCGGCTGTATTTATTGGAGTTATAGTAGTTACTTCAGTAGTGAAGAATAATAATTCGGCTTCTGATCAAATGAATACACAGTTTGTAGATACTAATAGTAAAGA
The DNA here is from genome assembly GCF_040786285.1 of Aquimarina penaris. Lineage (NCBI taxonomy): Bacteria > Pseudomonadati > Bacteroidota > Flavobacteriia > Flavobacteriales > Flavobacteriaceae > Aquimarina > Aquimarina penaris. The sequence goes on from NZ_JBFMKQ010000002.1 coordinate 120,347, forward strand.
GAGTATAGAGAAACAAAATGATGATCGTACTTTAGATAAGAATATAGAGCAGAAATCAATAAAAGAAAAAGAAATACTTACTATTGATAACAGCATAGATTCAGATCAACTAGTAACATCCTTTCCTAAGGAAAAAGAAGTGATATCACCGAAAAATAATGTTTCATCAAATACATTGAACCCTAAAAGCTTAGAGTCTGATGCTGTTTTAAAAGCAAAAGATTATGACTCAAGTATAGCTAGGAATGATGAAAATAGAGTAGACGATAAGAAACAAGAAGATGTTTTATTGCTTAATGCTAATACGATCGAAGACAAAGTAGCGAACGTGGTTGCTAAGATTCAGGATATGCAGAATAACAATGTAGAAGTCACCGAAGACGAAATTAATGCGCTATTGCTTCAGGCACAGCGAGAGATTACAACAAAAAAAATAATGAAACAAAATACGGTGAGTGCATCAGCTCTTTTACAAGATATAGAAGAAGAGCTTGATGAAACTTTTAAAGAACGTGTTTATGAAGCGCTTAAAACAGGTTTTCAAAAAGTAAAAACTACTGTCGCCGAAAGGAAAAATTAAATTCATTCATCAATCAAACCTGCAGATCCCCTCGTTGTTAAGAGGGGTAATGCAGGGAAACAAATTTCAATAACAATGAAAACAATAATTACAATTGTCACACTTGTGACCCTAACGCTCTGTGCGCAATTATTAAAAGCTCAAGAAATAAATAACAGTGATGCAATAGAACAACTCACCGAGGAAAAAGAAAGTATCATTATTTCAGAAAAAGAAGCATTAAAAAAAGAAGTTGAAGCGATTAATGAAAAATTAGCTAGAGCAGAGATAACAGTTGAAGAAGCACAACAACAAAAAGAAGCAGTTGCAAAAAAGCGAGCACTAAATATAGAAAACTTAATAGCGATTATTGATAACAAAATAGCTCTTTTAGAACGAAATGGTTCTGAGTATTCTACTTCCCCAGATGGTAAAATTGAAATAGGGCTAGGTGCAGAAAATAAAGATAGCGGAGATATTTTATTTGGAGTTGAAGTAAACACGGGGAAAAAACGAAAAGCCAAATATGATAGACGTACATATTCTAGTTTGGTTGTTGCTTTTGGGTTAAACAATTCGATTGTTGACGGACAATCATTAGATGATTCTGATTACAAAATTTTAGGAAGCAGGTTTTTCGAACTTGGATGGACCTGGAGCACAAGAGTTTTTAAAAATTCGAATTTTTTAAGAGTAAAGTACGGGATATCATACCAATCCAATGGTCTTAAGCCTACAGATAATCGGTACTTTGTCGAGAACGGAAATCAAACCGAACTCGAAGAATTTGGATTAGAGTTGGACAAATCTAAGTTTAGAATGGATAATATTGTAGCTCCTTTGTATTTTGAATTTGGCCCGTCTACTGTAAAAGAAACCGAAAATACAATTCGATATTCTACTGCCCGAAAATTCAGAATTGGATTAGGAGGGTATGTAGGTGCTAATATTAGTACTCGCCAAAAACTGAAGTATAATGAAAATGGAGATAATATTAAGGATAAAATCAAGAGAGATTACAATACTAGTGATTTGATCTATGGATTAAGTAGTTACATCGGTTTTGGAGACATGTCTATATATGCTAAATATGATATATCTCCAATATTCAGAAATGCAGAGGTAGATCAAAATAATGTGTCGTTAGGATTACGTTTTGACCTTTAATCGATAATTAAAATTTTGAATTAATTGCAAGTTTCTGTGAATTAGGGAGTTATTAAGGGTGCAATAGCTTTCAATTTATAAATAAAATATTTACTGATTGTTTTAAAAAAGAGGGGCATTATTAGGCCACTCTTTTTGTTTTTTATGAAGAAAAAGCCCGCCTGGGTTATCTTTTTCAAGCCTTGGTATGACTCATGTTCTACTAAAATTGTACCATCAATAAAGCTAAATTTTTGTGTTAAATAGTATACTAAAATTACTAATTTGTTAAATATATAAATAGAAACAAAACCCTTAGGTGTATTACGGTTTTAACGTAACCTGTTGGTTGTAAGTATTTTATGACGAATATTTTTTTTGTTTCTTGATGAATTATTCTATATTTAGCCTCGTCATAATTGAAGTTGTTCTTCTCAAAATATGATCATAAAAAAGGGCTTACTTTTTTGATCGTAAGTATGACGTATTATAGTATCTAATTTTGAAACTTATACTAATACAATTAATACTAATACAAACAATTAATTAAACTTCACACAAAATGAAAACAAAATTCTTTTATCTAACATTATTTATGTTTTGCGGCTTCGGTTTGTTCGCACAAACCGGTAAAATGGGCCCCAGTACTATTGGCGAAGCAGAGTATCTTCGAATAATTCCTGCTTTGGCAGACATGGACAACATTATTTCTGCAAAGGCTTTCGCGACTGTAGCTCCACCTAAACGAAAAGGTACTAACAAGTTTGTTCCTGGTAAAGGTTTTATGCCAGAAAATGGTATGGATCCACTTATGGCAGTTCAACAAAAGAGCACGTCTAGAATGGCTATTACTAATGAAGTAGCTTCTTTTGATGCTCATATTGGTACTGTACTAAATGATGCAACGGGTGCAATAGGACCGAATCATTATGTATATGCATTTAATTCTGGTTTTGGTATTCTAGACAGAAATGGTAACGTTTTAGTGCCAGAAGCGTCATTAGGAACACTTTTCCCAGGTGAAACTTTAGGAGACCCAGTTGTGGTGTATGACAATTTTGCGGATCGATTTATCATTATGGAGTTTAGTAATACTCCAAACGGATTTTTGATCGCTGTAGGTCAGGGACCAGATCCAGTTAATGATGGATGGTTTACCTATAGATTTAATACAGGTTCATTTCCAGATTATGAAAAACTATCTATTTGGAGTGATGGATATTATATCACTGCTAATAAGGATCAAAATGCACCAACAACTAATGATGTAGTGTTTGCAGTTGAGAGAGATAAAATGCTGGTAGGTGATGCTTCTGCTGGATTGATAGGTTTTCCACTTCCGGCGGCAGTGACAAGTGGTTTTTATAGCCCAGGTGGATCAAACGCAACAGGAACGACGCTTCCTCCGGTTGGTACTGGTCATTCTATATTATATCTTCAGGATGATGGTTGGTCTGGAGTATCTAATGATCATATAAAAGTATGGACAACAGATGTGAATTGGACAAACCCTGGTAGTTCTACAATTTCTGCTCCTCAAGAAATTTCTACAACACCTTTTGATAGTGTATTTGACGGAGGGTCTTTCCAAAACCTTGATGAACCAGGTAATGGTCCAGATATAGATGCATTACAAGCAACGATGATGTATATGACTCAATACCGTCGTTTTGGTACTCATAATTCTATAGTACTAAATTTCGTAGTTGATTTAGATGGCACAGATAGTTTAGCTGGTATTCGTTGGTACGAGCTAAGACAAACCGGTGATGGTGCTCCTTGGACAATTTTCCAGGAAGGTACCTATGTTCAGCCAGATGGACTTAGTGCTTTTTGTGGTAGTATAGCACAAGATGCACAAGGTAATATCGGATTAGGATATACTGTAGTTAGTAGTAGTGTATTTACTTCTTTACGTTACACAGGAAGATTGGCAAGTGATCCTCTTGGTACGATGACAGCAGTAGAACAAGTTTCTGCAAATGGAGATGCTCAAAACAATCGTTCTGATGGTCGTTATGGAGATTATGGGCAAATGACTATAGATCCATTAGATGATATGACCTTCTGGCATATTGCCGAGTATATGAAGGGGCCTTCTCCTAATGTAAGAAGAAGTCACGTAGTTGCATTTAAATTAGAACCAGATACTCCTGATACCGAAGCGCCTACAGTGCCTGCAAATCTAGTAGCATCTAATACTACTGATGTTTCTACGACGATTAGCTGGGATGCATCAACAGATAATATAGGAGTTACTGGGTATGATGTACTTCAGGATGGAGCCGTGATAGGAACTGTTGCCGGTACTATTACTACTTTTGATGTATCAGGACTAACTGCCAATACATCATATGATTTCACTGTGGTGGCAAAAGATGCTGCGGGGAACGAATCAGCAGCAAGTGCTACTTTAAATGTAACTACTTTAGCTCCTGATACAGAAGCACCATCAGTACCTGCTAACCTGGTAGAATCAAACCTTTCTGCTAACCAGGTTACTATAAGCTGGGATGCATCTACAGATAATGTTGGGGTTGCAGAATATGACGTTTTACAAGATGGGGTTGTTGTCGACACAGTTACAGAGACTACAGTAGCTGTAACAGGTTTAACTCCAGAAACTACCTATGAGTTTACAGTAGTTGCAAAAGATGCAGCTGGAAATGCATCAGCTGCTAGTAGCCCACTTAGTGTAACTACGCCAGGAGCAACAGGATGTTTAAATGGTGTGGCAGCTCCTTATAGCGAAAGTTTTGAAGCAGGATTAGGATCTTGGACTCAGGATTCTGGAGATGATTTAGATTGGACACGTGATGCCAATGGTACACCATCTAGAAATACAGGGCCATCAAGTGCAGATGACGGAACATTCTATTTATATGTAGAAGCTTCAGGAAATGGTACTGGGTTCCCAAATAAGCGTGCAATTATTAATTCTCCTTGTTTTGATCTTGGTGCAGCGACTTCTGCTACGTTCTCTTTTAGCTATCATATGTTTGGAGCAAGTAATTTTGGATCACTAGATCTTGAAGCAAGTAATGATGAGGGTGCTACATGGACTAGCATCTGGAATAGAAGTGGAAATCAAGGAAACTCGTGGCAAACAGCAACAGTTGATCTTGCGGCTTATGTAGGTACAGGAGTGCAATTACGATTTAACCGTTTAACAGGAAATACTTGGAGAGCAGATGCTGCAATAGATAATGTTTCATTGACAGCTGGCGATGGTGGTCCAGGAGGAGATTGTGCTTCTGGAGACTTAACCCTAAGTATTACATTTGATAACTATCCACAAGAAACTTCTTGGGCAGTAACAGATTCGACAGGTACCGTAGTGGCTTCAGAAAGCTATTCTACTGCTAACCCTGATGGATCTACTGTTAATGAAACGATTAGTGGATTGGCTAATGGAAACTACACCTTCACAATTTCTGATTCTTTTGGAGATGGTATTTGCTGTGGATTTGGTAATGGTTCATACGCATTATCTAGTAGTGCAGGAACTATAGTATCTGGAGGAGAGTTTACAAACTCTGAGGCAACAGATTTCTGTGTTTCTGGATCAAGTGCTAGAGCAATAGATACCTATCAACTAACTGATCTTGATAAAAGTGATGATGGAGCATATAGATTGTCTCCAAACCCTGCAACAAACACCTTAAATATTTTTGTAGGTAAATCATCAGCACCTATTCAAAATGTAGAAATGTTTTCGATGTATGGGCAACGTGTATATCAAGGTACTAGTAGTAGTATAGATATAAGTAATTACGCTCGAGGAACATATTTCGTTCGAATTACAGTAGATGAGAAAATATATACAAGAAAAGCTATTAAGCAATAATTATATACTAAACTTAAAGATTTAAGTAATAGTTAATTTAAACCTGATAGGTCCGTGTACCTATCAGGTTTTTTTTATTCTATACAGTTTAGAAATGTGTCTCAGGAATTATGCTATTTTTGTTTCAGATAATTAGTTAAAACTGTTACATGATCCATAAGTCTACCATAGATGCCGTTTTTGATGCCTCTCGATTAGAAGAGGTAATAGGTGACTTTGTACTATTAAAAAAGGCTGGGAGTAACTTTAAGGGCTTAAGTCCTTTTAGTGATGAGAAAACACCTTCTTTTATGGTTTCGCCAGTAAAACAAATCTGGAAAGACTTCTCTAGTGGTAAAGGAGGCAATGTGGTAGCTTTTTTAATGGAGCATGAGCATTTCACCTATCCCGAAGCTATAAAATATTTAGCTAAAAAGTACAATATAGAAGTAGAGGAAACCGAGCAAACAGATGAACAAAAAGAACAAGCAGATGAGCGGGAAAGCATGTATCTGGTTAGCGAATTTGCTAATACTTTTTTTCAGAATTCACTACACAAAACAGAGCAAGGTAAGGCTATAGGATTAACTTATTTTAAAGAGAGAGGGTTTACAGAAGAAACGATAAGAAATTTTGGATTAGGGTATTCTCCCGATTCCTGGGATGCATTTACCACTGAAGCTATAAAAAAAAGTTATCAGCTGAAGTATCTTGAGAAAACCGGACTTACCATTGTAAAAGAAGAAAAACAGTTTGATCGGTTTAAAGGCAGAGTGATGTTTCCTATTCAATCCATGTCTGGAAGGGTATTGGGATTTGGAGGTAGAATTTTAACGAATGAGAAGAAGGCTGCTAAATACTTAAACTCTCCCGAAAGTGATATCTATCATAAAAGTAAAGTGCTTTATGGGATTTATCATGCTAAGCAAGCTATTGCCAAAGAAGATAACTGCTATTTGGTAGAAGGATATACCGATGTTATCCAATTTAATCAAACGGGAGTAAAAAATGTGGTTTCATCATCAGGAACGGCATTAACTTCAGATCAGATTCGTTTAATAAGTAGGCTCACTAAGAATATTACTGTGTTGTTTGATAGTGATGCTGCAGGAATGAGAGCTTCTCTAAGAGGTATAGATCTCATTCTTGAACAAGGAATGAATGTAAAAGTATGCAGCTTCCCAGAAGGCGAAGACCCGGATAGTTTTGCAAAACAAAATACCTTAGAAGAGCTTACATTATACCTTGAAGAAAATGTTCAGGATTTTATAAGTTTTAAAGCATCATTGTTACAAAAAGAATCTAAGAATGACCCTATAAAAAAAGCAGAATTAGTTCGAGATATGGTAACCAGTATCTCTAAAATTCCGGATGTGATCAAACGAGAGATCTATGTACAAGAGTGTTCTCGGATTATGGATATTTCTGAAGATGTTTTATTTAATACCCTGGCTCAGCTTCGAAATACAGATATAAAAGATCAGCGAAAGCAGCAAAAACAACAACAAAAATCTCTAGAGGTTGTAAAACCAGATACAGCAAAAGCTCCTAAAGTAAATGAGCAATATGAATTAGAGCGTAAAATCATCGAGATACTATTGCTGTATGGAAAACGTGAAGAAGAGTTTGAGGACCTTGTTTTAAAAGAAAATGAAGATGGTGAACTCGTATTAGAACCAGAAGTACATACCGTAAAGGTGTTCGAGAAGATATATCTGGATCTTCAGGATGATGAAATAGAATTTACTAATGATAATTTTAAAGAAGTATATTCTATTTTGATAGAACAATTACACCAAGAAGATGATTTTAAAATAGAAAATTTTATTAATCATACTCCTCCCGAAATTGCTTCTGAGATTACAGCTATTATGATGCATGAAGAGCGATACGCATTACATCGTTGGCATGATATGGAGATTCATGTAAAACAAAAGGATTATACAGTGCCTCAATATGTAAGTGATACTATCTTAAACTTGCGCAGGTTTTTAATTAGCCAAAAAGTAGAAGAACTATCACAAGAAGTGAAAGCGCAAAGCACTAACGATAATCAAGAAACCATTCAGAATATCATGGATTATCAATCTCTTAAGAAAATATTGTCTGTAAAACTTAACCGAGTGGTTTAATCGATAGCTCATCGATAATGAGCCATCGATTATAAACTCCTAATGTTAGCTAATGTGTAATAATCGGGATTGGTGAATCAAGTCAGCAAGATTATCTACTTTTAATTTTTTAAGCAGCCTGGTTTTATAGGTGCTCACTGTTTTTTCATTAATAGATAATGTTGTTGCGATATCCTTATTACGTTTTCCAGAGGATAGTAGGTTAAGCACCTCTATTTCTCTAGAAGATAATTTCTTGTATTTTACAACCATATTATTTTCACTGGCATTTCCATTTGCCAATTGTTGTGTAAGGTTGTCATTTAAATATATTCCTCCTCTAGCTACGCGTTCAATTGCTTTTTTTAGTGTTTTTGTAGGAACTGTTTTTGATAAATATGCAGATGCACCAGCTTTTATAGCGCTTAATGCATACATTTCTTCAGGGTGGGAGCTAAAGATAATAACTTTAATTCCAGAAAATTCTTTTTTGATAGTTCTTAGTGCCATTATCCCATTAATTTGTGGAAGGTCTAATTCCATGATAAGCACATCTGGCGTATTGGCTTTCAAAACGTCATACATTTCGTTTCCATTACTTACCTTACCGGTAATTTCGTATTCTTCCGAATTACGAAATAAAGAAACGATCCCTTTCCTGGTAATAGGATGATGATCAGCGATTAGTACGGTTGTCATTCTAGTTTACTTAATGTTGGTTTATTAATTAACATGTTAGGCTAGGGGTAATTTTGTAATCTTTATGCAAAATTAATAAGAACTAGTCCTAGTAAACTTTTTTTTTCCGATTTATCGATAAAGTGTTGATTATAATAGACTAATGGGTATATTACAGACAGGTATGGGATTCATTTTGTGTTGATTTACGGTATTTAGCCTTATGAAAATTTTAAAAACTTCCTGCTTTCGGCCTTCAAAATCATCAGGAATTTTTCCCTTATCTTTCATTTTCATAGCCCATTCTAATTCATCGTAACTTGCCCCAATTTGATCTTCGTCGCTTCGGCTGTCACCAAACAAACCATCAGTTGGAGCTGCCACTTGTATAGATTCTGGTATTTTTAAGGCTTTCGCTAAGGCATAAACCTCACTTTTTAATAAATCAGCAATAGGGCTTAAATCTACACCACCGTCTCCATATTTGGTATAAAATCCAACCCCAAAATCCTCTACCTTGTTACCAGTGCCTGCAACCAGATATTTATGCAAACCCGCAAAGTAGTAGAGTGTTGACATTCTTAAACGAGCTCTTGTGTTCGCTAAAGAAAGATCGAGTTGTGCACTGGATTCAACATTAGGGACTGCTGATTTTAGTTCTTCAAAAACAGGGGTAAGATCAACTCTGGTGTCTGATACATTTTGAAACCTCTCTTTTAGTTGAGCAATATGCTCCTGAGCTCTGTTCACTTGGCTTTCGGCTTGATGAATAGGCATTTCTACACACAGCGTCTTTAAACCAGTCCTTGCACATAAAGAAGAAGTAACGGCACTATCAATTCCTCCACTAACTCCTACCACAAAACCTTCAATATTAGCTTTAGTGGCATAATCTTTTAGCCAATTCACGATATGATCAATTACTTTTTCTACCTGCATATTTTTTATTTTTAATAGATTCTTTACTTTAACTTTGTGGTTATAAAATTAATAAAAAAAGATGGCGTTCTGTAGTAATAAGAATTATTTGAAGAGATATTATAGTTTAGGAATGAATAGTATTAAATTTTTAAAATTTTCTATCCTTTTTTGCTTAGTACTATCCTGTGGCAAAGAAAGCAAAAATGAAAAAGAAATCGCCAAAATCCCTGTTGAGGTTAATATTGAACGTTTTGATCAATCATTTGCAGAATTAACACCGCAAAACCTGCCTGGTCTTAAAGAAAATTATCCCTTTTTGTTTCCAGAAAAATATGCAGATAGCATTTGGTTAAATAAAATTAAGGATACGATACAGCTAGAAATAAATACAGAAGTAGAAAAGACTTTTTCTGATCTCTCTAAAGAAAAAGAGGAGCTTGAGGCATTTTTTCGACATATTAAATTTTACTTTCCAGAGATCAAAGAGCCTAGAGTGATTACTATTACTTCTGATGTGAATTACAGAAATAGAATTGTTGTGGATAAAGGGTTGCTTATTATTTCGCTCGACACCTATTTAGGTGGAGATCATCATTTTTACGAAGGAATTCAGCAATATCTGAAGCGAAATTTTAAAAGACAACAAATATTACCAGATGTAGCTTCTATATATGCCAAAAATCTGGTAGGGCCAATTAGGGATAGAACTTTTTTAGGAAACCTCATATCGATTGGGAAAGAACTATATCTTATGGATTTATTTTTGCCAGATTATAGCAATGCTCAAAAAATGAAGTATACAGATGATCAGTATGCCTGGGTGCAGGCAAACGAAGAAGAGATTTGGAGATATTTTATAGACAGAAAATTGTTGTATAGTACAGATAGTGAGCTGATGCCTAGATTTCTATATCCTGCACCTTTTTCAAAATTTTATCTAGAAGAAATTGATAAAGAAGCTCCGGATAGAGTAGGTCAATTTATAGGTTGGAGAATTGTTGCTTCGTATATGAAGAATAACAATGTATCTTTGCGACAATTAATATTGGCAGATGCCGAAACAATTTTTAATACTTCAAAATATAAACCCTCGAAATAATGGCAAGCAAGCATAAATCAGAAATCAAAATAGATATAGAATTAGACGAAAACCGTATTCCTGAACAATTAAAATGGACAGCAAAAGACGGTGGCGTAGAAAATGAAGAGACCAAGGCATTGCTTTTGTCTGTATGGGATAGTAAAAATAAAGAAAGCCTGCGTATTGACTTATGGACAAAAGATATGCCGGTTGATGAAATGAAGGTGTTTTTTCATCAAACACTGGTTGCTATGAGTGACACTTTCCAGCGTGCAACCCAAGATGAAAAAATGTCGGCAACTATGAAAGATTTTTGTGATTACTTTGCAGAGAAATTAGAACTTGTAAAAAAATAGTATATATAGTAAATATTTGATAATTAAAGTGTTAGGTAGCTAACACTTTTTGTGTTTTCCGAGTAATATATTTGTAATTCTTCTTTGAAGAATTACACAAATTCTTAACCTTTAACCATACTCAAATGAAAACACAATTCCTTGATCAAAACTCATTTATAAAGACAATTTCTGTTCTTATCTTCTTAATAGGGACAATACACAACGGATTTTCCCAGGCAAACCCTCGTTTAACTGTAGTCGATCCTGTAACTAATTTAGCAACAGTTACAATAACTAATTTTGGTGATGTCTCTGTTGATCTCAGTGATTATTGGCTATGTCTACGTCCAGGTACGTATAGACAGTTAAATTCCCTAAATCCTAGTGGTGATTTAAATGTTATGCCCTCAGGTTCAATAACGGTTTCTTACAATGTTGCTGTAGGCGTAGAAAGTGACGGGCTGTCCTTGTATCTTCCTGATACAACTTCTAATGGAGGGTTTGGAGAAGCTACCAATTTAATTGATTTTGTTCAGTGGGGTGCAGCTGGGAATATTAGAGAGGCTTTAGCGGTAGCTCAAGGATTATGGATAGCAGGCGATTTTATTTCAGGACCTGCTCCTTATACGTATGTTGGAAATGGTGCACAGAATGGATTAAGTTTTTGGAGTGCATGTGCAGCAAATGGCGGAGAGATTACCGGAGGTCCTTTTAATTTTACGGTGGATGGTTCTCCGGATTTTGTTAGTGGAGTTTCGGTATCGGGTAGTTCGGGCAGCAATGCCAGTTGGGTAATTACCGATGATCGGGGTACGATATTAGGTTTGCCCCCAACAGTTGAAGCTTTAGAGGGTGTTGATTTTGATGGAGCAGGAGTAGGTACATGTTTGATCTGGTATATCCGTTATGAAGATGGTTTAGAAGGATTAGATCCAGGAAACAATGCATTGACTGATTTATCGGGTTGTTATGATCTGTCAAATTCTATAGCAGTAGTTCGTAATGAAGCCGTGGATGGTGGAGAGATTACAGGCGGTCCATTCGTATTTTGTGTCGATGGTGAAGCAGATAATGTAAGCGACATATCACTATCAGGTGCCATAGGAAGTAATACGACGTGGGTGATTACCGATGATCAGGGTACGATATTAGGATTACCTCCAACAATAGCTGCCGTCGAAGGCGTTGATTTTGATGGTGCCGGAGCGGGAGTATGTTTGATTTGGCATCTGAGCTATGCCGATGGTCTAGAAGGCTTAGAACCGGGTAATAATGCCTTGACCGATTTATCAGGGACCTATGATTTGTCGAATTCTATTAGTGTAACACGTAATGCTCCTGATGGTGGAGAAATTACAGGAGGTCCTTTTAGTTTTACGGTAGATGGTTCTCCGGATTTTGTTAGTGGAGTTTCGGTATCAGGTAGTTCGGGTAGCAATGCCAGTTGGGTAATTACCGATGATCGGGGTACGATATTGGGCTTGCCACCCACAGTTGAAGCTTTAGAGGGTGTTGATTTTGATGGAGCAGGAGTAGGTACATGTTTGATCTGGTATATCCGTTATGAAGATGGTCTAGAAGGATTAGATCCAGGGAACAATGCTTTGACTGATTTATCGGGTTGTTATGATTTATCCAATTCTATAGCAGTAGTTCGTAATGAAGCCGTGGATGGTGGAGAGATTACTGGCGGTCCATTCGTATTTTGTGTCGATGGCGAAGCAGATAATGTGAGCGATATATCATTATCTGGTAACATAGGAAGTAATACGACGTGGGTGATTACCGATGATCAAGGTACGATTTTAGGGTTACCTCCAACAATAGCTGCCGTAGAAGGTGTTGATTTTGATGGTGCCGGAGCGGGAGTATGTTTGATTTGGCATCTGAGCTATGCCGATGGTCTAGAAGGCTTAGAACCGGGTAATAATGCCTTGACCGATTTATCAGGGACCTATGATTTGTCGAATTCTATTAGTGTAACACGTAATGCTCCTGATGGTGGAGAAATTACAGGAGGTCCTTTTAGTTTTACGGTAGATGGTTCTCCGGATTTTGTTAGTGGAGTTTCAGTATCGGGTAGTTCGGGTAGTAATGCCAGTTGGGTAATTACCGATGATCGGGGTACGATATTGGGCTTGCCACCCACAGTTGAAGCTTTAGAGGGTGTTGATTTTGATGGAGCAGGAGTAGGTACATGTTTGATCTGGTATATCCGTTATGAAGATGGTTTAGAAGGATTGGATCCAGGGAATAATGCATTGACTGATTTATCGGGTTGTTATGATTTATCCAATTCTATAGCAGTAGTTCGTAATGAGCAGGTAGAGTTGAATGTTATTGTTTTTCCTATACCTGCATCTAGGTTTGTAAATGTGATTTTAAGAGGTGTTATTAATAGTAGCCCAAGCATACAGCTTTATGATATGTCGGGTAACCCTGTTGATGTACAAACGTTCCAAAGAAGAAATTTTATAAGAATTAATGTGAGTAACTTACAGCCTGGAGTGTATCTGCTTTCTGTAAGAGATGACTTAACAGGAGCTTCAACTACGAGGCAAATTGTAGTAAGGGGTAGGTTTTAATGTTGTAAGATTGGGAATAATATATTAATTATGTAAAAAGAGTTGTAACTAACTATTACAGCTCTTTTTTTTGTATTTTTTTAAGATGAAAACACTAACTTTTGTATATAATGCAAAATCAGATTATTGGAATAAACAATTAGACGGTATTCATAAAATTATTAGTCCTAGTACATATTCTTGTGATTTGTGTAGTTTAACCCATGGTAATTTTTCTGAAAAGAAAATATGGAAGGATTTTAAACAAAACTCAGGTCTGGAGATTGAGTTTATGTATAAAAATGAATTCGAGGATGCATATCCTAATATAAAAGAATTTGATTTTCCTATGATTCTTCAGAAAGATAAAAACACTATTGAGGTATTGTTTGATTCGAAAAAAATAGCTTCTTTAGAATCAACAGAAGAGTTGATTAAAAAATTACAGAAAAAGATGTTGCCTAAGACATCTTGAGTTGAGAATTAATTTCTTTAATATAATTAAGGACCTCTTCTTTTCCTAGTCCAGAAGAAGAGGAGGTAATAAAGTAATTAGGCATTTCTTCCCAATACTTAAGCATTTCTTCTATATAACTATTAATTTGGGCCGGAAGTTTGTTTTTAGAAAGTTTGTCTGCCTTGGTGAAGATGATAGAAAAAGGAATCTGATTTTCCCCTAACCACTGCATAAACTCGAGATCTATCTTTTGTGGTTCATGTCTGCAATCAACCAATACAAAAGCGCTAACCAGCTGAGTGCGTTTAGAAAAGTACGATGTAATAAATTTTTGAAATACTTTTTTTGCAGATTTAGATACCCTGGCGTATCCATAACCAGGTAAATCAACCAAAAACCAATTTTTATTGATGATAAAGTGATTGATTAATTGAGTTTTTCCAGGTCTTCCAGATGTTTTGGCAAGGCTTTTTCGATCGGTTATCATATTGATCAATGATGACTTACCTACGTTGGATCTACCAATAAAAGCATACTCAGGGAGTTTGTCTTTTGGACATTTGGCAACATCGCTATTACTTATCACAAATTCAGCGCTGTTAATCTTCATAGCGTTTAATAATGATTAGAAATTACGTTCTTGTAACCAGTTATATAATAATCGATTAAATTCATCAGGGTGCTCCATCATAGCGGCATGGCCACATTTGTCAATCCAATACAGATCAGAGTCTGGTAACAGTCTATAAAAATCATCTGCTACTTCAGGTGGAGTTACATTATCATTTTTTCCCCAAATAATACATGTAGGAGTATTCATTTGAGGTAAATCTTTTGCCATGTTATGACGTATGGCACTTTTGGCAATTGCCAGTGTTCTTATTAGTCTGTTACGATCATTAACCGTTTCATAAACTTCGTCTACAATCTCTTTTGTGGCAATGGCAGGATCATAAAAAACGTTTTCAGCTTTGGCTTTGATGTATTCATAATCACCTCGTTTAGGATAACTTTCACCCATCGCACTTTCATAAAGTCCCGAACTTCCTGTGATCACAAGAGCTTTTACTTTTTCCGGAAACATTTTGGTGCATAAAAGTCCAATGTGACCTCCTAGAGAATTACCTAGTAAGATGACCTCTTTATTACCATATCCCAAATGATCAATAAAATCTTTTAGGTATTTGGCATAGGTGCTTACCTTAGTTTTTATTAGAGGTAGTGTGTAGACGGGGAGTTCTGGGATCAGTACTTTGTATCCTTGTTTAGGGAAGTATGAGCCTACTCCTTCAAAGTTGCTCAACCCACCCATTAATCCATGCAAAATGATAATTGGTGTGCCTTCTCCTAAATCTAGATAACTAAATTTTCCGTCTTTTTTTAATTCGTGCTTCATTAATACTCCTTACAAGAATTAAACGCAAATATAGCATTTTCATAATTAGTTTTAAGTTTTTTTGTTAATACTACCGAATGAATTTTATAATTTTTTTTACTACTCATTTATTTCTATTCTAAAGTCGTTAAGGCCAATATTTTATAAGCTTTGCTGTAGAGTCTTGATAGACAAATTCTTAAAGTTTTTAGTCAATATATAAGCATTATGTATAAGGTAACTTATTAACAATGTGGTAAAATGTGGTAAAATGTGGTAATTTTTTCAATATATTTGACTAATTAAACGTTTAGTGAAGTAAAGTGGTAAATCTAATCGGTACATATGAGTGTAAGGCAGACGCTAAGGGACGTCTCATGATGCCTGTTGCTTTTAAGAAGCAATTATCACCAGTGTTACAAGATGGTTTTGTGTTAAAGAGATCGGTGTTTCAGTCGTGTTTAGAGTTGTATCCAATTGCGGAATGGAATCTGCTTATGCAAAAAATAAACAAACTCAACCGCTTTAAGAAAAAGAATAATGATTTTATAAGAAAGTTTACTGCTGGTGTGAAGATAGTAGAAATTGATTCAGCTGGTCGTTTGTTAATTCCAAAAGATTTAATTGGTTTTGCGGGAATAACCAAGGAATTGGTATTGTCGTCAGCGGTTAATATCATAGAGATTTGGGATAAGGATAAGTATGAAAAAGCAATTGATGACGTAGCGGTTGATTTTGCAGATTTAGCTGAAGAAGTAATGGGATTTGATGATGAAATAAGCCATGATTAATGAAAATTGATGTGAGTTAAATGGTGTATTGGCGATTCCATCTGACTCTTAAAATTCAATGAAGAAGAACAGATGAAACAAATGGAATATCATAACCCGGTTTTATTAAAAGAAACTGTAGATGGCCTTGCGATTAAGCCTAACGGAATATATGTAGATGTTACGTTTGGAGGAGGAGGGCATTCTAAAGAAATTCTTAAAAGATTAGGGAAAGAAGGAAGGCTATTTGCCTTTGATCAGGATCAAGATGCTCTCAAGAATTCAATTAATGATGAGCGATTTACGCTTATCAATGAAAATTTCAGGTTTATTAAACGTTTTCTTCGGTTTCATGGGGTGAAAAAAGTAGATGGGATCCTTGGGGATTTTGGAGTTTCTTCTCATCAATTTGATGTGGCAGAAAGAGGGTTTTCTACAAGATTTGAAGCTGATTTGGATATGAGAATGAATCAGAGTGGAGGGTTGTCTGCATATAACGTGATTAATGAATATGAGGAATCAGATTTGAGAACGATGTTTTTAGAGTATGGCGAATTACGAAATGCTCCTAAGCTGGCAAGAACCATCGTGGGGGCCAGAAAAACAGATCCGATAAAAACAAGTGTTCAATTAAAAGAGGTGTTAAAGCCGTTTTTGCCTAAACATAAAGAACATAAAATACTGGCTCAGATTTATCAGGCAATTAGGATTGAAGTAAATCAGGAGATCCAAGTACTTAAGGAGTTTCTAATTCAAACCGAAGAGCTTTTAGATGCTGGAGGTAGAATTAGTTTGATTTCTTATCATTCTTTAGAAGATCGGTTGGTTAAAAGATTCATCCGAAATGGAATGTTTGAAGGAGAGCCCGAGAAGGATTTATACGGTAATGTTTCGGTGCCATTTAAAAAGGTAGGAGGATTGATTATTCCCGAAGCAGATGAGATTAGAGAGAATAATAGAGCACGAAGTGCTAAACTAAGAATAGCAGAAAGGATTTGAAACAAACAATTTATGACATATTAAAAGGGAAGTTTCTTATTGCAGATGATGCAATGAAGAATTGGAGAATGTTGTTGTTTCTGTCTTTTTTGGCAATAATAATGATTGCAAGCTCTCATAATGCAGAACGTAAGGTACATAAAATTGCAGGGTTGAATAATGAAGTAAGAGAGTTAAGAACGCAATTTGTCGATGGAAAAACCGAATTGATGAGGTTAAAAATGGAGTCTTCAATAATCAAAAAGATGACTCAAAAAGGATTAAAGAGGCCTACCAAGCCACCAAGGAAAATAATTGTAAAAAACTAAACTGCTTTGGCGATAAAAGAAAAAAACATATTAAACAGGTTGTATTTTATAGCAGCATGTATGTTCGTTTTTGCTGTTGCTGTAATGGTGAAATTGGTAAATATACAGTTTGTAGAAGGGGATATGTATCGTAAAAAAGCTCAGGAACGAGTTTTTAAAACTTTTGATATTCCAGCTAATAGAGGTAATCTTTATGATAGTAAGGGTAATCTATTGGCTACATCTGTTCCAAAGTATGATATACGATTTGACGCACTAACAGTCTCTGATAAAGATTTTAGGGAGTATGTTAAGCCTTTGTGTGAAGCATTATCCAAAGAATTTGGAAAACCGATTTCATACTATGACAAGAATATAAGAACTGCTAGGGCAAATAAAAATCGATATTTATTGGTTTGTAGGAACTTGGGATATTCTCAATACATGAAGGTTAAAGAGTTTCCTTTATTTGTTTTTGGTGCCAATAGAGGAGGGTTAATTGTAGAACAACGTACAGTGAGAGAACATCCTATCGGCAAGATAGCCGAGCGTACTGTTGGGTACGAAAGAAGAGATGAACAAGGATATTATACCAGGGTTGGATTAGAGGGTGCATATGGTCCTTTTTTAAGAGGTAAAGAAGGAAAGCGTAAGAAACAAAAAATTGCAAAAAACCAATGGAAACCTATTGGTGATGATAATGAGGTAGAGCCTCAAGATGGTTATGATGTGGTGTCTACCATAGATGTGAATATCCAGGATATTGCGCATCATGCACTTTTAGGGCAATTAGAAAGATTTGAAGCAGAACATGGTACGGTGGTTGTCATGGAAACCAAAACCGGAGAGATTAAAGCAATTTCTAACCTGGGTCGGACCAAGGCGGGTAAATACTATGAAAAACTCAATTATGCGGTGGGTGAATCTCATGAACCTGGTTCTACATTTAAATTAATGACAATCGTAGCGGCTTTAGAAGATAGGGCAATCGATTCTAGTTATGTAATAGATACCGAAAACGGACGTGTAAAATTCTATGATAGAGTGGTAAAGGACTCTCGCTGGGGGGGATATGGTAAAATATCTGCAGCAAAAGCTTTCGAAGTATCCTCGAATACAGCCTTTGCTAAAATGATTAATGAAAAGTATAAAGACAATCCTCGAAAATTTGTTGATCGATTGATTAATATGGGATTGGCAGAAACATTGGGATTGTCAATTAGAGGAGAAGGAAAACCTAAAATCCCATATCCAGGCGATGATGATTGGTATGGTACTACTTTACCTTGGATGGCTCATGGCTATGGTGTTGCACTCACGCCTTTGCAAACACTTGCGTTTTATAATGCTATTGCTAATGATGGAGAAATGGTGAAACCAAGATTTATTAAAGAAGTAAAAACCTGGGATAAAACCCGAGAAAGTTTTGATAAAGAGGTTCTGAATCCTACAATATGTTCTAAACAAACAGCAAAGGTGGTTCAGGAAATGATGCTTAATGTGGTGAAAAGAGGTACGGCTGATAATATTCATACCGATAATTTCCTTATCGCAGGTAAAACAGGGACTTGTTGGGGTAACTATGGGAAAGATAGAGAGAGGGAGTATATATCGTCTTTTGCGGGTTATTTTCCTGCTGATAAGCCAATATATTCTAGTATAGTTGTGATTCATAAGCCTAACAAGGAAAAAGGATATTATGGTAGTGAAGTTGCCGCACCTGTGTTTAAAACCATAGCAACAAAAATATATAACGACATACCTGTCATTGATGAAGTGTCTTACGCTGTAGTCGAAAGTAATCCTGTGGTTAAAAGCTATGAGGAATATTATCAAAAAGCTCAAAAATATAAAACAATCATGCCTAATGTAAAAGGTATGCCCGCAATGGATGTTATTTCACTTTTAGAGAATATGGGACTCAAAGTTGAATTAGTAGGATCGGGAACAGTTAAAACACAATCAATAGAACCTGGAACTAAAGTAAAAATTAACCAAACCATTAGACTAGAATTATCGTGATCGAGTTAAAAGACATTCTATATAAAGTTGCTATTAATGCTGTAGTTGGTAATACAACAATCGGTGTCAATAAGATCGAATTTGATTCCAGGAAGATTGATAAAGGAGATGTGTTTGTAGCTATTCGTGGTTCCGTTTCTGATGGCCATAGTTTTATACAAAAATCTATTGATCAAGGAGCTGTGGTTGTAGTTTGCGAAGAATTGCCAGGACTTAAGGTTGATGATGTAATCTATGTAGTGGTAGAGGACACTCAATCTGCATTGGCTATAATGGCTTCAAATTATTATGATAACCCTTCAGGAAACTTAAAACTAGTAGGAGTAACGGGTACCAATGGTAAAACTACCATAGCCACTTTGTTGTATCAACTATTTAAGAAAGCAGGGTTTAAAGTTGGATTACTATCAACGGTTAAAGTCCTGGTGGATAATAAAGAGTATAAAGCTACCCATACGACACCTGATTCTTTGGCAATTAATTATTATCTCAAAGAAATGAATGCCGAAGGTGTTGAGTATTGTTTTATGGAAGTGAGCTCTCACGGTATCCACCAAAAACGAACTGAAGGATTAGAGTTTACAGGAGGAATTTTTACAAATTTATCTCATGATCACCTGGATTATCACAATACATTTAAAGAGTATCGTGATGTGAAAAAAGTATTTTTCGATGGACTGTCGTCTAATGCTTTTGCATTAATCAATAGAGATGACAAAAATGGGGCTTTCATGCTTCAAAATACAAATGCCAAACAATATGGTTATGCGTTGAAGTCGTATGCAGATTTTAGAGGGCAGATCCTTGAAAGCAGCCTCGAGGGATTATTGCTTAAGCTTAATGATCATGAAGTGTGGGCCAAGCTTATCGGTAGCTTTAATGCGTACAATTTACTGGCAATTTTCGGTACTGCTGAGTTATTAGGCCTCGAAACCCTTGAAACCCTACGCTTATTAAGCGATTTACAAAGTGTGAGTGGTAGATTTCAATACATGATTTCTGATGAGAAAATTAC
This sequence comes from Aquimarina penaris, assembly GCF_040786285.1. NCBI lineage: Bacteria > Pseudomonadati > Bacteroidota > Flavobacteriia > Flavobacteriales > Flavobacteriaceae > Aquimarina > Aquimarina penaris. Next base: position 140,496 of record NZ_JBFMKQ010000002.1, read on the forward strand.
AGCAATCGTAGATTATGCTCATACACCAGATGCATTAAAAAATGTACTTGAAACTATTAATGATATCAGAACCAATAATGAAGTTCTTATTACTGTGGTCGGATGTGGTGGAGATCGTGATAAAATGAAGCGGCCTGTGATGGGTAATATAGCTGCAAAATTAAGTAATAAGTCAATTTTCACAAGTGACAATCCAAGAACAGAAAATCCAGATCAGATTATAGAGGATATTGAAAAAGGAGTAGAGCCGCAAGACTATAAAAAAACACTTGCAATAACAGATAGAAAGCAGGCAATTAAAACGGCATGCCAATTGGCAGAGAAGGATGATATTATTCTGATAGCAGGAAAAGGACATGAAACCTATCAGGAAATTAATGGAGAACGAATTGATTTTAATGATTTTGAAATCGTAAAAGAGGAACTGAAGAAACTAAATAAATAAAATCCTAAAAGCACTTATTTAAGAGTGTAATAAAGGTATTAACTTATGTTGTATTATCTATTTGAATATTTGGAAAGCGAGTACCAATTCCCCGGGGCCACGTTGTTTCAGTTTATCACGTTTAGAGCTGCAATGGCAATTATACTGTCGCTATTGATCTCTACAATTTATGGTAAACGAATCATACGCTTTTTAAGTAGACAACAAATGGGTGAAAGTATTCGTGAGTTGGGATTAGAAGGTCAAGCCGAAAAAGCGGGAACACCTACTATGGGAGGAGTCATTATTATTTTGGCAACACTTGTTCCTGTACTGTTATTTGCAAAACTTGATAATATATATGTAATCCTGCTCATTGTAACTACACTTTGGATGGGGGCGATTGGTTTTACAGATGACTTCTTAAAGATTAAAAGAAAAGATAAAGAAGGTTTAGCAGGAAAGTTTAAAATAATCGGCCAGGTTGGACTTGGGCTTATTGTTGGGTGTACCATGTATTTTCATAATGATATTACAGTTAGAGAAGAAAAAGCAAAGTCTGAAATAGAGCAAGTTTCAAATATAGGAGAAGAAAAATCAGATTTCAATCCGGCAGTAAAGTCTACCAAAACCACGTTGCCGTTTTTTAAGAACAATGAATTTGATTATGCAGATTTGATTACCTGGATAAGTCCCGAGCTAGCCAAGTATGCTTGGTTGATTTTTATTCCAATAGTGATTTTTATAGTCACTGCGGTATCAAATGGTGCTAATCTCACTGATGGAATTGATGGGTTGGCAGCAGGTTCCTCTGCTATTATAGTATTGACTTTGGCTTTGTTTGCCTGGGTTTCGGGTAATATCATTTTCTCAGATTATCTCAATGTGATGTACATCCCTAATTCTGGAGAGACAACCATTTTTATCACTGCATTCGCTGGAGCTTTAGTAGGGTTTTTGTGGTATAATACATATCCCGCTCAAGTATTTATGGGGGATACCGGTAGTCTTACTATAGGAGGGATAATCGCGGTAATAGCGATTGCTATTCGTAAAGAGTTTTTGATACCTATCCTATGTGGAATCTTTTTTATTGAGACTTTATCGGTTATGATGCAGGTAAGCTGGTTTAAGTATACTAAGAAAAAACACGGAGAAGGAAGAAGGATATTTCTTATGTCTCCATTACACCATCATTATCAAAAGAAAGGAATACATGAAAGTAAGATAGTTGCAAGGTTTTGGATTGTAGGGATTTTTCTGGCAATCATTGCTGTACTAACATTAAAGGTTAGATGATAAGATTATATAAGTAATAACTATTCCCCCTTTGAAGGGGGTTAGGGGGATGTTAAATCCTCATAAAGATTAGAATCGTGAATTATAATTCTAAAATAAAAAAACGACTTGTCGTTTTAGGCGCAGGAGAAAGTGGAGTAGGGACTGCTATTTTAGGTAAAAAAGAAGGATTTGATGTTTTTGTTTCTGATAAAGGGGCGATTGCAAAGGATTATAAAGACGTTCTTAGAAATTTTGAAATCGAATGGGAAGAGCAAAAACATACAGTTGCTAAAATTTTGGATGCTGATGTGGTCATGAAAAGTCCTGGAATTCCGGATAAAATTGAATTGATTGCACAGTTAAATGAAAAAGGAATTCCGGTAATTTCTGAGATAGAATTTGCGTCAAAGTATACGAATGCAAAAATAGTGGGTATAACAGGTAGTAACGGAAAAACGACTACCACTATGTTAATGCATTATCTACTTCAGCAAGGAGGACTGGATGTAAATATGGCGGGTAATATAGGAGATAGCTTTGCAAAACAAGTAGCAGAAAATGATGCCCCTTATTATGCGCTAGAGCTTAGTAGTTTTCAGTTAGATGGCATACTAGACTTTGCTCCACATATTGCAATTCTAACCAATATTACACCTGATCATTTGGATCGATATGATTATAAATTTGAAAATTATATCGCTTCAAAATTCAGAATAGCAATGAATCAAACAGAAGAAGATTATTTCATCTATGATCAAGATGATAAAGTAATAGTAGAATATTTAGAACAACATCCCATTCGCTCAAGATTATTGCCTTTTTCATTGACAAAAAAAGTGAAAAACGGCGCGTATTTAGAAGATGGAAATATAAAAATAATAATAGATAACAACGAACTAATCATGCCAACAACAAATTTATCATTAAAGGGGAATCACAATGTGAAAAATGCAATGGCCGCGTCTACTGCAGCACAATTGTTAAAAATCAGGAAAACCACTATCAGGGAATGCCTGGAGAATTTCCATGGGGTAGAACATAGATTAGAAAATGTGCTGAAAATAAATAATGTGCAGTACATCAACGATTCTAAAGCTACCAATGTTAATGCAACCTTTTATGCGTTGGATGCTATGAAATCTGCCACCGTATGGATTGTTGGAGGTGTAGATAAAGGTAATGACTATACCGAGTTGTATCCTTTGGTTAACGAAAAAGTAAAAGCAATCATCTGCTTAGGAGTAGATAATTCAAAAATTATTAACGCATTTGGGAATTGTGTTGATAATATTATAGAAACACAATCTATGAAAGAAGCTGTAAATATAGCATATAAGATTGCAGAGAGAAATGAGAATGTATTGTTGTCTCCCGCATGTGCAAGTTTTGATTTGTTTAAAAATTATGAGGAGAGAGGCAGACAGTTTAAAGAAGCAGTAAGAGAATTATAATAGTATATGATGAATAAAGAATTACGATAGATTATAAAACGATTTAAATGACTAAAGTACTATCAAATATAAAAGGAGATAAAGTGATATGGGCCGTGGCTGCGTTGTTGGCATTGTTTTCATTTCTTCCGGTATATAGTGCAAGTAGTAATTTAGCATATCTATATGGGGGGGATGGAGATACATTTAGCTTTTTGGTAAAGCATTTTGCACATTTGATTTTAGGGTTTTTGATTATGTATGGTGTACATAAAATACCGTATCACTATTTCAAAGGCTTGTCTATTATTATGATACCTATTGTGATCATATTGTTGTTGGTCACATTGGCTCAAAATACTACAGCAGGAGGCGCTAATGCCAGTAGGTGGATTCGTTTGCCATTTGTTGGAGTTGGTTTTCAACCTTCTACATTGGCGGCTGTTGTTTTAATGGCTTATGTTGCAAGGTATCTTTCTAAAATAAAAAATGAAGTTGTTTCTTTTAAAGAATCTTTATTGCCACTTTGGTTACCAGTGTCTTTGATTTTGATGTTAATTCTACCGGCTAATTTTTCTACAGCAGCAATTATATTTTGTATGGTAATTATGCTGGTATTTCTTGGTGGATATCCTTTAAAATATATCACAGTTGTTTTAGGGACAGGACTTATGGTGCTGATCTTTTTTATATTATTTGCTAAGGCATTTCCTGGGATGTTTCCAAATAGAGTAGATACCTGGGTGAGTAGAATAGAGAATTTTACAGATAAGAAAGATACGCAAGAAGATTATCAGATCGAGCGAGCAAAAATCGCAATTGCAAGAGGCGGAGTTATCGGTACAGGGCCAGGTAAGAGTGTACAAAGGAACTTTTTACCGCAATCGTCTTCAGATTTCATTTACGCCATTATCATTGAAGAATGGGGGTTTTTGGGAGGTGTTTTTCTAATGCTGTTATATATGTTGTTATTATTTCGATTAGTGATTGCTGCCCATAAAAGCTCTGATATGTTTGGGAAATTATTAGTGATTGGTGTAGGGCTTCCGATAGTATTTCAGGCTTTAATTAACATGGCAGTAGCCGTTGAATTATTTCCGGTTACGGGACAAACATTACCACTTATAAGTAGCGGAGGGACATCCATTTGGATGACCTGTTTAGCAATAGGAATAGTATTAAGTGTAAGCAGTAGAAGAGAAGAAATAATTGAAGAAGAATTAACAAGAGAGAAAGAAGAAAACCCACTTGAGGTTTTGAGAGAAGTATATGAGTAAAAAACTGAAAGTCATATTATCCGGTGGAGGAACAGGAGGGCATATCTATCCTGCTATCGCTATTGCAAACGAATTGCGTAATAGATATCCAGAGGCTTCAGTTTTGTTTGTGGGAGCCAAAGATCGAATGGAAATGCAAAAAGTTCCTCAAGCAGGGTATGAAATTATAGGACTGTGGATTAGTGGTATTCAAAGAAAACTAACACTCAGTAATCTGTTGTTTCCTATAAAATTACTAAGTAGTCTTTGGAAATCGAGAAAGGTGATCAAAAAATTTAAACCTGATGTGGTTATAGGAACCGGAGGGTTTGCAAGTGGACCATTATTAAAAATGGCAAATGCAAAAAAGATCCCAACTGTGCTTCAAGAACAAAATTCTTTTCCCGGAATCACCAATAAATGGTTATCAAAAGATGCAGGTAAAATTTGTGTTGCATATGATGATATGGAGCGATTTTTTCCGAAAAATAAAATTATTAAAACTGGTAATCCGGTTCGGCAGGATTTGTTAGAAATAACCGGTAAAAGAGACTTAGGGATATCCAAATATAAACTGGATAAAGAAAAAAAGACGGTTTTGATTCTTGGTGGAAGCCTTGGTGCCAGAAGAATTAATCAATTGATTGAGAAAGAACTCAGTTTCTTTATCGAGAAGGGAGTCCAAGTGATTTGGCAATGTGGTAAGTTGTATTACTCAGCATATAAAAAATATTCTGATCAAGAATATGTTCAGGTTCATCAGTTTTTGGATACTATGGATCAAGCATATGCCGCAGCAGATATTATTATTTCGAGAGCCGGGGCAAGTTCGGTTTCAGAATTGTGTATTGTGGCAAAACCAGTATTGTTTATTCCTTCTCCAAACGTAGCCGAAGATCATCAGACCAAAAATGCTAAGGCTATCGTAGATCAGGGTGGAGCCAAAATGCTTAGAGAAAGTGAATTGGATGAGAGTTTTCAATATACGATTTCAGAATTACTGAAATCAGAAGATGAGCAGTTGAAGTTGGGAGCGGCAATAAAAAAACTGGCATTGCCCAATGCTACATCAGATATAGTTGATGAAATAGAAAAATTAATAGAAGAAGGTTCTTTAAAGAACTAGTAGTGTATAAATGAATAACAATTTAGAGAACATAAAGAATATTTATTTTATCGGTATTGGCGGTATCGGAATGAGTGCGCTTGCTCGATATTTTAAGTTTTTAGGAAAAAATGTCGCTGGTTATGATAAAACGCCAACTCAAATTACCTTGGATTTGTCCGAATTAGGTATCGATATTCATTTTGAAGATGATATAAATGCTATTCCTGATCAATTTTTAAATAAAGAAGAAAGTGTAGTTGTATATACACCTGCAATTCCTAAAGGTCATAAAGAATTTGAATATTTTCAGAATAATGGTTTTACAATTAAAAAAAGAGCAGAAGTATTAGGGATAATAACCAAGAATGTATATACGCTGGCAGTAGCGGGAACCCATGGAAAAACCACTACAACGGCTATCCTTGCTCATTTGTTAAAAGAGAGCGGGGCAAAAGTGACTGCCTTTTTAGGAGGGATAAGCGAGAATTACAACTCTAACCTAATTTTAGAAGGAAATGAAGTGGTAGTGGTTGAAGCAGATGAGTTTGATAGATCGTTCTTGCAACTTTACCCTGATATTGTTGCTATAACATCAATGGATGCTGATCATTTAGATATTTATGAAAAAGCTAATGCTTTAGAGGATTCTTTTGTTGAGTTTTCATCCAGAGCAAAAGACCATCTGTTAGTGCGTAATGGGTTGCCACTTTCTGGTATTACCTTCGGGATAGAGGATAGTTCTGATTATTGTGCCAAAAACATAAGAATTGATAATGGCACTTATGTTTTTGATTTAAAAACACCAGGTAAATTAATTAAAGATTTACGTGTAAATCTACCTGGAAGACATAATTTATTAAATGTTGTTACGGCCTTTGCTATAGCTTTGCTTTACGGCTCCCCAACCGGATCTTTAGCAAAGGCTTTATTTTCTTTTAAAGGTGTGCAACGTAGATTTAGTTACCAAATTAAAACAGATGATCTGGTATATATAGATGATTATGCACATCATCCAACAGAGATTAATGCTTTGCATCAAGCCGTTAGAGAAATGCACCCTGGAAAAAATGTGTTAGCCATTTTTCAACCGCATCTATTTAGTAGAACCAGAGATTTTGCTTCCGATTTTGCAAAAAGCCTTAGTCAGTTTGATCAACTTTTGCTTTTGGATATATATCCGGCAAGAGAATTACCGATAGAAGGAATAACCTCAAGCTGGTTGTTAGAAATGATAGATAATACAAACAAGAAAATAACATTCAAAGATAAACTGATTAAAGAAATAACAGATAGTGGTGCTCAAGTTGTTCTAACTATTGGTGCTGGAGATATTGGGGAAGAAGTGGGGCGTATAAAAGAAGCATTATTGGTATGAAAAAAAGAATGTATACATATGTAAAGTTTAGTGGTCTTGCTATTTTGATCATTGTTCTTTTTGCTTTTACGAGCAATCGTAATAAGCAACGAAAAATTAATAAAGTACTTGTAGAATTTATTGAAGAACAAGATCCTTATGTAAATGAAAGGGCGGTTAATAAATTGTTAATACAAAATCAGGAGAGGGTTACGAACGTGGGCAAAGAAATTTTAGTTTTGAATACTGTAGAGAAGGGGCTGGATGCACACAAAATGATTGAACATTCTGATGTGTATCTAACTGTAAATGGAGAACTTAAGGCACGAATCAAGCAACGCTCCCCCATTGCTAGGGTTAACGCGGTTACTTCTTTTTATGTAGATGTTACCGGTAGTACGATGCCTTTATCCGATAGTTATTCAGCACATGTGCCTTTGGTGCATAATGTATCAGAGAGAGAAGTTCCTGAGGTTTTTCCCTTGTTGAAGAAAATTCAGGATGATGAATTTTTAAAAAAACATGTGGTTGGAGTGTACAGGACATTTAAAGGACACTATGAACTTGAGTTTAGAGTGTATCCTTTTAGAGTAGTGGTAGGAAAAGTTGAAAATTTGGAGAGTAAGGTCAGAAATTTTAAGGCATTTTATCAAAAAGCTTTAAAGGATCAAAGCCTTGATAAATATAAAAAAGTAAGCTTACAATTTAGTAATCAAGTGGTATGCACAATAAAATAATACCAATATGGAAAGAGAAGTAAATGAAATAGCGGTGGGATTAGACATAGGGACAACTAAGATTGTTGCTATGGTTGGACGGTATAATGAATATGGAAAGATGGAAGTATTGGGCGTTGGTAAATCTAAAAGCTTGGGAGTACACCGTGGAGTAGTAAATAATATAACACAAACGATTCAATCCATACAACAAGCGGTTCAAGAGGCAGAAAGTGTTTCGGGAATGAAAATAAACGATGTAACTGTAGGTATTGCAGGACAGCATATTCGTAGTTTACAACATAGTGATTATATCACCAGGCCTAATGCTGATGCAGTTATTGACGACGATGATATAGATAAGTTATGTAATCAAGTACATAAACTGGTAATGCTACCAGGAGAAGAAATTTTACATGTATTGCCGCAAGAATATAAAGTAGACGGTCAAGCCGAAATAAAAGAACCGGTAGGAATGTATGGAGGAAGGTTAGAAGCTAATTTTCATGTAGTAGTAGGGCAAGTAACCTCTATTCGTAATATCGGAAGATGTGTAAAAAGCTCTGGATTAGAGCTGTCTGATGTAACATTAGAACCCTTAGCTTCTGCTAATGCAGTATTAAGCCAGGAAGAAAAAGAAGCAGGAGTTGCTTTAATAGATATAGGAGGTGGTACTACAGATCTTGCAATTTTTAAAGATGGTATTATTCGCCATACTGCAGTGATTCCTTTTGGTGGAAATGTCATTACAGAAGATATTAAAGAAGGATGCTCGATTATAGAAAAGCAAGCAGAATTATTAAAAATAAAATTTGGATCTGCCTGGCCAGGTGAAAATAAGGATAATGAGATTGTTTCGATACCTGGTTTACGCGGAAGGGAACCAAAGGAAATTACATTAAAGAATTTATCCAAAATTATTCATGCCCGTGTTGTGGAGATTGTGGAACAGGTCTTCTTAGAAATTAAGAATTATGGACATGAGTCCCCAAAGAAAAAGTTAATCGCGGGAATTGTATTGACAGGAGGTGGTTCACAATTAAAACATCTTAAACAACTTGTAGAATACATTACGGGGATGGATACAAGAATAGGATACCCAAATGAACATTTGGCGGGTAATAGCGATTCTGAAACCACAAGTCCTATGTATGCCACAGCGGTAGGATTAGTAATGGATAGTCTGGTATATATCAAAAAACAAAAAAAGACAGCAAAAAAAGAAACCTTGGCAAATGCAGAATCAACAACGCAAGCTGAAGTTGAGAATACGGTTATCGAAGAAGAAGAAAATCCAAGAGTAGATATGAAACCTAGAAAGAATATTCTAGAGAAATGGACGGAAAAATTCAAGGAATTCTTGGATAATGCAGAATAGGACCGAGTGTAAAGAAAATGTCCTGTGGACATTTTTAGCGAGGGGGCCAGCGTTGAGGGGCTGGAAAAGTAAAGAAATTGTCCTGTAAACTATTTTGTTGAAAGGGCCAGAACTGAAGGATTGGATAGGAAAATGTTCATGTTTTGAACAGAAAAATATATAAAGAAAAGTAGGAGAACCAGAAAATTAGCAATTATGAGTAAAAAGGAGGAGTTCGAAAATATTTCGTTTGATTTGCCTAAAAATCAATCTAATGTAATCAAAGTCATTGGAGTAGGTGGAGGAGGTAGCAATGCCATTAACCACATGTTCCAGCAAGGGATTAAAGGAGTTGATTTTGTAATCTGTAATACAGATGCACAGGCACTGGAGAATAGCTCAATTCCCAATAAGATACAATTAGGTGTATCATTAACAGAGGGATTAGGTGCTGGAGCAAACCCAGAAGTTGGTGAGCAATCTGCTGTAGAGAGCTATGAAGACATAAAAACAATGCTAGACACTAATACCAAAATGATATTTATCACAGCTGGTATGGGTGGAGGTACAGGTACCGGAGCCGCTCCGATTATTGCAAAAATGGCAAAAGAGCTTGATATTCTTACCGTAGGTATTGTAACGATCCCTTTTCAGTTCGAAGGACGAATGCGTAATGAACAAGCACATTTGGGAGTAGAGCGACTTCGAGCACATGTAGACTCTTTGATTGTAATTAATAATAATAAATTAAGAGAAGTTTATGGTAATCTAGGGTTTAAAGCTGGTTTCTCTAAAGCAGACGAAGTCCTGGCTACGGCATCTCGTGGTATAGCCGAAGTAATAACACATCACTATACACAAAATATAGATTTACGTGATGCTAAGACCGTTCTTAGTAATAGTGGTACTGCAATCATGGGCTCTGCTAATGCCTCTGGTAATAAACGTGCTCACGATGCTATTGTGAAAGCATTAGATTCTCCTTTACTTAATGATAATAAGATTACCGGTGCTAAAAATGTACTCCTTCTAATCGTATCCGGAAAAGAAGAAATAACTATTGATGAGATTGGTGAAATCAATGATCATATTCAGCAAGAAGCAGGTCATGGCGCTAATATAATTATGGGAGTTGGAGAAGATGAATCTCTAGAAGATGCAATTTCTGTTACTGTAATTGCTACTGGATTTGATGTAGAACAACAAGATGAGATTGTAAATACAGAAACTAAGAAAATAATTCATACCCTAGAGGATGAACAACGTGCAGCAGTACAAGATTTAACACCTAAATCTACAGGTAAGGTTGCTCCTGTCTTTTCTCCATTATCAAAGAAGGATAAAGTAGAAGAGCCGGTTATAAAACATGAGTTGATCGAAGACGAAGATGCTTTACTTATACCTACAACAGATTTATTAAAAAATATCAATGTAGAGTATGAAGTGGTTGACCCATTTTCTTCAGATAATGATTTTGTGATTATTAATGCACAGGATATTATTAAACAAATAGAAGTAAATGATGCTAAAGAAGTAAACCAGGAAGAGGAAGAAGAAGAGAAAGCTGATCAATTTGCATTGGCTTTTGATATGCCTGCAAGTGGTGATACTAATGAAGAGTTAGACGATCAACAATCTGTTCCAAAAGAACAAAAAATCGAAGAAGAACAACCAATTGTTTTTGATTTGAGTGATGATATTTTGGATATGGAAGTTAATGACCCTATAGAAGTAGTACCAGTTGGAGAAACAGTATCTGAAGGAGTACAAAGATATAGTCTAGAGGATTATATGGAAGAGGAAAAACGACTTACCGAAGCTCAACCTACCGAAGTGATTGAAGAAGAAGAGGTAGTTTTTGAAAAGAAAACTGTGGACCCTGCTCCCGAGACTGAGAAATTAGAAGATCCCGATCCGATGAATCAACCAATTTCTGAAACTTTAAAGGCAAGAGCGGCAGAACGTCGTGCTAAAATGAAAGAATTTAACTATAAATTTAAAAATAGCAATTCTAAGGTTGATGATATTGAAAAAGAACCAGCATATAAACGCGCTGGAATAGATGTTGATGCTAAACCAGATGATTCTGGGCTATCCAGAACGTCATTAGGAACAGATAGTAATGATGATATACAATTGCGTAAGAACAATTCGTTTCTTCATGATAATGTGGACTAAGAATTTTATAAAACCAAAATAATAGATAAACCGATAATCTAGTCTTAGATTATCGGTTTATTTTTTATCTTCGCAATCCAAAGATTAAAAACCAATAGGTATGAGTTTACAACAAGAAGTAATGACTGCAATGAAAGAGGCAATGAAAGCCAAAGATACCAATGCATTAACCTCATTGCGCGCTATTAAATCAGCTATTTTGTTGGCTCAAACAGAAAGCGGTGCCAAAGAAGAATTAACCGAGGATCAAGAGTTAAAATTACTTCAAAAGCTGGTGAAGCAACGTAAGGATAGTGCAACTATTTTTTCAGAGCAAGGAAGAGATGATCTGGCTCAGCCAGAGATTGATCAGGCTAAGGTAATCGAGCAATTTTTACCAGAGCAATTAAGTGAAGAAGAAATAGAGAAAGTCGTAGTGATGACTATAGATGATCTTGGAGCATCTGGTATGAAGGATATGGGTAAAGTAATGGGAATCGTTTCTAAAGAATTGGCCGGACAAGCAGATGGTAAAATAATTTCTACCATAGTAAAAAGTAAATTAGCATAAAACAAAATATTAGGCCGCGTGGCGCAACTGAATAGCGCATCAGATTTCGGCTCTGAGGGTTGGGGGTTTGAATCCCTCCGCGGTCACATCAAGTAAGGAACCACGCCATTTGGCGTGGTTCTTTGTTTTATGGAAAAGCCAAACGTAGTTTGAAGCTTTGGAATAAAATAAAGAACTAGAGCGATAGCTCGTGGTTTTCTATTTGCAAAGGGAGCACAATGGGATCAAAATTAGTTAATTCCTCTGCGGTCGCTTTTTCAACAATATTGTCCAGCGCCAGACAATTCTACCTGGCTTTTTCGTTGATTGTTATTACTTTTTTTTATTAGAAATGAACCCAAATATGTTTATATAACGGTTACCTATAATACCACAAATCATATCTAGATTACCTTACTTAATTTCACTGAATGTGGATAAGCTTCTAGGCGATTCTGGAATCTAAGAATGGCTTCTTTTACTACAACCCCTTCATCTATATTTATTGCATTTTTGATCGTAGTATTTTCTAACCAACCCTCTCGACCTTCAAGCACAGATCTTAAATGTACAATCAATGCAGCAGAAATTGATCTTGAAGCACTTTCCCAAAAATAACTGGGAGTATGATCCACCGCATAGTAATCGATATTATCTACTACTATAATTGGATTTTTAAATGTGGTTGGGGTAGCAAAATAAAAACCCATTCCTTCATCACAACTAACATCGATGATCAATGTACCTGGCTTTAATCTAGACTTTTCTTCTTCTATCACAAAATCGAGAGGGTTATTTGGATCTTGAAATGTACCATTAATTATGATTTCGGAGTCACTTATCAAATCTAATAGGGGTTTTTCCGATCCGTCATGTTCTACAATAAGCAATCGAGGATCATTTACTTCGCTTTTTACAATTCTAACGTAATCTACATCCAATATTTCTTCTCTGACCTCATGATCAGGTCTTTGAATACAGACAGTGATATCTCTAAAGCCATGAGCTTTTAATGCGTATATAGCCCCTCTGCTAACGGCACCAAAACTAAATATAATCACTTTTCTTTGATTTCCATAGTGTCCGTCTATTCCTTTAAGTTGCAAAGCATGTATAACAGCGCAGTAACCTGCCATTTCATTGTTCTTATAGAAAGTATGCCTACCCATTTCTCCATTTGGCTTCCAAATAAACATATCTTCAAAGGCAATTAAGGTTAGTTTTCTATCTATAGCAGTTTGGGTAACTTCCATTTGCTGAGCGCAGTGAGGATAACCCCAAAGAACGCCACCAATTTTCAATGCTTTAAAATCAGACACTACAGGTTTAGCTATAATAGCAGACCCAATATCTGATAATATTTCATTTCGTGTAGCTATTCCCCCTGTCTGATTTGCGATTTCTTCATCTTTAATATTAAAAGGTGCTCCATATCCTTTTTCAAAAATGAGCTGTCTGCGAATGTTTTCTGGAAGTCTTTTTAGGTGCTCTGGATGAATAGGTACCCGCCTTTCGTCTTCTTTTTTTGAAGTTCCAATAACACCGATTTTTGATAAAGTCATATGATTTTTGTTTTTTCAATTGAAATCGACGACTGCTATTAATGAAATAAACAAGACGTCTTAATAAGATTCTTATAAATGGTTACTTATTAAAAATCAGTCATTAAGTGATAGCGCATCAATAATCAGAAAGGAGGTACATAAAAATGACCTTTTGGGTTCCCAAGACTAGAACCTACAAGTGTGATAATATCAACGGATAAATAATCCAATACCAAAGATACCTTAAATAATTGTATTATTAAGTCGTAATAAATGCAATTCATGAAACCGCATACACTAGCAATTTGAAATAGAGAAAAGTAAGCAACAATATTTACTCGTTCTCCACAAAAAAGCGGCTCTATATAATCCATTATTTAATTGTCTTCCAAAAGTTATAATAAAGCTAACTTTTTATGGTATAATGGTCTTAGCAGTCTATCAATAAGGCTTGATACTCTTTTGTATATTTTGTAATTTCTTCTAGATTTTTTATTCTTTCCGGTATCATTAATTTTTTGTGGCATATTATAAAACAGAAGAAAGCAAAAAAAGAGTATTGGAAAAAGGAAAGATCCGAATAACACTGATTTGTAATAGTATATGATAAATAATAGTAAAGAAACAGTTCGTTTTAATTATTGTTAAATGAACCCGTTGTGCATTTAGAATTTCGAACTGGCGCTTTTGTTATACTATTTTTTCTAAATGCAAAACGGGTAGATTGTATTTTATTGCTTTATAAACCTTTCGGTTTTCTTGATGTTTCCTAATTGTAGTAAGTAGGTATAAACACCAGAAGGTAATTGGCTTGTATCCACAGTAATTTTTTCAAAACCTGAATAGGATTGATTAAAAACTATTTTTCCGGTATTATCTACAATGATTAAATAACCATTTGTAGTAGCATGATTTTTGTCGACAGTAAAGTGAACTTCATCAATACAAGGGTTGGGATAGGCTTTTACGCTAATCGCATCTAATTTCTGCTCTGCTCTAGATTTAGTAAACTGATTGATTTTTCTGCGTAAAAGATTTTGATTACGTTCAACACCTGCATCATTTAGAATAACATCGGTGGCTTTTTCACTAATCAGATAGATAGGCACGGCAATAAAAAAACCAGGAATCTTAGGAAATACGGATGCATCAACCACACGTAGATTTTTAACTCCTTGTACCTTAAAATTACTATCTAATACATCATTTGTATCCCCATTTCCAATCTTACAGGTACCGCAGGCATGGTGACCCCATGTTTCTCTTGCAATGAAATCTCGCATATCTTCATATGATTCGACTTCGCTTCCTGGCCAAGTTTCTTTTTCGATAATATTACGCACATGACGGCTCTTCATGATGGTCCTAATGTTATCTACTCCTTTTATTAAAGCTTTCATATCTGAACCATCTAAATCCTGGGCATCAGTAAAATTTTTAAAATTAATATTTGGAGTCTTTCTGGGGTCCCCACTTTTTATTTTAACTTCTCCGGCAGTATTCTCTGTATGACCTTTTAATAATGCCCAAGTAATTTTATCTCTAGTGGTCTTTATCGTTTCACTATAGCCTGGATAATACCCTATAAAATCTGTTGTTACACAAAAAGTGAAAAGATCTGGGTCAGGTAGCTGTGGGTCTGATCGTTTAATGTTAGCCGCTGCAACACCGCTACTAGTATACGGACCAACAGCACTGTTGTTATATTTATTAAGACAAACATCATTACCTTCAGAAAAGGTACAGGTTTCTAATATTTTCTCTTTTAGTTTATAACTAACACCTACTTCATATCGATCTTGTAGATTTCTTCCTACTCCAGGTAAATCTTGTATTACATGTATTCCTTTTTCTTCTAATAAAGAAGCTTCTCCTACACCAGATAATTGTAGTATTTGAGGAGTGTTGAATGCTCCAGCTGATAAAATAACCTCTCTGGTGGCTTTTACGAATAAGGGAGCATCTGGATTCGACGTGTCATCATAAAGACGGTCTGCTTCATAAAGGTTGTTTCCTTTAATATATTCTACGCCAATAGCTTCTTTTTGTTCATTAAAGACCACTTTACTAACTAAAGCATCGGTGATAATGGTTAAATTCTCTGGATATAGTTCTTGTGTCTCTAATAGATATTCTCTTACCGAATGCCTTGAAGCTTTTTTATCCATAGTTTGCGGAATTAATAAAGCTCCTTCACCACCTCGTTCAAAAGATCGTTTGTTTACATCAAAAGATTTTTCATTAAAAAACATCTCTAATATATTTCTACCGGTATAGTCAAGGTTGGCCTTAATAATTCCTAGTAACGATGTGTTCTCTAATAAAGTACCAATGTCCTGATTTTGATAATTGGTTGGGAGCCATCCATCAAGTCCATGATCTTCTCTTATCGCTTCATTAGTTTTTAGATATTCACAATTTTCTAAACGTTTGAAATATTCACGCATATTTTCGGCCCTCCAGCTGTCATCTCCGGTTAGTTCGGCTATGTATTCAAAATCATTAGCATGCGGATATACTGTAATCATAGCATTTACCGCAGTAGATCCACCAATGGTAGCTCCTCTTGGATATAGAATTCCTTTTCCGGGGACATATTTACTGTCTAATTGATCTCGATCTCCAGAATAATGTTTTACAAAATAGTTCCATGACAGTTTTTCATCTTCTGATGCTAAAGGATGGTATGCCGGTATTTTGTAATTATCGGTTTTAGGGTCTTTAGCTCCTGCTTCTAATACTAATACTTTAAAGCCGTGTCGTGCCAAATTAGCTGCCAGAGGACCTCCTCCGGCTCCCGAGCCCACGACAATATAATCGTAGTCGGTGTTGAGCGTTTCTTCTGTTGATTTAGAATTTAAAAGTTGCGGTGCAACTGCCCCAGCTGCTGCTATCAAAGCGGATTTTTTGGCAAAATTCCTCCTTGATAATTTCTTAGAATTATTCATTGTTATTGGTTTGAGTTTGTGTGTTTTAAATATACCAAAATAATAGAGGTTTGGGTTCCGTTAATACCACACAAAAACTAATGTTAAAAGCTATTTTTTTAACATATTGGAATGATTCTAGTATTTATAAGGTGTTGATTATGAATTTTTTATATAAAGAAAAACCACGCTAGTATAGCGTGGTTTTTCTTTATTTCGGTTAAATAACCTATCTGAAAGTCATGGACTAAGAATGTTTAGCAAATCTTCCGGTTTTCTTTACATTTCCTAAATGTAACAAGTAGTTGTAAACACCTGCTTGATAGCTACTTGTATCGACAGTAATATTTTCAAAATCCGAATAGGATTGATTGAAAACTATTTTCCCGCTATTATCTACAATGATTAAATAACCGGCAGAAGAAGCATAATCATGATCCACTTTAAAATGAATTTCATTAATACAAGGGTTAGGATATGTTTTTACACTAACAGCTTCTAATTTCTGTTCTGCTCTGGACTTAGTAAACTGATTGATTTTTCTACGTAAAAGACTTTGATTTCTTTCTACACCTGCATCCTTAAGAATAACATCGGTAGCTTTTTCACTAATTAAATAGATAGGCACAGCGATAAAAAACCCAGGAATCTTAGGGAATACAGATGCATCAACCACACGTAAATTTTTAACTCCTCTTACTTTAAAATTACTATCTAAAACATCGTTTGTATCCCCATTTCCAATCTTACAGGTACCACAAGCATGGTGTCCCCAAGTTTCTTTGGCTATAAAATCTTGTTTTTCTTGATTAGTAACTACTTCAGCTCCAGGCCAAACTTCTTTTTTGATAGAATTACGAACTTTCCAATTATTCATAAGGTCCCTAATGTTATCAACCCCTTTTACAAGAGCTTGCATATCTTTTCCATTAAGATCCTGACCATCATTAAAATACTTAAAATTAATGTCCGGAGTTTTAGTTGGATCAACACTTTGTATTTTAACCTCTCCCGCTGTATTTTCTGTATGCCCTTTTAATATTGCCCAGGTTACTCTATTTTTTGATTCTTTTATCTTTTCGCTATACCCTGGATAGTATCCTTTGAAATCACTAATCAAGCAAAAATTGAAAAGATCTGGATCTTGTAATTTAGGATCTGTTCTTATGATGTTGGCAGCAACGGCACCATTACTGGTATATGGGCCAGCGCCATTTCTATTATAATTATCTAAACAATCATCATCACCTTCAGAAAAAGTACAATTTTCTAATAGACGACCATTCAATTCATAGGTAAGCCCTAATTCGTATCGATCTTGTAGATTTTTACCTACTCCCGGTAAGTCTTGTAGTACATCAATTCCTTTTTCTTCTAATAAAGATGCTTCTCCTATTCCTGATAATTGTAGTAATTGAGGAGTATTAAATGTTCCGGCTGATAAGATAACCTCTTTAGATGCTTTTACGAATTGCGTAGTATTTGTATTTGATGAACCTTTGTATAAAGGATCAGCTTCATATAAGTTGCCACCCTTAATATATTCAACACCTATAGCCTCTTTTTGTTCATTAAATACAACTTTGCTTACTAAAGCATCGGTGATAATTGTCAAATTCTCTGGAAATTGCTCTTGAGTTTCCAAAAGATATTCTCTTACAGAATGTCTAGAAGCTTTATTATCCATGGTTTGAGGGACTAGTATTGGTCCTTCGGCACCTCTTTCAAAAGATCGTTGATTTACATCAAAAGATTTTTCATTAAAAAGTAAATCCAAAATGTTTCTGCCGGCATGTGCAAGGTTCGCTTTGATCAAACCAGCCAAAGGAATATTTTGCAACAAAGTACCTATATCTAAATTTTGGTAGTTGGTGGGTAGCCATCCATCTGTTCCATGATCTTCTCTTCTGGCTTCCCAACTTTTTAGATACTCACAATTTTCCAGGTGCTTAAAATACTCTCGCATGTTTTCTGCTCTCCAGCTATCATCACCTGTTAGATCGGCTATATATTCAAAATCATTGGCATGTGGATATACCGTGATCAAGGCATTATTGGCTGTTGATCCTCCAATGGTCGCTCCTCTTGGATATAGAATTCCTTTTCCGGGCACATACTTACTGTCTAATTGATCTCGCTCTCCAGAATAATGTTTTACAAAATAACTCCAGGACAAATTTTCATCTTCTGACGCAAATGTATGATAGGCGGGTACCTTATAGTTGTCGGTTTTTGCATCTTTAGCTCCTGCTTCTAATACTAAAACTTTAAAACCATGTCTTGCCAAGTTGGCCGCAAGAGGTCCTCCTCCGGCTCCAGACCCTACAATAACATAATCATAGTCTATGTTTGAGGTGTTTTGTTGTGTTTTAGAATTTAATAATTGCGGAGCTACAGCCCCTGCAGCGGCTAAAACTGCAGATTTTTTGGCAAATTTTCTCCTTGATAATTTTTTAGAATTGCTCATATTGGTGTTAGGTTAAATAGTTGAGTTCAAAGCGCGAATATAAAAAACAACAAGTACTATGCGCGCATAACAAACTGTTATATAACGAAGGACTTTTTAATTTATTCTATGAAGTATACTATGACGATATTTTATTCAGTAGTTTAAACCTTAACAATAAGAGGAGATCTTAACTTTGAATCAACCATTAGTAAGAGTTTTAGTGACTTTGATAAGGAGAATAGGAGTTAATCAACTTATTCTATAAAAGCAATTAATGTTAAATTACCGTATTAACAAGGTTTTTATTTCAAAAACGCTATTTTTAAAGGTCTCAACCTACATATTTCTTTTTTTTGAACTTATATATATCAAATTTATTATCATTAAACGAGGAGCCTTCTAACTCAATATTCCAAAATATACTTGGGGTTATGGTTACTGTTGGTATTGTATCCATTTGTGTTTATTACGTTTTGCGATATTTAGAATCGGTGTATGTTAAATATAATAAGAAACCTTATTTTATACATTTTTACCCAAAGATTAAGAAGCTGCCATCTCACTTACAGTTGTTTATAAATGAAAATGATTTTTATAATACGTTGGATAAAAAAAGGAAACGATATTTTGTACACAGAACAGCGGTGTTTTTGGATGACATACACTTTGTGGGTAGAGAAGGCTTGGTGGTAGACGATTTTATGAGAATGCAAATTACCATGATGGTAATACAGCTTACTTTTGGGATGAGGCATTATCTTTTAGAATATCTTAATACCATAGTTTTGTATCCGGCTTCTTTTTATTCGATTTTGAATAAAACTGAAAACATAGGAGAATTTAACCCCAGATCTAAGGCACTAGCTTTATCCTGGAAAGATTTTCAGAAAGGAAACTTACATGAAGATGATGGGAGAAACCTGGGAATTCATGAGATTACTCATGCTATTCATTATAATTCTATAAAAAATAATGACATAAGTTCTGAAATATTTTATGACACTTTTTTGCAATTGGAAGAATATTTAGGTTCAATTGAAATCAGAAAAGAGATTGTAAACGCCAAAATACTCAGGGAATATGCCTTTACCGATAAATTCGAATTTATCGCAGTATTGATCGAGGTTTTTATGGAATCTCCCAATGAGCTAAAGCAAAAATTCCCAGAAATATACGCGTATGTGGTACAGATGTTAAATTTTAGATATTTTGAAGATTAATTTTTTTGGTGATAGATCTTAATATCGTTTTAGCATGGATCCTAGAGTTTTCGATAAACCATACATGAGTATCCATTCCACCACATATAACACCCGCCAGATATAGATTTTTTATATTTGTTTCCATACTTTCTTCTTCATATTTGGGGTATAACTTATGGTCATTAGAGAGCTGTATTCCTATTTTTTGAAGAAACTTAAAATTAGGTTTATAGCCTGTTAATGCAAGTACATAATCGTTTTTGAGACTTAAATCACCTTCTGGAACAGTGATATCAATTTTATCAGGGAATATTTCTTTAACCGTGGCATTATAAAATGCCTTGATACTTCCTTCTTCAATTCTATTGAGAATATCGGGGCGCACCCAGTATTTAACACGCTCGCCAATCTCTGGTCCGCGTACTATCATGGTTACTTCTGCTCCCTTGCGGTAGCATTCTAGGGCAGCATCAACAGCAGAATTACTAGCTCCTACTATAGCTAGCTTTTGTTTAGCATAAAAATGTGGATCTTTATAATAATGAGATACTTTAGGTAAATGCTCTCCTGGTACATCAATGGTATTAGGCATATCGTAAAAACCAGTGGCAACTATCATAAAAGAAGCAGTATATTGTTGTTTTTCGGTTTCGATATAGAAGATTCCTTCTTGTTTCTTTATAGCGTTGACTTTTTCAAATAAATTAATATTTAGATCATTAGAAGTAACGATTCTGCGATAATATTCAAGAGCTTCATTACGTTTTGGTTTAGCTTCCTTGCTTATAAACGGAATATCATCAATTTCTAACTTCTCTGACGAAGAAAAAAATTGCATATTTATAGGGTAGTTAAATAATGAATTGACAATGGGACCTTTTTCGATGATTAGATAGTTAATACCATTTTTCTTGGCTTCTATCCCACAAGCAATTCCGATAGGACCTCCTCCAACGATTATTAAATCTATATGCTTCATGTATAAATAATGTTCTTCTTTTTATGTCGTATTTCTAACAGAAACCTTATGTTTTATAAAACTAATCATTTTAAAATACTTAATAATTAAAAAAGGCAAGCTTCGTAGAAGAAACTTGCCCTTATAGATGAAAAAGGGAACATTTATTGAATCACTAACTTTTTTACTATCCTCTTTTCATCTATGGCTACGTTTAAAAAATAACTGCCTTTAGGTAAGGATGATGTATTTAGTTCTATATCTTGATTATGCGCAAAAGTTGTTTTTGAAATCAAGAGTCCGGTAACATCATTAATACTAACTGTAATTGCGTTTTTTGATTTGATATTTTCGATGTTAACTTTTACCCGTTTTTTTGAAGGATTTGGATATACAATTACTTTGATATTTTTGTCTTTTCTTTCTTTAATAGGAGGGAATACGGGCTTTTTTTTGCCTTCTTCAAGAGTGTAAAACCTGTTAACTCTAAGATTTTTGTACATGTCTACATTTCCCGAAGGCCAATAAATGGTTAATTTATCTATTTTAAGGGCTTTGCCAAGCCCAAAATGTGCACGTAAACTATTGTGTCCCATAAATGTATTAGAGGCAGAGATTTCTCTTTTTAGTGTTACTATTTTACCCTTAATTCTGGTGTTTATTTCTAATCTAGCACCCAATCCGGCTTTGTTAGATGGATTACCAATAAGCTTAATGTTTACAAAATGATTTTTTACGGCAAGATCATTTCTAAAAAGACCTTTTATGCCTCTCCCAACTACAAAAAAATCAAGATCACCGTCATTATCATAGTCCCCAATTGTTGCTCCTGTAGAGTTTCCAGAAGTGGTTGAATTGATAAGATTAGAGCCACTTTCTGTAAATGTACCATCTCCATTATTAATAAAATAACCACTACCAGTTGCACTTGAAGCTGTAATAATAACATCTAAATCACCATCGTTATCAAAATCACCCCAGGCATTTGATAAATTCTGATCATTAGTAGTCGTAAAAGGAACATTAGTGCTAACATAATTTCCTGAATTGTTAACATAAAATTTATTTTCAATTCCAGAATAATTGGTGAGGCAAATATCGAGATCGCCATCATTGTCATAATCAATTACATTATAGTTTTGCCCATCTTGTGGGTCTTCTGCAAAAGAAAGATCTGTACTCGTTAATTTTTGAAAACCTTCATTTCCTGTTTCGATTTGTAGGTTTTTAAATAAGAAATCTTGTTTGATTCCTGCAGGACCAGCCGCCGGACCACTGGCAATAAATAAATCGGTATCTCCGTCTTCATCATAATCGGTCCAACTAGATACGGTATATGCCTCTTTTTCTGTTAGAAATTCATAAGATTCGGTAACTTGGGTAAAGGTACCGTCGGCATTACCTCGATATAACCTGTTCGGAAAGCTTAAGGGATTTAAAAAACCATCCGCGAAAGTGAGTATAAAATCAACATAGCTATCATTGTTATAATCACACCATTGTGTACTCCAGGTTCCCGAGCTTATAGTGTTCAAGATAGTGTTGGCCTCAATAAATTTTCCTCCTCCGGTATTGGTATAGATTCTGGTTTGCAACGTGCCAGGGGTAGAAAACCTAGAATAGATCAAATCCAGATCACCATCGTTTTCGTAGTCAGCCCAGCTACAACCCACTAACGCTGTGGCAAAGGGTATTGCAGCTCCACCTTCGGCGACTTCAAAATTTCCATTTCCAAGATTTCTATAAATAGCACCTCCATAAAACAAATCAAGTTTATCATCATTATCGATATCTGTCCAGGCAGTACCAAAGTAAGTACCTCCAATTGTTGGTTCTGAAACAATTGGATTATTTGCGTCTGTAATTAAAGTGAATTTTTGTGAAAAAGCAGAAAAAGTAAAACTAAAACAAAAGAATAAAAGTATAGTTCTCATAAGCCCAAGATTTTAAGATTTATACCAATAAAATTCGTCAAAAACAGGTGGGAATGGGTTTAGAATTATAATTTTTTACTTATTTATCCTGAACCTCTAAATGTTTTCTTTTATATTCTGAAGGGGTGCAATTAAATTTACTTTTAAATGCGGTATTAAATGTAGCTTTATTATTAAAACCTACATCAAAATAGATGGTTTTAATACTAATTTCTGCATCTTCAAGGAGCATTTTTTTTGCTTCTTCTAACCTATATTCATTAATAAACTGATTAAAATTTTTCCTTGATTTTTCATTGATAAGTTTCGAAAGGATATGTGTAGAAAAGCCGATATTATCGGCAAGCTGAACCAATCGTAAATTGTTGTCTAAATAAGGTTTATTTTGAGTTATGTAATTGAGTAGTTTTTCATAAAATTCATCTTTTGTGTTTTCTGTTAATTCTCCATTGTTAGTTCCTTCTTTTAAAAATAAATTAGATAATAATTCACCATTAAAAATCGAAGGCTCTTTATATACCATATATCCTATTGCATATATAGAGATGGTCATAGAAAAAGAAATAGTATAATCCCAGCCCACATTAAAAAATGGAAATTTTACAAGAACATAATAACTGATATAAGAAACAGTGAAAACTGAAAATAAATTTAGTAATAAGTTGGACCATTTTTTTCTAATGGCTTCATACTGGGAGTCCTTATCTCTTTTGTAAAAAGAGGTGAAATCTCTTATTGTAATTAAGTAAATCACCATCGATAAAGCTGGAAGCCAAGGAGATCTTAGGGGCCAAAAAATCGAGAATAGTATATCTCCTCTATATTCATCAAGATTTTGAAATCCATTTGATTTAATGAGGTAATAACCGTTTAAGAAAAACGAGATAACCGCTGGTAGAAAATGATACCATTTTATTTTAAAGGATTTACGGTAAAATCGTATGAGGTAGCTGTATAATAACGGACCAAATGCCAGATACCAACTTGAATCAAAAAAATAGACATACGGGTAGAGGGACTCGTACTTGGTCCAAAAAAAAACATATTGTATAAGTATAAAAGAGAATCCTAAGATCAATAAGATAATGGGTAAATTATTCGTTCTGCCATTTTTATTGATACTTAAAATAATGCTTAGAAAGAATCCCAATGAACTAACCAGTAAGAACATTGATGTCCAGGTATCAAAAGATGGCGCAAGATTCTGTTCCATAAACTATTTATACTTTGATGATCTCTTTTAATTGTTCGATGGTTTTTGTTGGGTTTTCACTTTTAAAGACAAAACTTCCGGCAACGAGTACATCTGCACCGGCATCGATGAGTTGTTTTGCATTTTTATTCGTTACACCGCCATCAATTTCGATTAAGGTATTTGCACCTTTTTTCTCAATAATTTTTCTGAGTTGTTTTACTTTTTCATAGGTGTTTTCAATAAATGACTGCCCCCCAAAACCAGGGTTAACACTCATAATGCATACTAAATCAATATCCTGAATAGTGTCTTCTAGTAAATTTACATTGGTGTGTGGATTTATGGCAACCCCAGCTTTCATTCCTTCTACCTTTATAGCTTGTAGGGTTCTATGCAGGTGGGTACAAGCCTCATAGTGCACTGTTAGAATATTGCTCCCTAGTGCTGCAAATGTTTTGATATAGCGATCAGGATCAACAATCATAAGGTGCACATCAATGGTTTTTTTTGCATGTTTTGCGATATCTCTAAGTACGGGCATACCAAAAGAGATATTGGGAACAAATACGCCATCCATAATATCGATATGAAACCAATCTGCATTACTGTTGTTAATCATTTCTATATCACGTTGTAGGTTAGCAAAATCGGCTGCTAATACAGATGGAGCTATTAATTTTGAAGTCATAAAGTTGTGTTGTTTCAAGCAAAAATACTACTTAACTTTTAAATTAGAGGGACTCTGTTTTGAAAATTTGAGATAGTAAAGAATTCAAAAACGGTTAGCCAATCTAATCCAGATGTAAAGTGGGATCTGAACATTAAGATTTGGTTGATCTTTTTATGAGAGCTTCATAAATTTTTGAGTTAAATATGCGATACTTTTGAAGTGTTCGGGATTACTTAACTTTTCTTTTTCTAGGAACTTTTGAAGTTCAATAGGGCCATTGTGACCTGAGATAACGGTAAAAGAAGAGTGATAATCAGAAAAAGAGCCACCATCAATCTCCTTATCTAAAATCTTAATGATATTATAATGCCGTGGATCTTTTTTTATTTTTTCAAATATTCCCGTAACAGTTTCTTTCTTACCTTCTATAACCTGTAAAAAATTACCGTCAGAATAAATTAATATCCCTGTAATATCCAACAAACAATTATGAGCCCTAACATAATCCATAAGGTGGGTAATATCTATATCAGATAAGTCTGGATTCGAAGTGCTTACATAACTTATGGTATATCTCATAAGTAAAGTATTAGGGGTAATAGATATGGAAAGGTATAAATTTTATAATGTTTTTACTAGTTTATTGTGTTTTTGATAACAACTAGATCTTTATTGTTGTTTTATTATGAAATATATGGTTTTCAGTATAGGTTAGTTGGGATTAGGGTAAGAAAAAACCTCCGGTAATCAGCCGGAGGTCATTCATCAATCAAAAAACGAACAGTTATGTTATAAAACTGTTTGTAACTGCAATTTAGGAATTTATCCTAAATATGTCTTCAATATTTTACTTCTAGATGTATGTTTTAATCTACGAATTGCTTTTTCTTTGATTTGTCGTACACGTTCACGAGTAAGATCAAATGTTTCTCCAATTTCCTCGAGAGTCATTGGGTGTTGATCACCAAGGCCAAAATATAACCTGATCACATCAGCTTCTCTTGGTGTAAGAGTTTCTAAAGCACGCTCTATTTCTGTACGTAAAGATTCATGTAATAATGATCTATCAGGATTAGGAGACTCTCCAGAGTTTAATACATCATAAAGGTTAGAATCTTCTCCTTCTACAAGAGGAGCATCCATACTTACGTGACGCCCAGAATTTTTCATAGATTCCTTAACATCATTGATCGTCATATCTAATTCTTTTGCGATCTCTTCGGCACTTGGTGGGCGCTCATGGGATTGCTCTAAGAATGCATATGTTTTATTAATTTTGTTTATAGAACCAATCTTATTTAATGGTAAACGCACAATACGAGATTGTTCTGCCAACGCCTGTAAAATTGATTGACGAATCCACCATACTGCATAGGATATAAATTTAAATCCTCGAGTTTCGTCAAAACGTTTTGCTGCTTTTATCAACCCTAAGTTACCCTCGTTTATTAAATCTGGAAGGGTAAGTCCTTGATTTTGGTATTGTTTAGCTACCGATACTACAAATCTAAGGTTAGCTTTTGTTAATTTTTCAAGGGCTCTTTCATCACCTGCCTTAATACGTTGAGCTAATTCTACTTCTTCATCTGCAGTAATAAGATCTACTTTACCAATTTCCTGCAAATACTTGTCTAGCGATGCAGTTTCACGATTCGTTACCTGCTTCGTAATTTTAAGTTGTCTCATCTATGTTCTCCTTGAAATTTAATTTGTGAATATTTTAGGGCTTTTATTAATAATACGTAATATGTTATCAAAATGTTACAAAAAAGATAAATTTATTTTGTTTCGACTGAAATACTTTAGAATATTAGTCGATGTATTGGGGGATAAATTACAGTGCTTTTTTTGATGTAATACAAAAATTTAATCTATATCTCTAATGGCGAATCGTTTTTGTGTTCTTATATAATACATGTATTAGGTATATATTCTATTTTTATCTTGTTTGGATTGATGTAAAAAAAATACCTTCAGAATCCTGAAGGTATTTTTTTATATACTAAAAAAGATTAATTTTCTCTTCTGTCGGGTCTAGGCTTTCTATCACCTCTTGGTTTGTCACCTTCTGGTCTAGGAGGTCTTGGTAATAAAGCTTTTCTTGAAACTTTTTCTTTACGCGTTCTAGAATCTACTCCAAAGTACTTCACATCAAAAACATCGCCCATGTTTACAACATCGCTAACATTCTCTGTGCGTTCCCATGCTAATTCTGAAACATGAAGTAATACTTCATTACCTGGAGCTTCCATATACTCTACTACGGCTCCAAAATCTAACATTTTGATTACTTTTACTTCATACACACTACCTACTTGAGGTTTGAAGGTAATAGAATCAATTTTCGCTAAAACGGCATCGATTCCATCTTGATTAGTACCCAGAATTTCTACATTACCTTCTTCGGTAACCGGATCTTCGTTGATTACAATAGTAGTACCTGTAGTTTTTTGTAATTCTTGAATTACTTTACCTCCAGGCCCAATCAAAGCACCAATATATTCTCCTGGTATTGTTTTAGTCACCATTTTAGGAGCATGAGCTTTTACATCAGCATTCGGAGCAGCTATAGTGTCTGTTAATTTTCCTAAAATATGGATACGACCATCAGCAGCTTGCTTTAATGCATTTACCAGGATCTCATAAGAAAGACCTTTTACTTTAATGTCCATCTGGCAAGCAGTAATACCATCTGCAGTACCTGTTACTTTAAAGTCCATATCTCCTAAATGATCTTCATCACCCAAGATATCAGATAAAACTGCATATTTTCCTGTTTCTCCATCAGAAATCAATCCCATAGCAATCCCAGAAACTGGTTTTGTCATTTGTACACCAGCATCCATCAATGCCATAGTTCCAGAACAAACAGTAGCCATAGAAGAAGAACCGTTAGATTCTAAAACTTCAGATACAATACGTACAGTATATGGGCAATCTGCAGGAATCATTCCTTTAAGTGCACGTTGTGCTAAATTACCATGACCAACTTCTCTACGAGACGTTCCTCGTATTGGTCTTGCTTCACCAGTACAGAAAGGAGGGAAGTTATAGTGAAGGTAGAATGTTTCTTCTCCTTCATAAGAAGGCATGTCGATTTGATTAGCTTCTCTAGAAGTTCCTAATGTTACTGTAGCTAATGCTTGAGTTTCTCCTCTTGTGAAAATAGAAGATCCGTGTGTAGATGGTAAATAATCTACTTCACACCAGATTGGTCGTATATCGGTAGTTTTTCTACCATCAAGACGAAGTCCTTCATTTAGAGTTAAATCACGTATAGCGGATTTTTCTGCTTTAGCGTAATATTTAGAAACTAGGTCTCCAAAATCTTCTAGCTCTTCCTCAGAAAAAGTAGCTTTTATTTCTTCTTTTATTTCTGAAAATGCTAAACCACGTTCTTTTTTAGAAGATCCTGCTTTTGCTACAGCATATACTTTATCATATGCCATATCGTGAATTTTCTTCGCTAAATCTTCGTCTTCTCTTTCTGGATCATATTCACGAACTTCTTTTTTACCAAATGCTTCTGCTAACCTAAGTTGCGCAGCACACTGCACTTTGATTGCTTCGTGAGCAAATTTAATGGCTTCTACCATTTCTTCTTCAGAAATTTCATCCATCTCACCTTCAACCATCATTACAGAATCTGCCGAAGCACCAATCATCATATCGATATCGGATTCTTCTAGTTGTGCTCTGGTTGGATTAATGACAAATTCACCATTTACACGACCTACACGTGCTTCTGAAATTGCACATTCAAAAGGGAAATCCGACAATTGTATTGCTGCTGATGCTGCCAATCCTGCCATTGCATCGGGCATTACATCTTCATCATGAGACATTAACTGAATCATTACCTGAGTTTCGGCATGGTAATCTTTAGGGAAGAGTGGACGTAATACACGGTCTACCAATCTCATTGTTAATACTTCACCATCACTTGGTCTGGCTTCTCTTTTGAAAAAACCACCTGGATAACGACCAGAAGCTGCAAATTTTTCTCTGTAATCTACAGTTAAGGGTAGAAAATCTACATCACTTTGCTTGTAATTAGAAACAACTGTACATAATAACATACACTTGCCAGATTGTACAACAACAGAACCATGAGCCTGTTTTGCTAATTTTCCGGTTTCGATAGAAATTTCTCTACCGTCACCTAGGTCTATGACCTCTTTATAAACTTGTGGAATCATAATTTTTTTGATTCATGCCCGTTCGGTACCATCAAATAACGGCATACCTAGTACAGGCTTAATTAAACATTGGTTTCCATCTTACTCGGATGGACAAGGTTGTGTTGTTGTGTAGTAAATTGCGCGACCAATGAAAAACTAAGGCATTCATTCACTCCTTATGGCAATGAATGTTTTTCGTTTTAAATATATTACAATAAAAAAAGAGGCGCGCAGCCTCTTTTTTTTATTTTCTTAATCCTAATTCTTTTACAATTGCACGATATCTTAAAATATCTTTTTTGATAAGGTAATCTAATAAATCTCTACGCTTACCTACAAGCTTTACCAAAGAACGCTCAGTGTTATAATCTTTACGATTATTTTTTAAATGCTCAGTTAAATGAGTAATTCTGTGCGTAAATAGTGCAATTTGACCTTCAGCAGAACCACTGTCATTCTTTCCTTTACCGTGTTTTGCGAAGATTTCTTCTTTAATCTCTTTTGTTAAATACATTCCAATATTATTTAAATGATTTTTATGTATACATAGCTCTTTGCTATGAGCGTGCAAATATAGTATTTTTTGGTTTAGAAATACTTCATATTAAAAAAAATCATCTTTCGATTAAACCTTTATCAAAATAGCTGGTCTTAGGATAGTAACGTTAAAATTAAATATTATGAAAAACAGCATTTTAAAATTTAGCTTGATTACATGCTTATCAATGATTTTTATTGGTTGTAATAGCGATGAATCTGATAGTGAAATTATTGAATCTTTCAATCAGGAAGAAGCAGAACTTACTGCCAAAGTTGATAATGCAACCGAGGTAATAAGCGATACTTTTTTACAAATATATGAAGCAGAAGAAAGCTTGGTAAAAAGTCCGATTCATCCTTTTTTGCCTGAATGTGCTATCATAACCATAGAAATTACCAATATTTCTAAAACAGTATTAGTGGATTTTGGATCCGAGGGTTGCGAAGTAAGAGGGCATATTATTAAAGGAAAAGTTAATATCTCCTATGAGGCAGATATTGTTGCAGAAACATTGGTTATCAATTATAATTTGGAAGACTTTTTTATAGATGATGTTCAGTTTGAAGGAGCTAAAACAGTGACAAGGCAAAAAGCTAATGATGTAGGTAACCCTCAATATGTGATGAACATGGATTTGATAGTTACGTTTGCAGATGGTACTATAGCCACAAGAACAGGAAACAAAACACGTGAGTGGATTGAAGGATCTTTTAGTGGTAATTGGGGAGATAATGTTTTCTTGATTACAGGAGCCTGGCAAACTGATTTTGCTAATGGTAATACACATAGTACTACCATTACAACCCCATTGCGTAGGGAGGCTAGTTGCAGGTTTTTAGTGAGTGGTATTGTTGATCTGGTACGTACTAACTATAGTGGTTCTTTAGATTATGGTGATGGAGAATGTGATAATAAGGCTGTGTTTACTAGTGTAGACGGTATAGAAAGAGAGATTAGTTTGTAGGTTTTGGTTTATTGATTGAGTTTTGAAGGCGTCTTTTTAATTAAAGGCGCTTTTTTTATTAAAAACAAAACCCGACGTTAAGTCGGGTTTCTTTAATTTTATACTAATACTTCTGATTTTAATTCGCTAAAGGTCTATTTAAAATTAGATTCAGATAAAGATTTATCTTTTGTTTAAGGTGTTGTCTAGCGGTAATAAAATCTAAGAACCCATGTTCTAATACAAATTCTGAAGTTTGAAAACCTTCGGGTAGTTCTTTTCCTGTTGTGTCTCTAACTACTCTAGGCCCGGCAAATCCAATTAATGCTCCGGGTTCTGCAATGTTAATGTCTCCAAGCATTGCAAAAGAGGCAGTGGTACCACCAGTAGTTGGATCGGTACATAAAGAAATATAAGGGATATTAGCATCTGCTAATTGTGCTAATTTTGCTGAGGTTTTAGCTAATTGCATTAATGATAATGCAGCTTCCATCATACGAGCACCTCCAGATTTAGAAATAATCATAAATGGGATTTTATGCTTCAGTGAATAATCTGCAGCTCTTGCAATTTTCTCACCGACAACACTTCCCATAGAACCACCAATAAACGAAAAATCCATACAAGCAATAACTAAGTCATTACCTCCTGATTTTCCTACTGCTGTTCTAACGGCATCTTTTAGTTTTGTTTTTTCTTGTGCATCTTTAAGGCGATCGACATATTTTTTCTTGTCTTCAAATTTAAGAGGGTCCTTAGAGCTAAGATTCTTATCTAGTTCTTTGTATTTGTTGTCGTCAAATAAAATTTCGAAATATTCTTTACTACCAATTCTTACATGATATCCATCTTCTGGACTTACGTAAAAGTTCTTTTCGAGTTGTTCTGCGTCTACAATTTTTCCTGTAGGTGACTTATACCAAAGTCCTTTTGGGACATCTTTTTTGTCTTCGGTAGCAGTTTGTATACCTTTTTGTGTTCTCTTAAACCAAGCCATAAATTATTATATTAAAAAAGCTGAAACTCTTTTGGATGAGTTCCAGCTTGGTTTTTAGTCATTATAATGTATTTACATTATTTAGATCTTCGAATGCCTTTTTAAGACGGTTCTTAAAAGTGACTTCACCTTCTCGTAACCATTTTCTTGGATCGTAATATTTTTTATTAGGTTCTTCAGATCCTTCTGGATTACCAATTTGAGTTTTTAAATATTCAATGTTATTATTCATGTAATCACGAATTCCTTCATTAAATGCAAATTGAAGATCAGTATCGATATTCATTTTAATAACTCCGTATCCAATTGCTTCTCTAATTTCTTCTAAAGAAGATCCGCTTCCTCCATGAAATACAAAATCGATGTGGTTATGTTCGACTCCATATTTTTCAGAGATATATTCTTGCGAGTTTTTAAGAATTTTTGGTGTTAATTTCACATTACCTGGCTTGTATACACCATGTACATTTCCAAAAGCAGCAGCAACTGTAAATTTATCACTCACTTTGCTTAATTCTTCATAAGCATAGGCAACTTCTTCAGGTTGTGTATATAATTTAGAATCGTCTACATCACTGTTGTCAACACCATCTTCTTCACCTCCAGTAATTCCTAGTTCTATTTCTAGTGTCATACCCATCTTACTCATGCGAGCTAGATATTCTTTACAAATTTCAATATTTTCTTCAAGAGGCTCTTCAGATAAATCAATCATATGAGAGCTGTATAAAGGCTTTCCTGTTTCTTTATAGAATTGTTCTCCGGCATCTAATAGTCCGTCTATCCAAGGTAATAGTTTTTTTGCACAGTGGTCAGTATGCAAAATTACTGGAACCCCATAAGCTTCGGCTAGCAAATGCACATGTTTGGCACCAGCAACGGCTCCTGCGATAGCAGCTTTTTGATTTTCGTTAGATAACCCTTTTCCGGCATTAAATTGTGCTCCTCCATTAGAGAATTGAATAATTACCGGGGCGTTTAATTCTGCAGCAGTTTCTAGAACTCCATTAATAGAGTTAGAACCTATTACATTGACCGCTGGTAAAGCAAACGCTTTTTCTTTTGCGTACTTAAAAATTGCCTGTACCTCGTCTCCTACTGCAACTCCTGGTTTGATGTTGTGACTCATAATTTAGTTTTGGTTTAATAAGCTTACAAAAATAGTAAAATTATACCGAAACCGGCATGATTAAAATAATCTTTACTATTGCCGATGATGATTATTTTAATTGTTAAACTTGCCTGTTGGTATGGTTATTTATTATTTAGCGGGCTAATATAAAATTATTAGAAGAAACTGCCGAAAGAAAATAAAGTTTAAGTTAATGAGGTAGGTTTTTGATGATCAAAAAAAACACGATGAATTCCCGGTTAGCATTTGCTTTTTTTAGAACGGATAATTAATACCGAAGTTATAGACTGCTTCAGAAAAATTATATCCTTTAAACCACCTTTGATCTCTGTCGCTAGCTGGATTAAAAGTTTTGAACCCTATATCCAGTCGGATAACGAAAAAATCAAAATCATATCTAAATCCAAAGCCACTACCTACAGCAATCTCTTGTATGTCATCTAATCTAGAAAATACGGCTTCCTCTTCTTCTACGTTATCAAGAACGTTCCAGATATTTCCTGCATCTATAAATAAAGCTCCTTTTAATGACCCTAAAATATTGTATCTATACTCGGCATTTAATGCTATTTTAAGGTTAGCTTCATTAAATTCGTTCCTACCACCGGTGCTCCCCGGACCCAGATCATAGGCAAGCCAGGCTCTATTGTCATTTGGTCCTCCTCCAAAGAAACTACGCGCAAAAGGAATACTGTTTGCATTACCATATGGGATTGCGATTCCTCCAAAAGCTCTACATGCAATGATGTTCTTTCTTCCCAAATCCCAGTGTTTTATATAATCTAGTTCTGTTTTAGCGTATTGAGAAAATTCAACACCAAATATTTGAAAACGTTCATTTGAATTTTTTTTCAGCCCTGCGATATTCGCAATTGTACTTAAAGTGTTTCCGGCAAGTTCAATTTTGGCTCTAAACCTTGAGAAATCTTCATCATAAAGATTTTCTCTATTGTTTTTTGTATAGGTATAACTCGAAGCAAAAATAAGGTTATCCTCTGTTAATCTTATTTTTCGCTCATTGATATTCTGAATTTCTTGTAATTGCTCGGTGGTTAAGTCTGGATCAGGTTCTGCACCTAACGATTGTTCTATGAATCCGTCGGCACCTGCGGGGATGCTTAATATAGCATCTTCAATGTCTGGATTAAACAAAGGAGAGTCTGGTTCTAAAACTTGTGTTGCTATAGTATTTAATTCACTAAAAGAGGTTTCATAGACGTTAAAGTAATTGTCGGGATTTAGATTCCGGACATATTGTACGTTAATAAGGTCAAGTTGATTGCTTATCGTGATGTTCGGTTTCCATTGGTAATTAAATATCCCCGATGCATTTGTTTTGTCTAGACCAATGTTTTGTTGCACATTCATTCCGAATATAATATTGGTGGTAGGGGACATGCGTTTTGGGATGATTTTATTGGTTCTAAACGGGAATAATATTTTTGGGAACGTTAATTTTACATCAGTAGAAATTTCAGAAATATTGAAGAACTTTTCGCCTCCATCGACTGCATCGCTTGATGATCCAACACTACCTCGTGCAGAAATTTCTAAAATCTCTGCGCCTTTAAAAACATTTCGAATTAAAAGAGATCCTCCAAAACCAATACCAAAGGCTTGTATGCTCGAGGTAGATACATCAAACTCTGTATTAAAGCTATATTTTTTTCTTGGAGTGAGTGCAATATTTGCTATGAGGTTTTCTCCATTTGGATCACTAGGGTCAACATCATAGCTTATGTTCGGATATTTGAATGTTTTTAAATTATTTATCTGACTATACGTGAATACTCGATCTCTATCTCTAAAAATTTCACCGGGGTTTATCAAAATCGAATTCGTGATTGCTTTACGCGTATATTTTATCTCATCAAAACCATAAATGTTATACCCCTTATAGAACATGCTATCTGTGGGCTTTTTATTTCTATTTTCGAAGGAGTAATCTGTAAAAACATTGACTTTACTTATTTTGTGAACTTTAAAAGGAATTCGCGCTGTAGAATCTCCAAAAGTAACAGATCGGTTTTTTATTAAAAGGTTTAGATTTACTTTGTGCCCCGTATTTATTGTATCTGCATCGAATTTTATAAATTCTTTTTCAAAATGAAATAACCCGGAGTTTCTGTACAAAGAGGTAAGTCTTTCTCTTTCGGCTTCTATATCTAGGGTTTTATATTGTTTTCCTGGGATAATGGTTGAGTTTTCTTTGTTGAGCTGGTAAATAGAGTCAGCTACTTTAGATTCTACTCTTGTATTTAGAGAATCTATTACATAAGCTTGGCCAGGGTTTATGTGATAATCAATGGTCGCTCTTTTGTTGTTGTTTTTATTTATTTTATACGAGACCTTATTGTTAAACCATCCATTATTCCAATAATACGCTTGTAATCGTTTTGTGGAGCGTTTTGTTTTAGATTCATCGATGATGAAGGGAGATTCTCCGGTTTTTTTTAACCATTCGTTAATCCCTGTCAATCCTACACCTAACCTATCTACCTGTTTTTTAGAGAAAAAACTGTTCATTCTTTTTTCTCGATTTGGTTTCCGGGTCAACCAAGCTTGATATGAAGAGTCTTGGTCTACAGTAGCTGCATTATAAATATGAAGCCTTATCGGTATCCCTAAAAGTTTAGTGTTAGGCTTTTGGTATAATTGGTTGTATAATTTAGGATCATTGGTTTTTACACTGTCTATAAAAATTTTATGATTTTCTAATAGGTATTCACTCTCCGGAACTCTTTTTACTGCGCTACACGAAATTAAAAAGATTGTGGTTAGAGTAATAAATAATATTTTTGTCAGAAAGTGTTTCAATCCGTGTTTATTATTGATTCAAAAATACATTATTTGTATGGTTAGCAAAAATCAAAAGAAACTAATAAAAAGTTTATATCAAAAAAAGTACCGAAAACAACATGGATTATTTGTTGCAGAGGGTAAAAAAGTAATAAAAGAGCTGCTCGAGGCTAATTTAAGGCTTCATTCGCTTTTTACTTTAAATTCGAATATTTTTGATATTCCTGAAACATTGGTGTATAATGTTTCTGAAGAAGAGCTAAAACAGATTAGTTTTTTAACTACTCCGCAAGTTGCATTAGCGATTTTTTATATTCCGGAATATAAAGAAAATGATAATGATGGCTTGGTGTTGGCATTAGATGATATTCGCGATCCAGGTAATTTAGGTACTATAATTCGTTTGTGTGATTGGTTTGGTGTAAAAGAGTTGGTTTGCTCCTTGCAAACAGTAGATTGTTATAACCCAAAGGTGATTCAGGCTACTATGGGATCTATAACAAGAGTTAATATAACCTATAAAGATCTTCAACAATATATAAAGACAGAAAGCTCGAATTCGAAGATATTTGGAACGTTTATGGATGGTGAAAATATATTCTCATTAAAATTACCAGAAAAAGGAATTATAGTAATGGGTAATGAGGCTAATGGGATTTCTACTGCTATTAAAAATCTTGTAAACCAAAAGGTGGCGATACCACAATTTGGTCAAATTCAAAAAACCGAAAGTCTAAATGTAGCAACTGCTACAGCAATTATTCTTAGCGAGTTTAAACGATCTTCTTGTGATTGATGTTACTACTGAAAGGTGAAATTGATAAAGACTCCTCGGGTAGACATTTTGTCTATAGTTGACGTCCAGGGACTATTAGGATCATTATCGGGAACCAATTCATCGCTCATAGCAAAGACGCCTCTAATAGATGGGGTGAATTTAAAATAATATAGATATAAATCTATACCAAAACCTATTTCATAGTAACTCGTGTTGGTTTTCATTCTAAACTCCCCGGCACTATTGTCATCTGGATTATCTTCATTACTGGATAGATTTATTGAAGTTGAAATTCCTCCGATAATAAAAGGTTTGATGTTGTTGATTCTTTTGGTAGATACTTTTAGTAATAAAGGTACATGTACGTATGTGGATTTTACTTCTCTAGCAGTTTCAAAATTTGAAGAAAATAATGGGTTGTTAAAAGTAAGGGTTCTTGTGTTAAATGTAACCATAGGTTCTAATCTAAGGTCTAAATAATCATTTATTCTCATATTCCCTAAAAGCCCTACGCTAAAGCCCAAAGATTCATTATGTAATATATCTGGGTCTTCCCTGTCTGCCGTATAATCAAAATTAAAATCATATAAATTAAACCCAAGAATATATCCCCAACTAAACCTTGGTTTGTCAAAGTTTTGAAGGTTTTGAACTTTTTCTTTAGAAAATAATTGTGCACTCATATTTTGAGTGAATACTAAAAGAGCAATTGCGATAAAAAGTTTTTTCATCCAAATAAAAATTTACCAATCAAATAGTTAAAACTATAGTTTATTTCGATTGGTATTAGTTATTTTTTAACGCCCATTATGGGCTTTTATATTATTTTGTAGCTGTATATATTGTAGCAACACCAAAAGTTTGTGGTTTATCTTCAACATCTATAAACCCAATTTTTTTCAAAATATTGTTGAACGCCTCACCATAAGGAAAAGCAGCGGCACTTTCACTTAAGTAAGAATATGCAGATCTGTCTTTAGAAAACATTCTTCCGATAAGTGGTAAAATCTTTGTCGAATAGAATTTATACCCCTGTTTAAAAGGAGTTTTAGTAGGGATAGAAGTTTCTAAAACTATAAAAATCCCGCCAGGTTTAAGGACTCTAAAAATTTCTGAAAGCCCTTTTTCTAAATTTTCAAAATTTCGAACACCAAAAGCTACGGTAATCGCATCAAAATAATTTTCTTCGTAGGGTAAATTTTCACTATCCCCTTGTACCATAGTGATAATGGTATCTAATTTTTTTGCTTTGATTTTATCTTTCCCAACTGCTAACATGCCTGCAGAAATATCAAGTCCAATAATTTCTGAAGCTCCTGTTTTAGAAAGGTTAATAGCAAGATCTCCTGTTCCCGTGGCTACATCCAAGATTCTTTTTGGATTTGTTTTGCTAACAAGTTTTACAACTTTTTTACGCCATTTTATATCAATACCAAAAGAAATAACACGATTAAGCCCATCGTAGTTTCCCGAAATGGTATCAAACATCTCGGTAACCTGTTCTTTTTTAGATCTAGTTTTGTCTTTGTATGGAGTTATTTTTCCTGACATTCAAAAAAATTTAGGCAAATATACATTTTTGATAGTTATAGTTAGAATAGATTTAGATTAAGTTGTGCATTATGAAATTTTACCAGTTAGTCAATTTACATTATCTTTGTACGCTTTTATATTCTAAGATATATTTATAGTTTACGAATGTTAGTAAATTATGTCTTAGTTTGATTTTATCTTTAGATGGAAAACAATAAACAAAACCAATGAAAATCATTATTGCCGGAGCTGGTGAAGTAGGATTTCATTTGGCAAAGTTACTCTCATTTGAGTCTCAAGACATTACGCTTATCGATACCGATAAAGAATGTCTTAATTATGCAGATACTCACTTAGATATTAGAGTTATTAAAGGAGACTCTACTTCAATTGCTATATTAAAAGAAGCAAGAGTAGAAAACGTGGATATGGTAATCAGTGTTACGTCTAGTGAGACTACCAATATTACTGTATGTGTATTGGCTAAACAAATGGGGGCCAAACGTACTATTGCGAGAATATCCAATACAGAATTTATAGAAAATAAGGAGGAAGTTGGTTTTATAAAATTTGGAATTGATGAGTTAATTTCTCCCGAGGCTCTAGCCGCTAGTGAAATAGAACTTCTTCTTAATCAATCTGCATTTCATGATAGTTATGAGTTTGAGGATGGTGCGCTAACAATGGTGGGGACAACATTGTCTGGTGAGGCTTTGTTTATTGGAAAAACAGTAAGAGAAGCGGCCGAAGTATTTCCAGAATTGCATTTTATGCCAATTGCTATTCAGCGATCAGGAACGCAGTATACCATAATACCTAGAGGAGATACAAAATTTAAAGAAGGAGATCAAGTGTATTTTATAACTTCTCAAGGAGGAGTAGAAGAGCTGTACAAACTTACCGGAAAAGTAAAAGAGCAGATTAAAAATGTGATGATTCTTGGTGGTAGTAAGATTGGTTTTAAAACGTCTTGCGATTTATGTGATCATAAATTTAGAGTAAAACTTATCGAGAAAGATAAAGATAAGGCTTTTGATCTGGCAGACGACTTGCCGAATGCCCTAATAATTAATGGAGACGGACGCAATGTAGAGTTGTTAGGAGAAGAGGGAATTAGTGATATGGATGCTTTTATTGCGGTAACGGGTAATTCTGAAACCAATATCATGTCATGCCTGGTGGCTAAATCAAAAGGAGTAAGAAAAACAATCGCCTTAGTTGAAAATATGGACTATTTTCAATTATCTCATTCTATAGGAATTGATACATTAATCAATAAAAAACTTCTTGCTGCTAATAATATATTTAGATTTATTAGAAAAGGTGAGGTGGTAGCAATGACCAAGCTCAATAATATGAATGCAGAGCTCTTGGAGTTTATTGTTAAACCAACATCCGAAGTAAGTGATAATTTGATAAAGGATTTAGATTTTCCGCGGTCAGCAATAATTGCGGGTGTTATTAGAGATGGAGTAGGGATGATACCTCTGGGAGATTTTTACATAAAAGCAGGGGACCGCGTAGTGGTGTGCTGTTTGCCGAAATCTATTAAGAAAATAGAAAAGCTGTTCCTTTAAGATGTATAGATTAAACTATAAAATTATCTCACACATCATGGGGCTTCTGTTACTTTGTAACGGCTGCTTCATGCTTATCGCTACTATTATTAGTTTTATTTATGAAGATGGGGTCACTTTAGAGATTATGATGGCATCTTTTGCTACCTTATTCGTTGGGATTGCCTTAATGTTTCTTACCCGAGAACATCAAAAAGAACTCAATAAAAGAGAAGGGTATGTTGTCGTAACTTTTGGTTGGATATTTATGTCACTCAGTGGTACGCTACCCTATATATTCTCTGGTGCAATACCTGATTTTACCAATGCATTTTTTGAAACGATGTCTGGATATACAACAACAGGTGCATCTATTCTTAATGAAATTGAAATAATCCCTAAAGGAATTTTGTTTTGGCGTAGCTTAACACATTGGATCGGAGGAATGGGGATTATAGTACTAGCAGTCGCCATTTTACCATTATTAGGAATAGGAGGGATGCAGTTATTTGCGGCTGAAGCACCTGGGCCTAGTGCTGATAAATTACATCCAAGGATAACAGACACGGCAAAACGTTTATGGTTGATTTATTTTGGATATACCGCAGCAGAAACAATTTTGTTGAAACTAGCAGGTATGAATTTTTTCGACGCCATAAATCATGCATTAAGTACGCTTTCTACTGGTGGTTTTTCAACGAAAAATGCAAGCGTTGCGTATTGGAATGATCAACCGGTCATACAATATATTATTATGTTGTTTATGTTTCTAGCAGGGACGAATTTTGTGCTTAGCTATTTTGGGTTTAAAGGAAAGATTCAAAAAATCATAAAAGACGAAGAATTTAAATTATATTCATTCTTTGTCATCTCATTTACGATTATAGCCACCTTGGTTATATACTATACAGCCAACGCGTCTATCTCTTCTATCGATCATCCTATGGTTTGGGGAGAGGCAGAAAGTGCTTTTCGACATGCGCTATTTCAGGTATTGGCAACCATAACTACGACTGGTTTTGTAAGTGCAGATTTTACGATGTGGACTCCTTTCTTAACTATCTTTTTCTTCGGTTTGATGTTTCTAGGGGGGTCAGCAGGATCAACTTCTGGAGGGATGAAGGTTGTGAGGCATTTAATTACTATACGAAATGGTATTTTAGAGTTTAAAAGAACATTGCATCCTAGAGCCGTATTACCTGTACGATATAATAGCAGAGCGGTATCAAAAGAGATTGTGTTTAATATATTAGCATTTTTTATCCTCTATATGCTATCTTTTATAATTGGTTCGGTGGTTTTAGGTGCATTAGGATTAGATTTTGAAACCGCTGTTGGAGGTGCAGCTTCATCTCTTGGAAATGTAGGACCAGCTTTTGGAAAACTAAGTCCTGTAAATAATTTTGATGTACTTCCTGCTATAGGGAAATGGTGGTGTTGCTTTTTGATGTTAATAGGAAGATTAGAGCTCTTTACTGTTTTAATACTTCTCACCCCGTTTTTCTGGCGTAATAGATAGCTTCTCTGTTTAACCCTATTATGAGCTTATTCTGTTCTCCACGGAGGTGATGAATATGAAGTAATAGTCCATAATTCGACTACTTTTTTAATGGTATCTTTTACCTTTCCGGTAATACCCTCTAGATGCTCATGATCAATTAAAAATATATCCAGTATAGATTCGTAATATGAAATATAGTCGGTTTCATATTCTTTTTCTGGCCATATATTCAGGATTTCATGATCGGCTTTAGATACATCAAAATTTTCTTTGAAAATTTCGAGTATATTTTTTTTAACAATACGTTCTTTTTCTACAATATTCATAAATATAATTTAATTATGCTATGAACGGAAAAAGCCAATTCGCAATCAAAAAAAATGTTTTTCAGGTGTAGAAAAACAATATAGGGGTGTTATAGGATGTATAAATGTAGTTTATTTATTAGTCATGCCAGTAAAATGATTTGTAAAAAAAAGCATAAAAAAATAAAAGATTTTAACATTTATAAAAACAACGATCGATTACAAACTGTTAGCTGTAATCGATCGTTATGTATTTAGTTTTTTTTAAACTAGCTAGCTTACAGCGTCTTTAATTCTTTTTACGGCCTCTGTAATTTGTTCTGTACTAGCAGCATATGATATTCTTATGCAGTTGTTATTGCCAAAAGCAACACCTGTCACGGTAGCAACATTAGCTTTTTCTAATAAAAACATCGAAAAATCGGTTGCGTTTGCAATAGTATGACCTTGTATAGTTTTACCGAAATAGTAAGATATATCTGGGAAAACATAAAATGCACCTTCGGGCTCGTTACATTCAAAACCAGGAATATCTGATAACAAATTCAGTATTAATTTTCTTCGCTCCTTAAATTCATCGACCATGTATTGAATTTTACTTGCCGGTGCTTCAAGAGCAGTGATTACAGCTCGTTGTGCAATACAATTTGCACCACTGGTAACCTGTCCTTGTATTTTATTACACGCCCTAGCAATTGCAGTAGGAGCACCTATGTATCCAATTCGCCATCCGGTCATAGCAAAAGCCTTGGCAACACCATTTACAGTGATAGTTCTATTGTACATATCCTCAAATTGAGCCATAGAAGTATGACCTCCTACATAGTTGATATGCTCATAGATTTCGTCGCTCACTACTACGATATCGGGATGTTTTTGTAATACATCTGCTAAAGCTCTTAGCTCCTCTTTGCTGTATATTGATCCACTAGGATTGCAAGGAGAACTATACCATAACATTTTGGTTTTAGGGGTGATTGCTGCTTCTAATTCTTCGGCAGTCATTTTGAAATCAGTTTTGATAGAAGTTTTTACCTCAACCGGTACCCCTCCGGATAGTTTTATGATATCGCTGTAACTTACCCAATATGGGCATGGTAAAATCACTTCGTCTCCTGGATTTAGATATACTTGTGCTATATTGTATAACGCTTGTTTTGCACCAGTAGATACAACAATTTGTGAACGATCGTAAGTGAGACTATTATCTCGTTTAAATTTGGTGATGATCGCATCTTTTAATTCTACATATCCATCAACTGGAGTGTATGAATTATAATTATCATTTATGGCCTGTATAGCCGCATCTTTAATAAAATCAGGAGTGTTAAAATCTGGTTCTCCTAAACTAAGACCGATAATGT
This sequence comes from Aquimarina penaris, assembly GCF_040786285.1. Classification (NCBI taxonomy): domain Bacteria; kingdom Pseudomonadati; phylum Bacteroidota; class Flavobacteriia; order Flavobacteriales; family Flavobacteriaceae; genus Aquimarina; species Aquimarina penaris. Next base: position 182,638 of record NZ_JBFMKQ010000002.1, read on the forward strand.
CTTTTCCTTCTGCTCTTAGCTCTCGAGCTTTTGCAGCCATTGCCAATGTAGCCGATGCCTCAAGTGCATTAATTCTGTCTGATAGTTGTGCACTCATTTCCGATACTTGTGTACTCATTTTTAATTGGTAAATAAAAGTTATGATTGTATTACGGCAGGCTTCATTCCCATCTCCTTTAGGTGTTTGAAATGAGAGATAATTGCCTTACGTGTGGTTTTGTATTCGTTATAAGGTAAATTAAACTCTAAAGCCGTTTGTTTTACAATTTTTGAAATTTTAGTGTAATGGATATGGCTTATGTGTGGAAAAATGTGGTGTTCCACCTGGTGATTTAAACCACCAGTAAACCAATTGACTAATCTATTCTTGGTTGAAAAATTAACTGTTGTGAACAATTGATGAATTGCCCAGGTGTTTTTCATGTTTCCTGTTTTATCTGGCATAGGCATTTCAGCTCCTTCTACCATATGGGCCAATTGAAATACAATACTTAATATTAACCCAGCGACATAGTGCATGATAAAAAAGCCTAATAGGATCTTCCACCAAGCAATAGACATAAATACCATTGGGATCACAATCCAAATTAAAACGTATATCGTTTTAGTAATAACTACGGTACTCCATTGTTTTAATGGGCTTGGTAGTTTACCATAAGATAGTTTGCGAGCCAAATAGTCTTTGGTTTGCTTAAAATCAGTGGTTAATGCCCAGTTAAATGTTAGTAAACCATATAAGAACACAGAATAATAATGTTGAAACTTATGAAAACGCTTCCATTCTGCATGTTTTGTAAAACGAATAATTCTTCCGGCATCCATGTCTTCATCATGACCATGAATATTGGTATATGTATGATGCAAAACATTATGTTGTACTTGCCAATTATATACATTACCTGCAAGTATATAAATGGTATTTCCCATAAGCTTATTAATCCATTTTTTTGAAGAATAAGAACCGTGATTACCATCGTGCATCACATTCATCCCTACACCGGCCATCCCTACACCCATTATTATGGTTAATAATAACATCCACCATTGAGAGATGTTTAGGGTTAGAATTAAAAAGTATGGAGTTAAAAAAAGAGAAAACATTACGATTGTTTTTAAATGTAATCGCCAGTTTCCTGTTTTGTTAATATTATTTTCTTTAAAGTACTGATTAACACGTTTGTTCAATGTTCTGAAAAACTTTGCAGAATCAGCGGTACTAAATCTTACATGGGGTGTTGTCATAAATCTCTTTCTATCAATCAGGGACTTTCCTGATTATGTTGTTGGTAAAGTTAGGTATTTATATTTTTTTAAGTTCTTAAAAAACTAAAATATATAAACTTAACGTATATTTTTGCGTTTTAATTCATATTGGGTTTATCAAATTGGTTTATTTTTTTCTATTCATTATAGAAATGCTCTTTTTTATTCAATTTTTGCCTTTTTCTTATTGCATCCCTATGAAGCGCGAAAAAACACCTCAATTGATTAAAAAAATATTATTTTTCGCCAGAATCAAGAAAGTTCAAAGCGTATTAGTATAATAACAAAAAGATAAAAGTGTGACAATTATAAGTAAGTATTTTCAGGATATAACCGAAGAGCAGCAAGACCAGTTTTCTCAGCTAGGAGAACTATATGAAGAATGGAATGCTAAAATCAATGTAATTTCTCGTAAAGATATAGAATCTTTATATGAGCGGCATGTCTTGCATTCATTGGGTATTGCAAAGATTATCCAGTTTAAGCCGGGTACACATGTGTTAGATGTGGGTACAGGAGGCGGGTTTCCTGGAATTCCTTTGGCAATTCTATTTCCAGAAACGCAGTTTTATCTAGTAGATGTTATTGCTAAAAAAATTAAAGTGGTAAATGAGGTTGCTAAAGCATTAGGACTTAAAAATATAAAAGCAGAACAGCGCAGAGCGGGAACTTTTGACGATCGTTTTGATTTTATAGTAAGCCGTGCAGTTACCAATATGCCTGATTTTGTGAAATGGGTGCGTAAAAATATAGCTAAGAAAAGCAATCATGATCTTCGAAACGGTATTCTGTACCTAAAAGGAGGTGATTTAACTGAAGAACTGATTTTGTTTCCGAAAGCGATACAACATAATCTCTCTGATTGTTTTGAAGGAGAGTTTTTCGAAACTAAGAAATTGGTGTATTTGCCTTTAAAATATAAGTCTTAGTCTTTTAAATTTATCCGCATCTCGATCAGGTGCTTTTCAAAGCCTACTTTTTCGTAAGCTCTTATGGCTCTTGGGTTTTTTTCGTATACCGTAAGGCGAACTTCTTCGAGATCTTTAGTTTTAAACCAATCATATAGATACTGGATTATTTTTTGGCTGACCCCTTTACCACGATGGGCCTCTTTTACATACATAAAACCAATATATCCCAATTGTTTTTGTTTAAAATAGTCTAGTCTATCTCTAATTTGCCCATAACCACTGCCTACAATTTCATTGTCAATTTCGGCAACAACAACCTCGGTATGGCCAGAAGTGATATATTCTCCTATATCATAATAACTTATTCTTTCTTCAGTTTTAAGTGTTGGATCCATGGGGCGTTCGGCTTCAATGATTTCTTGCTCAAAATCAAGAAGTGTGGGTAGGTCTTCTTTTTTTGCAGAACGAGTGGTGATTTTCATGATTAATTATTAAGGTTAAAAAAAGCGCCTATTGGCGCTTTTTAAAATTATATATTTAAAACTATTCTCCCAAGAATGGGTATCTGTAATCTTTTGGTGAAACAAAAGTTTCTTTGATCATACGAGGAGATACCCAACGTAATAAGTTGAGGTATGATCCGGCTTTATCATTGGTTCCGGATGCTCTGGCGCCTCCAAACGGCTGTTGCCCAACAACGGCTCCTGTGCATTTGTCATTGATATAAAAGTTTCCTGCACAATTTTCTAACGCCTTAGTGGCTTCTGCTGCTGCATAACGATCTGTAGAAAATATTGCACCAGTTAATGCATATTCACTGGTTCCGTCAACTAATGCTAAAGTTTCGTTCCATTGATTATCATCATATACATAAATGGTGATCACGGGACCAAATAATTCTGTACACATTGTAGTGTATTTTGGGTCTTTAGCAACGATCACAGTGGGCTCAATAAAATACCCTTTGGATTTATCGTAGCCTCCACCAGCAATGATTTCTGCGTCTTTATCGTTCTTGGCTTGGTCTATGTATTTTGCCAACTTGTCAAACGATCCTTCATGAATTACTGCAGTGATAAAATTGCTCATATCCTCTGGAGATCCCATCTTGAACGATTTAACATCCTCTTTCAGATATTTTTCTACATCTGCCCATATACTTTTTGGAATATAGGCTCTTGATGCTGCACTACATTTTTGCCCTTGAAACTCAAATGCTCCTCGAGAAATTCCTGTTGCTACTTGCTTAGCATTGGCACTAGGATGTGCAACAATAAAATCTTTACCTCCGGTTTCTCCAACAATTCTTGGGTAGGTTTTGTAGTTATGAATATTGGTTCCAATTTTAGCCCAAATATCTTTAAACACGTGTGTGCTTCCTGTAAAATGGATTCCTGCAAAATCAGGACTGGCTAAAACGGTATCTGTAATCATTACCGGATCTCCGTATACTACATTGATTACTCCATCTGGTACTCCAGCTTCTCTAAAGATATCAACAATAACTTTTGCAGAATAGATCTGGCTGTCACTTGGTTTCCAAACTACAGTATTTCCCATAAGGGCAGCACTGGCAGGTAAATTTCCAGAGATTGCAGTAAAGTTAAACGGAGTGATAGCATATACAAAACCTTCTAATGGTCGGTATTCTAATCTATTCCATGCATCAGATGTAGAATCTGGTTGATCTTCATAGATCTGGGTCATAAATTCTACATTAAATCGTAAGAAATCTATGAACTCACAGGCAGCATCAATTTCTGCTTGGAATATGTTTTTAGATTGCGCCAGCATAGTAGCTGCATTGATTTTTGCACGGTATGGTCCTGCAATAAGTTCTGCAGCTCTCAAGAATACAGCAGCACGTTGTTCCCAGGCTAGGTCAGCCCATTTTTTACGAGCTTCAATAGCAGTGTCAATTGCTTTTTGAATATGCTGTTTTTCAGCTTTGTGGTAGGTTCCTAAAACATGTTTGTGATCATGAGGAGGTGCCATTGTAGCTGTATCTCCCGTTCTGATTTCTTCACCATTAATATATAAAGGAACATCAACTTTGCTGTTGTACATTTGTTTATATGTTGCCAGAACTTCTTCTCTTTCAGGTGTTCCGGGAGCATATGACTTTACAGGTTCATTTATTGCTGTAGGAACTTGAAAAAAACCTTTTCCCATAATGTAATGTGTTATTTAAATTAGTAAGATGTGTTTGTCTAATGAGTTAGTCATTTAGGTTTGCAAAGATAGAAAATTAAAAAGGGTAATGTTTATTTTAACCTTTTATAAACATTGCGGGGTATGTATTTTTTTTTGTAAGTTGTGACATATTTAGCCGACCCAGAATTTATGTGTACAGTTACCTTAATCCCAACTCAAGAAAATAATTTCATTCTTACCTCTAATCGCGATGAGGCTATTAATAGAAAAACACTACTTCCAGAGTTTTATGAAGTAAATAAAACCAGAATGTTGTTTCCTAAAGATGCATTAGCCGGAGGAACCTGGATTGGTGTAAGTGATAAAAGTACTATGATCTGTTTGCTTAATGGAGGTTTTGAAATTCATGAAAGATTAGTGTCTTATAGACAAAGCAGGGGGGTTGTAGTTAAAGATTTATTAGAAGCAGATCAATTAGAAAAAGCTATAGAGTTGTATGATTGTAAAGGTATAGAGCCATTTACTATTGTGGCTGCTAATTGGCAGTCTGATCTTTTACTTTTTGAATTTGTTTGGGACGGACAACAAAAACATCTTCGTTCTTTAGAGAAAGAAACACATATTTGGTCATCATCCACACTTTATACTAAAAAGATGAAGAATGTGCGCGAAGAATGGTTTGCCGATTTTGAAAATAAAAACACTTTAACTTCTGATGCACTGCTGAATTTTCATAAGAATGCAGGTATAGGGGATAAAGATGTAGACTTGCAAATAGATCGTGGGTTTCTAAAAACAATAAGTATTACTCAGATTGTTAAAAATGAAGAAGAGCTTACGATGCGATATGAGAATCTTCAAAATAAAGAAGTGAGTTCAGTTATTTTTGAGGCTATAACTGCCTAAAAGTATCATAATTAAATTTTATGGTTTGAATTACACAGGTAAAATAATTTCGCTTGCGTTTCCAGATACTTTTGTTCGTTTTTCTGATGAAAAAAACGCTTCAAGTTTATTGCAATTATTTGGCTTGGGTAAGAATGGAGTTATAAAAGCAGGGCATGCCGCATTTGTACTTATCGAAAATAAAACGGGTGTTGCAGAATATTATGATTTTGGGCGATATATAACCCCTCAGGGTAAAGGGAGGGTTAGAAGTGCAGTTACAGATGTGGAGTTAGAAATACCTTTTAACGCTACGTTTACATCAGACGGAAAATTGGCTAACATTAATGAATTTTTGTTGTGGTTAGAGAAACATCCCGAAAAAACTCATGGTAGCGGTCGATTGGTGGCATCTGTATGTGATTATATTTTCTACGATAGAGCAAAGCAATATGTTCTAGAAATACAGAATAGAGGAAGCATTCCATACTCTACTTTTAGAAAAGAAGGTAGTAATTGCTCAAGAATAGTTACAGATACCATTTTAAACAGTACAGATAATTCTAGAATTAGAACACCTTTATTGAGAAATAAATTATTTACTCCGAGTCCTTTAGGAAATGTTGAAAAAGGATCTATGAAGAATAAAATATATCAGGTAGAAAAAGGAGTTCTTGTAGAGTATCCTAATTCTGTCTTCAGAGAAAATCTTACTAATTATTTTGATAAAAGAATACCAGTACAAGAGGAAAAGAAAAAAAATGTGGCACTAGATTTCTTGAAAAATGCACATTTTCTTTCAGGTATCGGCAGCAGTGCATATTTTACCTTGCGTAAATCCTTAGAAGAAAACTTGTACGAAATAATAAGGTATACCGAATATGGAGAAGAGGATTTTAGAGGATTATTCGAGGTAAAAGAGCATTCGTTTAGTATGTCTGAAAAACATTACTTTGTGTATGACTCAAATTGCAAATATTGTCACGTAGAGCAAAACGGAAAGAGGATAAGATTTGATCTTGTAAAGAGAATTACTAGTTAAGTGCAAAAGGAGCACTTAGTTTAAATCCGGGGATTAATACTTTAAATTTTCGAGTTGAAGTGAAATTAACCATGTTATAATGCCCTTTCATTGATCCAAATGGTGAACTTAGTAGGCATCCGCTATTATAGGTGTGTGATTCTCCAGGTTTTAAAACAGGTTTTTTGCCAATGACACCTTCTCCTTCAACAATTTCTGTATGGTTTAATGAATCTTTGATCTCCCAATAGCGGGAGGTAAGTTGTACAGAGTCTTTACTTTGATTTTCTATAGTAATTCGATAACCAAAGGCAAAATGTATCTTATAGTTCTTGTAGAACGTGCCTTCGAAGGTGGTATCCACCGAAATCTTTATGCCACGGGTAATTTGTTGAACCATCTTAAAATATGAAAATTGAACCTGCAATCGTAATTACAGAACCTATAATTGCTAATATAAAAAATAAAACATTTACTAGCAGGAATTTAACAATAGTTTTCGCTCTACCTTGATTATAAAACTTTCGCATTGCTTTGTATAGGTAAAATAGAAATACAAGCATAGTAATACCAAATGTAGTAGTACTTTGAGTAATTTGATCAAACAAGATTGCAATTCCGATTAATATAAAGAAAATGGTTTGTGTGTGGAATATAAACACTAAATGCTCCATATAATTATATGACCTTCTAATATACAGCAGCCATATTGCTAAGGCAAAGAAAGGAAGGAAGAAGAATATGATAAATGGTAATTTACTGAAGATAAATTCTAATAATTCTTGTCCATAATTATCATCAATACTACTTGTTTTTATAGCTCTATGATAAATGTATTTATTAAATCTATTTTTTTTGTGCTTTAGATCTGTTAATGCATGGTAAGTAGATTTCTGATCTGTTTTGTTGTAGTAATCACCGTACATAAACCATAGCTTTATTGTTTTGTCAATAACATTCATGGTATCGATCTGTGATTGCGAATAATAAATAATTTCTTCGGGTATATTTTCTTTTTTATCCAGAAAGTCAAGCCCATTTACTTTTTGGATTTCTTGATTGATTTTTTCTTTATTCGATTTAGAAATACCTTTAGTTGCCGATATTTGATTGCTGATTTTGTGTTTTAAAGAATCATCCATCGAGATGTTTTCTTTTATTTCGCCATACGCTACTTTTCCTTTAGAAACATCATCCTCAATTTTTGCACTAAATCCATCAAAATCAATAAATAACCCATAAATAATGAAGAATATGATAGAAACACTTAGGTAAAACCGAAAAGGGTTGGCATATCTAACTCGCTTGCCTTCAATATAATGTTTAGAGATTTTTCCCGGACTAAATAGTAAAGCAACAATAGTGTGTCTTAGTCGAGAATCATAAGAAAAAATACTAGCAAAAAACTCATTAAAGAAATCTTTGAAGGATAACTTTTTCGTAGTGTTGGCTTGGCCGCAATTGTGGCAAAAGCGATCAATTGTATCCAAAGGAACACCACAATTAAGGCATTCATTTCCTCTATATTGTTTTAGGAATCTTCCCTTATCTTTCATCCAGTACAGATAGTTTAGTCGTATTGCTTGCTAAAATAGAAGGAGTTTGTTGTAATCCAAAATGAATGGGGTTTTTTTTTAGTGTATGATGTTGGTAGTATTGTTAACTTTTTATACTTCATACAAGGAACTTATTTTTCTCAAACGTTAGATGATTTTTAGAGAGAGGTATTTGCGAAGACAATTTGAAGTTGCAAATAATGATTTTAAACTTTTTTATTGGTTTTTGATCGAAAAAAAAGAAACAAACTCTATCGTTTTATTAATGGCTAAAATTCTGGTTTTCAAATTTTTAAGTCTTTTGTAGGATTTTGTGTCTTTCTCGGTAACCACGGTTTTTATTAGATAGACTCTTTACATTTGTTGTGTAGGATTTTATAGTCCTGAAAAATGTAAAATTGTGTATTCAAAGAAGTGAAAATTTAATTAAAGTAATAATGAAAATTGATAGGTTGTTAGTATTAGCATTAGCTGTTCTGCTAAATGTTTCTTGTGAGAAAGATGAATCTGAAAATTCACTTCCTAGTGGTATTGAGTCTAGTGGAGTGGTGAAGAAGTATTATGGTGATCAGGAGTTATATTTAGAAGAAAAAGACGGTCAATATGTCCTTGAAGGGGATATTGTATTTAATAAGTCGCAATTATCAGATACGCCGGGCAAGGGTGTTGGAATTACGCAAAATTTCTGGACCAATAGTACAGTGTATTACGAAATTCAAGAAGATTTGTCTAATAAGCAACGTATTTTTGATGGCATTGCACATTGGGAGACCTATACGAACCTGCGTTTTGTTCCCAGAACTAATCAACCTAACTATGTGTATTTTAGATTCGGAAGTGGTTGTTCTTCGTATGTTGGGATGACAGGTGGGCGACAATCAATTACATTGGCAAATGGTTGTAGTGCCGGAACTGTAATTCATGAGATCGGACATGCTATAGGGTTGTGGCACGAACAAAGCAGAAGTAATAGAGATGATTATGTTACTATTCATTTCGACAATATTAGAAGTGGATATGCTCATAATTTTATGACATATATCGAGAGAAATAGAGATGGATTTGATTATTCTGAAGCTATGGATTTCAATTCAATCATGATGTATGGGCCTTACTTTTTCTCAAAAAACGGTGAACCTACAATAACAAAAAAAGATGGTAGTACTTATACAGTAAATAGGATTGAGCTTTCTGCAACAGATATAGAAGTAGCGAATATTATGTATCCTAATGTGCCAACCCCTTTGCCAAATGATAATTTGCAGGTGTATGCCTATGATTTGCAAAAATATAATAAGGTATACACCTGGGATGAAGGTAATGCCAATCCTGCTCCATGGCCCGGAGTAAATCTAGAAGCGTATACACCCGATTTGAATGCCTTTAGTACAAGTGCCAATTGGGGTATGGTAGATGTAACTTTTTACGGCGGAAAACAAGAAACTAATATTATTTTTAGCAATAACGGTGCAGGGCAAACAGAAGATCTTATAGTAAATAAAGAGTATCCTTTTTTCTATGATGCTCGTTGGTATTCTGTGATTCCTTCGGCTTCAGAAGAAAATGAGTTGTTTGTTGTGACAAAAGGCTATACGCATTTATACGCCTGGGATGGTACTAATGAGATCTTTGGCAATTGGCCAGGAATTCAGATGACAGATCTAGGGAATGACTGGTATGCTGCAAAAATACCTTCAAAACAATGTAGTAATATTATTTTGAGTACTAATGGATTTAACCAGACTTCAGACCTATATACTTGTAAAGAGAATCCGTATTATTACAATCAAGGGTTTTATAAGTACCCTCCTTCAAGATAAAGTACTATTTGTTTCCTTTTGAGACTGCAAATAGAGGTTGGATAGCCATTAAAAAATCAATTGAATTAATTTGTTTTAGGGCAAGGTGAAGTTTGAAAAGTGAGGTTAATAACCTCACTTTTTAGTTTGTAATATTGGCAGAATTGTTTGTTCCTTTGCCAATAGCTCTATCATAACGAGCGCCTGGGGCTCGGTAGTAAGGTATTACCGTGTATTCATTTTCGGTTTCGTCGAAATTACCACTTATGAATCCTGGATCCATTGTTCCGTCTGATCGCAAAAGAACATATTTATAATTGTAGAACCCTTGCTTAAATAATCTTTTGGTGTAGTATATGGCGTTTTCTTTGTCATATTGCATTCGTGTAGAATCATCTAAGGTGTAATTATTAAAATTACCATAGATATGAATTTCACCACCATCCAAAGGTTCATAACACTCTAAGTAAAAATGCATCCAAACATAATCTGCTTCGGTAGCATTATTTTCTGCACCAAGATTTCTAATAACATAATTACCATTAATGTCGGGATTGTAGGTGTATCTCCTATTCGCTCGTACTGCATTGGTATAAAGATAATTGTGGTAGATGTCTTTTAATTCAATGCTTCGCGTGCTTACTGTCGAAGCTCTAATGTCTTTGCTGTCAAACGATAGATATTCATTTCCTCCCCAGAAACTAGATTCTTGATCGTATTTGTACATCAGTGTATTTGCAATCGTAAATTGAGGGGCAAGATTCGTAATGCTTTGCTTTATATCATTATTCTGTATTACGAGAGTTTTTACTGTTTTCTTAGGATTTCTTAAAATTTCGTTAGAAGAGTTTATCTCAAATTGTACAGATTGTTTAGAGTTGATATAATTTAAATCACGGGATCTCTTAGTGTACACCTTTACGGTTGCCAGGTTTTCGATAACGATGAACTTTCTTGATATTACAATCTCATCATCATCGTCATAGATTTCTATCGTATAATTTCCACTTACCTTTAGTCTTCTGGTATCTTCGTTAGGAATACTCAATGTATAATTACTATACATTTGTAATGTGTTGAATGAATTCTCATAATTGACGATTCTAACTTCGTCAAAACCATCTAAATACTCGTTTTTATATAATGAAGATGGTGTCCAGTCAAAATCATGATGTGTTATTCTATAATAATAATCTGCCTCATCTCCATTAATGTCATCAAAATTGATCCGCAATGGTTGGCCGAGTTTGAGTATTGGAGTTCCTGCAAATTCTGAATCTGAAATCAATTGAACCGTTCTAATATGGTCGGCCTGAAAAGTATCACTGATAAGAGTTTGCGAAAAAAAAACACTTGGAATACTAAGAAAAGAAAATAATAGGAATTGTTTACCTCTTTTAAACATTGTGTGGATTGTTATGGACGTAAATATAAGCAAAAAGTGTGCCTAAAGAACAATAGTTGTTTTTTTAGGTTTAAATCATTATTTAGAATCATTATTAATAAAACTTTATAATGCAAGCCTCTTTCACTTACGTGTTTTAATTAGTAAATTTGCACGATTTTTTTAGTTAATTAACATAGACTACAAATATGTCAAAAGACATTCGTATCAGAAAGGGCTTAGACATTAAGCTTGTTGGCGAAGCAGAAAAAAATACTGTAAACGCCATCAGAAGTAATGTTTTTGCAATTAAGCCTGACGATTTTCACGGTATAGTACCAAAAGTTATTGCTAAGCAGGGTACAGAAGTAAAAGCCGGCGAACCACTTTTTCACTCAAAATCTAATGAAAAAATACTTTTTCCTTCTCCAGTTAGCGGAGAAGTAGTAGAGATTGTACGTGGTGCCAAAAGAAAGATTTTATCTTTCAAAATACTTGCAGATAAAGAGCAGCAATATGCAGATTTTGGAGCAAAAGATGTAAATGCAATGAATGGCGATGATATTAAAAGCCATCTTTTAGCATCGGGTTGTTGGCCTTTTATAAAGCAACGACCTTATGATGTAATTGCCAATCCAGATGTGGCCCCAAAGGCAATATTTGTTTCAGGATATGCTACAGCACCGCTCGCTGCAGATTATGATTATCTATTAGAAGGTAAAGAAAATGAACTTCAGGCTGCAGTAACAGCGTTAAGCAAATTAACCGATGGTGAGGTACACGTTTCTGTTGGTAAGAACAGTAACTCTCCTTTGTCTGGTCTTAATAATATTTCGAAACATACTGTTTCTGGCCCACATCCGGCAGGAAATGTAAGTGTGCAGATCGCAAAAATAGATCCTATCAATAAAGGAGAAGTAGTTTGGGTAGTAAATCCACAAGATTTAGTTATCATGGGCGAATTGCTATTGACAGGAAAATTTAATGCAGAAAGAACAATCGCTTTGACGGGTTCTTCAGTTAAAAATCCTAAATATTATAAAACTACTATTGGTGCTGAAGTATCATCTATGGTTTATGATTCTGGAGTAAATGATGAAGGAAATATTAGAGTGATTAGCGGAAATGTACTAACAGGAGAAAATGTAAAGCCTGATGGTAATTTAGGATACTATCACAGTAGTATTACGGTAATTCCTGAAGGAGATGACTACGAACTCTTTGGTTGGAATAAGCCTATTTTTAATAAGATTTCACCTTCAAGAGCCTTAACATTTTCATGGCTATTCCCGAAAAAGAAATATGATCTTAATACCAATACAAATGGAGAACATAGAGCCTTTGTAGTTACTGGTAATTTTGAGAGTGTATTTCCTTTTGATATTTACCCACTGCAACTGCTTAAAGCTTGTGCGGTAAATGACTTAGATGCAATGGAGCAGTTGGGAATGTATGAGATAGCTCCCGAAGATTTTGCCCTCACAGAATTTATATGTGTTTCTAAACAACCACATCAAGAAATCATAAGAGAAGGGTTAGACTTAATGTTAAAAGAAATAGGATAGTGCTATGGGATTAAAACAAAAATTACATAAACTAAAACTTAAATACAAAGGTAAAAAGATGGCTCCTGCATTTAATGCAATCCATACTTTTCTGTATTTACCTAATGAAACTACACATTCTGGTGCTCATGTTCGAGGAGCAGATGATTTAAAACGTACCATGAATACTGTGATCATGGCTTTATTGCCATGTTTAATATTCGGAATGTTTAATGCAGGATATCAACATCATCTTGCGGCAGGAGAAATTGAAGCAGTTGCTAATGGGTTTTTTAGTGCTGGATTCTGGTCTTTAGATAATCTTATTATAGGACTTTGGAAAGTATTACCACTGGTAGTCATTTCTTATGGAGTTGGATTAGGTGTAGAATTTCTATTCGCAGTAATCAAAGGACACGAAGTAGAAGAAGGGTATTTAGTGACAGGAATGTTAGTTCCTTTAATAGTACCAATAGATACTCCGCTATGGATGTTAGCAATTGCAGTTATTTTTGGAGTTGTGATTGGTAAAGAAGTGTTCGGAGGAACGGGGATGAATATCCTTAACCCTGCACTTACTATTAGAGCATTTTTATTCTTTGCATACCCAACCTGGATGTCAGGAGATAAAGTATGGGTTCATGGTGCAGTCGAAAGAGCAAATGAAATCGCCGAAGGAGCGAAACTAGATGCTATATCGGGAGAAACTGTTTTAGGTAGTTTAGCACAAGGAGCACAACTTGATAAACTTAGCTATAGCGTTTCAGATATGTTTTTAGGATTTATTCCTGGTTCTGTAGGTGAAACTTCTACATTATTAATCATATTAGGAGCATTATTCTTAATCTTTACTAAGATAGGAAGCTGGAGAATTATGGCAAGTGCAGCTCTTGGAGCTTTAGCTATGGGACTCATCTTTAATGGTGTTGTAAGCGCAGAATGGATTAATCAAGGTAGTAAGTTTTACAGCCTGATGAGTACAGAATTCTGGCATCATCTAATTATTGGTGGTTTTGCATTTGGAGTTGTATTTATGGCTACAGATCCTGTAACAGCTTCTCAAACGAATAAAGGAAAATGGGTGTATGGATTCCTAATTGGATTTATATCAATATTAATTCGAGTATTCAACCCGGCATATCCAGAAGGAGTAATGCTTGCTATTCTATTAATGAACGTATTTGCTCCAACAATTGATCACTATGTGGTTCAAGGAAATATCAAGAAAAGAATGAAACGTTTAAAACTAAAAACGGCGTAGATCATGGCAATTAACACAGATAAAAATTCATATACCATCATATTTGCCATAGCAATGGTAGTAGTGGTTGGTTCATTGTTAGCGTTTACTGCATCTTCTTTAAAAGAGAGAATTTCTGCAAACAAACGTACAGAAAAACAACAGAATATCCTTTTTGCAATGGGTATTGCCGATACCGAAGATCCTAATGAGTTCGTACCTGCAGAAAAAGCACAAGAGTTATTTGATCAATATGTGGGTGATGAGCAATATATAATCACAGGAAGTACTGCAGAGAAAACCGCAGATGCTTTTAATATCGAAGTTAAAAAAGAAAATGATAAGGTAAAGCAAGATGCTAACTATACCAGAAAATTACCATTGTTTATTGGTAAAAAAGATGGCCAAGAATACTATGTTGTGCCTATGAGAGGTAACGGTCTTTGGGATGCAATCTGGGGATATGTTTCTTTAGATAAAGAATTCAAGACGGTAAAAGGAGCATTTTTTGACCATAAAGGAGAAACTCCAGGATTAGGAGCGAATATCAAGGAAGCATACTTTAGAGATGACTTTATAGGTGAAAGCATATTAGATGCATCAGGAAACTATAAAGGAATTACAGTAAAAAAAGGAAATGCAGATCCTAAAAATGTAGATAAAAGTGATAACGAGGTTGATGCGATGGCCGGAGCAACAATTACCGGAGACGGTGTTACTGCAATGGTAAAGAAAGGAATAAAAATGTACCAACCTTATTTCGAAACTTTAAAAAAATAACAGATGGCTGAAGTAACAGAAGAAAAAGTGAAAGTAAAAGAGCCTAAAGAGCCTTTGTTTTCGAAGAAAAACAAGAAATTACTTACAGATCCTCTTGCCGATAATAACCCTATTACTATTCAGGTATTGGGTATTTGTTCTGCATTAGCGATTACAGCACAATTAAAGCCATCAATAGTAATGGCAATCTCAGTAATTTTTGTTTTAGGAATAGGGAATGTGGTCATCTCTTTAATGAGAAATATTATTCCTTCTAAAATTAGAATTATTGTACAGTTAGTAGTAGTAGCTGCTCTGGTAATTGTAGTAGATCAGGTATTAAAAGCATTTGCATATACACTGAGTAAAGAACTTTCTGTATTTATTGGTCTGATCATTACAAACTGTATTATCATGGGACGTTTTGAAGCCTTTGCTTTAGGTAACGGTCCTTGGAAATCATTCTTAGATGGTGTAGGAAATGCAGCAGGATATGGAGTGTTATTGATCATTGTAGCATTTTTTAGAGAACTACTTGGATCAGGAACACTATTTGGAGCTAAAGTATTAGGAGATCCCATAGAAAAAACGGGATTGTATGCTATTGGATACGAAAATAATGGTTTCATGGTATTAGCGCCAATGGCCTTAATTACTGTAGGGATTATTATTTGGATCCAAAGAAGTAGAAATAAAGCATTAATCGAAGATCATTAAAATAAAGAAACATGGAATATTTAGAATTATTTTTAAAATCGATCTTTATAGATAACATGGTGTTCGCATTCTTTTTAGGAATGTGTTCATACCTTGCAGTATCCAAAAAAGTATCTACTGCGGTAGGTCTGGGAGCTGCAGTAATATTCGTATTGGCTATCACAGTTCCGCTAAACTTCTTATTAGATAAGTATATCCTTAGAGAAGGAGCTTTAGTGTGGTTAGGCCCAGAATATGCAGATTATGACTTAAGCTTCTTAACGTTTATACTTTTTATTGCTACGATTGCAACTATGGTGCAATTGGTAGAAATTGTTGTAGAGAAATTTTCTCCCGCATTGTATAACTCTTTGGGTATTTTCTTACCATTAATTGCTGTAAACTGTGCAATTTTAGGAGGGTCATTATTCATGCAACAAAAAGAGTTCGCTACGATTTCTCATGCTGCTGTTTATGGTATTGGATCTGGGATAGGATGGTTCTTAGCCATTTTAGCGATAGCTGCTATTCGAGAAAAAATCAGATACTCTAATGTACCTGCTCCGTTGAGAGGATTAGGAATCACATTTATCCTTACGGGATTAATGGCGATTGGTTTTATGAGTTTTGGAGGTATGTTGACCGGTGGTGAAGAAGAAGAGAAAAAAGAAACACAAGCTGCTCAGATTGAAGAAGAAAAGACTACAAAAGAAGTAGCCGAAAATACTAACGTTACAATACTTAAATAATATGATATTTTTAGCGTCAACAATTGGAACAATCGCTATTACCATTATTTCATTTTTGGTTTTAACTTTGGTTTTGGTAGGGATTTTATTATTTGCAAAAGATAAATTACTGCCTTCAGGACCTGTAAAAATCACAATTAATGGTGAAAAAGAAATAGAAGTAGCTTCCGGAAGTACATTATTATCCACTTTAGGAAATGAAAAAATATTTTTACCCTCTGCTTGTGGTGGCGGTGGAACCTGTATACAATGCGAGTGCCACGTATTAGAAGGTGGAGGAGAAGCATTGCCTACAGAGACTCCACACTTTTCTCGTAAAGAATTACAACACGGGGCTCGTTTAGCTTGCCAGGTAAAGGTAAAACAAGACATGAATATCGAAATCCCCGAAGAGGTATTTGGTATCAAGAAATGGGAAGCTGAAGTTGTACGTAACTACAATGTAGCTTCTTTTATTAAAGAGTTTGTAGTGCGTATCCCTGAAGATATGGGGTATAAAGCAGGAGGGTATATTCAGATCGAAATCCCACAATGTGAGATAAAATATTCTGATATAGACATTACTGCGCACCCAGAGGAACATGACACTCCAGATAAGTTTCAGGCAGAATGGGATAAGTTTGGTCTATGGCCATTAGTAATGAAAAATACCGAAACGGTAGAGCGCGCATATTCTATGGCTTCTTACCCTGCAGAAGGAAGAGAAATCATGCTTAATGTACGTATTGCTACTCCGCCATGGGATAGGTCAAAGAATGGATGGATGGATGTGAACCCAGGGGTGGCTTCATCTTATATATTTGCTCAAAAACCAGGAGATAAAGTAGTAATTTCTGGTCCTTACGGTGAATTCTTTATCAATGAGTCTGAAGCAGAAATGCTTTATGTAGGTGGTGGAGCAGGTATGGCACCAATGCGTTCTCACTTATATCACTTATTCAGAACCTTGCAAACGGGTCGTAAAGTTACATACTGGTATGGTGGTCGTTCTAAGCGTGAGTTGTTCTATCTGGATCATTTCTACGACTTAGAAAAGAACTTCCCTAACTTCAAATTTTACCTTGCATTATCAGAGCCATTAGAGGAAGATAACTGGAAAGTAAAAAGTGATATTGATGCCGAAGGTGATGGATTTGTTGGATTTATACACAATTGTGTAATTGATAACTACTTAAATCATCACGAATCTCCAGAAGATATCGAACTATACTTCTGTGGACCACCATTAATGAATAAAGCTGTTCAAAAGATGGGCGAAGATTTTGGTATTCCGGATGAAAATATCAGATTTGATGACTTTGGAGGTTAAAAAATAACCTTCATTTAAATACACTAAAAAAAACCGATACAAGTACTTGTATCGGTTTTTTGTTGAATACCGGGGAGTATTAAAATTTGTAGATCACTCCAAGGTGTAGATTTTCAGGCCCTATTCTACCTGTATGCCTATCAAAATTTCCTTGGTTTGGGAGGAAACCACCTGAGCGAGTATCGGTTTGAGAATAGCTATAGTCCAGAATTTCAAACTTTGTAAATAACGATAGGTTCTTTGTAATAAAGTAGTTTAAACCCATAGAAAAAGTTGCACTAAATGCATCTGTTTCTTCATTAAAAAAACTAAAATTAGTTTTAGCACTAGAGTAATCCAGAGCAAGCTCGGTGAAGACATTAAACCTTTTTTTGGGCATAAAGAAATAGCGCCCATTAACACCTACTCCAAACCCGTCGAAGTTATCAGTATTACTTAATAAAAATTCTGATTGAACTCCCAAGGAAATATTATCAGATATAAAGTATCCTACAGATGGTTCTACAAATAATTCATTGTCAGGGGAGGATAGATCACTTATTAAACTACTGTATTTAAAAGCTCCCGAAAAGTAGAAATCGCCTTTATCAAAGCCATAACTTGTGTCTTCTTGAGAGTAGGCGGTGATTGAAAATGCGACTAAGAGAATTAAGAGTGAATACGTTGTTTTTAAATTCATAAATTTCATTTTAAGATTTTATTAATGATTTGTTTTAAAAGACTACTTGTAAAATCCTGTTGTTTGTTAATGCTTTGTTAAATAAATAATGAAGACTTACTGGCTATAGTTAGTAATGTCTTTTTAGTATTACTATTTTAGTAGCATGAAAAAGTATATTCTATCGCTTAGTATAGCCGCACTTCTATTTTTGATATTAAAAAACATGAGTAGCGGGAAAATGGTTGTAAATCATGTTAAAGGTGTAGTTGCTACCATTATTACAAAGCCTGATTATATAAGTGTTGAAGGTGATTCTATAGTTACAAGAGTACTTGTCCCAAAGGAGTATAAAAGAGTAGCTTATGATGCAAATTCTTTTCAGGAATACTTGCGCCAGTATCCATTAAAACCCTACGGAAGTAAAATTATTAATTATGATGATAGCGAGTATTTTGCACAAGATTGGCACGAAGCAATCTTAGAAGTGTCTGTACCTTCAAATGGGCTACAACAATGCGCCGATGCCTTGATGAGAATACGATCTGAATACTTATGGAAGCATAATAGAAAAGATGAAATTGGGTTTAATTTTACCTCGGGTCACTACTGTTCATGGACCAAATATGCTGAAGGATACCGCCCAAAAATAAAAGGAAACAAAGTCACTTTTCATAAAACAGCGTCGCCAAACCATTCTAAAACCAACTTTTATAAATACCTGAATCTGATTTATACCTATGCAGGTACCTTGTCAATGCATAATGAGCTTCAAAAAATACCATTGGATGATGTACAAATAGGTGATATGCTGGTTAAACCAGGTTCTCCCGGGCATATAGAGATTATTGTAGATGAGGTTGTAAATGAAAAAGGGGATAAGATGTTTTTGTTGGCTCAAGGAAATACTCCTGCGCAAAGCGTGTGTCTTCTCAAAAATTTCGATGATACTTCGATTTCACCATGGTATACATTTGAAGAAAATCAACCGGTATACACTCCAAGTTATTATTTTGATGAGGCGCGTTTTATACGATTTAAATGATTTAAAAAACTAAATCTGTTTTGCCATTCTTGCGTAGGCCGTAATCCACTTTTACTACTTATGTTTTTCTGAATTATAACTTTCAAAATAATATCTTTGCAACGCTATGACAAGGACACTTACTAAACAAGAATTACATAACCTGGCAATGAATATTGTTGGTGAAGAATTAGAGAAAAAAGGTTTCGAATTTATTGCCATTAACAGCAAACTGGGTAAACATCCACAGTTTGTTTGTGTCGATAAAACTAATCAACGCTATTTTGTTTTGGTAAAGGTTATTTCATATCCAGATAATCCTCATAATTATGATATGATTTGGATGGAATCGTTCAAAAAACACGCTAGAGAACAAGAGGCCAAGGTGTTTTATGCAGGAGTGGGACTTCAAAATGTAGAAAATCCAAATAAACCATTGCTATTAAACGAGGATTATATTTTAGAGTACGCAGGATTGCAGAGTATTGAAACGCATCTTAATTAAAGTATATGTTTAAGAAATTTATTCTAATAGTTCTAGTTGGATTTTTGGTTTCTTGCAAAAAGGAGCCAGAACCACAATTAAACTTTACGAATGGAGAAGCTTTTGGAACTACATTTTCTATTCAATTTATTGATGAAAAAGAGGTGGATTTCTCAAAGTCCTATGATAGCCTTGTGACTGTGATTAATCGATCAATGTCAACCTACATAAAAGATTCTGATATCTCTAAAATTAACCAAGGAGATACGACAGTGGTTATTGATGATCATTTTAAAAACGTAATGACCACTTCAAAAAAGACATACAAAGAAACTAAAGGTGCTTTTGATCCTACTATTGGTGTTTTGGTAAACGCATGGGATTTTGGCCCAGAAGGAAAAATAATGGCGTTAGATAGCCTTAAAATAGATAGTTTATTGCTTTCGGTGGGTCTGGATAAAATTATTTTGAAAGGCGATAAAATTGTAAAAAGTAATCCAAACACATTTATCGACTTTAATGCCCTGGCTAAAGGGTATGCTGTAGATGTATTTGCTGAGTTTCTTGAACATAATGGTTTTGAAAATTACCTGGTAGAAATCGGAGGCGAAATAAGAGGAAAGGGTAGCAATATTATAAAACAAAAACCTTGGCGCATAGGAGTCGAAGACCCTAATTTTGATGAAGAACAATCGTATAGTAAGGTGATCTCATTAACCAATGAAGCTATGGCTACTTCGGGAAGTTACCGAAAGTATAAAATTGATGAAAAAGGAAATCGCTACGCACATATTATTGATACCCAAACGGGGTACCCTCATAAATCTAACTTGCTAAGTGTTTCTGTATTAACCGATACGTGTATAGAAGCCGATGCCTATGCCACAGCATTGATGTCGATGGGTTTAGAGAAATCGAAGCAATTTTTAAAAACACATCCAGAGCTAAAGGTGTTTTTTATTTATGAAAATCAGAATAAAGAATTAAAGACGTTATCAGTAAATCAATTTCCAGACTTTTAGAACAACGTAAATGTCTGGATTGAAAAAAGTATACTAGCAATTTGCAGCTAAAGCTCGACTAAAAGAGATAACTTCTCCTTCATGGAACGTTTCTTTGTTATCGATAATTGTCATTAAAGTTTTGCAGTATTCTTTTCTGGTAACCCCACCTTTTAATTGTTTCAATTCACTTGAATTTAGTTGCTTGAACTGTTTTAAACTTGTTAACTTCATAATTATATAGCTTAAAAATTTATATTAATAACTATGTTTAATGTAACAAGGGATCAAAATGTTACCCTGTATAATACTTTTTTTAGGACTTAAAACAAACCGGTTAGATTTCTCCGGTAGCGAGACAGTATTTTAATGGTTCTTTTTCAATTTACGTGTATATAAAAGTAGGCTTAATACTAGTATTCCCAGAATAAATAATCCTATTACCCAATATAAATTAGCATTACTTTTAAATTGAATTGGTGAAGGATCTCCAACCAAATAAAACCCACCCCAATAAACCGGGGCCGCAAGGAAGTTATCTGAGTCTTTTAAGTATTTAAGTTTAGCTTGTTGTAAGGCTTTACTTTTGTTCATTCCTTTTTTAAGATTAATATAAAAATACTCCATTAGTTTTGGTGTAGTTTCATCATACACTTCCCAACCTGTAAGCAATAAACTTTTAGTTCCTGCATATTGAAAAGCGTTACCTAAACTCATAATTCCTTCGCCTTTTGCGATTTTACCCGAACCAGTATTGCAAGCACTAAGTACAGTTAATTCGGCAGGAATATCTAAAGCAAACAATTCATGACTATACAAGATGTTATCTTCTATAGAATCTTTACTTTTTGTAAAATAAAGTTTAGAGTTTTCAGGATGTTTATGATCTACCTCTCCATGTAAAGCGAGGTGAATTATATTGTATCGGTTAGCGTTCTGTTTGAAGTTAGTTTCAATGGCTTGATTCCCATAGTAGTATTCACCATCAATAATATTGGCGATGGCATTGATTTCTTTACGAGTGCCGGGAAGATCTATATTGCTGTTTCTTAATGTCGCAAGTGATAGGGTTTGTCCTTTAGAGATGTTTATAGAATCTGAAAAAGAAAAAGCTAAGCACTCTTTTAAAAGTTCTGATTTTTTTGTGTCATCTTTTGGCGGTTTAAATAAAAGCGTAGCTGAATTAGCATAGCTTATGGCATGCTTTTTAAGAAGAAAAGGTAGGTTTTTAATCGATTTTGAAGAGGTGTTTTTGGTAAGTAATAATTCAAAATTAAGATGCCATAAAGCGCCATCAGGAACGATAATAAGTTCATCTCCTGTTAATTGATTTTCAATAGGAGCGATAAGTTGTTCATAAAGGGCATAAGATTTCTTTTGAAAACCTACCTTTTGTTTGGCAACAATAGCTTGATTAAGTTGCTCAATTTGTTGGGTTAGTCCAGGAGTTTTTAGCTTCTTTATAGTGATGTCGTTTTTTGAGATGGTAAAGGCGTAGGTAATACTGTCTGAAGTGAAAAACTCAAGTAAGGTTGTGTTTTTAGAAAGCTGTTGTTGAATTTCTGATATAGAGATAACATCATTTTGATGTTTAAGGCGATAGTATTTTGGATAGTCTTTTTCGAGTACCAAAAATAGAGAGTCTTGTTTCTTGTTAATTTCAAAAAGCTCATTTTCATATTCCCTAATTTTTATGGTGTCTGTCTTACTGTAAGACCACTCATCAACTATTTGAGATTGAAAAAAAGCTCGATTGGTTTTTAACTTTTTTTCCAATTCCAATAATTTTACAGGAATCCTTGCGATTTTTTTTGCCTTAGAATCAATAAGGAGTTCGTTTAGAGTATTGGCTCTACTTTTTTCAGCATAAAGAAATGCCTTTTTCTGGTCTAAAGCATCTTTTGCTAGCAAAAGAGTTTCTATAAAATCAGTATATATTTCTTTTGAGCGTTTTGCAAAAGTCACTTTGTCCAGGTGATTTTGATAAGATTGTCGTGTCTTATCAATTAGAATACCTGCATTTTTATAGGTGGCTATACTGTTATCAAAGTATTCCTTTTCTTGAGTTTCTTTATATAAAGATTGTAGTGTGTTTGCTTTACAATGAAGGGTCTCTAATAACGCATTGCGGTCTATATATTTATTCAGGTTGAATGTGGCTTCTGAAGTATTGATGAATTTCTTTTTGGTATTAATTGACAATGCTTGGTCTAAATGTTTTAAGGCTTCTTCATATTTTCCTAGCTTGCTATAAATTGCCGCAATACTATTATAAGAACTAATAGCTTCAATCTGTTGTTCACCATGAGCGTTTTGGATTGCTTTTAAGCCTTTTCGAGCATAATATAATGCTTTTGTGTACATTGCTTTCTCAAAATAAACTTGCCCAATTCCTATATATGACCATGGGATATCAGGGCTATCTTTTTTTATAACACTCTGATCTATGGTTAAGCTTTTTTTATAATATTCCATAGCGATATCATACTCTTTGATTTGGGTATTAAGGTTACCGAAATGTTGATATATATTGACCACCTCACTAGTGTTTTCTCCATTTAAAGTTCTGGTCATTTGCAAAGCTTGATTGTAATATTCTTTCGCTTTCTCAAAGTCACCTTTGTTGTAGTAACCCAGACCAATATTGAGATAACCTATTGGTATTTCGTGGTGTTCATTGCCATAAAGCTGAAACTGTAATTCCAAACTTTTTTTGTGGTAGTTTAAAGATTTATCGTATTCTCCTTTATCGTCCCATAATAAGCCTAAATTGGTATATGCCCCGATTATTCCGTACAGATTATTTTCATTAATACATATTTTCAAAGCTTTTTCGTAATAATCCAAGGCTTTATCATATTCTTTAAGGGTGTAGTAGATTCCACCTACATTGATATAACCGTATCCTATTTGGAGAGGATTTTCTTCAGGGGTTTTAAGGCTTATAGATAAATCTTTCTTATAGTATTCTAGCGCTTTTCTGTATTTCCCAAGATCATCGTAGATTACTCCAATGTTATTATATGAGGTACCTGTTTTAGGATGATCCGGACCATAAAACTTTAAATAAATAGCAAGAGCTTTTTCTAAATATTCCAGTGACTCTTGAAGATCATCTTTTTTTAAGTAAAAAACACCCAAATTATTGTAAGAATGTCCAATTTCAGGATGGTTTTTGGGTAATATTTGTTGTTTTATGGTTAAGGCCTTTTTGTAATTTTCAAAAACTTTGTCATACTCCGTTGTATTTTCATAATAATTCCCAAGGTTATCATAAGCATTAGCTTCTTCTATACTGTTTTTGTTAAGGTGAAGGGTAGCCGTTTTTAAGGCGCTTTGGGCATGATATAAAGCTTTTTTTAAATCGGAAGTTCTCCAGTAACACGATGATAGGTCACTATGGCAATTCGATACCATTTTCCAGTTTTTAGCTTTTTTGTAGGTTGGTAGAGCAATTTTCAGGAACGTAATAGAGGGTTTATACTTACCTGCCTCTAAAAGAGAATCTGCCATCTTGTAATTTTGGTAAGCTACCAATGTATCAATGGTTTGTTGTGCACTTGTAGATTCCCACAAAAATAGTAATAAAAAGGTTGCTACTACTTTTGCTAACATACTATTTAAGATTGGCTTCATTCTTTAGTGTAATTGGTACAACGATAACTTGTGTATAGGATCTTTTCTTACCGGCAAAGGTATTAAAAAGCAGAATACTAATTGTTTATGGTTTGGAGATAAGTGTGGTCAAGGTTTACAACAAACCGGTAAGATTTCTCCTGGTGCTAGACAGTATTTTACTAATTCTTTTTCCATTTACGCGTATATATAAGTAGACTTAATACTAGTATTCCCAGAATAAATAATCCTATTGTCCAATATAAATTAGCATTACTTTTAAATTGAATAGGCGAAGCATCTCCAACCAAATAAAATCCGCCCCAGTAAAAAGGCGCAGAAAGAAAACTGTCAGCAGTATTAATGTATTTTAGTTTTGCTTGTTGCAAAGCTTTGCTTTTAGTCATTCCTTTTTTAAGATTTGTATAGAAATAGGTCATCAGTTCAGGTGTTGTTCGATCTGATATTTCCCAACTGGTAAGTAACAAACTTTTGGTTCCAGCATATTGAAAAGCATTACCTAAACTCATAATACCTTCTCCTTTTGCTATTTTTCCAGATCCTGTATTACATGCGCTTAGTACTGTGAGTTCTGCAGGGATATCCAAGGCAAAAAGTTCATGGCTGTATAGATAATTATCCTCTATTGAGTCTTGAATTTTATTAAATAAAAGTTTAGAATTCTCTGGATGTTCATTGTCTAACTCCCCATGTAGAGCTAAATGAAGAATGTTATATTGAGATGCATTTTTTTTAAAATTGGCTTCTATCGCCTGAGATCCAAAATAATATTGTCCATCTATAATCTCTGAGATTGCTTTGATTTCTTTACGGGTTCCAGGTAGGTCGTCAGCCAAATTTCTTAGAGTTGAGAGCCTAAGTGCATTTGTAGCTGTCATAGCTGTACTATCTGAAAAAGAAAAAGCAAGACATTCTTCTGCTATTTTTGATTCCTGTTGTTTGCTTTTGAAAGAAGTATACAAAAGATGAGCAGAATTAGCATAAGATATTGCATAATCTTTTAGTAAATAAGAAAACTCTTTCGCATTGTCAGTCGTATCATTTTGACTAAGCAATAGATCAAAATTAAGATGCCAAAGAGATCCATCTGGTATAATTATCAACTGGTTTCCAATAAATTTATTAGAGATTGGTGCTATAAGTTCTTTGTACAACAGATAAGCTAATCTTTTGTATTCCTTTGTATTTGTTAAGGTGATTGCATTATGTAATTGCTGTGTTTTTTTAGCTAACTGAGGGATTTGTAACTTATTTACAGTGATGGCAATTTTTGAAATAGTAAAAGCATAGGTAATGCTATCAGTTGTAAAAAACTCTATCATTGTAGTGTGTTTATCAAGTTTTTCTTGAATTTCTGCAACCGATATGATATTGTTTTTATGTTTTAATTGATGATACTTGGGATTGTTTTTTTCTATAATTTGATTTACAGAGTCTTGTCTTCTGCCTATATCAAATAATTTGTTTTCATATTTTAGGATTTTTATAGTATCCAAAGGTTGCTTAAATTGTTCTTCACTTATTTTAGATTGGTAAAAGGCACGATTGGTTTTTAGGTCCTTCTCTAATGTAATAATGTCGGTAGAAAATTCAGAAAAGTTTTTGGCATTGGATTGTATTAATAGTTCTTTTAATGTATTGGATTTATTTTTCTCGGCATAGTAAAAAGCTTTGTTAAGAAATTTATCGTCTTGCGTTGTTTTATGCATTAAAAGATTTGTATTTATAGCATCACTATAAATTTCCTGACTTTCTTTTGCAAATATTATTTTGTCCTCATAATAATCTATTGTTTGCCGCATTATATTGATTAAAGAATCTGCATATTGATATGTTGTAATTGCTGTTGTAAGATCATTCTGATTTTTACTATCCTGATATTTACTAATTAATGTTCTTGCTTTTAGTTTATGAGTGCTTAAAAGCAAATTTAAATCTTTATATCGGTTAGGATCTAAAGTGTTTTTTTTAACAGTACCTGCATTAGTCTTTAAATTTGCTAATAAGGCTTTTTTGTAATGAAACAAAGCCTTGTTATAAGCTTTTTTCTTTTCAAAAACTTCTCCAGTAGAATTATAGTTTAACACAAGATTAGAATCATGATAGGTCATCTTTAATCTTATATCCAAGGATTTTGTATAATATGTTAACGCTTTGTTATATTGTTTTTGTAATAGATAAACTTGGCCTATGTCATTATACAAGTTTGCAATATTAAAATCGACTACATCAATAGTGTTAGTTTCAATTGTTAAGGCTTTTTCATAATACTCTAATGCTTTGTGATATTGTTTTTGGGCTTGGTAAACATTTCCAAATCTAATATATGTGTCTGTAATTTCTGGATGATTATTCCCAAAAGCATTGATATATATTGCTAACCCTTTTTCGAAATAATTTAATGCATCGCTGTTTAATCCTTTTTTATGAAGAATTTCTCCAACTTGTCCATAAGATTGAGCAACATCAATATGATCTTTCCCTAGTATGTTGATCCTGGTAGCTAGTGCTTTTTTTGCATATTGCAGTGCTTTATCATAATTTCCAGTTCGTTTATAAAGAGTTCCAGTATTTATGTAATGATTAATTGCTTGAATACTATTCTCTCCAGAAGATTTAACCTCTATAGCAAAACTTTTTTCATAATAATATAAGGCTTTTTCATAATTACCTTCTACATGATTAGCAAGCCCCATATTACCATAGGCATAACCAACTTCTATATGATTTTTTCCTAAGGTATTGATTCGAATGTTTAAGACCTTTTCTGAATAATATCGAAATTTATCATATTCACTTATAGCATAATAAATTCTGCTAATATTTACATAAGACTCTGCAATTTGTATTTGGCTTTTCCCATTGCGTATTTCTAAAGATAAAACTTCTTTAAAATATTTTAATGCTTTATTATACATGGCCTTTTTCAGGTAAAGGTGCCCTAGGTGATAATATGACCTTTTAAAGCTATAATCGTTTTTGGGAAGTGTTTTTTTTCTAATAGATAGTGCTTTTTCAAACTTTTGCTGTGCAGTATCGTAATCAGAAACGATAAACATATAATAGCGTCCTATATTATCGTATGCAGTAGCTTCTTCTTTATTACTTTTAGGGATGGATGTGGTACTGATTCTTAGAGCTTTTTGTGCATTTGATAGGGCTTTTTTATATTCTGAAGTTGAAAATTGAGCATAGGATATACTATTGTAACCAAATGCAACTTTTTCCCAAACACGAGCTTTTTGATATATAACTATCGCTTTTTTATAGTCTTCGATAGCTTCAAAGTATTTTCCCAGACTATAAATTGAATCTCCCTTTTTGTAGTATTGAGATGCTAATATCGTATCTTTTATTGTTTGAGCTTGTAGGGGATTAAATAGTAAAATCAATGATATTGTAATTATTGTTTTTACTGATAGAAGATTTGTATGTAGTTGCATTATTTAACTAGATAAATAGTTGTAAAATTTTTATTAAAAATACTAACAAAGAAACTAAAAAAGATAAGGTAATACTAAAATTAACTGTTATAGGTACTTTTGTAAATTTAAAATAAGATAAAAAAGAGCAATCAAGGTTTATAACAAACTGGTAAGATTTCTCCGGGAGCGAGACAATATTTTGTTACTTCTTCTTCCTTTAGTGTATTCGTGTAATCGACTTCTTCAACTTTAAAACCTATTGATCTTAGCTTTTCGAAATAATCTCTACCATATACTCTTACATGATCGTATTGCCCAAAAATCTTTGCCCGTTCAGCACGGTCGGTAATCGAATCATCTTCAAAAGTGGTTTCACGATTTAGGTCCTGTGGAATCTGTAAAATTGCCATTCCGCCAGGTTTTAAGACTCTAAATAGCTCTTGCATAGCCTTAGTATCGTCTGGGATATGTTCTAGCACATGGTTACAAAAAATGATATCGTATTGATCATCTTCAAATGGGAGGTTACAGATATCTGCTTTTACATCTGCCAAAGGCGAATTAAGATCTGTAGTCGTGTAATCGAGATGTTTTAGCTTTCTAAATCGTTTATAAAAAGCCTGCTCTGGGGCAAAGTGCAATACCTTTGCGGGGGTTATAAAAAAATTAGTTTCCCCTTTTAGATATAACCAAAGTAATCGATGTCGTTCTAGGGATAGAGTAGAAGGTGACAATACATTGTCTCTTTGTTGACCATATCCATAAGGTAAGAATTTAGAAAAACTTTTTCCGTCTATGGGGTCTGTATAGGTGTTTCCTCTTAAAAACAGAGAAATAATAGGTCTGGCTACATAACTCAATCGAATTAATAATGGCCTGGGAATGGTGTTTAATATAAATTTAAAAAGTTTTTTCATGATCTGAAGTTACACGAGGTATTCTATGACAAATCACTAAACCGTTAATGCTTCTTGTCTAAACGCATCTTCTTCATCAGATTCGATACCCAGAGCCTGGTAGATATATTTAAAAGTAGAAAGAATCTCTGGTTTACCATCTACAATAGCTACATCGTGTTCAAAATGTGCACTAGGTTTACCATCGGCAGTAAGAATGGTCCATCCATCACGCAATTGTTTGATGCGATGCGTGCCCATATTAGTCATAGGTTCTATAGCAACGACCATACCTTCGATAAGTTTTTTTCCTCTACCGCGACGTCCATAATTAGGCATTTCTGGATCTTCATGCATTTTACGACCTAAACCATGACCAACAAGTTCTCTAACAACTCCATAGCCTGCTTCTTCAGTAAATTTCTGGATAGCATAGCCCACATCACCAACTCGTTTTCCAACTTTTAATTCAGCGATACCTACATATAAGGACTCTTTGGTAATACGAAGTAAACGTTCTACTTCTTCAGATACTTCTCCTACTGGAAAAGTATACGCATGGTCCCCGTAAAATTCATTTTTGATAGCACCACAATCAATAGATATAATGTCGCCTTCTTCTAATGGAGTATTATTAGGGATCCCATGAACCACTTGTGCGTTAGGGCTCATGCATAATGTGTTTGGAAAATCATACAGTCCTAAAAATCCTGGGATAGCACCATGATCTCTTATAAATTCTTCAGCAAGTTTATCTAAATGTAAGGTAGTAACTCCTGGCTTAACCTCAGAAGCTAACATTCCTAAAGTTTTGGAAACAACTAATGCACTTTCTCGCATCAATTCTATTTCTTCACGTGTCTTTACAATGATCATAAAATCCTAATTATAAGGTTGGCAAATTTACAAAGAATATTAAGATATATAATTTAATCCTCGTACGAATGTTTGTACAGTGTTCCTGATATAATAGCGAGCATATCTTTTTCGAGAGTTTCTCTGGCAAATTCAACATAACGGCCTATTTCTTTCCCATCCTTGTAGAATATAAATGTAGGTACATGTTTAATATCTAAGCCTTTTTCGAACCTTTCGGGAGTTTTTTTTGCTCTGCTTACTGTTATTAACTCAAGGTTTTGATATTCGAATTTTGCATCATCCAGAATCTTATAAAAAGCAGGAGTTTCTCTTTTGCTATCTGCGCACCAGGTACCCATAAAAGCTTTGATTGATACATTTTTAAGATATGGCGATATTTTTTCTACAGTTTCTGTATCTACTATATACTCTTTATAGTTTGAATTAAACCAGCTTCCAAACGGTTCTTGTTCTAAAGTCTTTCTGTCATGTTTTCCTACCAAAATATCGGGTTTTGACTGTTCTATTTCACCATTTGAGTCCTTTTCTTGAGCTTCATTATTAGTTTTTTCTGTAGAACCATCAGTGTTTACAGTGAACGAAGCACTTATAAAGGCATTTAATAACAAAGAAACAAAAATTAAAAGTACTTTTTTCATTGCAGTAAAAGATAGCTTTTAAACGAATATAGTACAAAGACTAAGCCAACTGTAGTACTTTAAAAGTAGTTTAACAAAATTAGTTTTTTAGTAGTGACTCCTGTGTCATCGCATCTGGTTTATCAACCCCTATTAATTCTAAAATTGTAGGTGCAATATCTCCTAAAACACCATCTTTTATATTAATTTGATCATGGTCTATGAAGATAAAAGGAACAGGGTTGGTAGTATGTGCAGTATGCGAAGTGCCATCTGGATTAATCATAGTTTCACAATTACCGTGATCTGCAATCAACAAAGTAGAATAACCATTTGCAAGTCCTGTGCTCACTACATCATGTACGCAAACATCAACAGCTTCACATGCTTTTATGGCAGCTTCCATTACTCCGGTATGTCCTACCATATCACCATTAGCAAAATTAAGGCAAACAAAATCTACCTCGCCTTTTTGTAATTCAGGAACCAAAGCATCTCTTAGTTCGTATGCACTCATCTCTGGTTTTAGATCGTAAGTGGCAACTTTTGGAGAATTTCGTAGAATTCTTGTTTCACCTTCAAAAGGTTCTTCTTGTCCACCAGAAAAGAAAAAGGTAACGTGCGGATATTTTTCGGTTTCTGCAATACGAATTTGTTTTTTTCCGGCTTTAGATAATACTTCTCCTAGTGTTTCGGTTATATTTTCTTTATCATATACCACTTTGATGCCTTTAAAAGTGTCATCATAGTTAGTCATCGTTACATAATATAATGGTAGTTTGTGCGTATTGTATTCGTGCATATCGTTTTGTGATAGCATTTCGGTAAGCTCTCTTCCACGATCTGTTCTGAAATTAAAGAAGATAACAACGTCATCTTCCTGTATGGTAGCTACCGGAGTATTATTTTCTTGTAGTAGTAGAGGTTTAATAAACTCATCGGTTACATTATCATCATAACTTTTCTGAATACTGTCTAGTGCATTTTCTGTAGTTTCTCCGATTCCGTTAACCAAGAGGTCGTATGCGAGTTTTACACGTTCCCACCTTTTATCTCTATCCATTGCATAATATCGACCAATAACTGAAGCTAGTTTACCAGTGGTTTTTGACATATGTTCCTGGATGTCTTTGATATGCTTTTTACCAGATTTAGGGTCCACATCGCGCCCATCGGTAAATGCATGAAGAAATATGTTTTCTAGCCCTTCAGAATTTGCCGCGCTAAGTAACCCTTTGATATGATTGATATGCGAATGAACACCACCATCACTTACTAAACCAAGAAGATGAACATTTTTACTATTTTTTTTAGCGTATTGAAATGCATCAATAAGTGCAGATTCATCTTTTAGCGTATCATTTTTAATAGCTAAATTAATCTTAGCCAAATCCTGATATACAATCCTACCGGCACCAAGGTTCATATGTCCAACTTCACTATTTCCCATTTGCCCATCGGGTAACCCTACATGTAAACCATCTGTTCGCAAGGAAGCATTGGGATATTTGGTATATAAACTGTCGACAAAAGGAGTTTTTGCATTATCTATGGCAGAGACTTTAGGATCTGGAGACATACCCCATCCATCCAGGATCATCAAGATTACTTTCTTATTCATAAAATGTTCTTAATTAGAGTTTTTGGTTGGTTGTTGTTTAATAAAAATAATCTCAAAATGAGATAAGGCGCAAAGTTACAACTTCGAGAATAAGCTGGCAAAAAAGAGAGGTTATTCCTCTGTTGTATATGTGTTTTCTTAAGTTTATTAGTACGCGGTTTTTATGAAACTATTAACGAATTTGTGTATGGAAGTTTAAGAATAGGTTATCCTTATGATTTCGCAGTAATTTTTATGAATAATGTAATTTATTTGTGATGTAAAAAAATACGGAAAAAAAAGCCAATACGAAGTGTAGTGATTTAATTCCTAATGAATCAGCTGTTTAACGAAGTGTTTTTGGTTAAAAATTTTGTTATATAAAGGTTAAAGTTCTGTTATTTGAGTCTTTAAGTGTAACAAAACAGATGATTCATGGGTCTTATTTAATATGAACTAATAAGTTAATTAATTTTTAAATTCATTCATCATGAAAAAAACTTTGTTATTTACCCTAGCGGTTGTTCTTATTTCATCGGTAAGCTTCGCTACAGAAACTAGTAATGTGAATTATGATAATCACAATTACGATCTTGTCACTGTACAAACCAGTCCATTTTGTATGGCTATTGTAAAAGGAGATACAGAAACTGTTAAAAAATTAATCGATTTAGGTAGCGATGTTAATAAGAAATCCAATGGGATGACTCCTTTAATGTTCGCGGCACGATATAATCGTGTAGATATTATTAAGCTACTTGTAGAAAAAGGTGCTAATATCAAAACTAAGGATAGCAAAGGGTATAATGCAATGAAATTTGCAAAATTATCCAATGCTAAAGAAGCTATAGCACTTCTAGAAGAATTATCGTAATAGATAGCCCTATATAGAGCTTATATTCGCAAAGCCTGGTTGTGTAAGCAATCAGGCTTTTTTATTTACTATATTCTCTGATGGCTTCGTTAATTTTTTCAATTCGATTTTCTGGATCAGGATGTGTACTCTGAAATTCTGGAGTACGATTGGGTCCGGCGGCAGCTTTTAAAATTTTCATCACACCTATCATTTCCTTTGGGTTATATCCTGAATTAATCATAAACAACACGCCCAGTTTATCACTCTCTAATTCATCATCGCGACCATTCCCTAATAGAACGTTTTGCCCGATACTGTTTACAATTCCTCCTGCATCTGCACCTACAGAAGCCCCCGTAGATATTGTTTTCCAGAAATCGTGCTCGGCAATTCTTTCGGCAGAATGCCTACCTAAAACATGACCAATTTCATGCCCTAATACACCAGCAACCTGATCTTCGTTTTCTAGTTTAGATAAAAGCGCATAGGTGATAAATATTTGTCCGCCAGGCAATGCAAAAGCATTAATTGTATTGGGATCTGCAAGTAGATGAAACTCATATTTATATGGCGTCTGTTTAGCCATGCTCGAATTTACTAGCTTATTTCCGATCATATCAATATAGCTTTGTAATTTTTGATCGGGGTAAAGGCCTCCATGTTGTTGCGCCATTTGTGGGGCACTTTGCAATCCAATTGCAATTTCTTGATCACTGGTCATATTAATATTTTGTACCCGATCTGTATACGGATTCAAGGTTTTATTGTTGCATTTTTTAAAAAATGCAAAAGCCACGATTGCTAAACCAATTAATATCCGGATTTTTAAGCCACCACGTCTCATGAAAATATAATTAGGATTAATATTTAAAGTTAAGAAATAAAAAAGTTGCTTACTAATAAAATGTTTAAAACACTTTTTAGTAAGCAACTACTAGAGGTGTCGTTCTTAATTATCGAACGAAATTAGTGCTAACTAGCATAGTTGAGTTTGCATAGTTTAGCGATAAAAAATTTGTGTATAGTAATAACTTCCATTTTGATCTTTTATGGCAGCAATACCTATATGTGTATAATCACCTTCAATATTTTCTCTATGTCCAGTACTATTAAGCCATGCAGTCATTACCGATTGTGCAGATGTTTGTCCTGCAGCAACATTTTCTGCAAATCTCGTGGCATTTTCATTTTCTTGTAATGTTGCGAATTTTGAGTCACGATTATCATGACTAATACGACCTTGGCCAATCATATATCGTGAATGTTCTGCAGCTAATGCATCTGCAGTATTATTTTTTTCTAAAACAGGTAGGCCTTGGCTTAATCGATGTACATTAACTAACGTGAATATTTCATCGGTAATAGAAACTTCACTCGGTGTATCAACGGGTTGGTCGGTATTGCCTTGTGGTATTATCGGCTGTGCATCATCATTTGAACAAGAAAATGTAATAATGGATAGCACAAAAATGCATAAATAGTGTGTTAAAGTAGTTTTCATTATCATGGGGTTTTCGATTATATAACTAAAATAGAATTATTTTAGTATTTAGATTACAATAATTCTGGATTAATATCAGAAATGTTTTCTTTAATGTATAAATCAATGAAATCTTTGGTAAAAAAATCACTTCCTAATAAGTTAACTTCTTTGAGTTCATTGGTAATATCAAGTTTTTGATAGGCTTTGAGCATAGGGATAGAGAGTGGGGCATAGGAGTAATGCCAAGGTTCATACTTAAAACCTTTCCTATCTTTTTTGTCTGTATAGACTAGTTTAAACCCAAATGAATTGGCATGTACATCCATCCATTCCTTGAATTTACAGAATGGTCCATTACCTTCAAAATTTTCTGCAAGAAGTAACCCTTTGGGTTGGGGTGCATTGCCATCTACGATATCGATATCGGTACCCCAATGATGTCTTGATGTCCCTGGAATTGTGGAATATTCTATGATTTTTTTAATGGCGTCAATAGGAGATAATCCTTCTGTGGTGAATTTTTTGTATTTACGTTCCCAAATTCGATTTTGATGAGCATAATTTCTATAGCTCGAAACCACTTTTATTTTAAATCCACTTTTCGAAGCTTCTGCTTTCATTCTTAAAAAGGCATCATACGCTTCTTTTCTGAGTTTGAATCCCTCACCGTATAGCAAGGGATTTCCTTTACCCATTAAATCTTCTTTTGAGAATTCTGATTGTGATATAGAAAATGAGGATAATGAAAGTCCTAGAACTCCCAAAGCACTAATTTCCATGAAATCTCGTCTCAACATAAAGTTTTGATTAAAAATATATTTTTGGTAGCGAAATCTTATTTTAAGATTCCATCAACAATACCATATGCTAGTGATTCATCTGCATCCATCCAATAATCACGATTGAAATCTTTTAATACTTTCTCCATATCCAGTCCACAGTTGTCTGCAAGAATCTGCGCGCTCAATTCTTTGGTTTTAAGAATTTCGGCTGCCTGAATCTCAATATTCGAAGCCTGACCTCTGGCACCACCACTAGGTTGATGAATCATTACTTTAGCATGCGGTTGTATAAACCTACGTCCTTTTTCGCCTACACTAAGAAGGATAGACCCCATAGAAGCTGCTAGTCCCGTACATATAGTAGATACGGGGCTTTTTAAGCTTTTTATGGTGTCATACATCGCAAATCCAGACGTAACATATCCACCAGGACTATTGATGTACAGTTTAATTTCTTTATCACTTATCATATCCAGGTACATGAGCCTGTCAATAACATGCTTCGCCGATTTATCATCTACCTGACCCCAAAGGAATACACTACGCTCTTCTAAAAATTTTTTATCGATCAGATCCTGTATTTTTCCTGATTTTTCTTTCATTCTTATGATTTTATATTTTTTTAAGAATTCTTTACATCTTTGAGATAAATGTATAATTATTTTTGCAGAAAAGCATCATATGGATTTAGCATTTCACAAAATTTTAAAAGAGGACTTTCCTGTATCTCTTCCGTTAATTCAAAAACTAATGAACAATCAATTTTCAGATGAAGTTTTAATGGAGCGGTTTGCCGAAATGTTTGATCAGAATTATGAATGTTGGGGAGTGTATCTAGACGAAAAACAGATTGGAATATTTGGTTTATGGTTTATGACAAGGCACTATGTAGGTCGTTCTTGCGAGCCTGATCATGTGTATATCGATGATACTTACCAAGGAAAGGGTATAGGGAAGAAGGTATTTGCATGGATATATGAGTATGCAAAGAGTAAAGGTTGCGAAACTTCAGAATTAAATAGTTATGTTTCTAATTATCCTTCTCATAAATTTTATTTAAATGAAGGTTACGAAATATGGGCGCATCATTTTGTGAAGAAGCTTTAGTTCTTCAATTAATTTGATTTTACCCGAAACGTAATATTTCTATTGGTAACGATACTACCTGCTCTAACGGCATAGATGCTTCCAAATTCTGAAGTAGTATTAGATACAGTTGCTGTGGCCGTTATGATACTACCTGCTGGTATTGCAGAAGGTAATGTAATCATGAAATCAAACCTATTAGTGGTATCTGTGTTTCCATCAACATCGTTATATGTCGAAGATGCGGCACTATTATCTGCACCAGATCCTTCTATTGCAGACCCAATAAATACTTGCCCCTCGCCATAATCTCGAGAAACTCCCCCAATTTGATTATTTCCGGCAACGGCTGTTCCTTGATCAATATCGGTTAAGAAAAACTCAACGATTGCACCTGCACCAACCCATCCTATAACTCGTATCCTACCTCCAGCAACGGCGGCAGATTCTATAATCGGAAAATTGAGACGGCCATTCGGACCAGTATCTCCATCGCCACTGTCATTTATAGTAACACCATCATCATTAATATCAATTCCTAACGATAAATTAGTTGCCGATCCATTATTATAAATCGAATTTTGAGAGATCAAGTTACCAGAGGTTGTTCCACCAGTGATTACAATTCCTGATCCATTGTTGGTATTAATTATATTGCTAGAAACAGAGGAGTTACTTGCATTTAATCTAATACCAGAATCATTATTGCATCCTGCATTTTGACCAGACGTCGTTATGGTATTATCTGTAATAGTAACAGTTCCGGCGGTGTGATTAATGCCGAAAGCCCCGGCATTTTCGATTAAGTTATTTTGTATTTCAATCAGAGTGCCACCGCTTACTCGAATATTGCTGCTATTATTGCATGTGTTACTACCATTAGCTGTTAGATGATTTAATGTTATAGAACTGGTTGGGGTATCGTTGTTATTTACTCTAATCCCCCTAAGTCTAGTTTGAGCAATATAATTTTCGGTAATGGTAGAAGTTCCGCCATTTATTCGAATTCCATTTCTTGTATTTCCTACAAGGGTACCAATTGCATTTGTGCCCACTATATTGGCCTGTACGGTTATGCCAGTTCCCGAGGTTACCCGTATCCCATCTCCACTATTTCCATTGGCAAATGCTGCTATGTTTCTTACGGTGGCATTGTTGGCTTGTATATCAATAGCATACCCATTTCCATCTCGTTGTACCTGTATTTCGGGTAAATCATAGGCTGGCAAAGTAACCGATGTAGTACCTACGGTAGTGCCGCCAGAACCAATGGTTCCAGTATTTGTGTTTCCAGAATATGCAGTCTGTGTTCTTCCATCTATTTTGGTATTGGCACCTGTTATTGCAGATAAATTTATAGTTGTTAAGATATCAAAATAACCATCGGTAGTATTGTATCTGGGGTCTGTTGTTCTTCCTAAAGGATCGGTATTTGTCGGAATCATAAATATTGAGGTGTCTTCTCCAGCATTAGGATCCAGGGTGATATCATTTGGGTGTGCTTCAATATCCAATCCTGTTTCATCTAGATTGTTAGCATTGAGAATGAATTGTTCTAGTGATCCTTGTCCGTCTTCATTGGTGTTAACGATCGTGTTGAAATTAAAACCAAAATCCAAATCCACGGCACCTTCTCCACTAATAGAAACAGAAGAAAGGGTTTGCGCTCCTGCAGGTAAGGGGTCCCCTATAGTTGTTACTGCTCCGGGATCTTCATTTAAAGGGTTTGCTCCACCCACTTCATTGGCTACATCACTTAATGTGCTGGCTGTGTAATTTCTTCTAAAAGTTTGTATGGGTAAACAGGTTGTACAAGCTGTTCCTCCTCCTCTTGTTGATCTAACGGTGTTGTTGACTACTCTAACGGTATAATCACCATCGGCCATTCCAGCAAAAACATACTCTCCAGTACTATCTGTGGTAGCAATTAACTCAAGGTTTCCAGAACTATCATATAATTCTACTGTGGCATTTTCTATAGGAGCACCCGAAGAGGTTGCAAGATCGCGTCCTGATCCTCCTGGGTAGTTAACATCTTCATAGACATTGCCCACAATCAAATTACTGGTAACTTTTATCGCTACAGCGTTAAGTATAACAATATCACCGCCTACATCAACATTTGTAGTTACACTTGTATCTCCTACTGCAATAAGAGAAGCAATATTATAAGTATCTAAATCTAAACCATAAGAAGTTGTGTTATTTACTGTAGTTCCTGTGGTATTGTCAAAAATGGTAGAATTAAACGGATTTTCTGTAAGACCAATATTGTCTCCATCACCTTTTAAAGAAACGGGAGTTGGATTTAAACTGGTGGTTATAGATATATCTTCACCTCCAGAAAAAGCTTGATCTCCTTCCCAACTTAGCACAGATGTTTTAGCCCCGGCACTACTAATAGCAAAGAAGTTATCTATGGTAAAACTAGTATTTGCATTTTGCAACCCGTTAAATCCGTTATATAAATTAATTCGGGAAGCCGGGAGTGACGGTTCTGTATAAAATATCATCAGGCTCCATCCGCCTAGTGTAGTAGAGCCACAAAAGAAACCTGTATTGTTTGTGTTGTCCACATTTAAATCGCTAAAGTTGTATGTATTCGCAGAAGGATCGGGAATACCTTGTATGATCGAGGTTACATCACTCACCATTCCAAAAAATGATATTTGACTCACAGCATATTGATTAACTACGTCTGCGGTTACATTTTGCCCTTCAAAAGTAACGTTAGTATCTACAGTATAGTTGGAATGTGCCCAGAATAAGTATGCTTTTTCAATGGTGGCACCTGCAGGAATTGGAGTTGTTAATGTATTTGATGAAGCCGTAGTGATTGCACAAGGGTCGGTATCACTAGTTCTTAAAGTTCCGCCAGAGACTGCATAATCATAGTACCCGTTAAATTGATCAAATATGGTGAGTGGAGGATTTTGGGTCACAGAGGTGTCAAAAACCGAAAACCCTATTAATCTTGGACTTGCGCCATTTGCTAAATCCTCATCGACAACCAAAACTCCATCTACAAATACGCGTATACTCGATGCTCCATTCCATCCATCGTTAAAAGAATCAAAAAGAATTAAGTTATACCCTCCATAATTTAGGACTACAGAGCCTGTATTGGTATACGAAAGATCTTGATTCGTAGTTTGATTACATGTTGGGGCTCCAAGCCCTCCGACACAATCGGTATAAAAAATTGTAGCATTGTCTATACTTCGAATTTGAGCAGCATTTTCTTCAGCAAAATTGGGCCATGTAACTTCTATACTTACGGTGGCTGTTTGAGAGTATATTTGAAAAATAGGAAATAGTAAAAGAACCAGAACAAGACCTTTTTTTCTAGATATACTCCCTATATAACTTTTTGTACTAAACATTGTATAGCAATTTGTATCGCACCTTTTGCTATAGCCAATACTATTACATATGGTTGGATGATATGCATAGTAGTAAGGTATAGAAAAGCACGTTTTCTAATGTATTTTTAAATAATATAGGGGTAATTAGTAAGTAAGAATTTCTGTTGACTACAATTTTGACGATTAGGTATCAACTATGGTTCAAAGATAAATAAATATATTGTCATTACCGTTGAGGGAAACCGTAATTACAGGGATTATTTCAAAAAATAATGTTTTTTGCGTAAGGGGTAAATAGTATTATTTTTGACTTTTATATCCTGTAAAATGATTTTTGAAGGGTGTTTTCATGTCATTATAGATAGTTTTACATATCTAAAAACAATAATATTAGTGTAGAATGAGGTTATCTATTGATATAAAGATATCCGGCGCGATCTTTTTGACCTTCAATTTTTAAAACGTAATAATACGTACCTACGGGTAATTCTTCTCCTTTGGCAATGGTAGCTCGACCTTCAGAAATACCGCCCCAAGAGTTATCATATCCTTTTTTATTATAGATCTCTACACCCCATCGATTAAAAATGGAGAGCTCGTTATTGGGAAATTGTGCTATACCCTGAATAATAAAAGTGTCATTAAATCCGTCTCCATTTGGTGATACGGCAGTAAAGATTTCAAGATCACCATCGAGTATAAGATCAGAAGTTCCAAAAGTGATGATGACATAATTATCTGGGATAAAGAGTTCTGAAGTGATAGCACCATTATTTAAATCTCCCGATGCTGCAAAATTACCTAGGTTAACCCACTGCTCTAGAGTCGGATCCCATCCTACTACTCTAAGATCTTCTAGGTCATCTACCAAAGTTGGGATATTACTATTATCATCCCAGGTTAGCGTTACTCGGGTTTCTATATCTCCATCGAGATCCCAGAATTCGAATTGACTTACCCCAAACAAGGTGTTTGAAAATATATCGGTATTAAAATTTTCTGAGAAAAAGTTTGGAGCATTTGGGTCTTCAAAGAAATAGGCACCTCTTGCAGTGTTAACAGCGGCCTGACTTTGAATACTCATGGGCCTTAATCTAAAATCATCGCCTATTG
The DNA here is from genome assembly GCF_040786285.1 of Aquimarina penaris. NCBI lineage: Bacteria > Pseudomonadati > Bacteroidota > Flavobacteriia > Flavobacteriales > Flavobacteriaceae > Aquimarina > Aquimarina penaris. Next base: position 222,813 of record NZ_JBFMKQ010000002.1, read on the forward strand.
GGAAGGTAAAATCCAAAAGACCAGTAATCGTAGCATACCCATCAACAAAACGATCATCATTTTCTCCTAAATAGGGTGTGTCGTTAATATAATCTAAAGATACATTAGGTCTATCTCTTGGGGTTTCAACACGTCCGTTAATGAATTCCTGAAAATTAGTTACACCAACAGCAACATCGAGGAAAAGCTCATCTCGTACATCGATATCCAAATCATAAAATACAGGGCGGTTACTACCAGAGACATTTAAACCTCCATTTGGGTTATAAAAACCAACCAATCCCAGATTTTGATCAAAAGTTCCATTATTGACAACATCAATATGAAAACCAACTTGCCCTTGATCATGTATTTGCACAGTACCAAAGTTACAGAATAGGGTTTGGGCATTCAAACCAAAAGAGGAAAGAAGCACTACCAGGGCGAGTATGTAGAATCTTTTAATCATGTTAGTTTGAGTTCACTCTATAGGTTATTTTTCTATTGGTAACTACAGTTCTAATAAATACATTTAGTGTACCCGTTGTAGTACCGGCTAAAGGAATACCTTGATCATTAGTGATATCACCTGATGAAACCGTGTTATCTATATCTCCAACAGCGGTTCCGATAACATCAAATGTAAAGGTACAACTATTTCCAGCAAGTAAATTTACACCAGAAATAGTGAAATTATCACTACCAGCAACGGCGGCTATAGTTCCTCCGCAGGAAGAGGTGGCATTGGGTGTTATCGAAATATTCATCCCGGTTGGTAGGTTATCTGTCAAGGATAAGTTTGTTAAATCTACACCAGTTGAAGGGTTATCTAATACAATCGTTACTGTAGATTCTTCTCCATATCCAATTGATGTTGGAGAAAAGTTTTTACTAGCTACGGCAGGAAAGGCTACCTCTGTAGAAACGGCAAATACTCCTCCCCAAATCCCTTCACTTGCACTACCAAGATCTACGGCTAAGGTTGTCGCATTATTAGGTACAAAACCAGTGGCATCAAAAATATCGATATCAATTCCCCAATTAAAACTTTGATTAGGGTTTCGTCCACCAACATCAACGCCAAATTTGGATATTGTACTATTTAAAGTATTATTGGCGGGGTTTAATCCATTAGAAAGTGCTGTTCCGTTTATGGCAACAAAATCTCCGGTAAACCCTCCAGAATCACCATCAAACCCAAAATATCCTGCATCGGTATCGAAAGCACCAGTTGATGGGGTAAGTAATCCAGTTACTGTAAAATTATCATTGGCTCCAAATCCAAAAAAATCAAAACCATCCCAAATACTAACACTTCGAGTTATATCCGCGGGGTTTTCGTAAATTATTACCATTGTCCAACCTCCAAAAGGCCCTGTGAACGCACTTCCGGTAATTAGAGGGATGTCCGCTACAGTATATGTCCCAGATCCAGCTGCTTGTACTAATGAAGTAACATCGGCATAAGACATGAATGTATTCCAACCGGCAAATGAACCTGTTTCAATATTAGTTAAACCTGCATTTACAGTAGTGTATGTGCCAGCTCCAGCTTCTCTAAATTGTACTTGTTGTAGGCTTAGTGCAGGATTTGGGTTGGTAATACCACCAAATGTTGAATTATAAGAACCTCCCCAATATAAGCCGGCCCAAGCAACTGTTGCTCCTACGGGGAGTGTAAGATCTGCACTACTAGAATTTGTTCGGGTTACATCAATATTAGCATATCCCATAACTACAGTTGGGTTATTGGATACAGGTGTTCCCGGGCAATTGGCAGTACAAATAAGATTTGTGTTGCCAATCATATCAAAATTACCCCTAACATTAAGGGTTATTCTTTCTTCATAAGGTCTTGGATTCTCTATTTCGACATCGATTATAGTTCCGATACCTTGATCAGTTATATCTACAGAGGCATCACTTACGTTAGAGAAGTTAATAAAAAATGTTTCATCCCCTTCTACTACAATATCATCTAGTATTGTGATCGTGATCGTTTCTGTATCTCCGCTAGTTCCTGTGAAATTCAACGTGTTACTATCTGCGGTATAATCGTTACCTACACCAGCTGTAGCTGTATTATCTGCCGTAGCATAGTCTACGGTAAAGCTTCCTGAAGTATCTGGCCCTATATGAGTTACTGTAAATGTAATTGTACCTGCATTTTCATTAACAGATACATTATTTATACTAAGAGCGGCATCATTATCTTCTATTGTAGCTTCGCCAGTTGCATCGCTTACAGTTACTAATGTGTTACTTGGAGCGCCTAGGTTCACAAAGAAGTTATGATCTCCTTCAATATCATTATCGTCTACTATCGAAACCGTTATTTGTTGTGTTTCATTAATGGTTCCGGCAAAATTAATAGGGGAGCCGGTCGCGGTTGCAGAAATATAATCTGCAGGATCTGTGGCAGTACCGTCTGCAAAAGTAAAGGGTACTGAAAAACCACCAGAAACACTTGCGCCAGATAATGTAACGGTAAATGTTGCTGTACCAGCTGCTTCATTAACTGTTATATCGTTAATAGCAATAGAAGCTGGATCATTATCTGTAATAGTTATTTCTCCTTGCCCATCAGTAATGGTTACTGAAGGGTCACTAACATTAGCAAGATTTACAAAAAATGATTCTGTGGCTTCGGCAAAATTATCGTCTACAATGGTAATGGGTACGGTTAGCGTTTGATTTTCTGGACTTGTTCCAGAAAAGCTAATTGTAGGAGTAGGGGGAGCGGGATTTATATAATCATTCGTAGGGCCCGCTAAAGCTGTATTGTTCGCTGTAGAATATTCTACTGTAAAACCGCCTGTAGTATTAGCACCTGTATGACTTACAGTTAGATCTGCTGTACCTGCATTCTCGTTAACTGTAACATCAGTAATTGATAGTTCAGGTGTTGCTCCTGTTGCCGAAATTAGAACATTGTCTATAAATGCCGAATCATCTCCTTCCCAAAATCCTCCAGAACGGCCAAATGCAATTATAGTTGTTGCTGATATAAATGCTGAAATATCTTGCGTGAAGGTTCCAGTTTGTGTTCCTGTAAAAGCGATGATTTGTGTAAACCCTGTTCCATCTGAAATAAACAAAGATAATGCCTCTGTTCCATCGAGACTTACAGTTTCCCAATCAAAGGATAATGTGGCAGAAGTTGCTGCCGATAAATCAGCAGTACGTCTAATATTTTCGAAAAATAAAAAATCAAAGAAAAGCCTTCCACCTGTAATTTGAATGAAACCACTATTGGCGCTGTTATCATCGTTGGCTTCTGTCCAATTATTAGCCCAATTTTGGTTTCCATCATTATTAGTATACGCTACAGTACCAAAATTATCGGCATACGTATCTTGGGCATAAGAATTGCCATACGATACTAATATTAGTAGGATGAATAAAAAATATGATATGTAGTGTTTAGATTTCATATGTTATGTTATCTAACTACAAAAACTACATTAATGATCGTGTTAAAATCGGTTGGAAGGTTTACAATACTATAGCTCATGTTTCCATTACTATCAAGGGAAATGGTTGTGGGGTTTCCAAAGACATTCTCATCTGCAAAGGTTACATAATAATACAATTCGTTTCTATTATAGACGGGTATCGTAGGAGCATTAACAGGATCGCTGGCTGCAATAGGTGTTCCAAACTGATCCACATAAAGTTGATATAAATCAATAGGTGTTTTAGCCCCGGTTGAGGTAGCATCAATAGCAATTGAAGGCGGGTAGAACACTCTAGCAGCACCAGAAGTTATTGGAGCAATAGCTTCAATCACTTCCTGGAGATTGGTCTCGTTTGTTGTCGATGTGGCACCAGCTTCATCTACATCGATAGGTGTTGTTAAACTTACTTCAGCATCTGTTTGATCATCTGTTGCTATTTGCCAACCATTAGCAAGACCTGTATATCTATAGATTTCTTCATCGGCCAAGTTAAATACTACAGAACCAATTTGTGGATTAAGTATAGCATTTATTTCTGTTAAATCTGTAGCCGTTGGTAACCCCATTAATGCATTTGCATCATTTGGACCTATTTGTGAATAGGCTTGATTCATCAATGCTATAAATAATATGTATAGGGGTAATTTTTTCATTTTCAATATTATTTGCTTTTGAACTATCTTACTTTCTTAAAGGTGTTCCATATGTTAAGTTCAATATACGTACTTTTTTAAAAGTCAAGAACAGTAAACATAAACTCTAAATCTATATCATCTTTTTGATTCGCTCCATTATCACTATCACCAATATTAACTTTAAATCCTGTAGTCGTTTGATCATAGTATGTAATACCAGGATCATCATAGTCTTGACCAGTATTACCAGGGCAATCACCACCACAATCTAGTATTGAAAGCTGGATAATGTAATTTGCGTCTGGCATTGGTGATCCGACAGGGAATGATATTTGATAATCCCCTTCATCAATTCTTGAAACAGTGGCACCAGTTATTTTTCCAGCTACTGCTACTCCATTGCCAGCGACTTTACCCATTGCTTTTACAGGGCTAACAAAGAATGCCCCACCATCAGTTCCTGATGAGATTTCGTTATCTGTATCTGCACTTACTACTTGTGCTGTAGTTGCCGTTCCAGCTTCATTAGTATAAGTGATTTCTCCTGTCGCACTAGCGTCATTTTGAGATAATGTTGTTATTGTCTCATCAATATCTACTGTGCTTCCATCAAATAGGTTCACTGTAGCGATTCTATTACCAGCAATAGTATTTGTTACGCTTTCTATATAAGTAGGTCCTGTTGGTCCTGTAGCACCTGTCGCTCCAGTCTGACCAGTCGCACCGGTTTGTCCTGTAGCTCCAGTCTGACCTGTAGCTCCTGTTTGACCCGTAGCGCCAGTCTGTCCTGTAGCTCCTGTTTGTCCAGTGGCACCTGTTTGTCCGGTAGCTCCTGTCTGACCCGTAGCTCCGGTTTGACCTGTCGCACCTGTTTGACCTGTAGCTCCTGTTTGTCCAGTGGCACCAGTTTGACCCGTAGCGCCAGTCTGTCCAGTGGCTCCTGTTTGTCCTGTAGCGCCAGTCTGTCCTGTCGCACCTGTTTGTCCTGTAGCACCTGTCTGTCCAGTCGCTCCTGTTTGACCTGTAGCTCCGGTTTGACCTGTAGCTCCTGTTTGACCTGTAGCTCCGGTTTGACCTGTAGCTCCGGTTTGTCCTGTGGCTCCTGTTTGACCTGTAGCTCCGGTTTGTCCTGTGGCTCCTGTTTGACCTGTAGCTCCGGTTTGACCTGTAGCTCCTGTTTGACCTGTAGCTCCGGTTTGTCCTGTAGCTCCTGTTTGTCCTATAGCGCCAGTCTGTCCTGTCGCACCTGTTTGTCCTGTCGCACCTGTTTGTCCGGTGGCTCCAGTTTGTCCTGTCGCACCTGTTTGTCCTGTAGCGCCAGTCTGTCCTGTCGCACCTGTTTGTCCTGTAGCACCAGTTTGTCCTGTAGCACCTGTTTGTCCTGTAGCTCCTGTCTGACCCGTCGCACCAGTCTGTCCAATGGCTCCTGTTTGTCCTGTTGCACCAGTTTGACCTGTCGCTCCTGTCTGACCCGTAGCACCTGTTTGTCCGGTGGCTCCAGTCTGTCCCGTCGCACCTGTTTGACCCGTCGCACCTGTTTGTCCTGTTGCACCAGTTTGACCTGTCGCTCCTGTCTGACCCGTAGCACCAGTTTGTCCTGTTGCTCCTGTTTGTCCAGTGGCTCCTGTTTGTCCTGTAGCTCCGGTTTGTCCTGTAGCACCAGTTTGTCCTGTAGCTCCGGTTTGTCCTGTAGCGCCAGTTTGTCCTGTCGCTCCGGTTTGTCCTGTAGCACCTGTTTGACCCGTCGCACCAGTTTGACCCGTAGCTCCGGTTTGACCCGTAGCACCAGTTTGTCCTGTAGCTCCGGTTTGTCCTGTAGCTCCGGTTTGTCCTGTTGCACCAGTTTGTCCTGTAGCTCCGGTTTGTCCTGTAGCACCTGTCTGTCCTGTCGCACCTGTTTGTCCTGTAGCTCCAGTTTGACCCGTAGCACCAGTCTGTCCAGTCGCACCGGTTTGTCCGGTGGCTCCAGTTTGTCCTGTAGCACCAGTCTGTCCTGTAGCACCAGTCTGTCCTGTAGCTCCGGTTTGTCCTGTAGCTCCTGTTTGTCCGGTGGCTCCAGTTTGTCCTGTCGCACCTGTTTGACCTGTAGCTCCGGTTTGTCCTGTAGCACCTGTTTGACCCGTCGCACCAGTCTGTCCAGTGGCTCCTGTTTGTCCTGTTGCACCAGTTTGACCTGTCGCTCCTGTCTGACCCGTAGCACCAGTTTGACCCGTAGCTCCGGTTTGACCTGTAGCTCCGGTTTGACCCGTAGCGCCAGTCTGTCCTGTAGCTCCTGTTTGTCCTGTAGCACCAGTCTGTCCTGTCGCACCTGTTTGTCCAGTGGCACCAGTTTGACCCGTCGCACCTGTTTGTCCGGTAGCTCCTGTCTGACCCGTAGCTCCGGTTTGTCCTGTAGCGCCTGTCTGTCCGGTCGCTCCTGTTTGTCCGGTAGCTCCTGTCTGACCCGTAGCTCCGGTTTGACCTGTAGCTCCTGTTTGTCCGGTAGCTCCGGTTTGTCCTGTAGCTCCTGTTTGTCCGGTGGCTCCAGTTTGTCCTGTAGCACCTGTCTGTCCTGTCGCACCTGTTTGACCTGTAGCTCCGGTTTGTCCTGTAGCACCTGTTTGACCCGTCGCACCAGTCTGTCCAGTGGCTCCTGTTTGTCCTGTTGCACCAGTTTGACCTGTCGCTCCTGTCTGACCCGTAGCACCAGTTTGTCCTGTAGCACCAGTCTGTCCTGTAGCACCAGTCTGTCCTGTAGCACCAGTCTGTCCTGTCGCACCTGTTTGTCCTGTTGCACCAGTTTGACCCGTCGCACCTGTTTGTCCTGTTGCACCAGTTTGACCTGTCGCTCCTGTCTGACCCGTAGCACCAGTTTGTCCCGTCGCTCCTGTTTGTCCTGTAGCGCCAGTCTGTCCGGTAGCGCCTGTCTGACCCGTAGCTCCGGTTTGTCCTGTTGCTCCTGTTTGTCCTGTTGCTCCTGTTTGTCCTGTGGCTCCAGTCTGACCTGTAGCTCCTGTTTGACCTGTAGCTCCGGTTTGTCCTGTAGCACCTGTTTGACCCGTCGCTCCTGTTTGTCCTGTTGCACCTGTTTGACCCGTCGCTCCTGTCTGTCCAGTGGCTCCTGTCTGTCCTGTTGCACCTGTTTGTCCTGTGGCTCCTGTTTGTCCTGTAGCGCCTGTTTGACCCGTCGCTCCTGTCTGTCCTGTAGCACCAGTCTGTCCTGTTGCACCAGTTTGACCTGTCGCTCCAGTTTGTCCTGTCGCACCAGTCTGTCCTGTCGCACCTGTTTGTCCTGTAGCTCCAGTTTGACCCGTAGCACCAGTCTGTCCAGTCGCACCTGTTTGACCTGTGGCTCCAGTTTGTCCCGTCGCTCCTGTTTGTCCTGTAGCGCCAGTCTGTCCGGTAGCGCCTGTCTGACCCGTAGCTCCGGTTTGACCTGTGGCTCCTGTTTGTCCTGTGGCTCCGGTTTGACCCGTCGCACCAGTTTGTCCTGTAGCGCCAGTCTGTCCAGTCGCTCCGGTTTGACCCGTCGCGCCAGTCTGTCCAGTCGCTCCGGTTTGTCCTGTAGCGCCTGTTTGACCAGTCGCTCCTGTCTGTCCTGTAGCACCTGTTTGTCCGGTGGCTCCAGTTTGACCTGTCGCTCCTGTCTGACCCGTAGCACCAGTTTGTCCTGTAGCTCCGGTTTGTCCTGTAGCACCTGTTTGACCCGTCGCTCCTGTTTGTCCTGTTGCACCTGTTTGACCCGTCGCTCCTGTCTGTCCCGTAGCTCCTGTCTGTCCTGTTGCACCTGTTTGTCCTGTGGCTCCTGTTTGTCCTGTAGCGCCTGTTTGTCCCGTAGCTCCGGTTTGTCCTGTAGCACCAGTCTGTCCTGTAGCTCCTGTCTGACCTGTCGCTCCTGTTTGTCCTGTTGCACCTGTTTGTCCTGTTGCACCTGTTTGTCCGGTGGCTCCAGTTTGTCCTGTAGCACCAGTCTGTCCTGTAGCTCCGGTTTGTCCTGTAGCTCCGGTTTGACCTGTCGCTCCGGTTTGTCCTGTCGCACCTGTTTGTCCTGTAGCTCCAGTTTGACCCGTAGCACCAGTCTGTCCAGTCGCACCGGTTTGTCCTGTAGCGCCAGTCTGTCCTGTCGCACCTGTTTGTCCAGTGGCACCAGTTTGACCCGTAGCGCCAGTCTGTCCAGTCGCACCGGTTTGTCCGGTGGCTCCAGTTTGTCCTGTAGCTCCTGTCTGACCAGTCGCACCAGTTTGTCCAGTGGCTCCTGTCTGACCCGTAGCACCTGTCTGTCCTGTCGCACCTGTTTGTCCTGTGGCACCAGTCTGTCCTGTAGCTCCGGTTTGTCCAGTGGCTCCTGTTTGACCAGTCGCTCCTGTCTGTCCTGTAGCACCTGTTTGTCCGGTGGCTCCAGTTTGACCTGTCGCTCCTGTCTGACCCGTAGCACCAGTTTGTCCTGTAGCTCCGGTTTGTCCTGTAGCACCTGTCTGACCCGTCGCTCCTGTTTGTCCTGTTGCACCTGTTTGTCCTGTAGCACCTGTTTGACCCGTCGCACCAGTCTGTCCTGTTGCACCTGTTTGTCCTGTAGCGCCTGTTTGACCAGTCGCTCCTGTCTGTCCTGTAGCACCAGTTTGACCTGTCGCTCCAGTTTGTCCTGTCGCACCTGTTTGTCCTGTAGCTCCAGTTTGACCCGTAGCACCAGTCTGTCCAGTCGCACCTGTTTGACCTGTGGCTCCAGTTTGTCCTGTTGCACCAGTCTGTCCTGTTGCACCTGTTTGTCCTGTTGCACCTGTTTGTCCGGTGGCTCCAGTTTGTCCTGTAGCACCAGTTTGTCCTGTTGCACCAGTTTGTCCTGTAGCACCTGTTTGACCCGTCGCTCCTGTCTGACCCGTAGCACCAGTTTGTCCTGTTGCACCAGTTTGACCTGTCGCTCCTGTCTGACCCGTAGCACCAGTTTGTCCTGTAGCACCAGTCTGTCCTGTCGCACCTGTTTGTCCAGTGGCACCAGTTTGACCCGTAGCACCAGTTTGTCCCGTCGCTCCTGTTTGTCCTGTAGCGCCAGTCTGTCCGGTAGCGCCTGTCTGACCCGTAGCTCCGGTTTGTCCTGTTGCTCCTGTTTGTCCTGTGGCTCCAGTCTGACCTGTAGCTCCGGTTTGTCCTGTAGCTCCGGTTTGTCCTGTCGCACCTGTTTGTCCTGTAGCGCCAGTCTGTCCTGTAGCGCCAGTCTGTCCTGTCGCACCTGTTTGTCCTGTGGCTCCTGTTTGTCCAGTCGCTCCTGTAGCGCCAGTTTGTCCTGTAGCACCTGTTTGACCCGTCGCACCAGTTTGACCTGTAGCTCCTGTTTGTCCAGTGGCTCCTGTTTGTCCTGTTGCACCTGTTTGTCCTGTAGCACCGGTTTGTCCCGTAGCTCCGGTTTGACCTGTAGCTCCGGTTTGACCTGTAGCTCCGGTTTGTCCTGTCGCACCGGTTTGTCCCGTAGCTCCGGTTTGTCCTGTAGCACCAGTCTGTCCTGTCGCACCAGTTTGACCTGTAGCTCCGGTTTGACCCGTAGCTCCGGTTTGACCTGTAGCTCCGGTTTGACCCGTAGCGCCAGTCTGTCCTGTAGCTCCTGTTTGTCCTGTAGCACCAGTCTGTCCTGTAGCACCAGTCTGTCCTGTCGCACCTGTTTGTCCAGTGGCACCAGTTTGACCCGTCGCACCTGTTTGTCCGGTAGCTCCTGTCTGACCCGTAGCTCCGGTTTGTCCTGTAGCGCCTGTCTGTCCAGTCGCACCTGTTTGTCCGGTAGCTCCTGTCTGACCCGTAGCTCCGGTTTGACCTGTTGCACCAGTTTGTCCTGTCGCTCCGGTTTGTCCGGTAGCACCAGTCTGTCCTGTAGCTCCTCCAGTACATAAACTACTCCACGAGTTGTTATTATATTGATAAACACAGTCATCATCTGTGTTATAAACTAATGCTCCATTAAGAGGAGTAATAGCATTCATTTGAGCAGTGGTTACTCGAGTCAGTACAAGTGCTTTGTCAGTACTCTCTAACTCCAATATAGAAGAAGGGTCAATTTGATTGGGATTATCGCCAATCTTGACCTGCGCATACGAATTAGCTAAAGATAAAAGTAAAATTATTAGGGGTAATTTTATCTTCATAGTTTAAGTTTTGGGTGCGGTTAAAAAATCTTTACATTATGGTTTAACCGTAATTGATTTTATGTTTTAAAAAAAATCTTCATAATTATGAAGATAAATATAAACTGTTAAAACTTTAAAATCCAATTAACTAAGCAAATATACAATTTTTTCGGTAAAATACAATTATTATCGATAAAACACCAATTTTCTATACGTCAATTTCGTGTTTTGTTAAAATTTTATTCAGTAGTAATAAAAAAAAATATTTTATTTTTTATTTAATATAAATCTAATACATTTGCCATCGTAAAAGCGGGAGTAGCTCAGTTGGTAGAGCGTCAGCCTTCCAAGCTGAATGTCGCCGGTTCGAACCCGGTCTCCCGCTCTAAAAGGATTCTATTTGAGGTTAAAATAGGATCCTTTTTCTTTTTTCGGATTCTTAATACATATATTTCTTTTTTGTTTCTACCGGAGTAAAATATTACTTTGCGGGTATACATGCGTCATTTTTAATACAAATGATTTGAAGCTAATTTTATAAAATATGAATAGTAGAAGTTTTACTAATATTATTAGATAATTTTAAAGGTACTAAGTAATGCATATAAAGTTTTGAAACGATTTGGTTTTTTGGTTAAGTTTTTAGGAGTAATCCTTTTTTGCTTTTTAATTTATAAAGTTGGTTGGAGAGAAACCATAGACTCCATTAATAAAATTTCTATAATCCATTTGTTAGTTGCCATCCTTATTTTTTGGGTAGCTTTCTATTTAAAAAGTGTAAGATGGAGGATTGTTTCTAATTCTTATGATATACCCTTGCAAAACTATCAAGCATTTAAAGTTTTTTTTATTGGTCTTTTTCTTGCAAATATTACTCCTGGTAAAATAGGAGATTTTGCAAGATTACTCTATATTAAAGATCAATTACCTAACCAAAAGATTGGCTGGTCTAGTCTTATCATGGATCGAATTTTTGATTTAATTTGCCTCGTTTTTTTTAGCTTAATTGCCATTGTTTATTATCAAGTACATTTTAGCATATTAAGATTACCTGATAATTCCTGGTCTTTGCTATTGTGGATTGGAGTTTTTCTTTTAGGAATTACCCTTTTTTATACTTTACGAAATAAATTGATTAAAATCATACAACCTTGGTGGAATGCGTTCAATTCTCATAACCTTAGAGGTTATAGTGGTCTGAAAGCTTTAGGTATAACTTGCCTTAGTATGGTTTTGATTTATGGCGTATTTAATTATGTTGCCTGGGCGATGAATATTTCAATAAATCATTTAGGATTATTTTTAGGGGCATTTATTTTAGGGATATTAACATTGCTTCCGATCACCATATTAGGAATAGGTGTTCGTGAAACATCACTAGTTATTATTTTTCAATTGTACGATCTTCCTTCTCAAGATGCAATAGCATTATCTTTGATCATCTTTTTACTGCAACTTATTTCTTTACTGCCAGGTGCTGTTTGGTTTTATTTTTCGCCTGTAGAATTAAGTAAGCTTAGAGAGCTTGAGTAACCTTATTTAGATAACCTTTCATTGTCTTGTATGTCCATCCACATTGCAAAAAGTAAGGATTGAAATCCAGATATTGTAAGAAAGATAAAAATGATTAAATAATCTGTTGGAGTTTTTGAATCAGGATCTAGAAAGTTGACAATCAATTGATATAAAAAATAAATGTTAACCGTTCCTATTATAAAAGAAATCCAATAGAGTACATATAATGGATGAAAACTTCTATATAAATATTTTGTTTGTAAACGTTTAAAAAAGCAACGAATAAGTAAAAACAGAATTGGAAAAGAAACTTTGAGAATGTTTAATTTAGATTTTTCACCAACTCCATATATTGGTTTTATTTTTACTTCTCGAATGGTGCAAAAAGCAATATTTAATTTTACTAAAAGATCATTGGGCATTCCATATCTTTTGTAAATGTCATATAAAGGAACAGAGTTTAGTGCATTATTTGATATTGCGGTATACCCACTTTGGGTATCAGAAACTCCCCAGTATCCAGAAGCAATTTTCGTAAGAATACTTAGTATAGAGTTTCCTAAAAATCGAACTCTGGGGATTATAACCCAGGCACTTTTGTGTATCAATCGATTACCTTTTACATAGTCAATACCCTCATCTACTACTGGTTTGCATATTGATTCGAGTTCGTTGGGATCCATTTGTCCATCACCAGCCATTACTGCAGTGCAATCGATATCGTGATCTTTGCACCATTTATAACCAGTGGCAATTGCTGCGCCAACACCTCCGTTTTTAAGATGTTGAATTACGATTATTCGTTCGTTTTCTGGATCTTTGTTTAAAACTTCTATTGGAGTGAATTTTTGAATTTCATCTATACTCTTTTGTTGTACTTCAATATCTGCTCTATTGTATATATTAGGGATAATTTCTTGAGAAATATTAGAAATTAATTTAAGAGAAGATTTGTTTTCTAGTAAATGCTTCATAACTGCCCCAGTAGTGTCATCTTTGGATGCGTCATCTACAACAATTATTCGGTCAACAAAATCTGGCATACTGTCTAATACCATTTTTATTTGTTTAGCTTCGTTGTAGCAAGGGACTACTACTGCAATTGTTTTATTATTAAGCATTATAAATATGTATTTTAAATTGGGTTAATTGTTCATGTTATCGGTTGCCCATTTCAGATTGTTTTTGGCAATTTGAAAATTAGAATCTATTTTTAACGCTTCCCTACATGCTTGTGCACCTAATTCCCATTGCTTCATTTGATTGTAGGCAGAGCATATGTTGTTATATGCAAGTACATTATTAGGGTCTTTTTTTAGTAGTTCTTTACAAATTGAAATTACCTTTTTGTATTCTTTCAATTTGTAATATTTTAAACTTAATGCGATATATACATTTGGAGTCGGTTGCTTTTTTATTTTTTCTTGCAATATTTCAATTTCTTGTTTTAGGGTTGTTGTTTTTTTAGAAATAGAATTTAATAATTGTATTGATTGTGAGTGATTTGGGCTTTTGATTAAAGCTTTTTTTAAGTAATTTTCTGCTTCTGTATATTTGTTTTGACCGATGAGATATTTTGCATAGAAATACTCTGGATCTGGAGAGGTTATATTGAATGCTAAAGCAGAGTTGAAATATTGCTCTGCCTTAGTATGATTTTTTTTACCACCATAAGCAATTCCTAAATTTATATGTATTAAGCAATAGTTAGGCTCGAGATTATATGCACGATTAAAATATTCTAAGGCGGTATCATAATTTCCTTTTGCCATATGAGTAAGTCCATAATTCATTATACCTCTAGCATTTTTTGGACTTTTTACAACAACATCCAGCCATAAAGAATCAGGGGAGTCCCATACTTTATTCCGTTGTGTAGTGCCATAGGCATGAGTTGAAATAATAACTATGAATAGAGCAACGATTCTAAAAGAATAGTTTTTACTTTTTTCTAGTACATTATATTTTTCCAACAACATCATAATTCCCCATGGTACCGAAATGAAGAGTCCAACAAAAGGGAAAAACATTCGATGATCATTTGCTATTTGAAACAATGGGTTCAGCGTGGTAGGGAGTAAAGCGATAAAAAACCAAGCGATCCCAAATGCTATGGGTCTAAGTTTCTTGTTTAGAGCAGTTTTTATCATGATAAAAACAAGCCCCGAAATTAGTATAAACCCTAATAATATTCTAATGTCATACCAAGGTTTTATAATAGCTATATCTGGGTCTGCACTTAGATTAATAGGGAGTATGAAGTTGCCTAAGTAATGCATAATTACATAGCATTGAGTGCTAATGTATTCAAACTTTGTGACAAAATAATTAGTAGAATCGGTGGACTTAGGTGTTAGGTAGTATTGATTAAATAAAAAAAGTGATGCAGCAATAATTCCTGTTGGAACGACTTTTTTAAATAATTTTAAAACTTTTTGTTTCGTATCTTTTTTAAATTCTGAAATGAGATCGTATTCTTCAAATAAAAGCACATACACGAAAAGGATTGGAAAAAACATCACTCCGGTTTGTTTTGTCCATATCCCAATAATCATTGTGAGCAAATATAAATACCATTTTCTACTTGTAGGGTGAATGTACAAAAGCAATGATGCAACAATACATAAAGTTGAAAAAGAATCAGATCGAGCACAGATATAATTAATAGTTTCTGCATTAGCGGTATGAAGTGCAAACCAAGCTGTGGCAAAAAGTGCTGTAATCCCGATGAGCTTATTTTTTGAATCAGATTGCTTGTAAATATGTCTGGATAGTATAAATAACAAAACAATTAAAGTCAAAAACCAAAAAAAGATATGATAATGGTAATATCTTGGATTTAAACCACCGGCAATTGAGTAATCTATTGCATTTTTAAGAGTTATCATAGGGCGATACGCTCTATTTGCTGGAAGCGAACTAAACGTATCAGCATTGGTAAAAAACTCAGTCCAATTGCTTAAGCTTCTTATCGATTCATTTTCTGAAATTGTATGGGTATCATCAAAAAAGAAAGGATTGTCAAAATGGTTGAAATACACAAAAAAGGTAACAACAAGTATTGTTAGTAAAGCCCGGGACTCAAATTTTTTAGAGGTAAAGTTTTTGAACATATGCTCTTTGAATTTTAGATAGCTTAAGGAAACTATTTCATTCTGTAAACAACAATATCATTTTATCGTATCCTTATTTTATTAAGCTCAATCGGGATTAAATATAATAGTTTTATGTTGTTTTCATAATCCTAAGAGTGAGTTTTTTATGTATTATGATGAGAATAAATCTAAGATTATGGTTTTCAATGACACAAAAAAAATAATAGTTTTGGCGAATTGTTATCTCACATGAATAAACAAAAATGAATTATACTATATTTGAGTATCCTTTTTTTAAAATTGAATATCCTTTTGATAGATTTTAGTAAAAAGGTATTATAAATTGTAAAATTGTTTAATGAGTTTAAATTTCTTCGTTCATCAGACCGCAGTAATTGATAAAGGTTGCAAAATTGGAGATGACACAAAAATATGGCATTTTTCTCATATTATGCCAAACAGTATTATTGGCAAGAGTTGTAATATTGGTCAAAATGTGGTCATCTCACCTGATGTGATTTTGGGTAACAATGTAAAAGTTCAAAATAACGTTTCAATTTATACTGGAGTTACTTGCGATGATGATGTTTTTTTGGGACCTTCTTGTGTTTTTACCAATGTGGTAAATCCCAGAAGTAGTGTAAACAGGAGAGGAGAGTATGCTAAAACCCATGTAGGAAAGGGAGCAACAATTGGAGCAAATGCAACCATTGTTTGTGGTCATGATATAGGTTCATATGCTTTTATAGGAGCAGGAGCTGTTGTAACTAAGGATATAAAACCTTATGCTTTGGTAGTGGGCAATCCAGCCAAGCAAATAGGTTGGATGAGTGAGTACGGCCATAGGTTACATTTTAACTCAGATAATATGGCTATATGTCCAGAAAGCAATGAAGAATATAAATATGATGATGATAAAGTTTCTAAAGTATAATACATGAATAATCAAAACTTCGCAATAATCGGAGTAGGAGGTTATATCGCTCCTAGACATCTTAAAGCAATAAAGGATACTAATAATAATTTAATTGCTGCATTAGATAAATTTGATAGTGTAGGTATCATAGATAGTTATTTCCCTGATGCTCATTTTTTTGTTGAGTTTGAAAGATTTGATAGGCATATAGAAAAACTCAAAAGGCGTAAAAATATACAGTTAGATTATGTAAGCATATGTACGCCAAATTATTTACATGATTCTCATATACGTATGGCTTTACGAAGAGATGCCAGTGCAATTTGCGAAAAACCTTTGGTTCTTAATCCATGGAACATTGATAATTTAATCGATATTGAACAAGAATCGGCGGGAAAAGTAAATACTATTTTGCAGTTACGATTACATCCAAGTATTATAGCATTAAAGGAAAAGGTGGAGAACGGACCAAAGGATAAAATATATGATTTTGATCTTACGTATTTAACCTCAAGAGGTAATTGGTATCATAATTCATGGAAGGGGGATATATCAAAATCCGGAGGTATTGCTACGAATATAGGTGTCCATTTTTACGATATGTTATCTTGGGTTTTTGGAGAACTAAAAGAAAACAAAGTACACCTTCTTATGAATGATAGTGCCTCTGGTTATCTCGAATTTGAAAAAGCCAGAGTTCGTTGGTTCTTATCTATTGATTATGATAATATACCCGATGAGATAAAAGCACAGGGTAAGAGAACATATAGATCAATCACTATTGATAACGAAGAAATAGAGTTTAGCACCGGTTTTACAGAATTACACACAAGAAGTTATGAAGGGATTTTGAAAGGTAAAGGTTATGGGTTGATTGACGCTAAACCTTCTATTGAAATCGTACACGATATTAGAAATGTAGAAATTACTCCCTTGCAAGGAGATTATCATCCTTTTTTGAAAAACAAAAACATTTAGTATCCTTTTTTTAAACACAATCTTATTCGAGATTAAAAAATAAAATCATGAAGCTATCTATAGTTAGTCCAGTTTACAATGCAGAGTATATTATACCTTTGTTAGTTAAGCGGATTGCGAAAAGTGTAAGTACGATAACTGAAGATTATGAAATTATTTTAGTTGAGGATTATAGTCCTGATAATTCTTGGGCGCGAATTAAGGATATTGCGAAAATAAATAATAAGGTTATTGGAGTAAAACTCAGTAGAAATTTTGGGCAACATTATGCTATTACCGCGGGATTGCATAAGGCAAAAGGAGATTGGGTTGTGGTTATGGATTGTGACTTACAAGATCAACCAGAAGAAATAGAAAAACTTTACAATAAAGCGAAAGAAGGATATGATATAGTTTTGGCAAGAAGGAAGGAACGAAAAGATAATTTTTTTAAGAAGATGTTCTCGATCTTTTTTTATAGAATGTTATCTTTTTTTACAGATACAAAACAAGATAGAGCAGTAGCAAATTTTGGGATTTATCACAAAAAAGTAATACACTCTGTATTGAAAATGGGAGATGTTATTCGTGTTTTTCCTATTATGATTCAATGGGTAGGGTTTACTAAAACATCTATCAATGTCGATCATGCGAAAAGAGAATCAGGTAAGTCTACATATACTTTTGCAAAATTACTTAGACTAGCCATAAATACTTTTTTAACATTTTCTAATAAACCATTAATACTTACAATTCGTTTTGGGTTTTTAATTTCTTTTATTTCTTTTTTAGTGGGTTGTTTTTATCTGTATAGATACTTAACTGATGGTATTGAGGTTGTTGGATATACTAGTCTTATTCTCTCTATTTGGTTTTTAGCTGGAATTATAATATTCTCTATAGGAATTCTTGGCTTGTATGTTGGAAAGATATTTGATACTGCAAAAAAAAGACCTACATTTATTATTGATGAAATTATCGAATGAGAAGTTATAATAATATCCAAGCTGAACATATAGTAATAGGAAAGAATACAATTATAGAACCTACTGCTGTAATCCGAGGTCTTAATGGAAATGCTAGAAGTATAGTAATTGGAGATAACTGCTACATAGGGGCTAATGTTCAAATTATTATTGACGAGTTTAGGTTAGGAGATTATTCTAAAATTCATCATGATACTAATATACATGGGTATAAACCTTGTTATATTGGTCATAATGCATGGATTGGTCAGTTTACTATAATTGATTCTATTGGAGGAGTTTCGATTGGAAATAATTGCGGTATAGGGGCACAATCTCAATTATGGAGTCATATAAAATATGGAGATACTTTAGAGGGGTGTCGTTTTAAGTCTGAGCAAAAACTTGAAGTAGGGGATGATGTATGGTTTGTAGGTCATTGTATAGTTTCTCCTATTAAAGCTGAAAATAAATCGTTGGCTTTGGCTGGGTCTGTGATTACTTCAGATATGAAATACAATTGTATTTATGGTGGTGCGCCTGCAAAAGATTTAACGGATAAAGTAGGGAATCAATTTTTAGAGGTCTCTTTATCTGAAAAAACCAGAAAAATGCAAGAGTACCTTGTAGATGCAGGTTTGGAAAATAGTAGTATAAAAATTATTCAATACGAACATGAAATAAAAAGTAAAAAGATTACTTATTTTATTATGGAGTCAAGAAGCTATACTAAAAGATCAACTCCTGAAGAGATTGCGTTTATGAAATTTTTACTTCCAGACAAGGCAAAATTCGTACCCTTGTAATTAATTTGTTACTTATTAAAATAGGTGAAGAGTGTTTTTTACCGATATTTTCTTTCATTAAAATTGATAATCTAAAGAATTTGTTAAATTGTATACCTTCAAACATAGCTATAGAATCTTGAAAATCAATATTTGTTATTGAGGATAATTTAATTAGTAATAAGTTTTTTTAACCTAATCAATTTAGATGATTCCATTTAATAAACCTTATATGACCGGGGATGAACTGTATTATATTAAAGATGCAGTTTCTAGAGGAAAAATTTCAGGGAACGGATATTATACCAAAAAATGTCATAATTTTTTTAAAGAAGTTATAGGTTATAGAAATTGCTTATTGACTTCTTCATGCACAGATGCTTTGGAAATGGCAGGAATACTCATAGATATTAAGCCAGGAGATGAAGTTATTATGCCTTCTTATACTTTTGTGTCTACCGCCAATGCTTTTGTGTTAAGAGGAGCAAAGATCATATTTGCGGATTCTTATATTGATAACCCCAATATTGATGCTAATTCGATAACATCATTAATTTCTGATAAAACAAAAGCTATTGTAGCTGTTCATTATGCAGGTGTATCGTGTGAGATGGATACAATTATGCAAATAGCCAAAGAGCATAATTTATTTGTGATTGAAGATGCTGCACAGGCTATTGACTCTTTTTATAAAGGAAGAACTTTAGGTACTATAGGGCATTTAGCTACATTTTCTTTTCATGAAACTAAGAATATTATTTCAGGAGAAGGGGGTATGTTAGTTGTGAATGATAAACGATTTGACAAACGTGCAGAAATTATTTGGGAAAAAGGGACCAATCGATCTGCATTTTTTAGAGGAGAAGTAGACAAGTATTCTTGGGTCGATTTAGGTTCTTCTTTTTTACCCTCAGATGTTACTGCAGCTTTTTTATTTGCGCAACTAGAGAATTTAAAAAAAATTCAATCCAGAAGAATAACTTTGTGGGAAACATATTATGAAGGCCTTAAAGGACTTGAAAGCCAAGGTTTATTAACATTACCCAAAATACCAGCATATGCAACTTGTAATGGGCATTTGTTTTATATAGTTTGTAAAAGTATTAAGGAAAGAAGCCAATTAATTAACTATTTAAAAGATAACGGAGTGTATGCAGTTTTTCATTATATATCACTTCATAAAAGTCCTTTTTATGAAGTAGAAAACGATAGTATGGAGTTAGAGAATTGTGAGATGTTTTCCGAAAGGTTATTGCGATTACCTTTATACTATGAATTACATAGGGAAGATCAAAATAAAATAGTAAATCTAATCATAAGTTTTTTCGATAAAAAATAAGGATGCATGGAATTTAATTTTAAAAAAAATATTAATTATCGAAATGGCTTTATACTAACTGCTTTTGTTATTGGATTAACCATGATGTTTTTAAGTAAAGATTATGGTCCATTAGAAGATGCAAAAATACATCAAGATCATGGTGTTAGAATTCTTAACTATTTTAAAGGAATAGATGATATAGCAGCATCAAGTCCTATCGATGAAGAAGGCAATTATATTGATGTCGCTATAAGCCAGGAAAATGAAAATCGTGGTATGAATGGTTTTGGAGGTTTCTTTGACCTTCTTACGAATTTCTTACATCAATATTTTAACTCTTTTGAAGTGTATCGATTTAAAAATTTAATAAACTCTATTTTCGGATTTTTACTTTTTTTGTTTTGTGGTTTGCTTGGAAAAGAACTGGGGGGATGGAAGGTTGGTTTGCTCGCGTTAGTTTTTGTTGTACTATGTCCAGTGATTTTTGGCTATTCTATGAATAATCCTAAAGATATTCCTGCCGCGGCATTCTATATGTTTTCTTTATTTCATATAATAAAACTATTAAAAGAGTTACCCAGAGTTACTTTAAAAAGAGCTTTTTTTCTAATACTCAATATTTCATTATTAATAAATATCAGGGTAATCGGTATAATAACTATTGGCTACTTGATACTGTCAGTGTTTTTGTGGTGGTTCATACAAAATTATGAATCAGGCTTTAAAGAATTTTTGACAAAGGATACCCTACTGCTGGCTGGTAAAACCATATTAATTTCCTTATTGTCTTATTTTGTTGTCAGCATTTTTTGGCCATATGCGCAAACCAATCCAATAAAAGCACCTATTGAGATAATATATGCAATGAAAAATTTTAAAGGTTTTGAAAATTTGCAGTTATTTGAAGGTGTTTGGCAGAGTAGTTTTAATGCTCCTTGGTATTATGCAATAAAAAACCTATTCATTATTATGATGCCATTACATGCATTTCTAGGTTTTTTTCTGATTCCGTTAGTATATTATAAGAACTCAAAGATTAATATACTTCATATATCGATGGTGTTGTTTGCTTCAGTTTTTCCTATGATATTAGTTATTATAGGGAAACCTAACAATCATGATGGTTCAAGGCAGTTTATGTTTGCCATATTACCTATTGTTATTGTTAGTGCCTTATCTTGGATTAAATTGTTCGAGATGATACCGAAAGAAAAAATTGCCAAATTACTGATCGGTATTTTGATTCTGATGCTGCTGCAACCATTGTATTTCATGGCACGTTATCACCCTATGCAAGCACTATATTTTAGTCCAATTATTGGAGGTGTCTCTGGTGCTTATGGAAATTATGAAATAGATTATTATGGGGTTGGAGTAAAACCTGCCTTAAACTGGCTTGAAGAAAATGTTGGTGATGAAAATAACCCTCCCAGGGTTCGTTTATATTATGGGAGTCAGACAAAAATGACATTTCATACAGATAAAAGTTCAAAACTGAGAAATGTATTAACGCATCGACACTCTATGGATTGGGATTATTCGATTATACTTTTGGCTGAAGGAAAATATAATAGAGATCATACTAACGTAAATTGGTCACCAGAACATACGGTTCATGAAGTGAAAATTGATGGAGTTGGGATTTGTTTTATAGTAAAGAATCATAAAGATATAAACAAACATATTGTTGAATTAAGAGATAAATTGACGAGGAAACCAACCGTTGGTGGTTATATTCAGTTGAGTTTACTTTTGTATAATAATAAGGAATATTTCAAATGTATTGAAGTGCTTAAAAAAGTAATTGAATTAGATTCAAACAATGCTATAGCATATAATAATTTATGTTCTGCTTATAATAATCTTTTGATGTACGATGAAGCCAAAGAGGCATGTGAAAAATCTTTGATGTTTAATCCGAATAATTCATTTGCACAAAATAACCTCGAAGCATCTGTTAATGGGATGCGCAGAAGATCGAAAATGACAATAAAAGAATATCATCTTCTTAGCTATAATTATTATAAGTTAGGGTATTATCAAAAATGTATTGAAATAAGTAACGAGTTATTAGAAGTAGATCCTAAAAGTATAGTAGCATTTAATAATATATGCTCTGCTTACAATCAAATGCAGCAATGGGAGCAAGGAGCAAGAGCATGTACTAAGGCTTTAGAGATCAATCCAAGTTTTCAACTTGCAAAAAATAATCTGGATTGGGCAAAGCAACAGTTAAATAAAGATTGAATTGAAGTATCTAAATACTCTATTATATTTAATTCTTGTGCAATATTAAAAATGTTTAAAACGTATTAAATATCATTAATTATGATTGATCTTCTTAAAATTGCTAAAAATCTCAAAAAAGAAGAAGATGGAATATACCATTCCAAAACAAGCTCCAATATTTCTTATCCTGATGAAGGTAATTCTGATTGTTTTCAAATAGAAGAAAATAGTTTCTGGTTTACGCATAGAAATAATGTTATTAAGAAGGCAGTACTAAAATACAGTCCTCAAAAACTATTCTTTGATATTGGAGGGGGAAATGGTTTTGTTTCAAAAGGCTTGCAGGATGAGGGTCTTGAGGTTGTTTTAGTTGAACCGGGATATGATGGAGCTTTAAATGCTAAAAAAAGAAATATAAAGAATATTGTATGTTCTACACTCGAAGATAGTCAATTTCAAAAATCTAGTTTGGCATCTATAGGTATGTTTGATGTTGTTGAGCATATAGATGATGATCTTGGATTTCTGAAAAACGTCTATGATTATTTAGAAGATGATGGTAATGTTTACATTACTGTACCCGCTTTTAATTTTTTATGGTCTAATGAAGATGATATAGCGGGACACTTTAGAAGATATAGTTTGTCTCAATTAGAAGAAGTGTTGACCTCATGTGGCTTTAGCATTACCTATTCTACTTATGTTTTTTCGATATTGCCTTTTCCTGTTTTCTTATTTAGATCTATTCCCAGCAGAATAGGGTTGAATAAAAATCCTGGGAAACTAAGTAAGCAACAAAGAGAACACAATACAGATAAAAATTTTTTTAACGCTATTTTAAATCGTTTATGGAGATGGGAGCTTAAAAAGATTGAAAACTCAAAAAAAATACCTTTTGGAGGGAGTTGCTTTGTGGTGGCTAAAAAATAGATAATCCAGTTAGAGTTGTTAATTGTTCTAAGGCATGCATTCCTAATTCAGAGTTTCCTTTTGGGTTAAGACAGGGACTCCAAACGGTCACCGTATACTGCCCCGGGTGTACTGCTGCAATTCCTCCACCTACACCACTTTTACCTGGTAATCCTACTCTAAAGCTAAATTCTCCGGCTTCATCATAAAAACCACAGGTTTGCATAATGGCATTGATACGTTTTACTTTTTGTGGAGAGAGTATTTGGGTGTTGTCTGCAAGTTTTTTTCCTTGATTGGCGTACATCATAAAAGCGGTAGATAGTTCTTTACAGGACATTTCTACAGAACATTGATAGATGTAGAAATCCAAAACAGTTTCAATATCATTTTCGATATTACCAAAAGATTTCATAAGGTTTAGTAAGGCTGCATTACGATAACTATGCTTTTTTTCGGATATATAAACCTGAGGATTAATAGTGATACTTGAGTCGCCAGTAATTTCATGAATGAAATCAAGAAAATCTTTTTTAGGATGCTCTAATTCAGAAATCAAAGCATCAGATATTACTAGTGCACCAGCATTGATAAAGGGATTTCTGGGGATTCCTTGTTCGTATTCTAATTGCACTAAAGAATTAAAAGGGTTTCCCGATGGTTCTACATCTACACGTTTAAAAAGATCGTCGCCTAATAAAGACATTGCCCGAGAAAGAGTAAATACTTTTGAGATGCTTTGTATAGAAAAGCGTTCTTCGTTGTCTCCAAAATTATAATGCCCAGAATTGATGCAATGTAAATGCATACCAAATTTTTCGGAGTTTATTTTGGCTAACTCAGGAATATAGGATGCAACTTTCCCTGTACTTTGTTTAGTAGAAAGTTCATCTTTTATTTGATTAAGGATTTGTTGATAATCCACGGTGTTTTAATTTAATTCAGACAATGTGCTTTCGGGTTCTATTTCGTAAGGAGCTTTGTTTTGCTCAAAAATTCGAGCCGTTAATTTACCTTTTAATACTATTTCTTGATCATTGACATGTAACCAACTTCCTTCTCGTAAACCAATTACGGGTTGAGGATTCAATCTATGAAATTCTTTAATTCTGGTTTCTCTTGTTTCTCCTTTATGAGTGGAGCTAGGGTTGGGATCAAGATAATGTGGATTGATATTAAATGAAACGATTCCTAAAGTTTTAAAACTAGGAGGGTATACAATGGGCATATCATTGGTGGTTTGCATGGTAAGTCCACAAATATTACTTCCGGCACTTGTTCCTAAGTAGGGGGTGCCAGAGTGTATTGCCTGTTTTAGCGGTTCAATAACTTTATTTCGGTATAACTGATCCACTAAAAGAAATGTGTTTCCTCCTCCGGTAAAAATTCCCTGAGCATTTTTAAGGGCTTCAGTCGGGTTAGAAAAAGTATGTATACCTACGATTCTTTTATTGATTTTATTAAAAGCCTTAGCAACACTAGATGTATATTCATCATGGGTAATTCCGCCTGGACGGGCATAAGGAATAAAAAGTATTTCATCAATTCCTGAATACAATTCGGTTAAAGCTTCATTAAGATATTCTAAAGGTTGACTTCCGTAAATAGTAGAAGTACTTGCGATTATACAGTTTGCCATTAACTTTTTTTGTAAAGGTAGTTTAACGTTTTCTTTTATTGAAATCTTCTAAGAAGATAAAAAAATGTAGTATCTTAATTGAAGAAAAATATAAGTATTTCTAATTATGAAAATAAAACTATCCCTAGCTTTTATATGTTTTGTAGTAAGTTTATCAACGGCACAAATAACCTCGAGAGTTTTGATCGATGGAAAAATAAGTGCCCCCATTGGTGATGACGTAGAAGGAGTTGTTGTGTATAATCGCAGTTCTAATAAAGGTACCATAAGTAACAAGGATGGTGTTTTTAGAATTAGCGCTGGAATTAATGATAAAATAGAGGTAGTGGCAATGCAATATCAACACTTCGTGGTATTTGTAGATAAAGGAGTGGTGGATAGTCAAAGGTTGCATATTTTTTTAAACGAATCTGTAAATCAGCTCGAAGAAGTGGTGGTGAGACCTTATGATTTATTAGGCAATGTGTCGGTTGATGTAAAAAAAATAGGGTTTAGTCAAAGCGGGATATCAGAAGTTGCTAAACAAACCTCTACACGTATTAATGATGCAGAGTATGGCTTTACCCCCGATGATTTAACCACTCCAGAAAATAATGCTATAATAGAAGAAAAAGAAAATTTAATCCATGGATTAAATTTTGTGAATCTTTTTAAGTTAGTTTATGATAGTAAAAGTAAATCTAAAAAGGAAAAGCAACCTAAGGATATTGATGTTAAAGTAAGAGATGTGTATAATGATCAGTTTTTTAAAGATTACTTGGCTTTAGAGATACATCAAATAAATGATTTTCTGTTTTTTGCCGAAGATAATGGATTAAATACCACATATTTTGAAACAGGTAAAGAACTCGATTTGCTGCAGTTTTTAGTAATTCAAAGCAAGTTATACCGCCAGCGACAATAGGTAAATTGTCATAATAGTAATACTAACCAAGGTGTATTTTTTGTTAGTGACTATTACGTACTACTTAAAATTAAAGTTTGGCACGATTTTTTAATTCAAATCTTCAAAATTAGTTACTTTTAGCCTTTTACAATTTTGCAAGATGAAGAATTCATTACTACTATTTTTAATAGGATTGAGTATTACCTTAAGTTCTTTTGTAACACATAAGTTTTATGTTAGTGTTACACAAGTTGACTACAATAAAGAAGAACAGTCCCTACAGATTATTTCTAGAATTTTTATAGATGATATAGAAGAAATTCTAAAAGAAAGATACGATAGTTCGATTATTCTTGACCCTACTAAAGAAGCTTCAGAAGTAGATGAGTTTATAAAGAAATATCTTACTCAGAAATTAGAATTTATAGTGAATAATGAAGAGGTTTCTTTTACTTTTATAGGAAAAGAATATGAGGATGATCTTATGATATGTTATTTAGAAATAGAAAATATTACTTCCTTAGAAACCATACAAATTTCAAATCAAGTTTTAATGGATCTTTTTGAAGAACAACAAAACATCGTTCATGTCAAAAAAGAAAAACAGCGTAAGAGCTTAATATTAGAAAAAGGTAGGGATAAAGGGATGTTAAAGTTTAGTGAATGAAACGCAAAACTTTTAAAAAACGACTATTTTGCAAATTATTTTCAATTAACTCAAAATTACTCAAATGAAAAACATATTTCTAGTTCTACTGGCTGGTTTTTTAATGTCGGGAACTGTTGCATATGCTCAAAATCAGGATACTTCTGAAAAAGCACGTGAACTGGGGCACACCAACCAAAATAAATTTAAGCAAATGTACGATGAGTTTGCTACTCCGAATATGTATAGAACAGCTTCAGGGGCTCCGGGATCTGCATATTATCAGCAGCAAGCAGATTATAAGATGGATATAGAGCTTGATGATAAAAATAAAAAGATTACAGGGAAAGAAACAATAACCTATACTAATAATTCTCCTGATCATTTAGAGTTTCTTTGGGTGCAATTGGATCAAAATATGCGTGCCAAGGATTCTAAAACTCCGCTTATTCAAGGAAGCGGTGTAGACCTTGCAAATACACCAAAAGGTTTCTTAACCAAATATCTTTCAGAACCGTTTGATGGTGGTTTTAATATCACTGCGGTGAAAGATGTTGCCGGGAAACCATTAAAACATACGATCAACAGGACTATGATGAGAGTTGAGATGCCTAAGGACTTAGCACCTGGTGGTAAATTCGTATTCTCGATTGATTGGTGGTATAATATAAATGATCACGTAAATGGTCGTGGTAGATCTGGTTATGAAGAGTTCGAAGATGGTAATAGAGCCTATGTTATTGCTCAGTTTTATCCTCGTATGGCAGTATACAACGATGTAGAAGGGTGGCAGAACCATCAATTTTGGGGGCGTGGAGAGTTTGCCTTACCGTTTGGAGATTTTGAAGTAAATATTACAGTTCCTGCTGATCATATTTTAGATGGAACAGGTGTACTTGTAAACAGGAAAGAAGTGTTTACTAAAGAGATGATGAGTCGTTATGAGAAAGCTAAAAAATCATATGATAATCCGGTTATTGTGGTAACACAAGAAGATGCAGATAAAGCTTCTCAATCGTTCTCTAACAATAAAAAAACCTGGAAACTAAAAGCCGAAAATGTTCGTGATTTTGGATTTGCTACCTCTAGACGATTCATTTGGGATATGATGGCTGTTAAGATAGGAAACAGAGATGTCATGGCCGTATCCATGTATCCTAAAGAAGGAAACCCTCTTTGGGAAGATTGGTCGACAAAAGCGGTTGCCAGTACTTTAAAATCTTACAGTAGAATGACTTTTGATTATCCTTATCATAAAGCTATTTCTGTACACGCAAAAAATCAAGGAATGGAATATCCTATGATTTGCTGGAATTATGGTAGGCCAAATCCAGATGGATCGTATTCAGATAGAGTTAAATATGGTATGATGAGTGTTATCATTCACGAAGTGGGGCATAACTTTTTTCCGATGATCGTTAATAGTGATGAACGCCAATGGACATGGATGGATGAAGGTCTTAATACTTTTGTTCAATATGTAGCCGAGCAGGATTTTGGAGAATGGTACCCAGCTGCATTAGGTAAAGATAAAAAATACCCATCTCGTCGTGGACCCGCAGAAAAAATTGTACCCTACATGAGCGGAAACCAAAACCGCCTGTCTCCTATAATGACCCAGTCTAATAATATTCATCAGTTTGGGCCTAATGCATATGCAAAACCTGCGACGGGTTTAAATATCCTTAGAGAAACTGTGATGGGTAGAGAGCTTTTTGATTACGCATTTAGAACCTATTCGCAACGATGGATGTTTAAACACCCAACACCAGAAGATTTCTTTAGAACTATGGAAGATGCTTCGGCTGTAGATTTAGATTGGTTCTGGAGAGGTTGGTTTTACACAACAGATTATACAGATATTGGGGTTAGTAAAGTGAAGAAATTTGTTGTTTCAAAAATCCCTACGCTAGAATCACAGCAATATGCGGCCAATGATAGAAGATTAAGATTTGCAAACCCTGCAGATTTAGTGGTCATGGTAGAAGAGGGAAGTGATGATTATACAAGAATTAAAGGAAACGATGGGATTATTGAAGATCCAACGACATTAAAAGAGTACTTATTGGATAACTTTTCTGCCGATGAGCGAGCAAGACTAAAAAACCCTAAATTCTTTTATGAAATTACATTTGAAAAGCCCGGAGGACTAGTAATGCCTTTGATAGTGCAATATACTTATGAGGATGGTACTTCTGAAACAATTACATATCCAGCCGAAATCTGGCGTAAAAATGATAGTACAGTAAAGAAGGCTATGGCTTCAGAAAAAGCAATTTCAAAAATAGTGGTAGATCCCAACCAGGAAACAGCAGATATTGATACATCAAATAATAGTTGGCCGAAACGAAAAAAACTTGGAAAATTTAAAGAATTCAAAGATAAAGTTAAAGGTCAATAGTTAAATATTAAAGTTTTTATAAATAAAGCCATCCTGATTGCATTAGGATGGCTTTTGTTTTAACGATATTCTATATATTTGCACTATTATGATTACACTGCCTTTATTTATTAGTGGAACAGAGATCACTTTCATCGTTTTTATACTGGTGATGGTTTTTGGGGCTGATAAAATCCCAGAGATTGCTCGCGGTTTGGGTAAAGGCATGCGAATTGTTAAAGATGCTACTAATGATATCAAAACTGAAATCACTAAAAGCGCAGAAAAGCACGGTATAGATACAGATATACCGACTTCGATTACTTCAGATATTAAAAAAGAGATTGATCAGGTCAAAGAGGATATCAGTGACATTACGGGCCCTGTAAAACGAAATCTATAAATCTTTCTGTTTTTTTAATAATATTCAATTTTACCATACTTATTTTTAGTAATCATTAAAAATTTATCATTTTTTTTAATGATTATTATACGTATTCTTACTTTTCTATTAAATCTCGATGTTTACTAGGGTTTTAGGGAAATTTCAACCTAAAATCTAATGCTGTGCAAGCATAGTATTTCTAATTTTATTAACATTATCATAATAAATAGCTGTAATATTTAGCAAATATTTAATATATTAGCCATGAAATTAACTAAATGATAATTATTCTACGTCCCAGGAATTTTTCATTTAATAGGTTTTTATACACAAACTCGTAAATCTTATTTTAAAATGAAAAAAATTGCACTTTTCGCTTTCGGGCTTTTTCTTGTATTCTCTTGTTCAAAAGATGATCCAAATGAAACTATTGATCTAAACTCAGATTTTTCTGAATCACAAAAATTACTATCCAAAAAAGAAATTAACAATTATATCGAAAGCCAATTAAGGGAGCATGGAGATGTTATCTGGCAAAATGCTTCAGATAAAATGTTGTTTAGTGCAGTGATGCACGGAGGGGGGATTTTAAGTGTTGGTTTTGGTAAAGAAGGAGAGAGTTTTTCTATACAAAAGTCATCTAGATTAATAGATGCAAAAAAAAATATATTAAATATTGTTAGATCCTCTGAAGATATATCAAAGTCAGATGGAGTGGTTTATGATTATGATGTGCTTAATGCAATGGATGTTCAAATTACGGATATAGAAACCATAAAAGCATTAAAATCGGCTGACCAAATTCGTTATCTCGATCCTATAGGATATGAATCTTTTTTATTTAATGATAATGAGATACAACCAAAATCTTTTGGTTGTGATAGAGGAGGTATCACCATTAACAGCCAGGATTATCGAGTGATATCACCAAATGCTTGGTTACCTTGGAATTTTGATATTCATAAAGTCCCTCAAGCCTGGAATTACAGTACTGGTATGGGAATCACTGTAGGTTTAATTGATACAGGAATATCTTCTAGTCAAAATCTATTAGGTAGTGGGTTTAATGATGGATTTTCTGCAGGAAGAACTGTAGAAAGATTTGGCACCTTTGATGGCTCAAATAGTGATCAATGTGGTCATGGTACATCTATGGCTTCAGCAATAGGTTCACCGCGTAATGACGATGGTATGCCGGTAGGGGTAGCCTATAATTCTAACCTTGTAGCTTACAGAGGAACTGGTGATGTATTGTTAGAAAGTTCTAGAGAGCGTAGAGGAGTAAGTAATGCACTAAGACAACTTGGTGATAGGGGTGATGTACGTATAATTTCTATGTCTATAGGATATTTATGGTCCATTGGTAGTATTAAAGATGCGGTACGATACGCACATAGCAGAGGGAAATTAATTATAGCCGCAGGCGGAACATCAACAGGCTTTACCAGCTGGTACCCTGTTATTTTTCCTGCAAGTATGTCTGAAACTGTTGCGGTTACAGGAATCAAAGATAATGGGTATAATCGATGTAATAACTGTCATAGTGGTAGACAAATTGATTTCACCATTGTGATGCAAAGATCATCCAATAATAGTAGAACAGTTCCTGTAATAGGATTTAATACAAATAATAGAAATGTAGTAGGAGGATCATCTGTGGCTACAGCAACTACCGCTGGAATTGCAGCGTTAGTATGGGCACGTAATCCTAATATGAATAGAGATCAAGTGTTGGATAAATTAAAAAGAGCAGGAGAATTTTATCCTAATCGAAATAGGAAATTTGGCTATGGTAATATTGATGCGCTTAAAGCGGTACAATAGGTCTTATTTGTAATTGCAAAACAAAAAAGGAACTTTTAAAAGTTCCTTTTTTTATTTTATAGAACCCTGCTAATGGTTAACCCATCTCGTATAGGTAGTAAGACTGTTTCTATTCTTTTATCTTCAACCAAAAGCTTATTATACTCTAGAAGCGCTTTTGTAGATAAATCTTCTTCTGTAACTTGCTCAATTACCTTTCCACTCCATAATACATTATCGGTAAGAATTACTCCTCCGGTATTCATTTTATCAATGATTAATTCAAAATATTTTGGATAATTTGGTTTATCTGCATCAATAAATACTAAATCAAATTGTACATCCAGGTTGGGTATAATTTGGGCGGCATCACCAATATGTTGATGAATTTGTTTCCCATAAGGAGAAAGATCGAAATATTTCCTCTGAAATGTTTCTAACTCTTCATTAATATCGATAGTGTGCAATTTGCCATCTTTTTGCATCCCTTCGGCTATACATAACGCAGAATAACCAGTATATGTACCTATTTCCAGAATACTCTTTGGACGAATAAGCTTAGATAACATACTTAAAACACGTCCTTGATAAGGACCACTTAGCATACGCGGCTGTAAGATTTTTTGATAGGTCTCTCTGGTTAATTGTTGTAGTAATTCGGGTTCTTGTTGCGTATGTTTTACTACATAGTTGTCTAACTCTTCAGGAATGAAATGCATATTGCTAATTTTTCTGCAAAGCTAAAAAACTTTGTATATAAGATATTCTTTTCTATCATTTCTAATCTGTATTTTTGAATCAAAACACCAGGAATGCAGTTCAAGAATACTAGAGAATTTGCTCAAAAATTAGATCAGCAAGATATATTAAGGACATATAGAGATCAATTTATTTTCCCTAAAGTAAATGGGGAACAAGTCATATATTTTACAGGAAATTCACTTGGGCTTCAGCCTAAGAGTGCACAGAAATATGTTGATGAAGTAATGAATGATTGGGCAGAATTGGCAGTAGAAGGCCACTTTTATGCAAAGAAACCTTGGTGGGATTATCATGAACGATTAGCACAACCTCTAAGCAAAATTGTTGGAGCAAAGCCTTCAGAAATTACGGTGATGAATACACTAACTGTAAATCTTCACCTCCTAATGGTATCTTTCTATAGACCCCAAGGTAAACGATATAAGATTATCTGCGAAGAGAAAGCTTTTCCTAGTGATCAATATATGCTACAAAGTCAGGTTCGTTTTCATGGTTACGACCCTAAAGATGCTATTGTAGAAATTAAAAAACGTGAAGGAGAGCATAATTTTAGGATAGAAGATATTTTAGCAACCATTCAAGAAGTAGGAGAGGAGTGTGCGCTTCTACTGATTGGTGGTGTAAATTATTACACCGGGCAGGTTTTTGATATGAAAACCATTACCAAAGCTGGACATGATGTTGGTGCTTTTGTAGGTTGGGACCTGGCTCATGGCGCAGGAAATATTAAATTAAAATTACACGAATGGGATGTTGATTTTGCTTCTTGGTGTAGTTATAAGTATATGAATAGTGGGCCAGGAAATGCTTCTGGATGCTATGTTCATGAACGATTTCATAATCAAAAAGATATCCCAAGATTCGAGGGCTGGTGGGGAACGAGCAGAGAAACCCGATTTCTTATGAAACCAGAATTCGAACCCATGCCCAATGCAGATGCCTGGCAATTAAGTAATGCCCCGATTTTGGCTATGGCTCCTTATTTGGCATCTCTAGAATTATTTGATGAAGTAGGTATGGATGCGCTTATCGAAAAACGGAATCTTATCGTTTCTTATTTAGAGTTTGTACTTAAAGAAATAGATGCAGAAGTAGAAAGCACCTTCGAGATTATTACTCCTTCGAGTCCAGAAGAACGAGGAACCCAACTTTCGGTATTTTTACATGGCGAAGGAAGAAAATTATTCGAATATTTAATGAAAAAGGGCGTGATAACCGATTGGAGAGAACCTAATGTAATACGATTAGCACCCGCTCCATTTTATTGCTCTTTTGAAGATATGTATCAATTTGGACAAATTTTAAAGCAGGGAATCCTAGAAAAAGCAAATCAACTGTCTAATTAGATACTTGATTACAATAGTTTGATGGTGAAATTCCCGAATATTTCTTGAACTGTTTAGAGAAATAAGAAGGATCATTAAATCCACATCGGTACATCACTTCTGCAATGGTAAAATTATGATGTTCAAAATATTCTTGTGCTTTTTTTATCCTGAATTCGTTTAAAAAATCAATAAAACCCCTATTCGTTACGGTTTTAAACATTCTACAAAAAGAATTTGGAGTTAGCCCCAATTGCTTTGCAAGAGTTTCTGATCGAATCGGTTTATCATAATGATCATTAATATATTGAAATACCTTAGAGGTTCTCTCGAGCGAATGTTTATTAATGGCTAAAGAAAGTTTTCCTTTAAGTATTCCTCTTTGGTTTTTGGATATTGAAAGTTGATACAAAATATCCATAAAATTGAGAAGCTTTTCTGTATTGTTTTGTTTTTGAAACTTTAAAAATAAGGGAGATAATTTTTTGTGAATTTCAGATGAAAATATAATTCCACTATGAGACTTCCTGATATACTTTTGAAGCGTTTCAAATTCAGGAAAACTGGTTAATTTATCACTTATAAAACTTTCAGGAAACTGAATAACAACTTCGATATTGTTCTTAAACTGTTTGTTGCTAAAGGGCATGTGAGGGATGTTGGGACCCAGAAAAACTAATAGTCCATCAGCGTAGTTTTCAAAATGAGTATCGATTTGTATACTTCCTTGTCCACTCTTTATAAAAACAAGCTCATATTCTGGATGCAAGTGCCAGCTTACTATATCACATTGAGATTTATTAGTATAACTTTCAATTTTCAATGATTTTGATTGGCCCAGATATATTTGTTCATAAGACACTTTCATGTAACAAAATTATCATTTTATTTATTCATATAACTTATTATTGAATATTTTGTCTTAAAAATAGAATATTTTGTTTTATGCTTAAGCATTTTTATGTGCTTAATTTTGAGGTGGGAACAATAAAATACACAAACAATTTATAATGAATTCACTACAATTGATTCTTACAAAGCTACGTTACTTTGGTCCAGCATGGGTATTTGCATCATTAAACATTATTGTGGGTACCTGGATACTTTATATCCCGCAGGTGAGGGCTAAATTAGAAATTGATGATGCGCAATTAGGCATTGCATTGTTTTGTTTTGCTTTGGGGACATTAGTAATGATCCCTTTATCTTCTTCAATTATTGATAAAATAGGTGTTGGTAAAACAACTGTATTGGCTATTGTGATTTTCTCATTACTGTTTTTAATACCTCTGCTCATGTCCACCTATCTTACCCTTTGTATTTCACTCTTTTTTGTTGGGTTATCTGGTTGCCTTACTGATATTTCTATGAATGCATTAGTTTCTGATATAGAGCAAGAGGATACAGTACATATAATGTCGGCATCTCATGGCTTTTTTAGTCTAGGTGGAGTAATTGGTGCCGGTATTGGTAGCTTAGTCATCACCTATTTTGAAGTTCCTATACTACATATGTTATGTGCGGTCATTTTTGTTATACTTACCAATCTGATGATCTTCAGGGCATATTTTACAATCCAGGGTAGCAAATCTGAGAAAAAAGAAAAAGCGTATGACTTTAATCTTATACGACCTTTACTTGGATTAGCGATCATCGCGTTTTTGATTATGGGTAGTGAAGGCGCTATAGAACACTGGAGTAAACTGTATTTACAAGATATAGTAAATATTACTTCCGAGAAAATATCTGGTTTTGGATTTGTCGCATTCTCGGTCATGATGACCGTGGGTCGTTTTCTTGGCGATGAAATTAGTAAGAGATTCGGGTCATTATTAATTATCATTGGTGGATGTATACTTAGTATTCTGGGTTTTTCTGCAGTACTTGCTTCTCAATTAGTGATAACCATTACCGGTTTTGGATTGGTTGGATTAGGTTTTTCTGTTATTATCCCAGAACTATTTAGATTAGCCGGAAAAACTGACGGTATTTCTTCGGCACAAGGAATTTCTTTTGTAGCTGGTTTTGGGTATTTAGGGTTTTTGTTAAGTCCACCTCTTTTGGGTTTATTATCAAAAATAGATAGTTTACAACTTAGTTTTATAGCATTATTGGTGGCTGCCATCATAGCCATGATGATTACTTTTTTCTTAAAGAAAAGACAGGATTAGCAATACTGTTTAGTGTAAAATGCGTTTTAATTAATTTTTACACAGTGTTGTCTGTAGCCATTATTTTTTTAAACTGGTTGTCTTTATTATTTGAAGTTTTTTATTAAATGTAAAGATATCTCCATATTCTGTCGTTGCAATTACATTTTGATTTTTTTCATTAATAACAAGTCCCCAGAACAGACTTTCTTTTTTACTCGATTTTATTATTTCTCCCCCTTCATCCCACATTCTTATTTTATCACTTGCAGTTAAAAGGCTCTTTCCGTTATTTAACCATTTTAAGTTTCTAATTTCAGACTTACTACCCTCAATATCTTTCAATTTCGTTCCATTAGAATCCCAAAATTGTAGAAGTGGAGGATAATTGATATCAGAATTTCCATAGTCTCCTGTGGCGAACATATCACCTGAAGGATGCCACTCAACACTTAACATCAGAATTTCTACATCTCGTGGCATTATTTGCTTTTTGTCATCGTTCTCAGGACTTATAATTTCAATATGGCTACCTACAGTAGCAATTTTATAGTTGTGAGGATGCCAACTTAATCCTGTAATGGCCTTTTGTTCCGTTTTTATTCGTTTAACTAATTCTCCTTTTACATTGAAAATACTAACAATTCCACCACCGTCGCCAATTGCCAAATATTTTCCATCTTTACTCCATCCTAATCCTCGTCCTCCATAGTTATCGAGTTCTATTGTCTTGCCTGATTTTATATTAATTAGTTTTGCTTGACTATCATCCGAACCACTCTCATCATTCCACTGTCTAATAACTGCTAATAGATTTTCGGTCGGATGCCATTCAACTTTTGTAATGGTGTTTGGCAACTCATACGTCTTTACAATATTTAAATCATCAGTTGATAATACCTTTAAAGCTCCATTATTTCCACCAACGGCAATTTTGTTGTAAGAAGCGTTCAAACTTGAAGTCCACAACATATCAGAAAACTTCACTAAAGGTTTTGAAGTTTTACATCCTAGAAAAAAAGGAAATATGAGAACTAAACTCAGTGTTTTATTCATTCTATAGGTATACTTTGATTACAAACAACGTGTATATTACCATTACCTGGAATTAGCTATTACGTCATCTTTTTGTACTAGATGTTTTTACTCGGTAATCACTTCAATATTAGTAAAATGTAGTGTCCAATCACCTTCATTGCGCTTATGGGTTTTGGCAATCTTGATTCCGTTATAGGTGGTATAATCTTCCCAAGAAGTTATTAACGATGGTTTTTCTGCATTCTTTTGTCGAAACACCCATTCTTTGATGATAAAATCTCCTTCAAAATAAAAATCATAGGCATCCCCGGGAGTATAACCACCTTCATTTTTATACACAATAGTTAGTTTTTGCATTTCTTTATTGCTTATTGGAGCCACTGCTTTTATTTGATGTTCTGAAGTAAAACTATTAGAATCCCAAACCAAATTAAAAGGCGCTAACAACCAATATTTGTCATTAACAAACCCTTCATCTGCTTTTTGATTGGTACTATCTATTTGCGTTCTATTATAGGTAATCGTGTCCTTTGCAGAAGTTAAGGTTACCTCATTTTCTTTAAGTTTCCAGTTCCAGGACCGCTCAGAGTGAATAGTATCCCGGTCTACGTTAAACGTAAATTTTATCTCTTTTACTTTATTCCAGTTTTCAAACCCGTTCGCATATGCAATTGCTTCTGCCGTGGTAGACATTTTTTTCTCGTTAGTATCGGCAATAGGTTCTGGATCCCTCACTTCTGCATCGTCTTCATATTGATGCTGTTTTTTTACTTCAGTTTTACACGCAACAAATACTAAAGAAAATAAAGCGAATACAATTACATTTTTCATCATGGGTTAGTTTTTAGCTAAAATATAGAAAAGAATACATCCTGATAATTCTTATCGATATCGTTTTAGGTTTTTAACAGAATTTTAAAAGTTTTTACTTTTTGCTGAAACTTTATGTGACGAGTTAACTGCATATTAATAATTAGATAGTTGAAAATAGAAAAAAGCCCAATCAGATTATAAAATCTGATTGGGCTTTTTAGCATAATACTCTAATCTGTAGTGTTGAGTTTGTGTTACTTTACTTTTAGAGCTTCTAACGTTTTTTGTGCAGCCATTACTGAAGATTGAGGGTTTTGACCTGTAATTAGATTGCCATCTTCGATAACAAATTCACTCCAGTCATCACCTCTACGGTAAATAGCACCTTCATTAGTCAGTTCTGTTTCTAACAAGAAAGGTACAATCTCTGTAAGCTGAACCGCCGCCTCTTCTGTATTCGTAAATGAAGTAAGACGTCTTCCTTTTACAAAAGGAGCTCCGTTTTCTAAAGTAACTCCTTTTAAAGCAGCTACACCATGACAAACCAATCCAATAGGTTTATCTTCTTTGTTGAAATCATTGATAACATTAGCTACATCGGTATTATTAGCTAAATCCCACATAGGTCCATGACCACCAGGAAAAAATAGGACATCAAAGTTTGAAGGGTTGATATCAGTGATTTTTTTTGCATTTTTTATAGCATCTAATGCCGTTGTGTCGTCATTAAATTTCTTTGTGTATTCGGTCTGCCAATCATCAAGCTTACTCGTAGGATCCAAAGGTACAATACCTCCTTTTGGAGAAGCAATGGTAATGGTTGCTCCTTCATCAATAAATTTATAATAAGGAGCAGCCAATTCTTCTAACCAAACTCCTGTTTTTTCACCTGTATTACCTAATGCATCATGTGATGTGGTAACAATTAATACGTTTAAATCTTTCATTTTTAAATAGGTTTTATGATGAGTACTCTATTAGTAGTACAAATTTCGTGAAATCCTGTCTAAAAAATGATTGATCTGTGTTATGAAATTTTATTGATTTATGTTAAGAATTTGCTTGCGAAGACGACTTAAGCTCTCTGGTTTAATACCTAGATAGTTTGCGATATGATAATTAGAAATACGCTGTTCTATATTAGGATATGTATCCAAAAACTCTAAGTAACGTTCTGCACTTGTTTTTTCTAAAGCTGATAATATCCTGTCCTGAAAAGATACAAAAGCATTCGTAAGTTTGATACGAAAGAAACGCTCTAGATTAGGTATTTCTAGATATAAATTTTCTAAATCAGATTTCTTGATTCCGATTACTTCTGATGCTTCAATGCAATCGATGTTAAGACGTGCTTTTTCTTCTTTGAAAAATGCTTTAAAATCACTAATCCACCAATCTTCAATAGCAAACTGAACAATGTGCTGATTTCCATCGGCATCTACATGATATGCTTTAAGACATCCTTTGACTACATAATATTCATAGTCAACAACATCACCTTCTTGTATTAAATATTGTTTCTTGCGTAGTTTCTTATGAATAAGCACACTAGTAAATCGACTCCATTCTTGTGGAGTGCACTCAATATATTTTGAAATATGTTTCTCAATTTCTGAATACATGCAGCTAAAGTAAACAAAAAAAGCTTCCTGATTAAGGAAGCTTTTCTAGTCTAGTTTTCTAAGGTAATTACTTTACCGTTAGTGTATATTGTGGAGTTGGATTTAAAGGACAAAAGTAGGTATATGTTCCTTTTTTAAGGGTAACCGTTTTTGAACTTTGTGTTTTACCGTCTGCCACTGCTTTTGTTACATACGCTTCTTTAATGTGGTTTTTTGCGTCTGCTGCATCTTTTCCTGCAGGAACAAGTACGAAACCAACATCTGTTCCTACGTTATTATTTGAGATGTTAAAAACATAGGTTCCTTCAGACAGTGTAATACCTTTTTGAGTAAATTCTCCTTTGGTTTGCTCTAAAGAAACTGTTTTTACGTCTTGGGCTTGTGCACTAAAAGTGATTGCTAAAATAAGTGTGAATAATGAGATTAAATTTTTCATGATTTTGATTATTATTAATGTATGTAAATGATTTTTTTAATTTTTAAAAGGTTCCTGAAAAAGGAAGAGAGACTTTACACCTTACCTTTTTCAGGAGTTATATATAGGGGTAACTATCTTGTAGTTACAATTATGCTGTGGCAGTTTCTAATGGTTGTGCAACAGGAAAATCTACAGGAACCTCTGTGGTATTATTAATATAGTTAGAAATCGTTTTGTCTCCAACTAATGAAATAGTATCAATCAAATTACCTTTAGTATATCCGGCTGCAAAGAAGTTATCGATTACATTTTGATCTGTCTTTCCTCTGTTTTCGGTAATATTTTTGGCCAATTTAGCCAATGCATCCAATTTAGTATCAAAAGAAGCATACCCTGCTCTAAGTTCTAATATTTGCTCATCGGTAAACCCGTTCATTTTTCCTATCGCCGTATGTGCAGATAAACAATAAATACAGTTGTTTACTTCGCTAACCGCCAGGTTAACTACTTCTTTCTCTTTTGCAGAAAGTGATGTCTTGGCATTGGCAAAGTTTAAGTAGTTTTCTAAAGCTGTGTCGCTATAGGCATAGGTAGCAAATAAGTTAGGAACAAATCCTAATGCTTTATTTAGGTTGTCAAATATCGCTTGATTGTTAGCGCTTACTTCTTCTCTTGTTGGTACATTAAATGTGCTCATAATTTTTAAATTTTTAGTATTTTATTTTTTAATGATATCCCGAATTAGTTTGGGGATTTGTTTTTACTTGTTTTTTAATTTCTGTACAAAGATCCGGTGAAAATAGAGGCGAAAAAATGGTTATTCTTCCCATAGGCTTGTCAAAATTTCCCGAATGTATGTCGAGGTTTTGTTTTAGCCTTGTTTTTCAACATAAGGTTGTTCTGCATCACAATAAAAATCATGAATGCTTTTTTGCTCACAATGAGCCTGTGGATTAATAGAATTTATAATTTTTCTCTTTCCTTGTCTAAAAATCTCTATAAGATTGAAAATTGATTTATTTTGAATTGTCATAATTATATTTTTTATGATATCCTGAACTTGTTTCAGGATTGGTTATACCTTGTTTTTATTTTCATTACAAAGATGCATCTGTTATCTTGACCAAGAAATGCCAGATTTTCCCGAGGGCTTGTCGATTTTTCCCGAAACAAAAAAAGCCCTTGCAAAGGCAAGGGCTTGTGTTTAGCACATATGTTTTTTTATATTATGTTTTTCAGAAAAAACTTACTTCTCTTCTTTTGATCCAAAGAATAATTGCACTTAAAGTAAACGTAATAACTGCAGTTATAAAAAGAGCACCACCATCATTATTTACCTCTATGCCTAATCTTGTTAAATGCATCATGATGGCTCCGCCAATAATACCAAGAGTTAATGTGGCACCTACCCAAATAGTTTTAGGAATAAAAAGTAAAATTCCTGCAATAAGCTCCGTTATCCCGGTAATTATTCTACCATAGGGTTCTAGGCCAACTTTGGTAAAAATATAAACGCTATCGGGATGCGCCGTAAATTTAAATCTGAGAGTTTGAATCAAAATAATTGCCACGACAATGCGTAGCAATAGGGGTAATTTATTTTTCATTATAGGGGTAATTTGTTAGCTCCCCGAATTTAATAAAAAAAATAACATAAATTTAAAGTACAACAGGTAAAGCGTCTATTTTACCATTAAAAGTGTTTTTTCGAGAAATAATATACAATTCTTCAAGGTTATTATCTTTTCTAAATTGATTAATTAATTCTGGAAGTCTTTCTCTAAGAAAATTTACAAAAGCTTCAGCATCCGAACTTCTGTTGGCTCCTTTGCGAATAGTTTTTAAGTATGCCTCGGTTAAAACTTCCAGAGTATTTCTTTCTGATAAAAACAATAGATAACTATTATCTTCTTTGGCCTTTTTAATTTCAATTCTAAAATTAATTACATCTTCTGCAATTAATTCATTATTAAAACTACTAAAGTTATTTGTGTATACTTCTTCTTCGGTATAACCATTAAGATAAACGGTGTCTAATTCTACCTGAGCATTACTTATAGAAAAAGTAAGAAATAATATTCCTAGAAATGTTATTTTGATATAGTGAGTAAAATTTTTCATGTCTTTATGTTTTTCCCGAAATGCGTTTCGGTGGTTGCTTTATTAATTACAATACAAAGTTGGGGCAAAAACAAATTCTATAACATGGCGCTTTTTCCTTTACACTTGTCAATAATTCCCGACAGGTTCAGATTTAAGTTGTTTTCTAAAATCTGAAGGTGAAAAAGAGGTATGTTTCTTAAACATTCTGCTCAGGTGTGATGCATCTTCAAAACCAATTTCATATGCAATCTCTTTGGCAGTCTTTTCTGTATAAATAAGTAGGCGTTTGGCTTCTAAAATTACACGATCATGAATGATCTGTAGAGGGCTTTTCTCAAATTTAGTGAAATTATTCGACAATGTTTTAGGCGATTTAAATAATTTTTCGGCATAAAACGCTACCGAATGCTCTTTTCTAAAGTTAAATTCAACTAAAGCGTTAAATTCTTTGATTAGATCTATTTGGTTTTCAGCATTGCTATAATCACTTTGCTGCTTGATTAATCGAGTGGTAGTGATAATAAATCGAGCCATGAGCATACGTAACATCTCTGCTTGTATAGTATCTACAGTATCTAATTCTTCTAAAAAAATCTGATGAAACAGAGTAAGCTTGTTACGTTCTTTAGTATCTAATGCTATGATAGGAATCACACTATTGCCATAAAAAAGAACACCCATACAGCTTACTTCTTTATCATGATCTTTGATACAATAAAACTCTCTGTTAAATTGATAAACAATAAGATCTGATCCACTTATAAACTTAAAATATTGATTAGGAGTAAGCACAACAATATGGTCCTTTTGTACTGTAGTTACAATACCATCAACCTCTAAAGTAACAGGTTTTGATGTAGACCAGATAAAGGTGTATAACCCCAATAATTTTGATGTGTTATAAGAAGTTAGTAATTCTTCGTCTCCTGTTTTTAAAATTGCTGCTGTAGAAAATTCTGTAAATTCCTTGATCATATCTTATATGTCGCTCTTTTTTAAAGAATATTACAAGGTATAATGATAAAGTAATGTTAATGTCGAAAACGCTATGTAACATCGAGTGATTGGACCAGAGGGAGAATTGTATTTGTACTATCGAGATGCTTTTGAAAACGAAAGATTCATACTTTTTAATGTTACACATAATGGTTCTCGATACACTTTGTTTCCGTTACACT